>JAHQWL010000064.1 GCA_029856155.1 Promethearchaeia archaeon
TGACATAGAAGAACTTGGGTTTTTGGGAGAACATGTTTCAAGCCTCGCAGAACAGTTAGACTTTGTGTTGCAAGGAAAAAATTTTAGTGATTAGAAGCGAACTTTAGTTCGCAAGGATTTTTTTTCTCTTTTTTATACTAACTATCTGAAGACAGAATACAGTTTTAAATTAAAGATAATATTAAATCATTAGTTAAATCACTAACTGATTTTATTATTAGTACTTTTCCTTTTTTAATTTCTTTTAATTGCTCGGATGAATGGTGCCCCGTTAAAACCCCAATAAAGGGACAATTTAAATTATTAGAAAGCATAACATCTTTAGGATGATCCCCAATGATTACAATATTATGTTCAGGGTAGGTTTTTTCTATAAGTTCTTTTAGTTTTGGATCTAATTTTCCCAATTCTTTTGTTTCTTCTGTTTCTCCTATCACATAGTCAAAGTATTTCTGAATTTTTAATATTTCAATGACTCTCTTTGCCATTTCTTGCTTTTTGGATGTTATTATACCCAAGGTATATGATAAATCAAATAATTCTTTTAATTTAGATTTAACACCAGGTAAAAGACTTGCTTGATAAATACCTTTACTCCCATAATATTCTCTAAAAGCATAAACTAATTTTGAAGAGTCGAAGTTTGAAACACTATCAAACATCTCATTTAAAGGTGTTCCAATCATAAATTCAATTTCTGTTTTCTCCAATATTGGCAAGTTATATTTATTTAACGCATAATTAAATGAAGCAACAATTCCATCCCTGTTATTGATTAAAGTATTATCAAGGTCAAAACTTAGAACGACATTTTTACTTGTCTTATCATTCATTTTTTTTTAGAACTTTATAATTAATAAAGTGTAAAAAATAAAGAAAAGAAGGTTTATTAAAATTTATATTTAAAACTTGCTTTATTTTATAATTTCTAAGTTATATCTATTGTTAATAATGGATCTCCAAAAAATTTCAAACCATATACTTCTTCCCAATGATTAAATGTGATAATTTCAGGGTTATTAAACCAATCTTTAAAAGCTTCTCCGAAAATCTTTCCATTTTTTAATGAATCATAGAATGGTTGATAGAGACACATCCCACCTGATCTTGAACACCCGATTACATTTAAAGCTTGACCATCAAAAAGGTAGTGTGTAGCGATATTATTTGGTATCATATATATTTTAAGATGATTTGAAGATAAATTTTTAATATTAACATAGGAGAATTAGATTAAATATTTACGCTTAGTAAATCACCCAATAAAACTATACAAAATTGTAGATTTACGTAATTTTAAATCCTTTAAATAATTTCAATAAGAATGTTATTTCTTCAGAGCTTTCTATTAACCTTCTTAAATTATAGGGGAAAACATCTAATGCTACTTCTTTCCCTTCGGAAACTTGTTCAATCATTATTCTTATAATTTCTTTGTATTTTCTAACTGTGTTTCCTTCAGTTTCAATTTCAGAGATAACTTCCCATGCTTTTTCTAATTTTCCGTTTAATATACAGGAGATAGAAGCGAGGACATAGCTTTGAACTATATGAGAATGACCAATTTTTTTAAGGTTAGCAGCTCTATAATAGTAGCGATAAAGATTATTAACCATTTCTCTCAAAAGAAAATCCTTGGCTATATCCAATTGTTCATAAAATTTTATGCTTTCTAAAATAAGAGTTGCAGCAGTAAAAAATTGCTTATTTTTTAATCCTTCTTTAGCAATTTTATTTAATCCTCTAATTATTTGATTAAAAATCCCAAATCTGTTAAATTCTAATTCACCTTCGATAGCGATATCATATGCGTTTAAATAACTCTCTGTGGACTCGTTTATACTCCCAATTTTCCAAAAATTATCTCCTGCTTTAACATAATGTTTATAAGCCATTTCAAAGTTTTTCAATTCTTTAAATACGTTAGCAGCATCAACAAGATTTATCGCAGCTTGGTTAAAATCCTCAATTTTTTCTGAAAAATTTCCAGCTAATATAAAACAAGAAGCACATTCAATTAAATTATTTTGAATGTCTTGATAACATAACCCGGCACCTCGGTAATATCGCGCAATTTTATGATAGTTTTCTTTATTTTTTTCTATAGTTTCTGCTAAATCTATATATGCTCCAGCTTCTTTCTTGGAGAAAATAGTATATTGATCTGCTTTATCCAAAATGCTATAGAGATTCTTTAATATCTGATATATTTGAGCTAAAGTTAAACCATCGCTTTTTTCTTCATATTGAGTTGCTAAATTTGAGAAATGTTCTACACCATCCAAAATAATATCTTGAGATTTGTTATAATCATCGATTTCCTCATAACAAGATCCTATTTGTTGATAAGAGAAGGAAAGCATATCAAAATAATTATGAAGTTTTGAAATTTTGATAACTTTCTCATAGTATTTTATAGCATTCATATAATCTGAAAATTTTAAAAATAATTCTGCTATATTTTGATAATTCTGGGCAAGTTTTCTGGTTTCATTAAATTCTTTTAAAAGTTTACTTTCTTGTTTTAGAAATTTGATACTGTTTAAAATATTCTTTTTTTCAGCTTGTAAATCTACTATTTTCTCATGATAAATATCTGCTATTCGTAAGTATAACTCAGCAATTTCATGTAATTTCGCTTGAAGCTTATAATCAATAATTAATTTTTTATAGAGTTCAATAATTTGGTTGTATAATTTGAGTGCTTCGGCAAAATTTAGGTTTTCCATGATTTCAGCTACAGAAAAAAGAAACTCTCCTGCTTCAAAATATTCTCCAGATTCAGTAATTTCTTTAGAGAAATTAATCGCTCCTGAAATCATTTCTCGTATTGTCTTTTCTTTCTCTATTGGATCAGTTAATTGCTGAATTTTAGATTCATATTGTCTTATTTTATCTAAATACTCTGTATAATCGATGAATTCATCTTCTTCAATAATTTTATAATCTCCTCAAATTAAGTAAAGCCTATTTATAGAAAGTAATGTAAAAATAAAAAAAATTGGTTTTTGTTTAAAACCCATACTTTATCTATTCAGTTTTCCTATAAATAAAAAGCTATATAGAAAAACTTAAATTAATGCCATAACTACTTCAAAAACAAAAATTCACAGCATTCTGAAACGAATATATCTAAAGAAATAATATTAAATACGATAACGTGTATATTAATAATAATAATAAAATGTAGGTGATTGTTATAAAACAAGTTTCTGAATTATTAGATACTGGTCTGTATGAAACCTTCAAACCAGAAAAAACAATGACCGTGGCTGACCTATTACAAGAACTCAACTTGGAAAATAAATATTTTGGAATCTTGGTGAATGGGAAAAAGGCTACACCAGATACAGTTATCACTGAGCAATCAGAAGTGGTTATCCTTCCCCATAGCTTCGCTTAATTAAAGTGGAGCGGGGAGATCGCTGGAGGATAACCTCAAATATAGTTTTTTTGATTCTTTTTATTTTTCTAATAAAAATCGTCTAAGAAATTTTCTAGATGTTCCCACCAAGGTCTATATTTAATATTATGTTGGTTCCAGGCATTTGGAGGAAGGTACCGACCAGTAAATATTAACCTAGCTGTTATTTCATCTATTCTATTATTATCCCCCCAATCGAATATTTTTTTGATAATTTTTTTCATAATATTAATTATGCTCGTTTTACCGCTTCACTTTTATGATACATCCCACCTATGTCTTATTATTTGGATTTTATAAAGTATAGGAGAGTCTCTAATTATGAATAGGCTCATATCGGGAAAAATTCTCAAAATCTTGGGTTACAAATCTTTTACACTCCTTTTGTATAAATCAGAGTCAACACTTTTTCTTTATATAGATACAATAAGATAAAAATTCATGAGTAATAGTAAGTTGAAGACTCAAATGTCAAAATTATATTCTAACCAGTAATAAAATGAAGAAAACACCTAATATAGCGACAATCCTAGTTGGTATAATAATAGTATTATGTTTATGGGCTTATTATCATCCAAATACAAGAATTATTACTTGCCACAAGAACAGATACATAGAAGAGGAATACCCAGATAGTGTAGTGAAAATGTATTATAACCCTCTAGAGATTAGTGGAACCCCAGGAATGATGTGTATCGCATATGTAAGTTTTGAGTTTTCTTGGGTGAGGGCACCTGAGAAGAATTTAAGAGTAGAATTTGGAGGTGTATTTACAATTTTGAGGGCATTAACCGAAGATGTCATAATTCAGGTATATAATTGCTCAGAAACAGTATATTGGAGTAACATTACGTGGAATAATGCACCTTGCATAGGAACTCGAGTTGGTAATATCACTATAACAGTTGATGATCTGAGCAATTCATATTATGTAGTCAAGTATTTAGACGTATCAAATTATAATGTTGATAAACTTGCGTATGATACAACATTTGTGCTTTTAACAGATCAAGATATTCTAGTATCTCTTGGTTCACTTGATGCAAGCTATTTTACTGAGATTCCTCCACATGTGAGATATTTTTTCCGAATGGATATACCAATTTACAATCTATTACTTATCATTGGATTAATTAGCATCATATCAATTTTATTAAGCATTCCAGTAAGTTATTTTAGAAAATTGCGGGAAAATTTTTCTTGTTTGTAAAGAAACAATCTAAATAATTATTTTTCTTTAAATAGATTCGCCTATAAAGTTATTAAAAAACAAGGTGAAACATATTTGTCAATCGATCTTCATAATGAAGCGAAAAATAAGATGAGAATAATTAAGCAGGAAGAAGGAGATGGTGTTACGCGTGCCTCTCTTAAATTCTTTAAGGACCATTTTAAAGAATTAGGAAAGGTAAAATACGTTATACTCTATTATGCAGAGGATGAATGGGTGTTAAATCCTGATCTTATGCATCAATATGTTATCATAATTGGAGAGAATTGTCAATTATGGATGTCAGGGTTAGCATGGGGATATTATGGTGAGGGACCTTATGGTTTATTTGAGGTAATGCAAATGATTGATCTTAAGATTAGTTATGAGGAAATTGTGAGTCTGGGATGGGAAACTGATGATGTGTATATGTTTGAAAATGTGAATGGAAGGCTTCTATTGAAAAGTTTTAATGAGAGTGCTCGCTCTTTTCTCTGTGGAGTTGATAATAGGTTGCCTTGGGAGAATCGATTTATTTCCTCTTAAAATTTTTTGTAATCCTCTTTGTAATATGAATACTATAAAGCTAAATTAATATATTTCAATTTTAACTATATCAATCCTTTTCCACGTAAATTTCTTCTAGTTTTGTTCCCAATCGAAATTTAAAATCAAAATATAGAGTTAATATTTTCACTTTTCCCTTAAAATTCCGATAATTGGTCTATTCTTTCATGTTCTTTCCGATTTATATTGTGATTATTTCAAATTATTTAGAAAAAACTAAAAAGAAGTAATTATTATCCTATTAAATTATAAAGATATGTTTTAAATTTAACTGAATTTTAAATTTTCAATTCGCATCTTGCGAGTTTTATGCGAAGCATATTCCGATTTTAACTTCAAATAAAAAGAATAATTCTTTACATTTACAGTAAATCGAATTTATAATATTAACTAGCTAGAAGAACTAAAGAGTAGAATATATATGCCTAAGATGAAAAAAAAACAACAAAAAAAAGGACGGAGGAGCTACACTCCCTCTCCAACTCCAGCAGTATCGAGAGTAAAAATGCCTTATAGAAAGAATGGAGAAATGTTTGCGCGGGTTGTTGAGATATTTGGTCAAGAACGGATGGGTGTTTATTGTGAAGATGGAAAACGCCGTATTGGAAGAATCCGAGGGAAAATTAAAAAAAGAGTGTGGATAAGAAAAGGGGACTTAATTGTAATTAATCCTTGGGAATTTGAAACAGCTGTTGAGGGTAAATTAGAGAAATGCGAAATATCTTGGAGATATTTACGACATGAAGTTTCTTATTTAGAACGTAATAGAAGAATTCCTAAAAGTTTGGACATTAATAACATCCCCCTCTTCTAAAAAAAATTTTTTTTAAGAAATAAAAAAAAGATAAGATTCGATAACAATCGCAGAACAAGGTCTTACTAATTACTACCTACTACTTATTAAATATTATTATATTTTATTGATTTGTAACAAAAAGAAGCTTAATATCGAAAATCTCGAATTTGAGGAGGAGCTGCTTCAGTTACCACTACTTTACTGGCAGCAGGACCTTTATCACCTTGAGTGATCTCAAATTCTACTTTATCATTTTCATTTAGTGAGGCAAATTCATCACTCTTCTTCACAATAGCGCTGTGATGAACGAATATGTCTCCTTCTTCTTCAGTTGCTATAAATCCATAACCTTTACGGTTATTAAACCATTTAACTGTACCTTCGGTCAATTTTAAAACCAATTTTTACATAAATTAAATTTTTTTTTCAGTTCAATTGAACTATTTAAAAAAATGAATGATGCTGTAAATATGTTATGCATTTCCGATAATTTATTGAAAAATTCACAATGTTTATTTGATTTTAAAAAGTTAATAAAAAAAGAAGTTGTTAATAATCATCATAAAACCAGTAATTTTTAATAATTAAATATTAAAATCAAATTATTTTAATTCTATTCTTAGTAAATCTTCAGCCATTATGGTATTTGGAAAAATTTCTTTAGCTTCTTCTAGTAATTTTATAGCATCTTCTTGATATCGTGAAGAAATATGAGTGAGAATCAATTGTTTTGCATTCATTTTTATTGCATCATTTGCTGCGTCAATTGAAGTTGAATGTTTTTTTTCTTCGGCTGTAGCAGCTAATGCTTTTGCGAAAGTTGCCTCATGAATTAAAATATCAGAATCTTTTCCTAAATCTATCAAAGAATCGCTCGGCTTCATATCTCCAGAGTAAGTTATTTTTCTTCCCGGTCTTTTTGGGTCGATAATTCCCTCTTTAACGGGATCAATAATTTTCCCATTAATTTCAATAACTTCTCCTTCTTGGAGGGTTTTCCAAAGATTACCTTCAGGAATGTTTAGATCTTTCGCCCTAATTGGGTTAAATTTACCATAGCGAGGCTTTTCTACAAAAGCATATGCAAATGTAATTATTGAGTGTTCCACTAAAGCATATTTTATGGAAAAATATCTAGAATCAAATATGATATTATCATTAATCTGAATTGATCTTTTTGGTACTTCTGAATCTAATCCCTCAAACTCTATTAATTCCTTATTTTGATGGTCAATCTCAAAAATCGTAATTGGATAGTTAGCTTTTAATCCGAGGATTTTTTTATGGAGAAATAAATAGAGAAAAAGATTTCGAGGCCCAAAAATCATCATTGGTGCAGTTCTATCATTTAAACTCAATCGAAATAAAAATCCGGGGAGTCCAATAATATGGTCTCCATGAAAATGAGTAATAAAGATCTTTAATGGCCTATTAAATTTTAGAGAAGCTTCAGCAAATTTGCGTTGGAAGTCTTCCCCGCAGTCAAATATTAAAGTCTGATTTTTAAATTTAATAGCTATAGAGGATAAGTTGCGGTTTTTAATAGGAATTGCAGCAGCGCTTCCTAAAATAATTAATTCCATAATAGATTTAGATTTTTTTTCTTAACTGAGAAATCTCTAATCTTTGTTCATTATTAAGTTTTCTAAGATTATCAACTTTATTCTTAAGTTCTCTTACTCTCAACGCTATGTCGGGATCCTCCTTTTTAGGGTGAATTTGAGTTTGAACATTCATACTATCTAACTGACGCTGTAATTCGCTAAGTTTTTGATCTTTTATTCTAGATTGAGTTTCTAATTGCCTATATTTTGCTTTTATTTGTACAGCTTCATTTTTAATTGTTTCAATTTCTCCTTCTTTTGTTTCTAATTGTTTTTGAAGAAAGATTGCCATCTCTCTTTGCATTTTTAATTTACCTTCCAAATCCTTTTGAGATTCTCCCGATTCTACCGGTTTTCCAGTCTTAAATTTTTCAAGTTGTTCTTGAAGTGCTTTAATCTGGATTTTTGACCGGTTTAACTTAGTTTGGAGATCTTCTTTTAATGTTTTGATCATATCATTAGAAGGGCTCCCATTTTGTTCAAACTTTTCAGCAATTTCAGCTTTTTTTAAAACCACAATTTCTTCTTTTAAAAGTTTATTTTCATTGTTTTTTGCCTCGAGTTTTTCTTTTAATCCATTGATTTCTTTTTTAAAATCTTGGGTTTCGGGAAAATTTTTCTCTTGTTTTTTATTTTTTTTATCAGATTTTTCAAGTTTTTGTTTTAATTCAACTACTTGTCTTTTAGCCTTCGTTAATTGATTTTGAAGATCGTCGATTAGTTTTTTAGTTATTGAATCGCTACTCTTTTCAGATGGAGAACTAAGATCTTTTAGTTTTTGATTCAACTCTGCAATTTCTGATTTTAAAATTACAATTTCTTCGTCTTTTTGAATCAATTTTTCACTGAAATCTTCACCACTAGTAGTATTTTTAGACATTAATCTATTAATTATTGAATTTTGTTTATTCACTTTTTCTTGTAAATCTTTTACCAAGACATTTAGTGGCGATTTGACTCTTAAATCTTCAACTCTAATAACAGATGAGTCTGTCTCAGATTTCATTTTTTCTACTTCTTGCTGAAATTGTACTTTCTCTTTTCTTAAAAAACCCATACTGTTTTTTAAATCACGTATTTGTCTATCTTTTTCTTCGAGTTCATATGCAAACCTCGATTCAACAGCTTGTATTTTTTTACTTTTTTTTGTCGCTCCATCTTCTAATTTTTTAAGATCCTCTAATTCCATAATTTTATCTTGAAGTTCTTCAATAATATCATCAAGATGTTCGATCTCTTGATCTTTTTTCTTTAATTCTAACTCTAATTCTCTGATTTTATTTTTTAAAGCATCTTCAGTCATAGAGAAGAATCACCATTTTATTAGAAATTAATTTATTAATACAATTTTAGAAATTAAAATTTAACTTATTAATGTCGTATCCATATTATCATTTTCTAATAATTTAAAAAAAATTCATTAATACATATTAAAATCTTTAATAGAAAAATTGTTAATTTTCTTTATAATCGGAAAAAGGCTTAAAAAATTAAAGATGATAAATATAACAAATAAAATCATGAAAACCATGAACGGGATATATAAGGGGGGCAAATAGACTCGGTTAAATAAAAATAAAGAATTTATTATCATTCCTATTGCTAAACTTGTAAGTAAAGAGGGTAATAGAATAAATAATGACTCCAAAAAAAGTATTTTTTTTAAGGATCTAGTTTTTGAGCCAACTGCACGCATAATTAGAAAATCTTTTGCTTTCTCCATTATCCCTGCTTTCTGATAATTGTATAGTGATAAAATAGTCACTATTGAAATCACTAGAATTAACGAAATCGGGTAGATCGATAAATTATTTAAATAATTTAAATTAGTTTGGAACGTTTCATCTAATTTCAAGAAAGTGAAATTTTCACCAATGCTATTAGTTACATTTTCAATTGTATTTCGTATTATATTATATGTTCCATCTCTTAATTTTAATGCTACAAGATTAATTTCTGTTGATAAATTTAGTGCTGGCTGGATGATATCCAATCCTACGTAGCCAGCCCAACCAGAATAAAAGCTATCAATGACAATACCACTAATGTGGAATGTTGATCCAATAGAATTAAGTCTTAAACTTTGATATAATGCATAATCAAATAAATTGTAAGCTAAGCTATCTCCAATAGTCATATTATCATAAGCATTCTCTTCAGTAAAAAATGTTCCTTCAATCTCAAAATTTTGAATTACATGTTCGGGGTTAACACCTATAATTGGTATATTATCTATTCGATGGTGTCCAATAATTTCATATGAATCATCATCATGAATATAAATCCCGGGAATTTCTTCTACATCATAAAAGTTAATCAAACGTTCATCAATTCTTTCGATTTCTTCAATTTCATAAAGCTCACTCAAGTCGCTTAAATTAAATAAATAATCTGATGCTATAAAGTTAATATTAGCTTCTTCTACTAATAGGGTAGGATCAGAAAACATTCTATACATTAATGAATAATTATAAACTACATCTTCATGTCCGATTATTATTATGTTTTCACTTTGTGATTTTTGAATCCACTCTTGAGATGATGTTCTTAGTACAATTGTTCCCAAACCTAAAGTAAAGATTATTAATCCAATTATTGAGAATAATATTAAATATCTCTTAAATTCCCCTTTTTTCCTCAATGTATTAACTACCGCAATTTTTATATTAAATCCTATTGAAGTTAACCATTTTGGGATAAGTGTTAATTTTTTAGATGCATCATAATCATGGGGTATATCCTTTGAGAAAGTATAGACTATATTTTGTTTCCCAATTTTCCTAAGAGTATATCCAGTTATTAAAAAAATACCTATAATACAACAAAAAAACAAAATTGGAGTGTATATTAAATCAATCTGTAAAACTATAGGAAAATTAAAAAAGGTCATAATTAAAGCGAATATTCCAAAAGCTATTAATCCCAAAATTAATCCGAATAGAAATCCAATAAAATATAAAATGTAAGTTTCGAGTAAATAAAAACTATATAATTTTCTGGGAAGTGTACCTAAAGATTTCATAATTGCAATGTCTCTTTTTTTAGATATAACTAATGTAGTTGTAACAGTAATTACAATTGCGACTGTTAGGGATAACAACAATATTTGAATTAGAGTATTAAACTGTTTATAGATTAAATTAAGTCCCCCAGAGAAATAATATTTATTCACAAAAGCAGTTTGTATAAATATGCTTAAACCTAAAGAGGATGTAAAATATATTAAAAACTCAGTAAGCGCAATAATTATAGTTATAATTAGTAGAAACGGATAATTTGTATGCCTTTTCCGGTAAAGGTCTTTCAACGCAAAATCTAATGAGGACATATTGTTTTCTAATTCCTAGTTCTCCTTTTCCGTTATAATTTCTTCTTTAATAATTTTTCCCTCATCAAAAGTAATAACTCTATCAGCCAAACTTATTAAAAAATCATCATGAGTTGCAACGATAATCGTTCTAATATTATTTTTTAAATCTCTAAAAAGATCTCTAATAAACTTGCTAGTGTTTTTATCTAAATTTGCTGTTGGTTCATCAGCAATAATCATAGGGGGATCATTTGCTAATGCTCTTGCTATTGCAACTCTTTGCTGTTCACCCGCAGATAATTGAAACGGTAAATGCTCCCTTCGATCATTGAGACTCATTTTTGATAATAATTCTGTTGCACGTTCTCTTTGTTTTTTAAAAGAAACACCTGAAAGGCTCATTGGAAACATGACATTTTCCTCAGCAGTAAGAGTGCTAATGAGATTGTAATTTTGAAATATAAATCCGGAATTTAATAATCGCCAAGTTGCTAATGATTCTTCTTCCATATCTGATATTTTAACACCAAAGTTGTAAATTACGCCTTTATTTGGTGAATCTAATCCACCCAATAAATTTAATAGTGAAGTTTTACCAGCACCGCTAGGACCTTTAATAACTAAAAATTGTCCATTTTCTATGGATAGAGATATATTATCAACAGCTCGGACAATAAAGTCCCCAATTTCATAATCTTTAACTAACCCTTCAGAAAAAATGGCGTATTTATTACTAATATTTTTTAAAAGATTATGATCTGCTATATTTTCTAACTCTTCTTTTGAACCTTGTTGAAATATTTCCTCTGAAGAATTTTCTTTTTCTGGCACGATGTTTATAATAATTTTTTATTTATATTTTTAGTGCCAATAATTTTAATTATAGTAATATCTTAAAAATTAAGGAATTCAAATCTCAAATATTATAAGTAAAAGTATTTATTTTTATACTAAGAAATATGGTTGTTAGTGCATTACCTACACATTTAACCCTAACTCGCTATTAAATAATTTTGTAATGATTATTTTAGAGCGATTTTTGAAGAATTTTTAGAATTATAGTTTAAAATTGAATTAAGTTTAAATATTAAAGTATCATACTTATACCCTAGAGGGAAGATTGAGAAAATACAAATAATATCCCCTAAAATTACACAATTCGAGTAATTGAGGAAATTTCCTAATTAAAATGGTAACTATCTAAATTTTGTAAAATCTTAGACTTTCAAGATTTTAATTTTTCTCATCTCCCTCGCTCTCTTTTTCTGTATTAAAATCCAAAAAATTTCGATTTAGGTATATTTTTATTAAAATAAGATTTAAAGGATAATTTTAATTTATTTTAATAATTATTACTATTAGATTTTCTTAAAGGAAAGAGATTTTTATGGATTTTGAAAAATTAACAGAATTAGTAATTGAATTGGAAGTTGATGATATTGCAGGTGCCGTAAAAGAAGCATTAAATGAAGGTAAAGATGCTTTTGATATATTAAACTCTTTAACAAAGGGTATGGATGAAGTAGGACGTCTTTATGAAGAAAAGGAATATTATTTAACTGAACTTGTTCTTGCTGGAGAAACTATGAAAGAAGCTTTTGCCGTTTTGAAACCCGCATTAGCTGCTTCAGGTAAAGTAGAAGATAAGGTGAAAATAATTCTGGGTACAGTAAAAGGAGATAATCATGATATAGGAAAGAATATACTAGGTTCTCTACTCTTAAGTTCTGGTTTTGAACTTATTGATTTAGGGATGGATGTTGATGAGAAAGCTATAATTGAAAAAGTTAAGGAAACAGGAGCTACCATTATCGCTTTAAGTACTTTATTAACCATGACTGTAGAACATATAAAAGTTGTTCATGAAGCTTTACAAGCAGCAGGAGTTCGAGATAAAGTTAAACTGATTGTAGGGGGAGCTCCTTTGAATTTGGAACTTGCAAAGAGACTTGGAGCTGATGATTTTGCAGATGATGCTGTGGAGGGAGTGAAACATATTAAAAGGTTAGCAGGAATTGAATAAATGCATATTTTGATTTGATATTTTTAATTTTCTCTTTTTTAGTATATTCTGTTTAAAAACTTATAAAATATAACTATCTTTTTTTATTGGTTTTATACAATTTTCTCAGTTAGGATTAAAGTTTACTAAATTATAATGAGAAGATTTATACTCTTTTTGAACCGTTTATATCTCAAGGAATATCTTATTATAGAATCTTTTCAAGAAGGTTTGAAAAATGAATAATGAACAAAGTGAAGGAGTAGAGATTAAAGAGACTTTGGACACTAGAGGTCTATATTGCCCCGAACCATTGTTTGAAGTGAGGAATTTAAGTGAAACTCTAAATATGGGACAATGTTTTAAGGTTATTGCTGATGATCCCGCTGCTGAAGAGGATCTTAAAAGATGGGCAAAAAGAACAGATACAAAAGTAGTAGAATTTAGCAGAGATGGCGATGATTTAATATTTATATTTAAGAAAATGAAATAATAAAAAAGGTAAATCTATTGAGTGCGTATTTAGATTACCAAGCAGCTAAACCTGTAGATCCTAGAGTATTTGAGGCTATGAAACCATATTTTAATGAAGATTTTGGCAATCCATCTTCATTACATAATTATGGATATCGTGCAACAAATACTTTAGAAGAATCTCGGCGTAAAATAGCTGAGTTTATTAATGCTCCAAGTCCAGACAACATCATCTTTACTTCTGGGGCTACTGAATCAAATAATCTAGGAGTAATTGGAGCAGCTCTCCGAAACAAGAAAAAAGGAAATCATATTATAATTTCTGAGATTGAGCATATTTCGATATTAAATATAGGGAAATTTTTAGAGAGACAAGGGTTTATAGTGAGTAAGGTCCCTGTAGACAGATTTGGTATCATTAATATAAACAAATTGGAGCGTTTAATAACTGACAAGACAATTCTAATCTCCGTTTCTACGGCAAGTAATGAAATTGGGTCGCTTCAACCTGTAGAAGAAATTGTGGCCATTGCTCAAAAGAAAAAAATCTGGTTTCATTCTGATGCTGTAGCAAGTGAAAGTACCATACCTATTGATGTACAAAAAGTTCCCTTTGATTTATTGACCTTGTCTTCGAATGATATTTATGGACCGAGGGGGATAGGGGCTTTATACCTTAAAAAAGGTGTGAGAGTAAATCCGATTATTATTGGGGGTGGTCAGGAAATGGGAATTAGGTCAGGATCTGAAAATATGCCCGGAATAGCCGGTTTTGCAAAAGCAGCAGAAATAATGAAAACAGAAATAAATGAAGAAGCTACAAGATTAAAAGTACTTAGGGATAAATTAATTAGGGAGATTTTAAAGATACCTAAGTCATACCTTAATGGGCATCCAGAGCAAAGGACGCCTAATAATGCTAATTTCCGGTTTGATTATATTGAAGGTGAATCATTACTTCTCTCCTTAAAGGATGAAAAAGTAGAGGTGGCAACAGGTTCTGCTTGCTCTTCAAAGACTTTAGAGCCATCTCATACGTTAATTTCTTGTGGTTTATTACATGAGGAAGCACATGGTAGTTTACTATTGTCTTTAGGGAGATATACTGAAGAGAAGGATATTGATAAAATAGTTGAAGTATTACCCGGAATAGTAAGAAGATTAAGAATTTTATCACCGCTTACATCTTCAGATTTATTAAAAAAATTAAAAGAGGAGGAAAATTAAATGAGTGTACATAAATATACCGATAAGGTAATGGACCATTTTCGGAATCCACGAAATGTAGGTTCAATTGAAAACCCCGATGGATATGGAAAGGTTGGAAACCCAGTATGCGGAGATTTAATGGAGATTTTTCTTAAAATAGGAAAAAACGACAAAGGGGAAGATATCATTGATGATATCAAATTCAGAACTTTTGGATGTGGATCTGCAGTGTCAACTTCATCAATGGTAACTGAGATGGCGAAAGGAATGACTCTTGACGATGCATATAAAATTACTCGAAGCGATGTAGCAGAGGAATTAGATGGTTTACCACCAATCAAAATGCATTGTTCAAATCTAGCCGCAGATGCATTAAAAGCTGCGATAAATAACTATCGTGAGGGAACAAAGCCAGAAGTAGAAATAGTTACTTCATGTCAGTTGGATGTACGAGTAATACTCGGTGTTGATGAGTTTAAGGGAAAGGGGGTCTATACGGAAGTTCCTAATCTCGAAGAACTAAGGGAGAAGAGAACTTTGATTGTTGATACAGGGGATGATTCTTTAGAATTGGCCCTCAAATTAACTGAATATACAGGGAGAGTAATAGTAATTACTTCCGCAAAAGAGATCCCCGGAACTGTGGAAATCGCAAAAAAATTGAAACAATCTGATGTAAAAATCGTGCATCTATCAGATCTTAGTGAAATTAAAGGGGAGCTAGGTGAAGTTGAAAAGGTTATTATCCATGATTTCGATGAAGATGAGAATTATGAGCTTTTCGTTGATGTAGTAGTCATTTTAGATTATAGAGGTTAATTATTTTCTTTTTCCTATTGGGCATCTAATGTAATTTTAATTATTTGATATCTTTTATTATTTTTGTTCAAATTTTCATCTCAATTTACTTTCCAGATTTTTTTATTTTTGGAAGGATGTGAAAGACCACTCTACTAGCATATTTTGATTCTCTTGGAGTGTTAATTAACAAAAATCCAAATATTGCTGAGAGAAAATAGAGTACAATTATCATTAGGGGTTAATAGAAATTATAGACAAGACTTCATTGTAAAAAAAATTTTAGAGTTTTTTCAATATAAACATATTTTAATTGTATCTGGGGGAAAATTTTTAGTAGATTTGGGTACACGTATATAGTTAAAAATTTAAGAAAGAAATGTATTAAATTTGGAAAAAACGACCTAAGATCGATTAGGAAATTTATCAAAAGAATTATAGGAATTTAAAGATTAACATTTCAAGAAATTATAACGCATTATAATTTTAGTAGAAAACTTAAAGAACATTAAACAATTTTTTTATGAAAATACCATAATAATGAATATCAATTGAAAGAAAAAATAGAATGGGATTGGAGAGATGATATTAACACCGATTCCAAAAAGAAAGTTTCTAAAAAGAAAGACCCGGAAGTTACGTTCAAAAAAGGCGTAATAATCGCGATTTTACTACTTTCTATAGGAATAGCCCAGTTAATATTTGTCATCTCAGTACGAACAAAATTGATCTGGAGGTATGGAGGTGGACCAACATCTGGTGAAACAGTCATAAATGTACCTCCTACTTATTTATATTCAAATAGATATATAATCATGGCTATAGGATATTTTCCAATGATTATAGACGATAATATAGTTGGTAATATTACATTCATACATCAAAATACAGGTAAAACTTACACATGTGACTATACGATTATTGGATATTTAATGTATAAGAAAATGATATTCGATACAAAGATATGGATTATGCACCCCGGTAAATATAATGTATCATGGGTTAATAATGATAATCGATATGAATACTACTTCACAACTTATGGATTATTTAATTTTTTACCTAATGATGATAAATATCCAACTAATATGGAAACAATTATGTTAATCGTTTCAATTTTTGGTTTAGTAGCGTGTTTAATTGCTTCAATTAAAAAATACCTTAGGGCAAAACGAGATATTTCTTACTATAAATAGGTCTTCTATAATTGTTTTAATCATTTAGTAAAAAATAAAATTCTATTTTCTTAATGACTCTAAAATATAATCAGTTATATATTTACTTTCTTTATCCATTTGATTCTTAAAGTTAACATATCTAAAATTAAACACACATAAAGGACAAGAGGTAACTATTTCTTTAGATTCGATATTGTTGAATAATTCTTTACCTATTTTAATACAAATACTACTATCAACACCCCTAATTCCGGAACCTGCTCCACAACAAGGACATTCTTCTGGATTCTCGGATAATTCTTTGATTTCTAATCCACATTTTTTTAAAAGCTGTCGAGGTTCAGAGTAAAGAGGACTACTTTTATTTTTTCTACCAACTCGACAAGCATCATGGTAGGTGATTATTTTATTCAATGGGTTTAATGTAATTTTATTATTTTTTTCCAACTCATAAATAACATCAATTATGTGTCTCACTTTTATATTGAAATCTTTAAAATATTTTCTGTATACATTATCAAAGGCATACAAACAACCTCCACATGTAACTATCAAATTTTTTATTCCAATCTTTTTAAAGAGTTCAATGTTTTCTTGAAACATCTTCTTAGCAAGATTAAGATTTCCAGCGGAATATACATATTCTCCACAACATGGTTCTTCTTCTAAAATTTTAAAATCATAACCTGCAAGTTTTAAAATTTTATAGGGAGCAAGAGCACTTTCCGTTACACGAAATGAAGACATACATCCAAAAAATAACAGAGTATCTGAGTCTTTCTTTTCAAATAATTCTTTTGCTTTATAACTTTCAGGCAACCAATTTAATCTATCTTCTGGATTTCCACCAACAGAATTATCTTTTTCAATAATACCTCTTATAATTTTATTGTGTATTTCTAATGGAGCTTTATTTTCATCCACAAGCTTAACTTTTGATGAATGAATAATCTCTGATATTTGAATTTCTTGTTGACAAGTTAAATCACACAATCCACATAATGTACAAGTATAGAGCCCCTTACGTTCTTCTTCTGTTATGGGATTATTAGAAAAAACTTTTTCAGCAATTTTTAATCTTCCGTTAGGTGATTTTAACTCATCGAGAGTAACCTTGTAAGTATCGCATACTTCCATACAATCCTTACAGTCTATACATGAATTTATTTCGGTTAATATTTTATTAACATCCATTTCAATATCATTTTTCATAATATTAGATTATATACTAATTTTTCTAACTTATAATGACCAAATTTAAATTAATCGCTTTATAAAAATAGTTTAAGAGATTGTAAACAAATAAAGAATTAGGTTATTTTTATGAAAAGGGTAGTAATAGTTGGTGGGGTAGCGGGAGGTGCTTCTGCTGCCGCTAGATTAAGACGATTAAGAGAAGACTTCGAAATAATTATGTTAGATCGAGGTCCATACGTATCATTCGCGAATTGCGGATTACCTTACTATGTAGGGAACATAATAAAAGATCGTGAATCATTAGAATTAGTGACACCAGAAAGATTCCTCGAGAGATTTAATATTGATGTTCGGGTTAATAATGAGGTAATTTCAATAGATAAAGACAAGAAAAATGTTAAAGTAAAAGATTTAAAGCAATTGAATGAATACACTCTTGATTATGACTATTTAATTCTAGCAACCGGCTCAAAACCAATAGTACCTTCATTTAAGGGGCTTGATAATGTTCCTTATTTTACAGTATGGACTATTCCAGATGCTATAAAAATACGTGACTATGTTGAAAAATCTTATATAAACAAGGCAGTTATCGTCGGAGGAGGATTTATTGGGTTAGAAATGGCAGAAAATTTAGCGGAGAAAGGAGTGAAAGTCAAAATCGTTGAAATGTTAGATCAAGTTATGCCACCAATTGATAAGGAAATAGCGCAATTTATTCATCAAGAACTAATATTAAATGGAGTTTGTTTGGTTTTAGAAGATCCTATAGATTCTTTCGGTAGAACTGAAAAAGATAAACCATTTGTTAAGACAAAAAGTGGTCGTATAATAGAGACTGATTTAATCATTTTATCTATTGGTATTAGCCCCGAAAGTTCATTAGCCAAAGATCTTGGTTTGGAATTGACAGAAAGGGGATACGTTGTTGTAGACAGAAAAATGCAAACATCTGAACCAAATATTTATGCTGTAGGGGATATTGTTCAAGTTCAGCATTTTCAAACAAAGAATCCAATCTCAATAGCTCTAGCGGGTCCAGCAAATAAACAAGGAAGAATAGCTGCAGATAATATTGCTGGAAGAGATTCAGAATATAAGGGGGTTTTGGGCGCATCAGTTGTTAAAGTTTTTGATATAACCGTTGCTTCCGTAGGGTTAACAGAAAAACAATTAAAAAAATTAAGATTCAATTATGATAAGATATATATTCATCCCAATAATCATGCTGGGTACTATCCCGGAGCTATTCCAATAACTTTTAAATTAATTTTTGAAGTTCCAAGTGGAAAAATTCTTGGAGCTCAAGCTGTTGGAGGTCCAGGAACAGAAAAAAGAATTGATGTTATCTCAACTGTAATTAAATTTAATGGTACTGTTTATGATTTGGAAGAATTAGAATTAACTTATGCTCCTCCATATGGTTCTGCAAAGGATCCTATAAATATGGCTGGGTTTGTTGCTGCTAACTATCTTAGAAAAGATATGCCAGTTTGGCATTGGCATGATTTTTATACTATTAATAATAATGGTGGTATTTTACTAGACGTCAGAACTAAAGAAGAATTTGCGGCTAGAACCATTGAGAGCTCAATAAACATACCAATTGAAGAACTTAGAAGCCGTCTAGATGAGATACCTAATAATAAAGCAATCTATGTGTACTGTGAAGTAGGATATAGGAGTTATTTAGCATTAAGAATTCTACTACAAAGTGGGTTTAAAGAAGTGTATGAATTAACTGGAGGATTCAAAATTTTTGAGATGGCAAATGCTACAACAGAAGAAATCATGGCTGCATGCGGTGGATCTGAAAATGTTATCGAAGAATTTGTCCATGAAAAAGCTACTGAAACTGAAGATTATATAACAGTTGATGCTTGTGGGCTCTCATGTCCTGGACCTTTGAATTCATTAATTAAAGGCCTTGAAACCTTACCAGAAAATAAGAAATTAAAAGTATATGCAACAGATCCTGGATTTAAATCAAGTGTTGAGGCTTATTCTAAATTGCATGAAGCTGTAAATTTATTATATCTTGGAAAAGAAGAAGGGAAGTTAATTGCTACATTAGAAAAGGTTCAACCTATTGAAGTTATAACTCCTCTTAAAAAGAAAAGTAGAAAAGAACTAAGAGCTCCTGATACACCTCCAGTTTCAGATATCACTGCTGATGAATTATTTGAACGTATTGGTACTGAAGACGAACCACCTCTTATGATTGATGTTCGAACGCCACAAGAATATCAAGGTCCCGGAGGTTATCTAAAAAATACTAAATTGATTCCTTTAGGAGAGTTATTAAATAATCCAGATATTATCAAGGATTATAAAGATGAGGAAATAGTAGCAATCTGTCACTCTGGGTCTCGTTCCATGATGGCAGCTCAAATTCTAGCACAATCTGGGTTTAAAGATATTAGAAATTTAACAGGTGGAATGATGATGTGGCATAGGAAAGGTTATCCCATAGAGTTAGAAGAAGAAAGAATGACAGCAACTTTTTATTAATCTAATAATCTTCAGATTTTTCTCTAAATTATACGTAAAAAAGGTTAGAAAAACACGAAATAACATTTTTTTTATCAATTAAATAAAAGGTAATAACCCGGGATTTCCAAATGCAGCTAAAGTTATCTCAATTCCGATATATAACAAAATAATTGCAAATATTTTTTGGAGTTTGGAACCAATCTTAATTAATTTAACAAAAAATATTTGTTTAATTTTACCTATTAAGGTTCCAATAAGTAGGTAAGGAATTATAATTCCTAAAGCATAACACATAAATAAAATAATCCCGATACTAAAATTAGCTTGATCAGTCACTATTAAAACAATGGATAGATAAATTGGGGTAATACAACCAATCCATGAAAATCCCATCGAAAATCCAAGCATGAATGAGCCACCATACCCTTCATACTTCATTAATTCATTGTCAATAGTATTCGCATCGATTGTTTTTGAATTGCTTTCTTTTTCATTGTATTCTAATTCGTTTTGATTGTTGTTAGTATTCTGGGATGAACTTAAAATCTGTTTGGTTCTTGTAAACTGTTTTGCAAAATAAATGTAAATTGATAAAATGATTATTGTCAAACCAGAGAACAGCTTTAACCAAAAGGTAAATCTTATGAATCCTGAGATAATAATATATAAGGTAGCAATTAATGAAAACATTAAAATAAATCCTAACGAAAAAAATAAACTCATTAATAAAGCCTTTTTTGGAGTATTGGTTTGACTTGCTAAATAAAGCATAAAGGTTGGGAGTGTAACTACATTACATGGTGTTAAAAAAGATATTAAACCTCCAATAATAGCTAAAAAAAAGAGAAATATATCGATCATATTTTAGAAAATTGTTTTCTTTATGTTGTTAATTAAATATTATTTTTTATTTTTATTTTACAAAGCATCAATAACATCCTTTATTTGATTATAATGATTAGGAACATTACCAAAGAACCTTTCAACCTCACCACCATCCTTATCTAATATTATAGTTGTTGGAGTATATGCAATATTAAAAGATGAAGCATATATATTAGAAATATCATCACGAACTATCGATCGATCTAAATTATGATCATTTGCAAATTGGTTTAAACCATCATTTGAATCCCATGAATGTACTGTTATAAGAAGTATAAATACTTGACTGTTTGAATAATCATCATCAATATCACTTATAATATCTGCCTCAGGTCCACAAGGGGGACAGTCTAAATCAAAGAAAAATAAAAGAATAATTTTCCCTTGATGATCTGCTAATTCAATCGTACCACCATTAATAGTGTTAAAGATTATATCGGTTTTATAGGGATTTGAATTATCTCCCGTTCCCACCCTATTATCAAGGGAAGTTATCATGAAAATTATTATAACTACAAAAACTGCCCCAATTATAATTAAATAGGGAACAAAAGTTTCAGTAAACTTTTTTTTAGGTGTAGAATCGTATCTCTTTGATTTAATACTTGAAGGAGTATATTTATTCTTTTTTTTTCTTTTTCTTTTTGATTTTTTTATAGTTAATTTTTGTTTTTTCTTTGCTTTCAATTCTTTAGGCAATTTCATAAATTTTACCTACATTTCGCATAAATTATACAATTCTGTTTTTTAATCAACCTTACATGTGTTTTTAATAATTGGATTAATATTTTTAATAATTAATCTTTTTTTTAAAATTCCATTTATATCTAATTGGAATTCCTCTAATTTTCCATAAATTTTAATAAACCAATCAGATAAATATAATATCAAATTATCTTTAGACACTTTTTCAAAATCTTTATATTTATCTAAATCAACATCTTTAATTTTTTCTACTGTTGGGTTGTATATTTGAGTACATGGCTCCTCAATAAAGATAATATCAACTAAGAAGTTCAATGTGTTACTTTTTTTTAGAAATTCTTTAGATTTATTTGATAGCGAGATTGACATAAGGACAAATAATAATTCTATTCTATTGAAACTAATCTTCTACATAAACAGTTATCTTTATGGTTTAAATATTTTTCCGTAAGTTGCTTCATAAAAAAGAAGAATAAACGAATTATATAACTAATTTAATCTTGTTAATTTCTGCTTTTAAAAAATAAGTAAAAATATTAAAAAAAAGGGGAAATAATATAAATTCAAATATGTTCATATATTACGAATTTCCAATTTAAAAAATTGAGGTGTAAAACTATGAAAGAAACTGCTAAAAAATTATATACCGCATACGTTGGCGAATCTCAAGCACGTAATAGATATAACTATTTTTCTAAAGTCGCGAAAAAAGAAGGATTTGTGTTAGTATCAAAAATCTTTGATGAAACATCAGATCAAGAAAAGGAGCATGGTAGTTGGTTCTATAAAATGCTCCAACAGTTTAAGAAGGAAGAAAGATTTGATGAAATGAAAGTTATTCCGGATGCAGAATTCCCAACTACTCTCGGGACTACAATAGAAAATCTGAAATCCGCAATAGCCGGAGAAAATATGGAATGGCAAACACTTTACCCTGACATTGTTAAGACCGCTGAAAAAGAAGGATATCCTGACGTTGCCAAAAGAGTTCTTGCAATTATGAAGGCTGAAAAACACCATTCCGAGAGATATGGTAAACTCTTAAAGTTAGTTGGTGATGATGCTTTCTTCAAACGTGGTAAAAAAGTCGTCTGGGTATGCATGGAGTGCGGTTATGAAGTTGAAATGGATGAATTACCCAAAGACTTTAAATGTCCATCTTGTGACCATCCTCGAGAGTACTATAGAAAGAAATGCGAAGATTTCTAAAAAAATTAAATTAAGTTTTAATTTAAAATCAAAATCATTAAATATTAAATTAAATGATTTAACAAACAAAAGGTTAAAAGTGAGAAGAAAAATGAAGCAAAAAGAAATCTATAGATGCTCTATATGCGGAAAAGTAATCGAGATTTTAAACCCCGCTTCTCCCGAGACAATCTGCTGTGGAAAACCAATGATATTAATGGAGGAACAAACTAAAGACTGGAAAACAGAGAAGCACGTTCCTAAAATCACGATTGAGGGTAATAAGGTCACTGTTGACGTAGGGATTTCAATGGGAACTCCTCATCCTATGACTAACGAGCACTATATTATGTGGATTGAAATAATTTGTAAAGATGGATGCTACGAAAGAAGATTCTTGAAACCTGGTATGGAACCTAAAGCAACTTTTACTGTTGCTAAACCAGAAGGTCTCTGGGCTCGAGAATTTTGTAATATACACTTTTTATGGAAAAATTAAATTTTAAATTAATTAAATATTTTTTTTTTATTTCTTATATAATGTAAAATAATGATGCTTTTAGCTTTTAGAACACTATTTTTATTATCCAAATCAATTTACCTTATTATAAACTGAAGAGAGAGAATGATAATATTATTACAGCTATTTGTAATTTTCTGTTTTAGTATAGTAATTATAGCACTTTTTCGTGAAAAAACAGATTTTTTAACCTATAGTGTGTTAGCTATGTTAGCTGCTGCAACAGTTACATATCTTTTTTCTCCAACTCTAGTTCCAATTGAAGGTTTTTTTCTAGCAATTGATTGGCAAGTAGTCTTCTTTTTAATCTCAATGTTTACAATTGTCGAAGTACTAAAAGATAAACGTATTTTTAATGAAATCGCATTAAGAATTACTAAAAAATTTAGTACTAATACACGTCAATTTTTTTGGGTAATATGTTTAATTTCAACTATTAGTGCGGCTTTTATAGAAGATATTTCAGTTGCAATTATTTTTCTTCCAATGATAATTAGTACAGGTAAAAAAATACGAATCAATCCTACTCCCATTTTATTAGGTATGACTATTTGTATCAATCTTGCGTCAACCTTAACTCCTTTTGGTTCGGCTGAGAATATTTTAATTGCAAATAAATTTAATCTCTCCACAGATTGGTTTTTTATTAGTTTAGGGATTTATTTTGTAATTGGAGTATTATTAACTTTATTATTATTAGACCAATTCTATCTTAAAAAACATTTTAAAGATATTTGGGTACCCCATTGTGTTGAATACGAAGAGCCTGTGGAGAAAGAACATATAGAAGAACATGAATTAATTATAATGGAAGAACACATCAATCCAAAATTATTTTACAAAAACTTAATTACTTTACTCATTTTTTTTGTTTTGTTAATTTTAATACCAAATATACTTTTTGTTGGATTATTTGGAATGTTATTATTTGTATTTATTAATCCACGTAGACAAGAATCTGGTAAAAAAAAACCAGATATTTCATATTATTTTAAAGAAGTAGATTATAAACTAATTTTTTTCTTTATTTGTCTTTTTGTTTTGGTATATTGTTTTGAAGTTGTAGGTATTATTAGTATAATTGAAGATTTCATAAATCTTATTTCTCCAGAAGATATTTTCCTATTATCAATCTTTATTTTGATATTAACATCTATTCTTTCAGGCTTTCTCGATAATCTTCCAGTAACAGTCATTTTAATTCCAGTTTTACAATCATTTATTTCTTCGGGATTTTCCTCTATTCCTCTTTTAATTGCATTCATTTTGGGAATCAATTTGGGAGGAAACTTTTTACCACAAGGTTCTGCTGTTGACATGATAACTTTGGAGCATTCTAAGAAACATTGTGTGGATGGTATGAATTATAAGAAATTGTTTAAAGTCGGCGGTCTTTTTGCGTTGTTTCATATTATTTTAGGAATTGGATATCTTGCGATCATTACGTGCTTATTTTTTTGATAATTTTATTGACTAAAAATTAGATTAAAAGTGGAAAAAATAGAAAAAGAAAAGGCAATTATTTTAGATCGAGATGGCACCTTAATTGAGGACAAGAATTATGCTTATAAAATAGAAGACTTTGAACTATTGCCTGGTGTTATTGAGGGATTAAAATTACTCCAGAATGAGTTCCTATTTTTTATAGTAACAAATCAGTCAGGAATAGGTCGAGGATATTACACAGTTAAAGATTTTCATAAATTCAATAATCTTTTAATAGAAACCTTGAAGGAACAAAATATTATAATTACAAAAACCTATTTTTGTCCACATTTAAAAGAGGACAAATGTGATTGTAGGAAGCCTAAAACAAAGTTTATTGATATGATTAATGAGGAATTTATTATTGATTTAAATGAATCTTTTGTTATTGGTGATCATCCTTCTGATATTGAGTTTGGAATAAATGCGGGTTGTAAAACAATTTTTCTCACTACGGGACATGGTTATAAACATTTAGATGATCTTAAATCCCTAGGGATAAAACCGACGATTATAAGTGATAATTTCTTTGGAGTCGCAAAAGAAATTTTGAAGTTTCTGTAATCCTTAACTCTTATAAGCGATCATTATAAAAGTGTATAATGCTAATAATCTATTATAATTTGATATAAGATTATTTTTAAAACATGTCCTTATTCTTTAAAAAGTTAAACAATGCAGGTCTGTGGGATAAAATTCAAAAATTAAGAGAACTTATTAAAGCTGAAATATATTTTAAGAAAAGAACATGCTGGAATTGTGATAAAGATCTGAATATTTACGATTTTTTAAATGATAACGTTGATTTTTCTCCCGAATACATTTTGAAATTATGGCAAACTTCAATATTAGAATTTCATTGTTGTGAATGTTTTAGATATCTTAAAATCCATGAATTAAAGAATATTGAAAAAGTGGTAAAAGAAAGAAAATGTTTATTCTGTGAAACTCCGATAGATATATACAAATTTAGCAAATTTCATAATTATCTAAAAATTTTTGAACTAAGAAATCTCTGGTTAGATACAAATTTTCAAGTTTTCTGTGATAACTTGTGCCAACGTAAATATTATAACGATTTACTACGATTTTCTTAATAAAAAGAAATTGAAAAAACAGAATCAGCTAAAATATAAGAATTAATAATAAAAAATATAAATTTTTAATATTTATTTTTAGTTTCTCTTTTTTCCGAGAAAAGGCATTGCGTGCTCGTATCCTTTCATTACAAAACGCGAGATAACAATTCTCTGAATCTCACTGGTACCTTCATAGATTTGGTATAATTTTGCATCCCTAAATAATTTTTCAACGGGGTATGTTCTCAAGTAACCATAACCTCCAAAAATTTGAATTGCTTCTGTCGTTACATTCATAGCAACATCTGAGGCGAAAGCTTTGGCAATAGAAGAACTTAAATTATTGTCCATTCCTTGATCAGCTTCCCAAGCGGCTTTATATGTTAATAAACGTGCAGCTTCAATATCTTTATACATGTTAGCTATCTTTTCTTGAATTACTTGATAATTTCCAATTAACCTTCCAAAAGCTTCTCTTTTTTGAGCATAATCAATAGAGTATTCCATTGCAGAACGAGCACATCCAATTGCAAATGCACCAATGGCGGGACGAGTATGAGCAAATGTTTGCATAGCTAAAACAAACCCTCTTCCAGGTTTGGCTAGAACATTTTCTTTAGGTATCCTAACATCTTTTAAACCAACTGATACTGTATTTGATGACCTTTGACCTAATTTAGGGATATGTTTGCCTAATTTAACTCCTTCAGTTTTTGTATCTACAATAAATGCTGCTATCCCTTTATGCTTTTGCTCAGGATCTATCGTAGCAAATACAGTAATATAATCAGCATATCCTCCATTAGTAATCCAAAACTTATTTCCATTTAAAATATATTCGTCTCCATCTTTTTCTGCTTTGCATTTCATTCCAGCGACGTCAGAACCCATCATTGGTTCAGAGGTTGCAAAAGCAATCAATTTGAACTCATTAACTAATTCACTCAAAATTCTTTGCTTTTGTTCTTCGTTACCACCAATTACAATTGGTTCAGCACCAAGGTTATTATCAAAGATTGAAGTTGCAATTCCTGGACATGCAGATGATATTTCTTCAACAACAATACAGGAACTTAATAAACCAAAACTTGGGCCTCCATATTTCTTAGGGATTCCTAAGTTTAATAATCCTTCTTCCCAAGCTTTTTTAATAACTGGCAAAGGAAATTCTTCAGATTCATCGTATTTTCCTGCAACTGGTAAAACTTCACGAATTGCAAATTCTCTCGCTTTTTTTTGGAGAGCTTTTTGTTCCTCAGTTAGTATAAAATCCATTTTTTTGCCTCTTTTACCCCATTTTTTCTATTAATTTGTCTACAATTTCTTTAAAATCTAAATCTTCTGGTCTTGGAACAAACTTAATTTCTATTGTATCTTCCATTACATCAATTTTAGCAGCGTTCATCAATTCCACGATTTCTTTTACAGCACCTCCGCCCCAACCGAATGAGCCAAAAGCTAATCCAACCTTATTCAAAGGCTTTAAACCCTTTTGATAAGATAAATATTCTGCTACAGTTGGATATAGTCCATTATTTAGAGTAGGGCTCCCAACTAAGATTGCTTTTGCTTTCATAGCTTCGGTTATCACATCTGAATAATCGGCATTAGTCAATCTATACCTTTTTACTGGAATTCCTCGATGCTTAATTTCATTGGTTAATGCTTTTGCAATTTTTGCGGTACTTTCCCACATTGTGTCGTATACGATAAGGACACTTTTTTCATCAATTTCGCCTTTACTCCATTTAGTATATCTTTCTAAGATTTCAGGAATATGGTTCCTCCAGCAGATCCCGTGAGAAGGACATATAATTTCGATCGGCAATGCTCCAACCTTTGGTATTGTCTTTGCTATCAACCCAGAAAGATGAAGTAAAATGTTCGCATAATATTTTTCTGCTTCTTGAAATACTTCAGCAAGATCATTTTCATCATCCCAACGCTTGGATGTTGCATAATGTTGTCCAAAAGCATCATTTGAAAATAATACATTTTTCCCATTCTCGTCAGTCATAAAAGAAACCATAGAATCGGGCCAATGAATCATTGGAATAGGCACAAATGTAAACTTTTTACCGTTTCCAATATCTAAAGTATCCCCTTCCTCGACAGCTCTAATTTTATTGAATATATCCTCAGCAATTTCCTCATGAAAATGAGCTTTTAAAATTTCAACCCCCCTCTTTGAAGCAATTAATTCAGCATTAGGAAGATATTTGAGGATTAATGGAAAAGAGCCAGAATGATCCATCTCAACATGATTTGTAATATAGTAATCAATTTCGGAAGGATCGCAGACATCCTTAATATTCCCCAAAAAGTAGTCAAAATAAGGACGTTTAACAGTATCAATAAGTACAGTTTTCTCTCCTTTAACTATATATGAATTATAACTACTCCCTCGGTTAGTAGAATATCCATGAAAATTCCGTACCTCCCAATCTACATAACCAACATAATAGATATCTTTCATTAATTCTAAATGTGTAATTTCAATTTCACCTTCATTAACTAGGATTTATAATTTATTTTTTAATAGTAATTCAAATCAAGTTAAAAACTTATATTCTATTTATTATAAAATTTTATAGAAATTAAGCAATAAAAAAAAATTAAAGAAGAAAATTGATTTATTGGTTATTCAATTTTTTCAAACATGTCTTTTCCTACACCACAAACGGGGCAAGTCCAATCGTCTGATAGATCTTCAAATTTAGTACCTTCAGCTTCTTCATCATAAACATAGCCACATGCCTGGCATTCCCATTTTCCCATACTATACACATCTTTTTAATTTTAAGTAGTAATACTTTCTATTATGGATTACAATTGAATGTATAATAAAAATATTAATTTAATAATTTATAAATAAACTTCTTCTTCGTTTGCGTTTTTATTGCTTTAATTTTTGAATTTAGATGAAAAGACTAACTATATTCAGAAGATCATTAAGTCCTCGTATTAATAGGGAAAGAAAGATTGATTAAAACGAGGATTATTTCCTCAAGAATCTCCAAAAACTCTCTATTAATCCCAAATTTATGAAGAAATAAGACATAAGGATGAATAAGAGTTTTTTTAACATAAATTTAATTTTTACGTAAATAATTCAAACTAAAAATTACTAAGTTTGAAAGAAAATTAACTAATTTTTCATTGGTATCAAAAAATTCCATTATAGATAAATGATGATATAAAATCGCATTGATAAGATTATAAATAATAATAAACATTTCAACCAAT
>JAHQWL010000065.1 GCA_029856155.1 Promethearchaeia archaeon
GGATTGATTCGCTTGACATACCAGCTTGTATAATGATATCACATTTTTCTCTAATTCTTTTAACAGTCTCGACTTCTTCTCCGCGGGGAAGATGAACATGCGCAACTGCAGCACCAGCTTCATAACATTGTACAATATCTTCAATTAATGCTTCAGTAGTTTGAGCCCAATTCTTAACTTCAGGATAAATCCAAGAATTTGCAGTGGTAGCTGTAATTATTAATTTATCTGATTCTCTCATCTATTTTATTCTCCTTAATAATGATATATAATTAAATAATGATATACTTGATATTAAATAATTACATCATTTTTACAAACAATCTTACTTAAGATGTAATTTTTAACTTAGTCTTCTTTTTATAAAATAGAATTGAATAAATAAATATAATCCCAATTATTACTAAAAGGTAATATTCATAACCAATTGTTCCCTCAGATCTTAAAACTGGGCTTGGTTTGTTCGGATTATAAATTTCAAAAAAATTACTTACATCATATACATTGTTAGCATCTGAATCTACAATTTTAATTTGATATTTTTTAGAACTATACAAATCTGAAGATATATACCAACTATAGAATTCATTATTAAGAATTTTACTAGCTATTTTTTGCATAAATTCTCCATTTTTGTATAACATTATATCAACATAGGTAATCTGACCAGTGGACGACCAGCTTATAGACATAGATTCATTTACGTTTAATGTTTCATATTGATTAGGATTAGATAATTTGATAGAATTTCGTAATAAAATATTAAAACCAGAACTTCCTTGAGCAACATAAATATAAGAATCGGTGGGAAAAACAGACTGAATACCGCTGGAATTATATTGTCCTGCTTTATAAGGTGAAGAAGAATTAGAAATGTCAACAACATAAAATCCATTATATGAACTTGCCATATACGCATATTGATCTAAGATTACTACATCATGAATTCTAAGATAATGCTCATAATATTCTCCTATAAGTGAAGGTGCGGATAGATTAGACATATCAAGAATTTTTAGTCCACTATAAAAATCTGCAATGTAAGTATATAATCCAGAAACAGAGATACCTCTTAAAACTAGACCAGGATACATATGTCCGATCTTAACTGGAGCATAAGGATTAGTAACATTTATAATCCATATACCATCAAATTTTTTTGTTATATAAGCAATAGAATCTAAGACTACTATATCATATGCACCTTCAATAAAAGCTTTATCAAGTTGCCCTATTTTAGTTGGAGAAAATGGATCAGAAATATTTAGGATCTCCAAACCATCTCTTTCGTCTAAAATAAACGCATACGAATCAAGAATAAACATTTTATCGGTGTTCCCCCCATCATTATAATGTCCAATCTTAAGGGGACTAGCGGGATTTGAAATATTATAAATTTCAAATCCATCATCTCCATCTGCTATATATGCAAATGTTCCTATAACATCTATTTCTTTAGCACAACCACCATCTCTATACTGTGCAATTTCAGTTGGTGCAAATGGATTGGAGATGTCAATAATTTCTAACCCATCTTCTCCATCCGCCACATAGGCATATGATCCTAAAGTATATACATCATGTGCAAAACCACTGTTTTTATATTGCCCAATTTCTATAGGCAATGATGGATTAGACACATTTATAATTTCTAAACCATCATTACAATCTGCTATATAAGCATTTGCATCAATAACCTTTAAATCAAGAGCATGTCCCCCATCATAGAATTCTCCAATCTTAACAGGAGTAGATGGATCAGAAATGTTAATGATTAATAAACCCTCTTCAGCATCTGCTAAATAAGCATAATGGTCAACAACACAGACTTTATGTAAATATCTTTCATCTCTATATACTCCCACTTTCTTCGGTGCGAATGGATTTGAGATATCTATAATTTCTAATCCTTCATAAACGTCTATTAAATAGGCATATAACCCAGAAATATAAATATCGACTACACCCCCTCCATCATTAAATTGTCCAATCTTTATTGGATTTGATGGGTTAGAAACATTAAAGATCTCTAAACCATGATCTGCATCTGCAACGTATGCGAAAGAGCCTAAAACTTGAATATCAAATACAGATCCACCATCATCATATTTCCCTATGCAAGAAGGGTGAAATGGATCTGAGATATCAATTATAAAAATTCCATTATAGTAATCTGCAACGTAAGCATAAGACCCTAATACATAAACTCCATGAGCATAACTACCACTCCAATCACAATGTGCTACAAATGTAGGTTCATGTGGATTTGATACATTTAATATTGATAGTCCATCATCATTAGGAATATAAGCAAATGAATCGTAAATGAAGATATCTAGTCCATATAAATTAAAATGACTTACTTCTTCGGGTTGAGAAAGATTTGATATATTTATAATCTCTAACCCATAATCTTCCATAACATATGCAAAAGATCCTGAAACATCTATATACCAAGCATCCCCCCCATCAAAATATTGTGATATTTTTTTAAAACTTACGGATGACTGTGATGATTTTAACGTCTCAAGATTTTTATTTAAAAATTCCTTAGTTTCAAAATTAGGTAAAAAAATTGCTGTATTCAACACTCCATTAATTATGAAAAACGAAATACAGAGAACTAGAAAACTTCTCTTAAGCGGCTTCATCTTCATTAAAAGTATTTTACTATTTTTGAATTAAATTCTAATTAGACTTCTTTAAGCTAACTAGGAATTATGTTGTAATAAATGTATTTATGATGATTACATTGGATATCGTATAAAGATAGAGAAACCGTAAAAATTGGATCACTATCGAGATACTCGCCCAGAGGTATCTCCACCCATTAACTTAAAAACTTCATCAACGGAAACTAGGTTAAAATCACCTAATATAGTGTGTTTTAGACAAGAAGCAGCTACAGCAAAATTTAAGGCATTTTGCAGATTATCTTTATATGTGATTAGACCATAGATTAATCCTCCCATAAAGGAGTCTCCTCCGCCCACTCTATCCACGATTGGGTTGATTTCATATTGAGGACCAATATACATATTAGTTCCGTCATAAAGAACCGCTGACCATGTATTATAGCTAGCAGAAATTGATCCTCTTAAAGTAATTGCAACTTTTTTTAGGTTTGGATATTGTTTAAATATTTCTTCGACTACATATTTATAATTCTCAGCATTAAGTTTTCCCGAAGTCACATCTGTATCCGGAGCCTTAATACCTAGAACTTTGTCAGCATCTTCTTCATTGCCAATTGCTATATCGGAATATTTTAGTAAGTTGGGTATTACTTCATTTGGGGTTTTTCCATAATTCCACAGTTGACTACGATAATTTAAATCGCATGATATTGTAATATTTTTCTCTTTTGCAACTTTTACAGCTTCAAGACAAATTTTTGCCAGATTCTGTGAAATTGCAGGTGTAATACCAGTCCAATGAAACCAAGAAGCACCTTCAAAAATTTTATTCCAATTAAAATCGTCGGGGCTAGCTTCAGATATAGCTGAATGTGCTCTATCATAAATAACTTTACTTGGACGAACAGAGGATCCCATCTCGAGAAAATAGATTCCTATTCTGTTCCCTCCTCTCACGATATTATTTGTATTTACGCCAAACTGTCTTAGAAATTGAATACAAGCGTTACCAATTTCATTATTTGGTAATTTCGTTATAAAGTCAACAGGAATTCCATAATTAGCTAATGAAACCGCAACATTAGCTTCCCCACCGCCATATATTAAGTCAAAAGAGCGAGTCTGGATAAAGCGTTTAAAATTAGGAGGTGAAAGTCTTAACATTATTTCTCCAAAAGTAACAACCTTACTGTCCATTAGAACCCTTCTTTAAAGAATTTATTCTTAAATTAATGAGTTTTTTCAAATTTTATTTTATAATTCTATGATATTTTGAATTATTTATACTTTTTATTTAAATTTATATAGAATTTAAATTTAAAAAAGGATTTTAGAGGGTTTTAGTAATATTAATAGTATGATCACCATCTTTCTTAGTTCTTATAAAAACTAATTGTTCAGCATCTTTCTTTTCAACATCTCCTTCAGAAACTTTAATCTCATATCCCTTTGGATATTGAATATGAGGCACATAAATGATTGTGGGTGCTTCTATTGAAGAGTCAGCATCAAATTCGAAGTTAAAAGTTTTTACTTTATAATTAAAATCCATTTTTAAGGGTATACCAGAGCAGTGAATAAAATGTGGACGGCACAATCCTTCAATTGCTCTACCACCACTATTAATATCATCGGGATTTAATTGTTGATCTCTACTAAAAATCGAAAGATCTTCAAGATTCCATAGATCACCCCACTCATTAGTGTTGCCAGCAGTATAATTCCATTGAGTTGAATGAAGTAGATTGGCATCTAGAGCATCATAATACATTGTTAGCAATTTAATATGTTTTTTCCAAGCTAATTCAGGTTCATTTCTGAATTTTTGATAAGCCTCTTTTTTATTAAGATCATATGGTAGACCAAATTCCCCTATTAAAGTGGGTATTACCCCATGTATGGCTTTAGCGATACTTTTAATATTACTTAATTGCCGTGTAAACATTTCTTGTACGTTATTTTTTCCAATGACTACTTTATTCGTTGAGATGTCGTAATTTACTTTTATCATGGAACGTTTAGTGCCAAGCGTGACTCCATCATACCAGTGTCCTGCGTGCACCACATTTTTTGGGACGTTAAATGTTAATTCTTCGCCTTTCAATATTCTTATGGGATGTGACTCAAAGAATATTATAGCTTCTGGAATTACTTCTCTAATCCTTTTGGTATATCTGATAATAAAAGGTGATAAATAATCTTGATAGAAGTCAACTCTTTTATTTTTTCTAACTACAAAATAACCATTTTTTTGAATAATGGGCTTACCTTCTTCATCTAGTCCCCATACACCTTCTTTTTTCCAAATGTCTTCTTTATTTTCAAGCCAGCATGAAATTTTTCCTTTATTCATTTCATCTCTTCTTGTCTCTCTGATTCCAAGCCTTTTTATTTCTTTATACCCAACTTCTCTAGTAAAACCCGACCCTGTCAATATGGCGTCTATTGGAGTGAAATCATACCCCAAACCTTCAGTAAATTTTTCAGTACCAGTTCCATCTACTTTTTTTTCAATCCAACCTTGTTCAGGTTCATTCAATGAATCGAAACCAACAATATAAGGATTATTTTTAACTCTTAAAGCAACTTCTCTAATAGAATTAATGTAATGTTGCTGAAAATAATCTTGTGCCTTCATCCCATCAATTATGCAAGAAGGAGCAAAGTCCTTACCCCCAAAAAATAAAGTCCACATCGTTCCATTAGCAAATCTTAGAGCATTGCTCGACCAATGCATGGCAGGATATGAATCTGAATTATTAGGGTCATAGCTATATTGCATTACTAAAGCTGCTTCTGCTTCATCAAACTTTGTAAAATCTAAACCAACCTTTTCAAAAGTCCAACCAGGTGCACCATCTCCTCCCGACATCCTGCTCCAAACATCTTGATGAGGATCTATGAATGTATAAAATTTATAGCTTTCAGCGATCTTTAGGACTTCTTCGAGATAATCTAAGTATTCTCTATCGTATTCTCCTGGACCACTATGTTCAATTGCTTCCCAGGTTACCAAAAACCTGAGACAATTAAATCCCCAATGCTTCAATCGTGAAAAATGTTCATCTGCCTCTTTTAGAGGAAATGGACGACCAACAAAAGAAACATTCTTATGATCACTAAAATTAGTTTTTATATGGGTTGCCCCATTGGGAGAAAAAGGGACTTTTGTGCTGCCACCCAAATTCACACCCCTAAGTAAAACAGATCTCCCTTCTTCATCAATGAATCTTTCCTTTTTGATTTTTAGTTTCATTATATTTACAAAAAAGTCCTTCTATAAATAGTATCTCTTTCTAATTAATTTTAATAATCATTTTTATTTTTTAATTTTAAAGGATTTAATATTAACCAAAAGAATGAGTAGTATTCAAAATACTAACATTATACCTGGACCTGTATTATTAAAAATTTCTACAGGTAAGTTTATATTAACAGAAGGAACCAGAATATATTCAGATAAAGAGTTACTAAAAGTAAGTGAATATTTAAAGAATTTTCTTCTCCCCGCTACAGGAAATAATTTAATTATAAAAGAAAGAAAAGAAAAAATTGGTAATGATTCATCAATAAACCTAAAACTAACTGATAACGAAGGAAAATTAGGTTTTGAGGGCTATACCATTGAAATAAGTCCCAAAGAGATCAATATTACTGCACCTTACCCGGTTGGTATTTTTTACGGCATTCAAACTCTACGACTGCTTCTTCCTCCCGAAATTGAGAATAATGTTAAAGTAGAAGGCATAGAATGGCAGATTGCATGTCTAAAATTAGAAGACTTTCCACGATTTTCTTGGCGTGGATATATGCTTGATGAGGCTCGACACTTTCATGGGAAAGATGTTGTTAAAAAAATGCTTGATTTAATGGCTTTATTAAAACTGAATAAGTTTCATTGGCACTTAACAGATGATCAAGGGTGGAGGATTGAGATAAAAAAATATCCTAAACTTATTGAAATTGGCTCTAAGAGGGAAGAAACTCAAGAGGGGAGTCGTTTTAGTAAAAAGCGGGACGGACTTTCTCATTCAGGATATTATACGCAAGAGGATATTCAGGAAATTATTGAGTATGCTAAAGATAGATTTATTCAAATAATACCAGAAATAGACATACCTGGGCACACCAGGGCTGCTTTAGCTTCTTATCCAGATTTAAGTTGTAAAGGTTACCCGTTTAGAGTCTCTACACATTGGGGTTTCCATAAGGATGTCATGTGTGTTGGAAAAGAGGAAGTATTTGAATTTCTTCAAAATGTTTTAAAAGAAATAATAGATTTATTTCCTGCTAATATTATACATATAGGAGGTGATGAAGTACTTAAGGAAAGGTGGAAGTCGTGCCCAGATTGTCAATTACGTTTAAAAAATGAAGGATTAAAAAATGAAAAGGAATTGCAGCTCTATTTTACGAATAGAATTATAGCTTTTTTAACCAATCTTAAACAGAAAACAGTAATATGGAATGATGCTTTAAAGAAGAATTTAGGTGGCCGACCAATTTGTCAGTATTGGTTTAGAGGAAAGAAAGAGGTTCTTGAATATTTAAAGAATGGAGGAGATGTGATAATTTCAGATTTTAAATACACTTATCTTGATCATTCATATTCTTTTACTCCACTCAAATTGGCATATAAATTTGACCCCATTCCAAAAAAATTAGAAGAAAAGTACCATAAGCATGTTTTAGGGTTAGAAGCTCCTATGTGGGGGGAATATACTCCAAACATCAAACGTTTAGAATGGCAGACCTTTCCACGTTTGATTGTATTTGCTGAAATTGGATGGACACCACAACTTAAAAAGAATTTTAACTCTTTTAAAGAAAGGTTGGACACTTTTCTTAAGAGATTTGATTTATTAGGAATAAATTATGCAAATTCAAGAGAAGTTAAAGGTAATGTTCTAAAAAGACTTTTTAAAGTATTTACTTTATTAACAGAAGAAAAAGGAGGAACTTAAATTAATAATATCAAGTTAATTCATACATATTCTATAGTTGCAGGTGGTTTTGGTGTTACATCAAAATAAACATTTTTTGTTAAGGTGAATTTAAGTAATTTTTGTGTCAATTCTTTTAACAATTCTATAGGTAATTCAGTAACCGTCGCTGTTCTTGCATCTTTACTGTTAATAGATCTAATAAGAACATCATATTTTCCTTCAGCTTTACTTCCTAATTCGTATAAAATTCTAGCATATCCTTCTAACTCGGAAGCCTTTTTGATTAGTTCTTTAAAGTCCCAATCTCCTTTTTCACATAGAGGTTTCTCATAAGTTCTTTTTCCATCAACAAGTCCCGTAACCTTCTTATTTAGAACATCTTCGCTTATAGCAGCAAAGACTTGAAATGGTTCTTGTTCGCCATCCTTATTTATAATCATCATTTTACCATACGTTTCTTGGTAATATTTTTCAACTGAAGATTCTATAAGATCATGAAATTTTTTCTCAAAAACAAGGTTTTCCTCAGTGACTGGTCCTATAATTCTAGCTGAAAGTGCTGGTCCAGGAAATGCTTTTCTATAAATAAGCTCTTGTGGCATATTAAAATATTCAAGGATTTTACGGACTTCATGTTTAGTAAGGCTAGCAACAGGTTGGATAGTTGCTTCCACATCATACTCAATTTCAACATTATGTTGACTTTTAACAAACCCTTCAATATTTTTTTCCATCAATTCTTTTTCGTCCTCAAGACTCATCGTCTCCTTCAAATCAGTAATTTTAACTCCAAAACTTTCTTCAATATCCGGAAGGATGGTTCCATCTGCTAATAGATCACAACTTTCTTCGCGAATTATTTTGCTTATGATTTCAGAATAAGCTGCTTTAAAGAGTTTTCGCTTATTTTCAGCATCCCCCTCACCATATATTTTTGGAAGAAATTCCTTTCTAATATCAATTATTCTTACATCAGGAAAAAGTTTTTGTATATATTCTCGTTCTTCGATACCCTTGATAATTCTCATTAAACCATGGTCAATAAATACAGGAATTGTGTTGACTTTTGCTTCTTTTAATAAAAGATATGCCGCAGAACTATCTATACCTCCAGATAGAGCACAGAAAACTTTTTTATCCTTCGCATGCCTGTTTAAAAATTTAATTGCTGCTTGTACAAACTTTTTAGGTTTTTTGGGGGCATTTATTAGTCTATGATTTAACATAGAATAGATAAATTTATACCATAAATTAAGTACTTTTATTAAACGGTTATGATTTATGATTTATTTACATATTTCTGAATGAATTTAATTTTTAAAAGGCAAAGAAATAATTACGTGACTGAAGTGTTAAATATTATGAATAAAATCAGAAAAATTAGAGTTGCATTAAAGAGTAGACCAACCTTTGAAGGTGCTGGTGTTCGATTAAAACGCGCATTTGGTTATGCTGATGATTCACTTGATCCCTTTTTACTTCTTGATGATTTTCATTCAGATGATCCCAGAGATTATATGGCAGGGTTTCCTTGGCATCCACATCGTGGTATAGAAACAATTACATATATGTTACATGGTAAAATTGAACATGGTGATAGTCTAGGTAATGGTGGTGTTATAGAAGCAGGTGATGTGCAGTGGATGACGGCTTCATCTGGCATTATACATCAAGAAATGCCTAAAAAAGATAAATATGATACATTACTCTGGGGATTCCAGCTTTGGGCAAATCTTCCTGCCTCACATAAAATGATGAATCCTAGGTATCGAGAAATTAAAAGTTCTCAAATTCCAGAAATCTCTTTAAATGAAGATAAAATCAAAATTAAGATTATCTCTGGAGTATTTAACGGAGTCAAAGGTCCTGTGGAAGACATTATTACTGATCCTGAATATCTAGATGTCATGATAAGTCCACATTCGGAATTCAACCATCCAATAAGAGAGGGCTATAATGCTATTGCATATATAATTGAAGACGAGGGATATTTCGATGATAAAAAAGAAGAACTAGTCGGGAAAGAAACCCTAGTAATCTACAGAGATGGAGATACAGTAAATATAAGTACACTTGAAGATGGAGTCCGTTTCTTACTAATTTCTGGAAAACCAATAAAAGAAAATGTTGCTTGGCGTGGACCAATTGTAATGAATACAGAAGAAGAATTACGTATTGCCTTTAATGAATATCAAAATGGTACATTTACAAAATATCATCCATGATTTTAGAATTTAAAAAGATCTTTCCTTTTCTCTCTAATTGTATAATTTTAAATGATTAAGTTATTATCATTTATATAACATTTTAAGAGTTAGATAATAATGGAAGAAGAGATCCCTTCAGAAATAAGAGAGAAAATTCATAAGAATGTAGATAAAATATTTGATAAATGGCTTGAAAAGGCTTCTAAAGGTGAGTCTATAGAGGGAATTGTTAAAAATCTAATGGTTGAAAAAGTTATGAATGTTCTCGGAGCAGCAATGAGGAGAACGGTTGTAAAAAAAATTGCTAAAAGGGCGATAAAGAAGGCTGTTGATAAATTTTGGGAAAAAAATCGTGAATCAATCCAAGAAAAAATTAAAAATTTATAAATTTTTTATTCTTTTTCTAAGAAAATCTTTCAATATTTTTGATCGAAATAAAATCTAAATTTGAATAATACATAATTTTATAGGTGTTTTATAATCTATAGAAATGATTTTAAGATTTTTGATATCTTATTGACTACAGAAGTACTATTTCTGAAAAGATTATTCCGCATTTATTATTCTGAACTTAGTAATTTGTAAAAATTATTAATGACTACCACTAATCTAATAGGCGATTTGCATTTAAATTCCTTTTGAAGCATAGGGGTTGAAAAAAACACAAACTTCACATCTTAAACTATCGAAATTTTATCCTTTAGCAGAAGTATGATTAATATATAACAAAATATCATAAACCCTAAAGAAATCCAAAAGAAAATAAAAACCCCATTTGATATCCAGACTAACAGGAATATAAAAAAAAAAGGCAATAAAATAATTTGAACAATTAAAGTTTCAAAGATAAGTGTTTTAAAATCTTTTTTGCTCTCCTTCTTTTGGTCTTTTTTTTCTTTACTTTTGATCTCGCTCTTTTCCTTATCCGATAGAATAAAATTATTTCTTTCACTCAAATTTTTATCTCCATTAAAATAGAATAATAAATTTATACCAGAAAGAATAAATATTTCCACCGTCAAAACCCAAAGATAATTTTTTTTTGTAAAATCCTTTAAGAATTCGATACTTACGAAGTTTCCATCTACCTTGACCTCTATAAATAAACGATCTCCTATGTAAAGAACTGCCCAAAAAATTACTAATAAAATCATTAAGCAAATGAAAACACTTGAGGCTTTTAAAACAAATCTTTTCAAACGGTTTGAATATTCTTTTATTTGAAGGAATCTACCTGCAAACCAATACATAGATGTCCATATGGCGATAAAAGATAGAATTATAATTATGGTAATTAATACTGTCTCAAGGAACGTCGGTTGATAATAAGAAATAAATCTCTTATTCAATTCATGTTCATATATAAAATTTAATGCCCCTAAAAATTGGGAAAATATAAGAATAATAAAATTAACAAAAAATACAACTATGGTCTCAATGAACGATTGTTTCATCTTTATATTCAAAATCACGGGTCTTTTTTCCGGATCTTTCCAATATAAGATAGTTTCTGCTTTATCGAATACAATATTTATAAGTAAAAATGAGATTCCAATCATAGTTAACGTCTTAACATAAGTTGGAATGGCAAAAAAGAGATTTGAATATGCCCAATAAGAAATTACTAAAGAAAGAAAAATTGTAATCACTATTGCAAATGCAAACTTTAAAATTATACCTTTTTTATTGATATGAATGTTATTTTTTATTTGGTTATAATAATCTTGAGTTTTTTTAGAATTTCTGTTTATAATTATCGGCTCCTTTAGTATTATTTTAAAATATATTCGTAATAAAATTTTTGAAAGAAAAAGTTAGAGTATTATTTTAACCTACAATCCCATCAGAATCCATTATATCAAAATAACAAGCTATTCCTAATGCAACAAATGCCACAGCCATAAGACCATATTTTAAAGCTGCAGTAGAACCTGCTGAATATATCAACTCTAATAATGTGAGTAAAAATCCTACCCCAAATGTTATTATCATTAAAATTTGCTGCCATATGTCTACCGCCCAGTAAACAGCGATTATTTGGCTTAGTATTAGACTGAAAAATTCCACTAAAGCAGCTAACATTGCTCCTTCACTAATATAACCCGCTGCATAATAGGCGAAAAGAAAAATATACTCCATAGCACCGAATGCCATAAGTTGGATAAACAGTTTTTGTGCCCAAGGCATGCTTGCAGGTATATATACATTTATCAACGTTGCCAAAATTAAAATTACAAATTCAGCAACGTAAAATCCCAATTCAACATCGCTAAAGTACGGATCTGGAGGAGGAGGGGGAGGAGGAGGAGGAGGATCATCAATGATAACGTACAAAATTTGAGTAGATTTAGGATTAATATTGATATACATATAACGCTTAAGTGCATTATTAAGACAATTTTTCATTAAAGTTGTCTCTTTCAACATTTTAAAAAGTATTGCTGAAACAATGTTAGCTGCAACAATTCCATCTATGATATTCGGAAAACCAATAGCATTCGGAAGATCTTTTGTTGCTCTTTCACTAAAACAGGATGCAATTATCGAATATTTCGCAGAATTATCTGTAATTATTTTCTCAACATCGTCCCAAAGTATTTTATCATTTTCACCTTTGAGACCTTCTTCACTTCCATGCCCTATTAATATTAGTACTTGAGTCTTATAACTCTCCAGAATTCCATTTTCAAGACTTTCAACGGATATTTGAATCACATTGATATCGAGAATACGGGACCCAATAATATTTAGTTGACCAAAATTAATTTCAGAAGTTGTACCAATCATTCCGTATAATTTTTTAACATATTCTTCCTTCTCCTGTTTTTCAAGTTCTTGTAACAAACGTTCGTTTCTGTCATTTAGATTATTCATTATTATTTGAGTAGTTTCTTCAATTATTGAATCATCCCCTACTTGTACAAGTAAAACGTCAGAATAAGATGTTGTTGGAACGCCCGCGTTTGCAATAGAAACAATATTTGTGCCTAATAATAAACTTATTATTATTACTGAGATTCTTAATTTTTTATTATTCATTCTTCCCTCATTTCATTTTTTATCTTTTTCTCTCTATTATTTATATGTTTTTTTTACATTTTTGTCTGCCTGGGTGCTGTAAATTTCATCATATAAAAAGTTTTGCATTTTATTGCATATATTCATTTTTACTTTAATTTTATCTTCTTTTGCTATTTCTGTAAGTTTTCCAGTATAACTTTTGAATATTCATTATATTCGTTAGAAATCTTTCCATAGTGAGTTGATATAATCAACTATATGGATCGGTACAATGTAGAAAAAGCAATCATTACAACAATAAATAGAACTAAATATTATGGGAAACAAAAAGAAGCGGCTACTAAGAAGAGTGAAAGAGATAAAATGTCAAAATTCTTAGATGACTTTAAAAAAATGTTACCAAAAGGACAATTATCACATTCTGATGTAATAGACATTGCAAATAAAGCACCCGAGAGGTTTTACAAATTTTTTTGGTTTAATCCAAAATTATCCCCCAACGAAGAGGAAAATAGCTACAAAATACTGGAAGACCATTTTAAGAAAGGATTTTGTGGAGTAAAAATTCATCCCGGTTTTAATTTATTAAAAATTCCTAAAGACATCTTAAAATTGCTTTCCTTCATGCTAGGTTTTGATAAAGAACTCATATTTTTCTTCCATTCAATGCCTAAAACTGGTTTTTTTTCAGTTGTTTTACCTAAAGATATTGCTAGTATGGCAAAAGAATTTCCACATTTAAGAATAATTGTTGGACATGCTGCTTATTGTATGGATTCTCGGAGCAATTATAAAAAGAACAGTTGTAAGAAAGGTAGCTAAAAGAGCCGTGAATAAAGCAGTTGATCGATACTGGGAAAAAAACCATGAATTAATACTCGAAAAAATTAAAAATTTATAAGTTTTTTATTCTTTTTTTAAGAAAATCAATCTAATATTTAGAATTCTTTTTCAAAATTCTCATAATTTAATAGGTGTATTATAATATCCAGAAAAGATTTTAAGATTTTTGATGCACATCTTCATACATACGGCATTTTCCTTGATCCTCATGAAGATATCATAAGTTATATGGACCAATATAATGTTGAGAAAGCAATTTTAACTACTATAAATAGGGCAAAAATACATAAAAGCCAGAAGGATATTGCTTCAGATTCAGGAGAAAAAGATAAAATGACTAAACTTCTAGAAAATTTTAAAAATATACAACCTAAAGGTCAACTTTCTCATCAAGATGTCATAGATATCTCAAAAAAAGCGCCAGAAAGAATTTATAAATTTTTTTGGTTTAATCCAGTATTAAAACCCGAGGAAGAAGAAACTAGTTATAAAATTTTAGAAGAACATTTTAAAAAAGGATTTTGTGGCGTTAAAATTCATTCTGCGTTTAATTTAATAAATTTTCCACGTGATATTTTAAAATTGTTAACCTTTATGCAAGATTATAATAAAAATATATTATTTTATATTCATTCACTTCCAAAAACTTCTCTTTTTCGCGGTATATCTCCCAAAGATATAGCAAAAGTTGCTAAAAAATTTCCAGAATTACGTTTAATCGTAGGACATGCTGCCTATAGTATGGAATATGCTATTGAAATCGGTGTTGCATTAAAGAATTATAATAATATTTATTTTGAGACTTCATTATCGGCTTCATTAGGCATTTATAATTTGATCAAAACAGTTGGGCATAAGAAAATTATTTTTGGTTCAGACAGTCCAACTACCAGCCAATTGGGAGTCGAAATTGATAAAATCCTTAAATTACCTAGAATTTCAAAAGAAATAAAACAAGATATCTTTTATAATAATGTGAATAATTTACTAATAAAATTCTGAGTTTTTTTTATTTATAATTCCTTAGCATTATTGATTTATAATATTTTATACAATAATGTTTAAATTTGATAGAATAGTAAATTAATTTTATAAACTAGCGACAAATATAAGTAAGAATCGAGGAATTAGAAATTTTTTCACTTATTTGCAATTAGATTAACCTTTAATATTGATCCTTATAAAAATTTTCCGTAATATGGTACTATATTAACCAATTAATTTTTTATTTACTTATAATTAAAAACTAAGATAAGTTAATAAAAAACTCCAGTTTATTTTTGTTTTAATAATAAATCAATTAAAAGACAAATCCTATTTTTTTTTAATAACAAAAATTAAAAATCTAAAGATGATTTAGTGAGTTATTTAAGGGATAATAAAACCTGGGAGGAAGAAGACGACATAAATTGGGATGTTATAAAAATTTCGAAAGTTGACGACAAAATTATTATGAGATTGATTGATAATCTTAGGTTAGAAACATCTGATTTATCAGATAACTTCTTTATATCTTTTGAAAGTCTTTTAAAACTTGGAAAGAAGATAGAACCCGTTTTAAATTTATTTATCGAAGAAACTAATGAAATACACAATAGTAAAGTTGATACTTTCAATTTTATTTTGGATTTTGTTAAAAATAATACCTTAAAGTTTGTTCTAGTGCCTCAATTATATCATCCTGACTTTATTACCAGAGCTAGGACCATACTGAAACTTGCGCATTCAGGTGATTTAAGTTATTTAAATTTTATTTTACCATTATTGAATGACCCCGACGACTCTGTTCGTTGGGCAGTAATACGATTTTTGAATATGCATAAGCAACTTCTGAAGAATCCCCTTGTTTATAGGGAACTAAAATGCTACATAGGAAAAGAATTAAATTCAGTGATCAAGAAAAAAATGAAGGACCTCTTTAAAGAGACATGAAGTAAACCTTTTTTTAATTCTATTTTTTTATTTTATAAATTACTGATAAATTTGATGATAAATTCTTTAAGAAAAGATATTAAATCACTTTTCCAGGCCATTCCATCAAGCTTTTTTGATTTAATAGTTTTGCTAAAGATTGTTATAACGTTTAAAACCAAATATTTGATATTTTCTAGAGTATTAGTTTGTTTAAGCTTTTCTGTTAATCCCGTATAAATATCATCTGCTAAATTATAGACTAACAAATCTTTAAAACCGTCAAAATCATAAAGAGTTCCAAATTTAAAATATGAGGATAAAGATTGTGATACAGCGTTTTCGATCTCTTTATCACTAATTTCTTTTTTGCTAATACAAATAGTTTTAATCATCCTTTCAAGTAATAAGCCTTTAAAGCCAGTATCTGGCTTCATTTCATACGTAGTTTTTTTCTTAAATTTAATTTCTCTCTTAGATTTTTCTTCTTTTCTAGCATATAGGACGTTCTCATAGTCTTTTGCAATAATATTCGATAATCCCGAACGTAAAATTATTATATTTGTATTTATTTTTTGCACTCCATCAAAATGAGTAGGAACATTATCAATATGTCTTTCTAAAATGTCTTTAATATTAAGATTCTTCGATTCATAAGGACTGAAAAAAATCTCGTAGAGTGCACTAAAATTATGTTCCTTAGTATCCATTCTCAGTATGCTCCTAATGTAATTATCATACTCAAGAAAGAATTGGAAAATACAATCATCAACAGCCAAACTTATATAGTTTTGTGGATATTGAGCTCTAATTAGGTACTTCTTATACTCCAATCGAATTTTATGAGCTCTGATCCATTCAAAAGCTAAATCTAAAAGTTCTTTTCCTTCAGCTAACAAGCTTTTGAAGTAAAGCAATGTTTCATAAACTTCATCGTTGTTCGAGCCGATAGATTGATTTACTAAAAATTTTGTAATGATTTGAGTTGGCCCTGAATTTTTAAGTTGATTTTGAATTCGTTCATAATATCATAGTAATTTTTGTTTATCAATTTTATATATTTCTTGAACACTTAATTTTTCCATTTTTTCTGTTTACTCTTCTAATTATAATTAGTATCTTTTATCAAGTATTAATCCTATTTTATCAAGATCTTCATTTGAAATTGCAACCCCATCGTTCAAATTTAAGATGCGGATTTATTAATTTAAGAACATCTTTAAGATTTCTATTTCCATCCAACAAAAGTCTTAAATTTTTTTTATAAAATGATAAATTTTTATTCTCATTAGTTTCTTCATTTTGTTGGATTAATATAACTCCATAACTTTTTGTAACCTCATTTTCTATGATGTATTCTTCCAAATATACTACGTTCTTATCTCCAAAGTTTAACTTTATCCTCTTAATGTTAGGATGAATGCCTTTTTTATTATATATTTCTAATGTTTCACTTATTAAGTGTTCATAGTAATCTGGTAAAATTGCCATAACATAATAGGATGGTATATAATCTAAGAAAGATTTTCTTAGAGGATCATCTTTATTAAATGTATAGAGATTTGATATTCTTAGGTTTTCACCTGTTTTTCTTTCAATTAATCCAACACAATAATAATATCTTTGCTCTTCTTCCCAATGCGCCTTTCTAGAAGCTCCGAGCGAATATTCAATTAAGTTGATCCCTCTCTCTAATTCGCTATCGATAAACCTAGTAAAATCGAAACGGTCTCCTAATAGATTTTCATTTACAATTTTTCCTTGAATGATACTAGGATGTATATATTTTGAAATTTCATCAGAAATTAATTTTGTATCTTCTGTATATGGAGTGCTAATTAATGCAAATAGATTTGTTGTCCCATCTTCTGTTTCAATTGAGGAATTCAGGGTAAAAAATGATTGAAGAACATCTAGATCTTCAACATTTGCATCATGTAAAGAAAGTGAAGCTTCAATAGACTCAATTACCCAATTGTGTCCAATATCCGCCGCTGCTGTTAAAAAAACTGGACCGAGAAATCTATAAGAAAGCATCTTTATATCATTAATTTTCATATCATTAAATTTCTCTGAAAATTTGATGAGGTCAAAAACTAAATTATCTTCATCAGCATAAAACAATCCTAAAATTATATCTTCTGCTTTCATTAAGTTTCTTTAATCACTTATTCGATTTTTAACTCCTAATAAATAATAGCCCATCAAGTTTTAAGTTTAATCATTTCGAAAATAACTCTTTTAATTCGAAGAAAGACGAGAAGAGGCATTTATATGAAGTACTAGAAAATGTATGTTATTAAAACCAAAACAAAAGAAAATTCAAACTATATTTAAAAAGAATGAAATTCATTTAAGTAATATTAAAGAGGTATAATAATATAAATACTAAAATTGATTTATTTACCTAATTACTATAAGGTTTAATGAAAATGGCGAGTTATATGACATATCTAAGAAGGAGGTTATGATAAATCGTGGTTTCATATGACTATACATTCAAAATTCTTTTACTCGGAGATGCATCTGTTGGAAAAACTTCTTTCACAAAACGCTATTGCTATAACATATTCAATCCAAGTGAAAGATTAACAATTGGTGTAGATTTTCATGTCAAAACGATTGAACTAAATAACAAAAAAATAAAATTACAGTTATGGGATGTTGGAGGTGAAGAAAGGTTCAGATTTCTCTTACCAACATATTGTTTAGGAGCAAACGCTGCATTTTTACTATATGATATAACTAGACCTTCTACTTTAGATAACATTTCAGAATGGATTACTATTGTTAGACAAAAAGGTGGACCTATCCCAATTATGCTTGTTGGTTCAAAATTAGATCTTGAAAAAACCCAACGTCAAGTTCAAAGAGAATATGGCATACAAATTGCTGAAAAAAATGATATGGCCAGCTTTGCAGAAATGTCAGCTAAAGATAATATCAATGTAGATGATGCGTTTAAAGTTCTTACTGAACTCACATTAGACCGAACTGGTAATAGGTGATGTAATGGAAGATACTGAATTTTTACCTCTCAATCAATTATTTGATTCAATTGGCATTATAGAAAAAGGTATTGAAAGGATATACCATTATCTTCTATTAAATAAAAGAATAGATAATTTAAAAGAAGTATGCAACCAATTTAATCTCTCATTAAAAAGAGGCTATAAAGTCTGCTCTGTATTAAGTGAGCTAGAGCTTGTTCAAATTTTCGACAGACCAATGAAAATACACTTAGCTCCAACTCCAATACTAAATCTGTGGCAAGATTTAATCCAAAAAAGAATTGAAAACCTTAGAAATGAATTCAATGAAAAAAGAGAGAAATGTGAATCTGCTATTGATGAATTTATTAGAAAATACAAACTGGAAGAGCAGATAGTCCAAGAACCCGTTGAATTTATTAACTATAGCATTAAAAATTTTGACGAATCATATCACCATTTCTTAGCTCAAAGTGAATGTAAAATTGCAATAGGGATTAGATATGACAATCCATTAAATAAAATGATTCAGGAAGAACAGTTTAAAAATATCCCTGATGATATAAAAACGTCTATGAGTGCTGGAATGAATAGAATTAAAGATAATCTCATAAATATAAATGTTCAAGTTATCTTTAATTCAGAAGTTGCCAAAGATCTTCTAACGAGTAAAGAATTTAAACTTTTCACTAGTCATGTAGAACCATATAATATGGAGTTTAAAAAAATAGAAATCCATGTTACTGATGAAGCATTTAGTAATTTCAGTCTAACTGACAATGAATTGATCCAACCTAGTTTTGATCCAACCAATATCTTAATAGGGTCTTACATTTCCCGGAATAAAAACATATATCAGATATTTCATGATAAGTTTATTGAGATTTTTGATAAGGGTATATCAATAACAAAATTCATAACGGAACAACAAGAACTTAAGATTAATTCGCTTTCAGAAACGCAAATGTTTGTTTTGTGTGTAATGTAAAAAAATCAAGATAAAATAAAAAATAAAAAAGTAATATTATTCATTCTTTTTCTTTTCCATAGATTTTCTAAATCTCTCCAAGAGTTTCCTCGGTGTAACAGTCGGTCTTTCATATCTTTTTAGTTTCGACTTAATACCAAAAAGATATTTTGCTATGTCTTTCAATTTTTCTAAATCATAGCGCATCATCATCGTAATAGTTTCCATCTGGGGAGAACCACCTCCATGTAATCCTGCTACTTGCATCACTCCTGCTAAATCAGAAACTGCTAAATTCTCTATCCCCTTAAAACATCTAAGCATGTATTCTGGTTTAACTCGAGGATTTCGTTTTAAATATTTCATTGCCAACTCACCAACCTCTTCATTATAAAAAGTCTCTTCATATGGTAAAGTTGCAATTAATCCTCCAGAAAGATCTGCTAATATTTTATATTCCTCATAAATCATCTCTCCTGCCAGTCTTCTCCCTGCATTTGTAAGTATCTCATCAGGTACTTGAGTACCGGAAGGTGCCTTTTCTGAATGTTTTGCACTTGACTCTCCAGCAGCGAACACGAGTTCAGCAGTACCTATTATATGGGACAATTTATCTCTTGCATGAGAAGTCTTATCAATCCCATTATACTCTGCTACTAATGCAGCAGCACTCGCAATCACTTCTGATACTGCTGGTTTACAACCTGTATAGCTATGTCTGTGATAATGAGCAAACATCAGTGCTAAAAATCCAGCATAGGGAGTTTGTCTAGGATCTGCATGCCCATTTAAGAATACTCGCTCATTTGGTACAAAAACATCGTCAAAAACGATGAAAGTTTCAACATCTCCCACTTCTAATCCTGGTGCGTCATAAACTTTACTCTTTCTAAAATTAGCAGGTCGACAAAGTAATTTTACACCATCCCAATCAGTTGGTAATGCAAAAGCTACAGCATAATCTTTATCTTCAGGTCCCATATAACGAACTGGAACAGCAATCATCTCATCAGCATATGCTGTATTTGTAATATTAAGTTTACAACCTCTCACAACAATACCATCATCTCTGGTTTCAATTACTCTCAGATATTGATCGGGATCCTCCTGTTCATGAGGTCTCTTTAAACGATCTCCTTTTGCATCAGTTTGAGCACAACTAGCCACTAAATCGTTTTCTTGAAAAAATTCCATATATTTTTTAAATCGCTCATAATAGTCGGTTCCAAGTGATTGGTCCATTTCATAGGTTATTACTGAGAGCGCATTAAGTGAATCGATACCCATACAACGTTGAATACAGCCACCCACACGATGACACAGAAGTCTTGTCATTAACTGTTTTTTGAGTAAATCATCCTTGCTTTGATGAATATGAGTAAATCGATTAATTTTCTTGCCGGTAAGATGGCTTGTTGCTGTACAGAGATCTTCCCATTCGGGCTCATGAACATGGTCAAAAGTTTCTTTTATGATTCTCATTCCTCCTCTTATACGCGGGTCATCTCTTCCAACCTTTTGATCGCCAATCCAAATGTTTGGCTTCAACTTTTTTAAATCTTCAACATATTGTTCATATGTGCGAATTTTAATCAACTCTTAATAAACACTTTATATTTAAATTTAATACAATATACATAATCGAAAATTCGTTATAAATTAAACGACTAATTGAATAAATTCTAGATTTTATAATTAATTACGCTGTTTCTGGACTTTTATTAATTTTAGATATCATAATCTTTAGTAAATTTTTAGATATTTTTAAAATGTATTATAATTTGATATGTTTCGTTTAAATTATTGAAAAAAAGTAATATTATATTACATATTCAATACTCAGCTTTCAAAAAAAAAAAAAAATAAAAAAAAATAAAAATCTTAATTGCTTTAGAAAACTCCATGATTCCTAAAAACTCAATAAACAGCCTATTTCCTGAACTTCTTCTATCACCTCTTTATTATTATTTTAAGGTGTCGACTTTCTTCAGGAGAAACGAATATATATAAGATGGAGAGCTCAACGGTCGAACTTCCGCCCGGATCGTCTCATTACTCTCCCGGGTGGATTCCCCTCATTCCTCCCTAATAATTAAATGGAACTTATTGCAAATATAGTTTTTACTATGAAACTTTTTACAAAGTTCGAACAAAAAGAAAAGTTGTAGAAGAAGTATTATTTTGCAATATATTTTAAAAGGGTCATTATGCTTTTTGGAATGACCTTTTTATTATTCTGCAGATACTGTCTTGTGTTTATTATATATTTCATCAATAATGGCATTAAACGCATCAATAACTCCATGACCCGTTTTAGCTGATGTTATAGAATACCCTAGGAAATTTCGTTTCCTCACTATTTCTTGAATTTTAAATTTATCCAGTTTATATTCATCCACTAAATCAACTTTATTAGCAAAAACAACGATAGGGATATCTCCACAGAACTGTTTGATATCCTCATGCCAATATGAGATGTGGTTGAAACTTTCAGCACCAAGATCGTTTTCTTCGAGACTATACACAATTATAGCAGCGTTACTATTTTTAAAAAAAGAGGGTCGTGCAAAATTGAAATCATCTTGCCCTGCGATATCCCAGAACATTAATCTGATTTTATCACCATCAATTTCTTTATCGTATATTGAGAATTGAGCTCCAATTGTTTTAATATAATCCTCAACAAATTCATTTTGAGTAAATTTTTGAATTAAAGAGGTTTTACCTACTCTTCCATCGCCTACTAATGTTATTTTAAATCTGAATTTTGACCTTGAATCATTCATTTAATTATCTCTTAGAACTAAGAATAGAAATGGTTATTTAAATTAAGATTAGTTTTATATAATTATAAAAGTTAGTTTTAGGTTTATTAAAGTTTTTCACCATTATTAAAGTGATATTCTTAGAACTTGAAACAAATTATAGGCCAATAAGATCATTATTGATAATTGTGTTATTACCTTTCAGACCGTTCGATTTTTTAAAGTCCAGATGAAGTCTTGGATCATAAAGCATAAATAGATTTTAAGAACATATTCATTTAAAGATCATTTTACAAGGAGTATCAATTGTGGTCACTAAATGTAATTATCCCCCTGAAGAGATTATAAAACCTGTTTTTGGAAAGCCCAACTATGAATTTATTATTTTATGGATTTTAAATAATAATGAGGTATGTACTTGGGCCAATCTGAAAGCAAAAGTTAAACATTCAACGTTATCAATCTACCTAAACAAACTTAATGAGAAAGGATTCATTGAGAAAAGCGTATTCAATCAGTATAAAATAACATCGAAAGGTAGAGATAGGTATTATGAACTATCTGAAGCAAGGCAGAAGAAGCGTAAATTAAGTTATCCCCCAAAAGCGATACTTAGAAGGAGAACTTATGACCATTGGATTCTTTGGATGGTATATAATAATAATTATTGTAAATGGTCGGATTTTCTTGAACCCCCTCTCGCAATCAATCAATCTTCTTTATCTAAAAGCCTAAATTTATTATTAGATAAGGGATTTGTGAGAAAAGAAGAAAAGGAATACAGAATTACTCGATTAGGTAAGACAGAATATTCGAATATGCTAAGGCTATATGATCTAGACAGGCAATCAATCTTAGAGGAAGAAGGCAAACGGATTAAAGATATAACTAAAAGAACAATTAATTTCTTTGAAAAATACAAAATAAAAGACAGCGACATTAAATTTCGGTTTTTAAATAATAAATTAAAGCTGCCATATGAAAAAGTCAAATCCACTTTAGACAGTGAAGAAGAATATGATAAAGTTTTACTTTATCTTTCTATAAACCATCCAAACCGATTTCCTCTTTGCATATCTCCAGATGAGTTTTCAGAAAAGTATAACATCAATCTTGTTAAACTTAATTTCATTATTCTTCGAATCGTTGAAGAAAATATCTTTCCAATAAAATTTTTTACATTAGAGTCTTCTGATGAAAAAATCTTTTATTTTCAAGTAAATGAAAAATTAGAAAGAATGCTTAATGCGATTGTTGAGGACTATATCACTAAATTCTCATATTTAAACAATTTATACGAGGAAATCCCGAAGGAGACGTCACCTTTAACAATGGAAAGCACAGTAACAGCTATTTTAGATGAAATTTGTGATATTCTTTTCGATAATGGACTAAGGGAACCACTAAAGAATTTTTTGCCGAGTTATATTAATTATCTTGCTTACAAAATTGAGAGAGAGAGAAAATTATTAGATAGATATGATAAACTAGAAGGATTGATTTGGCAAGAGATCCAAATGAAATTTTTTGATCTAGTTGAAATTAATTATCCACTAGAATCAAATGAAGTGAACAATGCTCTTAGGGAGATTGAAAAAGCTATTAAATTGAACCCGAAAAAACCCGATCTATACTATTCAAAAAGTAAAATTTTAATTGATATAGGTGAATATAAGAAGGTATTAGCAATTTTAGATAAGATGCTTAAGGATTTTCCTAAAGAAGAAAAGAACATTCAAATTAAAATAGCGTATGTTCTTAAAGAAATGAAAGATATTGAATCAGGATTAGAAATTATCGATACATTACTTGAAAAATATTCAGATGATAATAATCTTCTTAACTATAAAGCCTCCTGGTTACAATATCTTAATCGTAAAGAAGATTGTTTAGAAACTATTCAAAATCTTATAGAGAGTGAGCCGGATAACGCTACTTTTCATGATACACATGGTGAAATTCTTATGTACTTTAATAATCATGAACAAGCTATTGAGGAATTTCAAAAAGCCATTGAAATAAGCAGTGGTAATTGGTATGTATACCAAACTTACATTAAATTAGGGATCTGTTATAAGGAACTAGAAAATTATGATTTGGCAACTGAATATCTTCAAAAAGGAATAAAGTCTGCAGAACAATCAGCAGGTGATCCAGAAACAAAAACAAAATGGATTCCATTTGCGAATCTATTCCTCAGAGAGATAGAACTACTAGAAGCTGAATTTTAATCAAAAAAAAGAAAAAATTTAATTATTTTCTACTAGTTTTTCCAATTCATCTATTTTATCTGAGAGATATTTAACCCCTTTTTCCCAGAAGGTAGGATCATTTAAATCGATGCCAATTTCAGCTAGCATCTCTTCAGGAGAAAGTGAAGATCCAAGCGAAAGTAACTTTAGATATTTAGGAACAAATTCCTCTTTTTGATCGAGATACATTTGATAAATTGAAATTACTAGAAGGTTGGACATGTTGTATGCATAAACATAGAATGGAACGTTTAGGAAGTGCGGAACTACAAAAATATAGTTTGCATATTCTTCACGGATATTAGTCATAGAATTACCGAACATTAATTCCATTTCTTTTACAAAAGCACCTTTGATTTCTTCTGTTGTAGGTAATTTTTTTTCTAATAATCCATGAATGGCTTTTTCAAATCTATAAAATGCGTTTTGTCTATGTGAAGTTCCAAACTTGGATTCAATAGTATTACATAATAACGCAATTTTTTCATCCTTAGACAAATCTGTATTCATTAAATAATCAGTTATTAACATTTCATTGAATACAGATGCTATTTCAGCGACCACGAGAGAAGTTTCTATATTTACAAAATTTTGTTCTCTTTGGATATAATATGCATGGAACGCATGACCAAGTTCATGAGCTAAAGCACGTATTGAATCAACTGTTTCTACAAAATTAACAAAAACGAATCCATAATGTTTTTGTTTTCCATGTGAACAAAAGGCACCTCTATTTTTTCCTTTTCTTGGAGTTGCATCAATATGATTTATTTCAACCATCTTCTCTATGATGTCTTTAAATTCAGGACTAAATTTTTCATCAGAATCCATTATTAAATCTAAAGCTTCTTGGTAGGAATATTTTCTAGTTATTTGTCCAATAGGAGCGTATAAGTCTGACATATGTAATTCGGGAAGGTTCAGGAGTTTTTTCTTTATGTTATAATATTTTTCAACGATAGTATAACTCTTTGTGGTAACTTTTCCACATACTTCAACACTCTCATCACTTACTTCATTTTCTAAGTTTCTTCTTGATATAGGTTGTTTGAAATTTCTTTTAGCGCATTCTAAATCCCAATCTCTTAAGATATTGTTATAAATATGGGTAAAAATCATCTCATTTTTCTTATATTCTGCCACAATTTTTTGTAGAGATTTGTATCGAAGATCCTTGTTCTCCTGATACATATAAGCAAAAAGTTCTGCTTCAGTCAGTTTCTTCATTTCGCCATCTACTTCAAAATCAAATGTAAAATTGCTTTTAAATTCACTATAAAGTTTGAGAAAACCTTTTACACCAGTCATATCTTTCATTAAGATAATTTGTTCTTCACTTTCCGAAAGTTGATGCATTTGTTTCATCCTATTAAATTTGAGAGCATGAGTATAACTTTTTAATTCTGGAGCTTTTGTTAATTCTTCAAATTTGCTATCAGAGATTTTATTCAACTCCAAATTAAAAAATAAGAGCTTTTGTTGAATTTTCACTTTAAACTCATCAATTTTTGAATAGAACGCTTTTACATCATCATTAAGATTATTTGTTCTTAATAATAATTCAGCAAACGAATCAAAGTAGAATGTTTTTTCAGACACTTTCTCATACTCCTTAAACCATTCTAGAAGGAGTTTTGGTGTGAGTGAAGGATCCTCTAACTTACCCTTGACATTGTGATGAAAGTCTTTTGCTAATTTTTCTATCTCTTGGATATCTGTTTCAATTAATGGATCATTGATATCTTTATAGAAATCACTTAAATCCCATTTAATAATATCTTGTTGCATCATAAGAGAGAAAGTAAACAAATATTATTTGAATTTTACTAAGATTTATCATTGGATTTGGAATTTTTAGTCTTCGAACTAAAAAATTTTTGTTATTAATTTAAAAATACAAATAGGTTCATTACTTTTAATATAATTAATGAAGGATAGAAAAATACCATATAATCCCAACCCAACTAATCCCATTGATGAGTATGCAGAAGTAAAGTTCAGTGATATTCATGGTTTAGGATTGTTTGTTAAAAAATTTATTCCAAAAGGTACGATATGGTGGCATGCACGCCCACAAGATGTATTAATTATTTTAAAAGATCAATTTTTAACTCTCAGTTCATCGCATGGCACATCTCAAATGAAAGATTTTTTACATAATTTACTCACGTATTCCTATTATGAAAGAGACACCGATTCTCTAATTTTTTGTCTGGATAACTCAAGATTTGTAAATCATTCTTTCAATGCTAATTCCGGCGCTTCCGAAGATGAAAATGGATTTTGTTCTGTAGCGTTAAGAGATATCCAACCAGGAGAAGAAATTACTGAAGACTATTCTAAATATACCTTTTGCAAATGGTTACAAAAATACAGAGACTACTTTGATCCATGCTGTTGGTGAGGTAATTATTCTTATAAATCAAATTTTTTTTAATTTAATTACTTCTTTCCTTTATTATCAACATTTATTTCTTCTTCTTCCGTATATGGTTTAACTGGCTTTAAGTAATCAATTGGATTATCACACACCCAACACACGTTTTCCAAATTGGTTAACGCTCTCGCACAGTTGTCACAATAAATCGCACCACACTCACAAATATATGAGAATCTTAATACTTCACCCCTACATACTAAGCAAATTTTCTTCTCTTTATGAATTGCTACTTTTTCTTCAGTTATGAATGCAGGAAGCATAGCACGTTTCTCAATGATTTCCTCAATATGTTCGTTTAAATGAGCCAATTTTATACGCTCATCCATAGGTGCTCCCATTTCCTTTAATTTTTCCCATATATCTGATTGCTTAAGTAATTTGGATTGTTCATTTGTAATCCTCTCTTTTAATTCTTTATACCCAAATCTTTCAGAAATTTTTTGAGCTTGAGTTATAAAACGTTTAGCTTTCTTAATATCAGAAGTTAATAAAGAAAATTTCGCTTGTAAAAGATAAGTCTCAGCTAAAATTACATACAAATGATGATGTTCAGCTAAATATAATAACTCTTGTATAAATGGTTGTATCTCATCTAGTATTTCGGGATCATTAGTTATCCGAAGTTCAATTAAAAATAAATCACATAAGTTTATAATCGCATCATAACGTTGTTCAATAGGTAAAGTATTATCCATAGCGATTTCTTTAAATATATCTTCTGATTTGATCCGGTTTCTTGCTCGTAGACTTGATTTTAATAACAAAGCATTGTTATACCGATATAAGATGCTTGTCCTTTTGGTATCATATTCCTCTTTAATTTCATGCAACTTATCAAGGTAAACTTTTGCCTCTTTAATATCTCCCTTCTTAATATAGGTTTCGATTAGAATAGATAAAGGGAATCTCAGAATTGGCTTATAATTAACCTTAACAACTTCCTTAGCATACATTATTGCTTTATCATATTCTTTCATCAACTTATATTTGTCAGCAATATTACTAAGGCTAGCAGAAATCAATTCTTTATTAGATGTATCTTTTGCAAGTTCATATGCTTTTTTATTAAGCTCAAGAGAAGGTTGAATTTCTCCTTTAAAATAATGAATATTAGCTTTTATCCTTACCAAAAAAGATTCTCTTTCTCTTAGGTCTATTGTAAATGTTTCTTTAACAATTTTAAATAGATCCTCTGCTTGTTTAATTATATCTTCACTTTGACTTACATTTCCCATAATACCATGGGCATATGCTTGAATAATTAAAGTATCAAAGGATGAAAGTAAATTTCCTTGTTTTTGAAATTCTTGGAAAATATCCTCTGCATAGTTAATGGCACCCAATAAGTCTCCTAATTTATATAAAAGATTAGCTTTAAAAAGTTTAATTGAGAGTAGTTCTTGATGAGTAAAATCATCTCTTTTTTCTAATTCTAAAATTATCTGTAGTGCTTCGTTAATCTTGCCTTCTCTCATTAAATGGTCTGCTTGCTTTAATTCCTTAGATTCAGAATGAGACATTTAATTGATAAATTTAATAGCGTTTTACAATATTGGATCTATTTACTATTATAAGCTAATAGCTATTTTAAATCTAATGCAAAAAGCCTTATTTATGTTTGAAATTAATAAAAAATACTTATATCATGTTAAAGAAAATTTAAAAAAAAGAATAAGAAAAAAAATAGAATAATTATAAGTCCTTAAATGTAAAGGAATATTTCTTTCGATTTAGGACATAATCAGAAAGGGTTGCTTCCATATCTTTTTTATTTGACATTTTTATAATCCTCCAAAAAGTTTTTTTTTAAAATAATTAAAATGACTAATCTCGAATGACATCATGAGAAACTATGACATCATTCCTTATCTTGATAATTCGAGTCTGATTTATTTTTTTCATTTTTTTTTACCTCTTTGTTTTCTTAATTTTAATATGGATATGATTCAATATATAGTTTTTATTGCGGAACTTTATACAAAGTTCGAACTAAGAAGGAAGTTATGAAATAAAATTAAATAGTTATTGTTCTATTAAATCAGGTTTAGGATTAATACAGAATAAAGAATTCATGTATTAAAGGTTCAAGAG
>JAHQWL010000066.1 GCA_029856155.1 Promethearchaeia archaeon
GTCTAAAATACTATTGATTAGAAATTGGTATTTCTCATCAGATTCTTTTAATAAACTCTCACTTTCAGTCAAAAAAACTCACCCTATGAAAATTATATATTTACCTGATTATGGAGGGAAAAAATTGCAAGGATTGTTATGAATAATTTAGATGTTACTTACTTATTTAATAATTAGCATCTGAGATTCTGGTTTTGAATTCTAATTGATACTTTTTTAATGAAATTTACCTATATTTACTTAGTTTAAAATGAAGACTACAATTGAGCTGATAAAATTAGGAAACATAGACCAATCTATTTTAGTGAACTTAAAGAAAAACCTAAAACGGACATTTAGTATATTCAACTTATCTGTCAATATTATTCATAAAGCAATTTCACTTGAACAAAGAGAATATGATCCAAAAAGAAGTCAATATGATGCGTTAAAAATTTTAAAAAAAATAATTAATCTTACCAAGAATAAACAATTTTTTCGAACCTTAGGAATTATGGATGAAGACATATATTCCAATACTTTAAATTTTGTATTTGGTATAGCAATTAATCCAAAAAGCAGAAAACCAGGATTCCCTATTATAGCATTAATCTCACTTACAAGACTTAGAGAAAAATTTTATCGAAGGCCTGAAAATACAGCCCTTTTTGAATTGAGGATACTAAAAGAAGCTATCCACGAACTTGGGCACACCTTTAGTTTAGAACATTGTGGTAATTCTTGTATAATGCAATTTTCAAATACTCTAATGGATACAGATAAGAAACCTCCGCAATTTTGTGAATCTTGCTTGAAAAAATTGACTATTTTCTTTAAGAACTTGTAATAACCTTTTTAATATTTCTGCTTAAAAACGATGTAAAGCTCCTCACTGATTTTCAAGATTTTTTTACTATTCTTAACTAATTTTATTAAATCAGGAGGGATATTTTGTATACCGAAATAACTTCCAGCCAAACTTCCTCCTATTGCTCCAACTGTGTCACTATCCCCACCAGCTGTTGCAAGCTCGAAAATACACTCTTTGAATGAAGTTAATCTTTTTAAAAAGATGAAAATTGCACAAATCACAGTACTTATGGTATATGGATGAACAAAAGCTTGACCTAAATAATCTTCGATAAAATATGGTGATTTAACTCCCGCTTGTGAAAATTTAATTAATCCTGATTCAATTGGTACATTTAATTTCGATTTCAATTTATTCAAGATTTTAATAAATTCTTCCCATACCTCATCTTGAGAATTAGCAATTGAATTAGTTATAACTTCAAAAAACTCATCTATGGAAAAACCATTCTCGGGATTTTTATCTAATAAAAATGCAATAGCACTTGCTATAACTACTGCTCCTGCTGAAGCCGCTGGATGAGCGTGGGTAATTACACTCGATTTAATTGCCGTTGCTTTTAATGCTTTTGGATCTTTACAAAAATATAAACCAACAGGGGCAATCCTCATAGTAGTTCCATTTCCCCCTGAATTAGAAGCTGCTTCTTTCCATGGAACACCTGATTTTAATTTTCTGATTGAGGATATACAACCATAACCAGGACCAATAGGAGGATCATCTAACCAATTTATATATTCATCGATAACTTGTTCAATTTTAAATCCATCACCTTTAATTAAAGCTTCAGCTGTGTGGAGTGTTAATTGTGTATCGTCAGTATACGTTCTAAATATAGATTTATTTTTTTGAATAAAATCATCAAAATCATCAAAATAACTATATATTTGGGAACGAAGCTTTCCTTCAAAAGGATGCCCCAAGGTGTCTCCTATTGCTACACCCAATAAACAACCTTGGAATTTGTCTAGAAGATTTATTTCCATATTATATCAATAATAAGTTTGAATTATAAAATTTCTCTCTACTAATTTTTTTTCTTTAAATATAGATAGAAAATAGATCTTTGAATAGAATCTATAAAAATTATAATGTTAGTAATAAGGCTTATATATGAATTTTACTAGTTAATGTTTTAAATTATAGATTAAAATGATATCAAGAGGATTTAAATGGCCAAGATAGATAAATTGAATAATGTGATTACTGCTATGATAACTCCATTTAATGAAGACTTATCAATCGATGAAGAGAAGTATAGAGAATTTATTAGGTTTCAAATTGAAAATGATTGTCAAATCTTAACCATGGGTACAACTGGTGAAAGTGCAACCTTGTCCCACGAAGAACACCATAAAGCAATGGATATCGCAGTAGACGAAGCTCAGAGAAGTAAAAAAACCCCATTTGTATTAGCTGGCGCAGGGAGCAATTCTACAAAAGAAGCAGTTTCCTTATCTCAGTATGCTGAAAAAATTGGAGCAGATGGAATACTACAAGTAGTACCATATTATAATAAACCAGTGCAGCATTCTTTAATTGATCATTTTTCGGCTATTGCAGATTCTGTATCATTACCCATAATACTATACAACGTCCCTAGTCGTACTGGAAGAAATTTAGAGCCTGAAACGATATCTAAGCTAGCATATTCTAAAGATAACATCGTGGGGATAAAATGTGCCAGTGGAGACATTGATCAAATAACAAAAATAATTAAAACTACACCAGATGATTTTATTGTCTTAAGTGGAGACGATAGTATGACATATCACATAATGGCATTAGGAGGAAAAGGAGTTATAAGTGTAGCCTCTAATATTATTCCATTAAAAATATTTGAATTCACTAATACTATGCTTAATAATGACTGGAAAAAAGCTAGGGATATGCAATTAGAACTATATGCTTTATTCAAGGTTCTGTTCATCGAAACAAATCCAGGACCCGTGAAATTTGCTGCTGAAATTATGGGTATAATGGATAAAAGGATGAGAATGCCATTAACTCCCCCATTGGAAACAAATCAGAAAAAAATTATAGAAGTATTAGAAAATTTAAATCTAATTCAATTGTAACTGGGGCTTAAATTATGATTAAATTATTGATCTTAGGGCCAACTGGTTTTACTAGCAAGCTAATAAGTAAATTAGCAATAGCAGACCAAGAAATAAATGTTGTGGCGGCATGCGATATCACTAATATTGGTGATGATTTAGGTTTATTAATAGGTGTAAAAGATCCAAATAATATAAAAATAAATGATATAAATAATCTTCAAAAAGTAATTAATGAATCTAACCCAGATGTAGTAGTAGATTTTACAGTGGCACAAGCAACTGAAAAAAATTGTATAATATGTGTTGAGAACGGAATACGATGTGTAATTGGTACCACTGCATTGTCAGAAGAATTTTTAAATAAATTTGAAGAACTTGTTAAAAAAAATAAAGCACCAGCGGTTATATCACCTAATATGGCTACTGGAATAAATATACTCTTTAAAATGGCATCAATACTCACTAAATATTTAGCTGATTGGGATATTGAAGTGTTAGAAGCGCATCATCATAGAAAAGTTGATGCTCCAAGCGGTACTGCAATGAAAATTGGACAAATAATAAGTAATGAACTTGGTTCTAATTTTGAAGATATTGCTAAATTTGGTCGGAGTAGGGGACCTAATAAGCGCTCAGTTGGCGCCAAAAATGAAATTGGAATTCATTCTATTAGAGCGGGTGATATTGTAGGAGATCATACAATATTGTATTGTGGACCAGGAGAAAGAATTGAATTGAAACATCAAGCTCATAGTAGAGAATGCTTTGCTAACGGGGCAATTGGAGCAATTAAATTTATTTCAACTGCTAAAGAAAATAAGATATACTCCACAAGTGAAGTATTAGGCTTATAAAAGGAAATCTTCTTGATAATAAAGCTAATAGATAAGATAAAATTATAAAAAAGATCAGTGCAGATCAGTATTATCATCAATCTTCTTAGTTGTAAAACTTTACATAGATTTCATTTTGCCAACACTTCATCGAGAGCATTAAGGGGTATCCAAGCCCTAATCGTCCCAATTTTTATAATTTTATCTCAATATAATAATAATAGACTTAAATTTTTATTTTTGTTGTTTGACCAAAGTAAAAAGAATTATTTTAAATAATCCGGAACTGTTTGATTTCTAATTAGATCATCAAATGTTTCTTCATTACGGATTTTGTATAAATTACCATCATTTATTAATAGTTCTGCAGGTCTAGGTCTTGAATTATATGGGCTACTCATTGTATATCCATAGGCACCAGCATCTAAAATTGCTAGATAATCTCCTTCGTTCAATTCGGGTAATTCTCTGTCTTTGCCGAGGACATCTCCCGATTCACATATAGGTCCTACAATGTCATATTTTAATATTTTTTTTTTGTGTTTCTCGTTGCAATTTATTATATGATGATATGAACCATACATCGTGGGTCGAATTAAAGTGTTAAATCCCGCATCTAACCCGGCAAATAATTTATAACCATTATCTTTTATGGTGTTTATTTGTGTTAAAATAATGCTTGATTCTGCTGAAATATAACGTCCTGGTTCAATAAAAAGAAATGGCTCACCAATTTCGCCTTTTTCTACAATTTCTTTAAATCTAGTAAACACAATTTCGCTATATATATTTAAATCAAGGGGATCCTGTTCTGGACGATAGGGAATTCCAAGACCTCCACCAAAGTCTACAAACTCAAATTGAATCCCTAATTGCGATGACAATTTTTCTATAATGGTTATAAATTTCTCAATAGGTTTTTCATAATCTTTTGCGTTAATAATCCCTGACCCGATATGTTGGTGAATCCCGAATTTTTTAAAACCCAAGTCCCTTGCCTTAGAATACACTTTAATCATCTGATTCTCTAATATACCGAATTTAATCTCCTTCCCTGCTGTTATGGTATGAGGATGATGTCCAGCCCCAAATTCGGGATTAAATCTAAAAGAAAGGATTCTTTTATCTTTTCCATTTTTTTCATATAAGTTTGCTAACCTAATTAATTGACTATAGCTGTCTAAGTTCGTTAATATATCATTATCAATAGCAAATTTGAAATCATTATTCGTGAACATATTTCCGGTATAAATTATTCGTTCTGGGGAGATACCTGAACTTAAACAAGCATGGATCTCTCCTGTTGATGAGCAATCAAAATTCGATCTTTCAGAAACTAGTATTTTTAAAATCGATAAATTAGTATTTGACTTTACAGCAAAGTAAATCTTATTTTTTTTATATCCTGAATTCAATGTATCTTTTAATTCTCGATATCTCTTTCGAATCGTTTTTTCATTTATAATATAAATTGGAGTTCTGAATTTTTCTGCAATTCCTAATGTGTTTAAATTGGCAAAATAAAGACCTCCATCTCGATATTCTAAATCTTTCCTGCTCAACCAGTCAATATAATTCATAATCCTAAAAATCTAGGTCATTAAAGTGATACATATCTTAGAAAACTAAATTATTCTTATCTTAAAAGTAAATCGTTAAACCTCGATCCTCTCAATTATACCATCAAAAACTTTTTCTATCGGACCTTCCATAAAAACTCTTTTGCCAGTATAGGTAATCTTTAAATCCCCGCCGTCATTATGCACTAATATAGGTTTATTTTCTTTAAAAATACCTAATATAGTACCTGCTACAATAGACGCACAAGCCCCCGTACCACATGATTTAGTGATTCCAACTCCTCTTTCAAAAACTCTCACAATAGCCTCTTCTTCGGAGATTACTTTGACGAATTCAACATTTACCTTATTTGGAAAGCGATCATGAGATTCTATTGCCGCTCCATACATGTTTAAATTGCCATCATTTAGTTGCTCTTTAGTAAATATAACAGCGTGAGGATTGCCCATTGAAACAGCTGTAAAGTTAAATATTTTATCCAAAATCACTAATTGTTCATTAACACATCGATTAACTAAGCTGTCTAAGATAACAGGGATTTCTTCACAATTCAGAATTGGTGCACCCATATCAATTTCAACACTATTAACTTTATCATTAATAATGTTAAGTTTTGCTACCAAGATTCCCTTGAGAGTTTCTATTTTAATCTCATCTTTTTTAACAATATCATTCTCATAGATATATTTTGAAAAACATCTTATCCCATTCCCACACATTTCCGCTTCTAATCCATCATTATTAAATATCCTCATTTTAATATCAGCATCTTTAGATTCACATACGAATAGTAATCCATCTGCTCCTATTGAAAAATGAATTTCACACAAGTTTAGTGCTAAAAGTGATTTTTTTTCTTCTGGAATATTCCATAAAATATCATTAATTATTACATAATCATTACCAAGTCCATGATATTTACCAAAATCCAAATTTTCTAAAATTAAATACTCCATGAAATCTCTAAGGTATATGCTTAAGACAATATTATTAAATTTTATTCAAAATTCAACAAAAAGATCTAAAGTGAATTTTAATTAAAACTCATAATTATATTATAATATATTTTTTGAATATGTTGCGGTAACTTTTATAATGAAATATAAAAAGATATTGATATCAATTTTTTTGCTTTTAATGATAGGTCCAATTAATAATGCTATAGCTTTCACTTATATTGATAATAACAATAATGGAAATTACACTTTCTTCCTAATTGACTTGGATGTAGGTAATAATATTGAGCTTAGTGTAACTCATTCTGAAAACGGAAATTTTACTCTTTTTATATTTAATAAACGCCCCATACAATCATATGTGAATAATGATAATACATTAAATAAGGTCATTTTTGATAATCCAGCAACTGTTGCCTCTAGTCTGGACGATAATCCATATATAAATTATACGGCAACAGAAGAAAAAATTTATTATATTGAGATAATATTAATCAGTGGTGGACCAGATACTTTTTTCTTTACATCCACTATTAGATATAGCAATGGAACAGTTATAAATAAAGATTTAACAAGATATTATCTTCCGATCATACCTGGTTTTCCTTTAGAATTCTTATTAATCTCTTTTACAATTGCGATAGGAACAATATTGATTCTGTATAAAAAGAGAAAAAGCAAATAAAATAATCTTTTTAATAAATCCAGAAAAATTTTATTCTAAGTATTTTTTTGAAATTTTATTAGGTTTAATAGATTATTATCCTAAATCTAAATATTAAAAGAAAAAAATAACTTGAAATGTATGAAAAAAAACCATGGTTAAAGTTTTATGATAAACACGTTCCTGATCATATTGAATATCCTCGAACTACCATGTATAATGCAGTATTACAAACTGCTGAGAAATATCCTAACTCTATAGCCTATGATTTTATGGGATATGAATCTACTTATACACAAATGATTAAAGAAATCGATCAGTGTGCAAAAGCTTTAGCTAGCTTAGGATTGAATAAAGGAGATCGAATGACAATATCTATGCCGACAACCCCTCAAGGAATTATTTGTTTTTATGCAATAAATAAAATTGGAGCCGTCGCAAGCATGATTCATCCATTAAGTCCTCCAAACCAGATTGAATTCTTTTTAAACTTGAGTAATAGTTCATTTATGCTTACTATTGATAAAGTTTTTCCTAATGTCGAAAAAGTTATGGAAAGCACGCCACTAAAAATGGTAATTTTAACCCAGCTAGGTCCAGAAGGAATGAATATTCCGGAAAATCCTAAAATTCAATGGTGGAAATATATCATGGCTAATTATTACTCTGAAATACCTAAAATTGAGAGGGATCCCGATGATATGGTGGTAATTTTGTATTCAGGAGGAACTACTGGTGTTCCTAAGGGAATAATGCTCTCAAATTACAATTTTATAACTGAAGGAACACAAGTTGCTACATGGATGAATTTATCAGATAAGGATTCAGCTCTTGCAATTTTACCAATCTTTCATGGTTTTGGCCTTGGTGTGTGTGTTAATGCAGTATTCATGGGAGGTGGAAAAAGTATCCTGGTGCCATCATTTACTCCGGATCAAGTAGCAGAATTAATTAATACTAAAAAACCAAACCTGATATTTGGGGTTCCAACATTATTTGAAGCTCTCAACCGAAATTCCACATTTCAAAACACAAATTTAAGCTTTTTAAAAGCAGCCTTTTGTGGTGCAGATACCCTACCACGTACAACAAAAGAGAAATTTGAAGAGATATGTAGAAAAAATGGATCAAATGTTCAACTCAGAGAAGGGTATGGATTAACTGAAGCTGTTACTGGAATTTGTGCTATGCCCTTAGGTGAATATCGGGAAGGAAGTATTGGAATTCCCTTCCCAGATATGATGATGAAAATAGTAGAGTTAGGGACTACAAAAGAAGTTCCAATTGGTCAAGAAGGTGAATTATGCATTCATGGACCTGCTGTAATGTTAGGTTATTTAAATAAACCAGAAGAAACTGCTAAAACATTAAAAAAACACGAAGATGGAAAAATCTGGCTCCATACTGGAGATATTGCTACTATGGATGAAGATGGATTCTTCTACTTTAAAATTAGATTAAAACGAATGATAAAATCTTCTGGTTTTAATGTATATCCCGCTCAAGTCGAAGATATTCTTTATAAGCATTCCGATGTCCTTGAGGCATGCGTTATTGGTGTACCTGATGAAAAGCAAGTTGAGATAGTGAAAGCTTTTGTAGTCTTAAAAGATCCTAATAAAGAAAGTAAAGAAATGGAAAAAAACTTAATTACCCACTGTAATGAGAATTTAATTAAATGGAGCTGCCCCCGAGAAATTGAATTTAGTAAGCAATTACCAAAGACTCTTGTTGGAAAAATAGATTTTAAACAGTTAGAAGAACAAGAAAAAGAAAGATTAAAGACTGCCGGGAAATATTATGGCGAATAAATCTGAATCTAAAATGAAATTACGAAATTCGACATCTATTCTATTTAAATAATTGTCAAATTCAATAAACAAATTTTAAATTTTTTATAATGTTTTTTTCAATATCGTTATATATTAAATATAAAAAATGTGATGTAAAATTTCCTTCGATGAATTAAGTAAAAAATTAGCAAAATTTATGAAAGATACTGAGGAAATCGAACTTCAAGATGTAGATTTATTCGCAGAATATCTTGAATTTCAAATGTTACCAAGTATCGTACAAGCTGCCGCTCAAGCTGTATTGCCAGGCGTTCCAGGGAAAGCAGAATGGACACCTGCCAAATTTTCGCTTGATTTAGAATACCCTGGAAAAATTGAGACTGTTGAATTTGTTCGCTCAAATGGTAAAAAAGCTATAATCGGTGGTGAAGTAGTACCTCCATTTTACAATTTTCTAGGGTTAAGCAAGCGAAATCCCAATCCACCCCTCGTTACCTATGACGTGTTTGATATGGGCGCGAAAATGATGCTTCCTAAACCAATTAAAGAAGAATATGGAGATGTTTTAGCACACCCTGCTCAATGGGCTAAATTTGCCGTAGATAAATTTGGTGCTGAATGTATTACATTTCATTCTTTAGAAATCGATCCTGGTATGGGAGATGCTCCTATTTCGCAATCAGTAAAGTACTTAGAAGAAATCCTTCAAGCGGTTGATGTACCACTTATTATTGGATGTTCTGGTAATAAAGAAAAGGATAAGCAACTCTTTGAAGCAACTGCTCCTATTACCGAAAGTGAGGTCTTGATGCTTTCCGCAGCAGACAAAGCTACTTGGGAAGATGTAATCCCTCTTGCAGTGAAATATGACCATAACTGCCTACTATGGACCAGTTTAGATTTAAATAATCAAATTAAAATGAATAAAGATGCATTAGAATTAGGATTACCTAAGAATCGAATAGTGATGGACCCTACATGTGCAACTCTTGGCTATGGCATGGAATACTCTTTCAGTATTTATCAAAGGATGCGTGTTGCTGGATTGTTAGGTGAAACTGATTTAGCATATCCAATAAGTGGAGGAACGACGAACGCATGGGGTGCTAGAGAAGCATGGATGAGTGAAAAACAAATGCCTGAGTGGGGATTACGCCAATATCGGGGGCCAGTATGGGAAATAATCAATGCCTTAAGTTTAAGTCTTGTAGGTTTAGATCTGGCAATGATGTTCCATCCTGTGGCTGCGAAACACGTTAAAGAAATAACTTCCCAATTTTTCGCTGAAGTTCCTAAAGTGTTAGACGATAAGGGCTATTATGATTGGGTTTCAGCAAATTTGAAAAAATAATTTTCAATTCTTTTTTTTCTCTTTATTGTTAGCAACATGAACTCCTAGATTTGTATACCTATTGAAATTATCCAATAAAACAAAAAAAAATCTCTTATATATTAATAATTAATATATTTTATATATCTGTTAAGGAAGTTTTGCATCTGGACGAGCTTCCGTAGCTGGTTTACCTTCTATACCCCAATGAGTCTTTGGGATTTCATGAACAATGACTTCTACTGCTTGGGCGGGAATACCCATATCGACAAAAACTTGAGTTATTCCCGCTATTATTTGTCTAACACTCTCTTCAGAAATTCCTTTCCACATATTTACATGAACTACTGGCATATCATAACACCTTAATTTATATAATATAATTTAATAAAAAAATAGTTAATTTTTTTTCTTTAGCAAATTTAATTCCTTAAACTATTTTTTATTCTTATTTTATATTAAAATTAAAAATTATTAAGTATTAAATCCTAAGATAATTTAAGAACTCCATAACCATTTTTTCATCCTGTTTACATACGTCAAATAACATAAATAAGAAAGATAAAATAAAATCAGAAAATAGTATCCTATGAGCAAATCCAAATTAGAAAGAAAACCTGAAGAATTAATTCAAGCAGAAAAATTAGTTATTGAAGGCAAGTTTGAAGAAGCCTATAAACTCATGGACAAATTTTTAGAAAGAGGAGAGTCCAATCTAAAAGATACATTATTTTGCAATCTCCTAAAAATTGATATAATGCTTCAACAAGGATTATACGAAGGTGCTATTAAGCTTGCGAATCAAACATATAAAGAAAGTTTAAGATTAAAAGAAAATCTCTTAGCTTTTGACGCTTTAAATTTAGAGATTATGAGTCTAATAAGTCTAAATAATTTGGATGATGTCTTAGAGAGAATTAAGGAAGGAGAAAAACTCTTAAAAATCATACACCAGGAATACCCAATGGAGTATAAAAAAAAAAGTGCTTCTATAGAACTTCCTAAAGCTTGGTTTTACATCTACAAAAATGAGGCACCGGAAGTAAAGGAACATTTAGATCTTTGTATAACTTTATTTGAGGAAACTGGGGATAATCTGAAATTAGCTGACACCCTTATATCAACCGTAATGTATTATGCGCTTATAAAAGGTGAATTCGATCAGGCTATAAAGAATATAGAAAAAGGGTTAGAAATTTCAACAAACTATAACTGGAAATATGGGAAAGCAATGGGGCTTCTTGCTAGGGGAACAGTATTCAGTTTACAAGGAGATTTAGAACAAAGTACCATATATCATGAGCAAAGTTTAGCTCTTTTTAAGGAACTCAACAATAAAGATTACATAGCACACGTTCTCAATAATCTGTCATGGAATTATATGATTGTAGGAGATATGGAACGATCTCTCGAATGTATAGAATCAAGTATGAAATATCGCAAAGAACAGGGAAAACTAAAGGTGTTGGCTTCTAATTATGATAATTTAATTGAAATTTTAATTGAAAAAGGAGATCTTGAAAAAGCTCAGAAGGCGATTGAACAACTTGAGCTCCTCAAGAATCAATTAAATGATAAACAAATTAATTTGCAGTATCTTTGTGATAAAGCATTGATATTGAAAACCAGCCCTCGTTCTCGTGATAGGATCGAAGCTGAGGATATTTTAAAAATAATTATTGAAGATGAGACAATTCATTATGAAATGAAGATACAATCCCTACTTAACTTATGTGAATTATTACTGGTTGAATTGCGTATCAGCAATGATTTAAGTGTTCTGGATGAAATAAAATCTTTTACTGCTCAACTACTAGAACTTGCTGAAAAGGGCCATTCTTTCATTTTATTTACTGAAATCTACTTTCTAAAAGCGAAATTGGCTTTATTAACCTTAGATCTAAGAAATGCTCGACGCTTCTTAACACAAGCACAGAGAATAGCTGAAAGATTTGGATATATTCAATTGGCAATTAAAATTTCTCAAGAACATGAAAAACTGCGGAAACAATTAAAAATATGGCATAATTTAAGAGAGAAAGAAATCTCTTTATCGGAACGGATGAAGTTAGCAGGAATGGACGAACATATGAAATATCTCCTCCAAAAACGTGCCAGTTTAACTACTCAAGTTAAAGAAGATCAAATTACAGTGCATAAGGAACGGAAAATCTGTACAGTCTGTAAAGGAGATATTTTAGGTTATATGTACGCATGCAAATGCGATGCTCTCTATTGTGAAAAATGCGCTCGGGCGTTAACTGAAATTGAAAATGCATGTTGGGTGTGTAATACACCGATTGATATAACTAAGCCTATAAAGCCTTATAAAGAAGAAGAAGTCGGAAAAAAAGACATTATAAAAAAGTTTTATAAAAATCAGAAAGAAGATGATATTCCTTAAAGGAGACAACTACTTTTACAAATGATTAAATATTATAATATCGCGATAATTTGATTCAAACGAATATAAAATAACAATAATTTATTTAAGAGTATATTTAAATTCTAAGTTGTGATATTATAGTAAAAAGAATCTTCAATTTTATTAAGTTAAACTTGTAGAGAAGCTAAACGAAGAATGTTAAATGATATAATTTTTTATTCAGAACAAAGATTACAGCAAATTGCCCATGACCAAATATGGAACGGAAAAGGAACAGAAAGTGATCCTTTTGTAATAAAAAATGCGAATATTCTTGGTCAAGCAATATTAATTAAGAACTCAGCTTTGTATATTTCTTTTATAAACTGCAACTTTGATCGCGCTGAGTTTGAAGGGTGTCGCAATATTTTATTGAAAGATTGCACATTTGAAAAGCTAGTTTTAAACAAAAGCAAAAGTTTCGCAATCAATACGAGCTATATATCTGATATAGAGCTATCAAGGATAAAGCAAATTACTTTTAAGAAAAGTATAATCATTGATATGTCCACAAAATTTAAGAGAATTAAAAATATCATTTTAGAAGATTGTCAAATAAATAACGACTTTTTGAATTATATACTAAATAATGACAATCGTGGATTTTACCCAAAAATTAAAGAGATTATACAATCTTTTATGATCATGTTTGGCTATTTCATATTTTATCGACTCTTTTGGAGAACTTATGATTTAGAATATTCTGATATTGTAAATCTATTATTAATTTTTGGATTAATTGTATCTTTATAATTATTCTTATTGTTTTCTTTCTTCTGCAATTGCCTAGCAAGACGAAAATACCCTAAAATATTGAATTCCGCTGAAAAAAGCATCTAAGATTTTTACCTTATTGGCATTCTAACTATTATAAAAATTTGTAAATTTAATGATATTTCATGTAAAATTTAGTAAAAGTCATTATAAATGATATAAAGATAACGTAGAATGAAGTTCAGATTTTTAATCTATAAACATTTCCAAGAGTCAACAAGTAATTGATATTCAAAGTAATCATCATGAATCTTAGATCTCGGATTTTTACGTGCACCCTCCACTTTTATCAATTTACCGATGATCTCTATTTTTTCTTCAGAGGTAATATCATCCTTAGTATATATTAAAATTTGATACCCATCATCTAAATCGAAATAATTCATGTATGGATGAGAATCGACGAAGGTTGCGAGATGTTGCCACATTACTTTAGAAATTTTTCCAACAATTTTCACTTTTTCACCTACATTACCTGCAAAATCAGAATATGAGGAGATGGTTTTCATTATTATACTGTTTTAAGAAATTTTAATCCAAGATGATATTAATATTTAAGATTAATAATTGTTTATCTATAGTGTAATTTTTTAATCAAATGAGATCTTTGAGGGAATCTCAATTGGATGATAAAGAAGTTAGTAAATTTTGGAATGAAAACGCAGAGATTCTTCCACAAGCTAAACAGTTCTACAAAGGAATTCTTATTGCTTTAAATCGGGGTATTCAAATAAAGTATTTATGGAGTTGTGAATTTGATGAGAGCCCATTATCAGAAGAACAAAAAGCTAGTAACGAAAATCTCTTCAAAAAATTATCTAAGAACCTTTAGGAATTATTCAACTTATCTTCAAAAAACCATAAATTTGAAATGAGATTTATACAGAAGAGAATTCCTACTTTTTATGATATATTTGATAATAATAGAATATTAATAAAACTCCAAAATCCTTTTAAACCATGGCAAATTTTTGCATGTTTAAATGTTTTATATCCCGTTTTGGCACATGATTTAACTGAAAAATATGAAAATATGTGGTTATTTGACGCGATTAGATGAAAAAAATAATAAAATTAATTTTAAGCTTTTTCAATTTTTAAATAAAAATTTTCTCCTTCAGTCTTGAACTCTAAGATTTTATCTTCAATTCTATCTAAATATCGTTTAATATTTTCTCCTGCCTCTGCGTAATCACCAGTAACTTCCAATATTTCTCCACTATTCATCTCAAGAAGTTGTCTCTTAGTCTTCGCTACAGGCATCGGACAAACAAGACCAGAACAATCTAATTTATATGAACCTGTCATTTTTTAATCAGTACCTTAAAATTAGCTAAATAATATATTATCAGCTTCTTCGCACATTTCAACAAATCCATTCATAGTAGTTTTTGCAATTCCATCTATTAGTTCATCATCAGATAATCCACGTGCTTTCATACATACACCACAAGCTTTAACTTTTGCACCTTCAGAAATTACATCAGTCATCCATCTTCCTACATTATCATATGTGGTTGGATCTTGATTCTTCTTTCCCACAAAAACACCATCCTCAACTAAGAATATATTTACCTTATGTTCTTCCAATATTGCAGTGTAGGCAAATCTTAACATAGTATAGGGGCGTTCACTTGTGTAAGCACCATCTCCAATAACAATAGTAAATATTTTCCTTTTTTCTGACATTTTTGCTTTTCCTCTATTAGTGTTAAGTCTAAAAGTAGTTTTGTTTCTGCAATTACTTAAAATTAAGACATTTATTAAATTTTTCGTATGGTTCTATTAAAAAAATCGATAAATACTAATAGTTTAATTATCTTATATTTTAAATAGTATATTAGATATTTCAAATCGATTTAAATCATGAATATTGAATACCTAAGAAACTTTATTAAACTAACTCAATATAAAAGTTTCTCAAAATTAGCAAATAAAATTCCTATCTCGCAGAGCACATTATCTCATCAAATATCTCAGTTAGAAAAAGATTTTAGTGGAGTTATGCTAATTGATAGAACTACAAAGAAATTTGAGTTAACTAAAGCTGGAAAAGTTTTCCTTGAACATGCACAACGGATAATAGAGTTGTATGATAATTGTAAACTAGAAATATCTAAATTCAAGAATCAAATTGAAGAATCGATTATTATATCAGCTTCAACCATTCCTGGATCTCATATCTTACCCCGATATGTAGCAGATTTTAGAAATAAAAATCCAAATGTAAATTTCAAAATTTTGATTAATAATTCTCAAAAATCAATTGAAAATCTACAATATGGGAAGGTTGATTTCGCTGGTATTGGTAGTTTTATGGGTTATAATGAGAAAGAGTTTGAATTTATCAAAATAGGTGAAGATAAATTTAAATTTATATGTTCACCCAATCATGAATTGCTTCAAGCCAGAAATATAATTAATTTTGATAAGCTAATTAAATATCCCTTTGTATGGAGAGAAAAAGGTTCGGGAATGAGAGAAACATTTATGCACCAATTTCCAGATTATAAGAAATTAGATATTGAATTAGAAATTAATGATAATGACTCGATTATTTCTACTGTTAGTGAGTCTAATTATATTAGTATAATGAGTGAAATAATGGTTGATAAAGCAGAATCAGCGGGTTTGATTAAATCCTTAAAAATTAGAGATTATCCCGTTATCGCTAAAAGAGCCTTATATTTTGTTAAAATTAAAAATAAAAAGTTAAGCAATCTTAAGGAAAAATTCTGGAATGAATTAGAAATAGGATTTGAAAACAATTTTGAACAAAAATAATCTTTAAGTTGTTTATGTGTGAATCTCTTATCATTTAATTAAACTCTAACCCTAATTTCTCTCTTTCGAAGATATATTTTTAAATCTCTTATAGACATAATTTTATAATGAAATAATGAGGCGGCTAAAACAGCTTCAGCTCCCACATTAATCGCTTGAAAAAAATGGTTATAATCTCCCGCACCTCCCGATGCTATTATAGGTATGTGTAGTGAATTTGAAAGCATTTGAATTAAATCCAAATCATAGCCAGATTTAGTTCCATCTTTATCCATACTGGTAAGAAGAATTTCTCCTGCACCTCTCCTAACTGCTTCTTTTGCCCAATTTAATACATCCAAACCAGTTGGTTCCGTTCCTGATTTAATATATACTTCCCAGTTGGTTTCAGTCTTTTTTGCATCAATAGCAAGTACAATACTTTGAGTACCAAATTTTAGAGATCCTTTATTAATCAGTGAAGGATCTTTCACAGCTGCCGTGTTTATACATACCTTTTCTGCTCCTGCTTTTATAATTTGAGTCATCTCGTTAAGATTGCTTATTCCTCCTCCAACAGAAAAAGGTATATTTATATTTTCGGCTACAGATTTTAGTGTTTCCATCATTATTTGGCGTCCCTCGAGGGTTGCAGATACATCGAGAAAGATCAATTCATCGGCTCCTTCTTGGTTATAGAATTTAGAAAGAACTACTGGATCTCCACTGTCTCTTAAATCTTTAAATTTTACACCTTTAACAACCCTTCCGTCCTTTATATCAAGACAAGGTATGATTCTTTTAGTTAAATTAGTCGGATTATACTTTATAATTAATGATCTAAATTCATTTTCTAATATTCTATTTCTATATAAAGCTTCTCCAATAATTATCCCATTTGAGTAATTAAGTACACTTTCAACATCTTTCTTCGTTCTAATTCCTCCAGATGCAATTATTTCTGAATCTCTTTCTTTTAAAGAAACAAGCTCTTTATATAATTCAATATTTGGTCCAATTGAAGTGCCATCCCGTGAAATATCAGTAATTATAAAATGAGAAATTCCTATTTCTTCTAACTTTTTTAACATCGTATTCAAACTAACTCTTGTATTACTCTGCCAACCTTTTATCATCACATTATTATCCATTACATCTAAAGAGACAATTATTTCATCTTGAAATTTCTTTACTAGTTTTTGAGTTAGCTCTAGATTTTCAACTGCTATTGTACCAATTATAACATTATTAACACCCCTATTCAGTAGATTTTTTATTGTTTTTTCTTTTCTAATTCCTCCTCCAACCTGAATTTTACAATCCCAATTATTACATAATTCAGACAATGACAAAATAACATCAAAATTAGGAGTATTTTCAAATTCTCCAAATTTAGCTCCGTTTAAATTGATAACATGCAAATGGGTTGCTCCTTGTTGACAAAAACTTTCAGCAATTTTGATTGGATTTTTTGAATAATAATTGATTTTTTGAAAATTTCCTTGATATAATCTGACAACTTGTTCGTTATAAAGATCAATTGCTGGAATAATTTTTTTCATACTATAACCTCTCCTTTATCATCGAGACAAAATACTCTAAAATCTTATTTCCCGGTTCTTTACTTTTTTCCGGGTGAAATTGTGTTCCTAATATATTCCCTTTTTTGATTATGGCGGGAAAAAATCTACCATGGAGAACATAATTAATAATAACTTTGATATCATGAGGTTTACAATAATACGAGTGATTGAAATACACATAACCATTAAAATCAGGTTTTAAAACTGGGATAAGACGATTCCATCCTGTATGAGGAATTCGAATTGATAAAGAATTGTTTAACTTAAATACTTTTCCAGGTATCAGGTTAAGACCTTTTGCATTCATGGTTTCTTCTGAAGTTGAAAATAATAATTGCATACCCAAACATATTCCTAAAGTAGGTATTCTCCCTATATTCGCTTTTAAGTAATCAAACAAACCAATTTCTGTAAGTTTGGTTATTGCATCACCAAACGACCCTACACCAGGGAGTACAATCCCTCTTGCTTTTTGGATTAAAGAAAGCGCATGAGAAATCCTCACATCAGCATAATATTGTTCAATGCTTTTTTGAATTGAGCGAAGATTACCAGAACCATAATCAACGATAATTATTATTATTAACACCTCTCTATAATAATCCCTTACTTGATGGTGTTCTATCACTCCTTTTTGGATCATATCGAGAAGCATAATCTAAAGTTCTTCCAATTGCTTTAAATATTCCTTCAGCAATATGATGATTGTTTTTACCAGAAAGGAGTTTTACATGGAGGGTAATTTTTGCTTGAATTGCAAATGTATATAAAAAATGTTCTATTAAATCAACTGGAATTAAGTTATCTTCTTTAGATCCTAAATATGGATTGACCCAATCTATTTCAGAAGCGAAGAAAGGTCTTGATGAGATATCAATTGCAACAAAAATTAAAACATCATCCATTGGAAAAAAACAATGACTTACTCGATTAATACCTATTTTTTTTCCTATAGCTTTTCTAAATGCTTTTCCTAAAAGAATCGCAGTATCCTCAATCAGATGATGAGTATCTACATTTAGATCTCCCCTTGCTTTTATTTCTAAGTCAAATGAACCATGGACAGCAATTTGAGTTAAAAGGTGATCAAAAAATCCGAGATCTGTTTGTATATCTGTATTCCCTTTACCATCAATATTTAATTTAATTTTAATATCCGTTTCTTTAGTTTTTCTAGCTAATTCAAATCTTCTTCCCATTCTAATTCACCTCAAAAAATGAATTCATTCCTTCTAGAACTTTATCCATTTGGGATCTTGTACCGATTGAAATTCGAAGACAAGAAGAGAGTTCAATTTCCTCATATTTCCTGACTTTAATTTTTAAATTCAATAGATGCCGATAAACTGCTCCAGCAGTGTCCGATGAGTTAAATCTTATTAAAAAAAAAGAACCCGCACTTGGATGAATTAAACAATTTTGATTCAAATTATGAGTTTCAATCAATTTTTTGAAAAATTCATCTCTAGTGTTTTTGATTTTTTCAATATTTTCAAAAACTTTTTTCTGAGATTTAATAAGCTGTGTGCCAAATTTAGAAGCTAATCTATTTACATTGAAGGGGCTCTTTATTTGAAATAATACATTTTTTATAGATGGATCCATTATTCCATAACCCAATCGTAATCCCGCTAATCCATATGCTTTGCTAAATGTTCTTAAAACGATTAAGTTTCTATATTTACTGACTAAATTTACCATAGAGCTTTTATTACTAAATTCTATATATGCCTCATCGATTATTGTTAACTTATTTAGCTTTAACAGCTTTAGTATGAACTTTCTTCTTGCTATACTTCCATCAGGATTATTTGGCCGTGCTAAAATAATTACCTTTGCGATATTAGCTAATCTTAAGAACTTCTCTTCATCTATATTATAAAGTGCAATGCCTTTGGAGTGGTTTAAGCTTAATTTTAAAGATTCTGAAATATATTCTGCTCCATTTATTTGCGAATAAATTTTGTACATGGGAAAACTTGGCGAAACACTTAAGATTTTGTCATTTTTTTCGGTATATGATCTAATAACCATATCTAACAATTCATCAGAGCCATTTCCACTCAATAAATATGATTCAGGAATGTTTAATTTTTCAGAAATGCAATTCAAAAGATTTAAACAAAAAGAATCGGGATATCTTCTTAAATCTTGGAGCAGTTCTGATACTGAGAAATTATCTAAAGGGGGTAGATATGGATTTTCATTTTTATCCAAACGTATAAAATTCCCATTTGATGAATTATCTATTTTATATGATATTGAATTGTATCTAATTAATTGTTTAATTTTTTCAGATGGAAAAATAATATTAGGTTCTTTCATATTGATCCACTACCATCCTTTTTTTTATAAATATTTCTTTGATTAACCGCATTAGAATGAGCTGTTAATCCTTCACTTTTACCGAATATTGCAGCAAATTTAGACAAAGATTGAGCAACTTTATCTGATAGATAGACAATATTTATTATTTTAACAAAATCCAAAACGGACAGAGGAGATGAAAATCGAGCAGAACCATTTGTGGGCATTATATGACTAGGTCCAGCAATATAATCACCTAGCACTTCATAAGAATTCTCACCAACGAAAATTCCACCCGCATTTTGAATTTTAGAAATTATACTCCAAGGATTTTTTATCATTAAAGATAAATGTTCAGGAGCAAATTTATTTGATATATCTATAGATTCTTCAAGAGACTCTGTTAAAATAATACCTCCCTTATATTTTAAAGCAGATTGTATAATCTCTTTTCTTTCAAGCGTTTCAAATTGATTATAAAGTTCTTTCTGGACTTGTGAAATTAGGGATTCATCATGCGTTAATAAAATAGGAATCGCTAAATAGTCATGTTCCGCTTGAGCTAGGAGATCTGAAGCAACAAAAGTAGGATTTGCAAATTCATCAGCTATAATCATTGCTTCTGTGGGACCATAAATACCATCAATCCCTACATCACCATACACTTCTTTTTTTGCCAAATTAACAAAAAGATTACCTGCACCTACAATTTTATCTACTCTTGGAACTTGATTTGTTCCATAAGCTAAAGCTGCTATAGCCTGAGCTCCCCCTAACTTAAAAATCCGAACATTTACATTTAATTTTATTATGAGACTACATGCAGCTAAAATTTCTGGTGCAAGTTCTCCCTGATTATTAGGAGGACTAGTAAAAATGATTTCTTTTGTTCCGGCAACAACAGCGGGAATAGCAGACATTAATATTGAAGAAAATAAGGGTGTTTTTCCTCCAGGGATATATATTCCTATCTTTTTAATAGGTGTAATTATTTGTCCTAAATTTCCGCCAAGATCATATCGAATCCAATTGGTAATCGGTTGTGCTTGGTGAAAAGCTAAAATTCTATCACAAGCAATTTGCAAGGCTTTTCGTAAATTTGGGTCAATTTGTTTAACATATTTTTCTAAATCATCATCAAATAGCTCGAATTGAGTTAAAACAACTTTTTCTAGTTTATTGGTCCAATATAATAATGCATCATCTCTTCTCTCTTTCACATCGTTTACAATTGTTTTCACAATTTCATTTGGTGTTAAATTCTTGCCGAAAATATCTTTTATTGCGTTTTTAACTGGTACCGGGATATTAGCTGTGAGTATCGAATCTCTTCTAAGAATTGTTTTTCTGGCCTCTCTTATTGTATAAATTCTAATCATTATCTATACCTATTTTTTTTATTAATTCTTTATATCTCAAGGATTCTTCTTCAAAAATGTAAAGAGTTGGAATAACTACAACACCACTCCCTCCAATGGAACGTAAATTGTTTATAGCTTGCTTTAAATTACTTTTTTCAACAATAATATGAATTGCATACATTTTTTCACCAGATTGAGTATAAACAGGTGATATTGTAGGGCCCTGAAGACCTTTAAGTCCCTTTTTTGAAAAGATAGATTTTATTACATTTTCTTTGCTTTGACCTCGCATGTTTACAAAAACTGATACAAATTTTTTTGCTCTTAAGCTAGCTTCAAAATACTCTATTAATTCTCTTGTAACCTTTAAAACCATCATATCTCTCAAAGCAGTTCGATTACCGATTAACACTGCCTCTGATTTCATTATACACCCATTTTTTACTCTTTTTAATCTATTATCCTTTAATGTCTGACCTGTAGATACAAGATCAACAATAATATCGCAATATCCTAACTCGGGATATACTTCAAGAGAACCATTACCTTCGACCAATTCGTAAGAAATGCCGTTAAACTCTAAAAAATTCTTGGTAAGCTTAGGGAACTTTGTTGCTACTTTAACTTTTCCTCTATTTCTTTTAATATCTTGTAAAGTATTTTCAATCCATTCATCTGGTACTGCTATTTCAAGACTACAAGTACCAAAATTTAGTGAATCAAGAATGACAACTAAACCATTCTCTCCTATTGGAATGTGTTCACAAACCAAATCATTACCAACAATTCCTAATTCTAGAGTTCCATTTAGAACTCCACGTACAATATCAACTTGTCTTTGATAAACTAATTGAATACTGAGTGGTCTTTGAATATAGTCAGTATATTGTCTATCTTTTCTTGTTAATTTAAATCCACAAGTCTGCAAAAAATCTTGAGTTTCTACTTCCATTCTTCCTTTCGAAGGAATGGCTAGCCTGATTGGATGTGATTTATAAGTTATTAGTGATTTTTGTAGCTTATTATTCATATATTTCGCCTCCATAGTTCATTAATAACATCATTTGGAAAGATTCCCTTTTCTGCCATTAGGACAAGTAAAAAATAAGTTAAATCAGAAATCTCCCAAATTAAATTATCATTATCACTATAATTAATTACCTCATCACTCTCTTCTTGAATTTTGGAAAGTAATAGTTTTAAATTATTAGCCAATTTCTTTGTATATGATTCTTTTTCAGATGAATTTTGAATACGATCTGAGATGAAATCATAAAGAAAGCCTATTGAAAAGTTTGAATCATTAAAGCAAGAATAGGATCCTGTATGACACGCAACATTTTTTTGTTTGACAATAAAAATTAAAGAATCAGCATCACAATCAAAATAAATCCTTCTAAGAATTTGACGACTCCCCGACTCTTCCCCCTTTATCCAGATTTTTCTTCGAGATCTACTATAATATGTTGGTTCTTTAGTTTTTATTGTTCTTTTAAGAGTATTCTTTGATGAATAAGCAAGCATTAAGATCTCCCCATATTCATCTTGTACAATTGTAGGGATTAATCCATCTAATTTCTTAAAATCCAGTGAATTTACTAAAATTTCATCGATTAACGATACATCCATACTAAAATCAAAATTTATTAAGATCCCCACTCCTTGTGAAGCAACAGCTAAATAACTGGGATATATCTCATTATAACTAAAAACAACAGGGACTTTAATGTTTGATTTAAATATTGAAAGTCTTGATTGGATTTCTTCCCCTGAAATTATGTTATCTTCTAAATCTAAAATAATTCTTGAATAATTATCAAATAGATTTAAAGAAATCATTTCATAATTTTTCGATTTTATTAATAGCACTTTCCTCGATTTTGGAATCTGATCTAATTTCTTACCATTTAGATCAGAATTGAAAACTAACTTTTTTACTCCACTCATCAATAACTTCCCTGAAAAAATAATTGTACTCTGCCGTATTATTACCCACACACTAACATTTTTACAAATATTCTTGATAAGACCATTCTGAATTATTCTAGAGATTTGGTCCTTATTACCATCTAAAACCAATGTAATAAAAACATCCCAATTTCTTTTTAAGAAAATATTTTCCAAAAATTCCGAAATTTTACAGAATTTTTCAATATCGCCAATGTTTATATTCAATAATATCATTTACATAGCCTCAAAATTGAGTTAATATAACTATAATGTAGTTCCCAATTATTCTATTATAAATCAAAAGAAATAGTTAATCGAAACTACTTATGTGTTGGAAAATGATGCATGATGTGATTATCTTCAGAAAAAAAATTCACACCAACATCAAGAAAAGATCTCCAATAAAAATTATTATGAACTGAAAAAGAATTTTTTTTGCTAATCATTTTCATAACATGTTTTTTGTAGATCTTAAAAATAACCTAGGGCTAATGCCCATTATTTATTTAATTAAATAACTTTATTGAATTAGCCTTAAATAGTTTACTGTCACTATAGATAATTGTCAGATTAACAGAAGTTTTTAGATATGTAAAAAAAAAGGGATTATTATTATTTTATTAATACTCCCGTTTGATCAAAATTTAGAAATGCACTTATTTTTTGTTTTAGTGGAAAAACACCCTCTTTCAATAAGGTTACTAAAAAAATAGTAACAAACACAATCGACCCTAAACCTGGGGAAAATCCACTTAAAATATCAACAAAAGAAGATGTTGGATCCCAAGAGAAAAACGTATATACTAGTGAAATTCCAGCTATTAAAATTGAAATAAAAGATATTATCGCAGCTGCTTTTCTGCTAAGATTTAAATGTATTGGACCAAGATCAAGTCGGAAATATTTGGGTTGTACTATAATTGATAATATTGTATGACTAATTATTTGTTCTTCGAATTCTACATAAATATTTAGAAATCGTCTCTCGTTCTCTTTTTTCTTCTTTTTGTTTTTTTTAGATTTGAGAGGCATAATAGAAAAAATCATTACTGGAGGATTAACCGCATCCTTCTTAACCTCAACTTTTCCAAAGATTGGATGTACTTCGAAACCTTCTCCAGCAATTTTAAGATCTAAAACTGGAGGTTCTTCCTTAGTTGTCACTATTGTAAATGACGTCTCATAGATAGTTTTACCCTCCTCATCTACAATCTTCAATTCTTTATGCGAAAAATAAACATAAAACAAATAACTTCGTTGTTCCATCATAACTGAATAATATTGAAGACCCATATTAATCTCATATATAGTTGGTTGGGGTTCATCTGGAGTAACTATAGAAGGTTCTAGTTCTGACTTAAGTGGTGGAGCTCCAGGGCCAGCTAATATATCTGAAGCCGGAAGTGGTGAAGGTGCTGCAGGTGCAGAAGTTTTTGCTGGCGCTCCGCTAGGAGGTGAAGGTGGAGCACTCCCTCCAGGAGGTGCTGGTGATGGAAATGCTCGTGATTTTTTCTTTGCTTTTGGAGATTCTCTCATTCTATGAGATTCTTCGCTTTTTCTCTCATCTCTTTTTGTCTTTTTTTCTTCTCTATAATATTCTTCTTTATATTTTACACCATCATCGAAAGAGCTTAATTCTGCAATATCTTCATCATAATAATCCTCTTCTTCTATCTCATAGACTTCGTCTTTCTTTAATTCCTTATATTCTCGCTTTTTAGGTGGTTCTTCTACTTCCTTCTCTGCTTTCTTTTTTCTTAATAATTTGAGCTTTTTTAACTTGGTGGTTTCACCTATTCGTGTATTAGTTACAAAATCTATAAAATAAATATCTATACGATTTAATTGAGTATCCCCTAAAGACGCAAAAATATCTTCTAAAATTATACTTAGCCTTGTTGATTTCTTATAAATCCCTACAAACATGAAATCTATAATCTCTACCGATAGTACACATGATTTTTTATCATAGAATATCTTATTAGTTGGAATTTCAAGACTCGAAATACTTTTCAAAGATTCCAATTTCTAACTTACCTCTTTTTTCATTTAGTTAAGTGGTATTTAATTTTTAATAATTAATGAATTAACTTTTTATAAGTTTTTATAATGATATTATACCTAATATAGTTATCAACTTCTTAATATTGAACAATAAACGTTGATTCGAAATAAGTTACCTAAAAAATTTTTAAATTTATTAATAATTGAAACAAAGTACAAATAAATAACAAAAAATAATGTGATAATTTTGCAAGGAAAATATATTCTCACACATGATTTAGGAACTTCTGGGAATAAGGCAGCTTTATTTGATTTAAATTTAGAACTTATATCTCAGACAAAGGAAGATTATCCTTTATCTTATCCACAACCTGGATGGGCAGAACAAAATCCAGAAAATTATTGGGATGCCGTGAAAAAAGCAACTAATACATTAATTCAACAGAGTAATATAAATCCCGATGAGATCTCAACAATAGTCTTCGATTGCCAAATGAATTGCACTATTCCTATAGATAAAGAAGGCAATCCTTTAATGAACAGTATTAGCTGGTTGGACACTCGAGCAGCTCCATTAACTCGAAAATTTTCAAAAGGATTAATAAAAATCTCTGGTTATGGATTAAAAAATATACTAATGTTTCTCAAAATCACAGGAGGGGCGCCTGGATTTAATGGTAAAGATCCAATTTCTCATATTTTATGGTTGAAAGAAAATAAACCAGAAATTTATGAAAAAACATATAAATTTCTAAGTGTGAAGGATTTTATTATTTATCGATGCACCAAAAAAGCTGTTACTTCAAGAGATTTAGGTCATACATCTTGGATGATGAATAGTAATCCAGGTGTCTTTGAATGGTCTGATAAAATTTTAAAAAAATTTAAAATTGATGTAAATAAATTACCTGAAATAAGAAAATCTACCGATTTAGCGGGAGAATTGACAATTGAAGCTTCAAAAGAATTGAATTTGAAATCTGGAACTCCAGTGTTTGTAAGTTCAGGTGATTTAACTTCTGCTGCTTTAGGGTCTGGCGCAATTCTAGATAATAAACTAATTATATGTTTAGGAACAGCAGATTGGGTGGCTGCTCATACTTCTAAAAGATTGAAAGATATCGCTCATTACGCTGGCAGTATAAGTTCTTCTCAAGAAAATTATTTATGTATTTCAAAGCAAGAAACAGGTGCTACATGTTTAGACTGGGCGGTACAACATATGTTTAGAAGCGAGTTGGAAAGATTTAAAGGAAACACAAAAGAATTATATTTACATTTAGATTCGATTGTAGAAAAAGCTGAAGTTGGTTCTAAAAATCTCATTTTTACGCCATGGATGTTTGGGGAAAGGAGCCCAATAAATGATCCAAATGTTAGAGGGGGGTTCTATAATCTAAGTCTTGAACATACGAGAGATAATATTTTAAGGTCGATTTATGAGGGAGTTGCTTTTAATATTAAATGGTCTTTAATCACTATAGAAAAATTAGTAGGCAAATCTGAAGAAATTAATTGCATTGGTGGGGGAGCAAAATCTGATGTCTGGTGCCAGATTCTAGCAGACGTACTTAAGCGAAAAATAGTTCAGATGGAAAATCCCGATTTAGCTGCTGCAAAAGGATCGGCAATAATCTCTATCGTTGGACTAAGGCTTTTAAGTAAATTTTCAGATGCTACACCGATGATTAAAATCAAAAAAGTCTTTGTACCTAATACAGAAAATGAAGAAATTTATAATAGACTCTTTAATGAATATGTAAATATCTATAAAAGAAATAAAAAAATGTTTAAAGCTCTAAATCCCTAAAATAAGATTTAAACATTGCTAAATCATCTTTAATATCCCTTATTTTTTCTATGATCTTATCATGTCTAATAACTTTTGTAATAGCTTCTTCTACAATTTCAAGATCCTCATATGCTTTAGGGTTTTCATAGGTTTGACTTTCAAAATTTCCCTTCCAAGGTTTTAATTTTGGCATAGATTCAATACTTCTTAAATTCCAATTAATTTTATCTTTATACTCCTTGGTTAAAGTTTTTATATTCGCTTCAACCCATCTGTGAATAATCCATGGAGCATATTCATGCAATTTATCAAAATCAAAATCTAAATCATATCTCCATTCATATTGATGATCCCAGTTCCCTACTGCTAGATAATTCTCATTATCTGATTTATCTGGAGGAAAATATTTCCAAGTATTTCGGTTTATTTTTTCATCTCTAAATGGTCTACCCTCTGCATATTGGAAAAAGTAACCTACTTTTTCTAAAATATTTTGGTCTTTTAGGTTTTTTTTCAGATAAATCTCAATTTGGGTAATATCTATTTTACTCTTTATTATTTGTTCTTGAAATAGCTTAAAAATTACATTCTTTGCTTCATTTGGATGGCTCTTCCCAGTAAAAATTGGATAATATGTAAAACAAAAATAATCATAATTTAAATCAGGAGTTGCTTTAT
>JAHQWL010000067.1 GCA_029856155.1 Promethearchaeia archaeon
TACATACTATTACAATAGGGACAATGACAATTTCCTACAAATTTCGTTTTTTTTACATCCATACGTTTTCACTCTTCTATATAAAAATTATAGGCGAGTTAGAGTCTCGCCCGTACTCTTTTATTACAATTTTTTACGGAAATGGAAAAGAATTTTTTTTAATTGATGATATATAATGATTGGTTATCGTGATGTGCTCATTAACGTATTTTCATAAAAATATGAAAAAAAATTAATAATTAATAAAGGGTCGATTATAGCCGATTTGATTATTATTTATAATAATTGTTGGTTCTCGTATTTTTCTCATTTTTTTAACCTCTTTCTTTTTTATTGTTTATAGTTTTAGTAATATATTATATAATTCTTGAAAACTAAATTCTGTTTAACCTGATTAATAGGAATTAATTCCTTTCGATGATTTGCATCATATTTCGAGGAATATTTTAAAAGTTTTTTATTAAGTTTCTTTGTCTTAATTGGCTCTATTTTCCTCCTAATTTCTTCCGTTTCAGATTCACAATGACATTCCAAGCTAACTTTTTCGACATCAATACAATTTTTTCTTATTTCTTTATTCCTTATTGCTTGAGCCATAATATTTTACCTCAGTTTTATTATTCTAATATTTTTTTTTCTAATAATTATCAGTTTGTACTTCAATATATAGTTTTAATCTTGAAAGTTCGATTATAGTTTGGAGTTCAACCGTAGTTCGTATGACAAACTGAACCCGAAACTTTTAAATAAAAGTTGATACTATATATTAATTAAAGGACTTTAGTGTGAACTTTATGAGTCGAACTCAAGAAATTAACTATCCACCTGAAGAAATATTCAGAGAAATAGGGGTTGAGCGTCCAAATTTAGAACATATTATACTTTGGATGCTAAAGAATAATGATGTTGTCGAATGGTCTAATTTTAAAGAAGAACCTATTAGTATTCCTCAATCCACTTTATCTTATTACTTGAAAGCGTTAATGCTGGATCAATATATTGAGAAAGTGGAAAGAGGTAAGTATCAAATCACTTCTAAAGGTGCAGAACGATATAATCAATTATCCAGATCGAAGGAGGGAGAAAGAAAATTAAATTATCCTCCAAAAGCGATAACCAATGATAGAAATTATGATCATTGGATTATTTGGATGGTGTATAACAATACATTTTGTAAATGGTCAGATTTTATTGATGAACCCCTTAAAATTAATCAATCTAGCTTATCAAAAAATCTCAATGAACTTCAGAAGAGAGATATCATTCGAAAAGAAAATAAAGAGTATCGAATTACTCAAAAGGGGAAATCAGAATATTCGAGAATGTTAAAAGAGTATGATTTAGACCGACAGTCAATATTGAATGAAGAAAGTAAAAGAATCGAGGAAATAACGAAGAAGACAATTACTTTCTTTGAAAAATATAATATACAAGAGGGTGACATCAAGTTTCGATTTTTAAACAACGTTTTGAAATACTCTTATGCTAATTTAAGAGGTTCATTAGATTCAGAGGAAGATTTTAATAAGGTTTTGTTATTTTTTTCAATGAATCATCCAAATCAATATCCATTTTACATTTCACCGAAAGATTTTTCTAAGGAATACCAAATAAATCTACTAGAATTAAAGTTTAATATTCGTCAGATTGTAGAGAAGAATGTTTATTCTACTAAATTTTTTAGTTTAAAAGTCAATGATGATAAATCTTATTATTTTCAGGCAAATGAGAAGATAGAAAAAGTTCTCAGTGCAATAATTGAAGATCACATTACAAAGTTTACGTATTTAAGAAAACTATATGAAAGTAAACCCAGTAAGACTCCTTCAATGAGTTTAAAATTTACAGTTGATGCGATTTTAGAAGAAATATGCGATAATTTATTTAATAGTGAGCTGAAAAATGCTTTAAGGGAGTTTATCCCAGAATATATTAGTCATTTAGCTTATAGAATAGAAACTGAAAGAAAATTAGTGGATACTCTTGATAAATTAGAAGGAGTTGCCTGGAGAGATATTCCTGAAGTATTCCAATCGTATAATTCACGTTTTGATTTAGTGGAACAAGCAGAATTTAAATATTATATAGATTATTCAATATTAATGGTATTAAATCTCTTTTCCTCCACAGAAATCAAAGATATGTTTGAAGAAGCTAAACATTCAATGAAAAAAAGGGATTCTGATAAAGCTTTCCACAAGATAAATTCTTGTATTGAATCAGATCCTGATAATATAGATTTATTATTCCTGAAATCTATTGTTCTTGCAATTTCAAACAGACACAAGAGTGCTATTCGATTTTTGAAAGAATCACTAAAAAATTATCCGAATAAAAAAGATGAGGAAATATTTATTCCTTATAATTTTATAATGGTTTATTGTCATTTAACATTGGCAGAATTCGATAACGCTCTTAAAATCTATGATAAATTAAGTGAAAATTATCCTGATCATCCCATATCGTATATAACGAAAGCATTAGTTTATGGGTATAAATTTATTTACCAAATAGATTTGGAGAAGATTAGAATTGACCAAGTTTTGGATGATATTGATAAAGCAATTTTATTAGAGGATATCAACATTAATAAAGCGAAGTACTATCTCTTTAAGAGTCTTGTTTTAAAAAAATCAAAAAAGTATGAAGATGCTCTTGAGGCAATTGACACTGCTATTAAACTTAATCCAAAAGATCTCCAAATACACTACGTGAAATATAATATTTTGTATGATTTTGAGAAGATAGATGAAGCATTAGAGTTAGTAGATGAAGGGATAAAATTATTTCCAGAACATCAAGCAAAACTTATGACGCATAAAGCTTATCTTTATAAAAAAAAGAACGATTACGATAAGGGGTTAGAAATAGCTAATGAGTTATGGGAGCAAAATCCTGAAAATTTTGAATTCTTAAACAACAAGGTATATTGGCATTTATATCGCGGGGAAAAGGAAGAAGCAATAGAAGCAGGAAAACAGTTAATTAAACTTGATCCCGATGATGGTAATTATCACGACTCCTATGGGGAGGTCCTAACTGAATTTGGAGAGTATGAAGAAGCAATTAAAATACTTCAAAAAGCTTTAGAATTGGATCCTCTGGGATGGTTCACATATAATACTTATATTCAGTTGGGAAGGTCTTATAAAGAAATTGGGAAATTTGATTTAGCTAAAGATTGCCTACAAAAAGGAGAACGGGCGGTACAGACATGTTTTTGCAACGTAAAAATGAGAGATGAATGGAAAGATGAAAAATTGAAGTTATTGGCTGAGATGGATAAGCTGGAAAGAAAATCCTAAAGAGTTTCACTGTTTTTTTAGATTTATGATTTTCAGATCATTTAATGTCAGAAAACAGTTATTTTTCAGCTTTGCACTTCAATACTAGTTCAATATCTTAATCTATTTATAGGGTAAAAGGTTTGAATTCATAACAAGAATGAAAATATGATGAAACATGAATACGACAATAAGTACTTATAATGAAAAGGCAAAGCTAAATTACAAAATTCGTGATGTCATTAC
>JAHQWL010000068.1 GCA_029856155.1 Promethearchaeia archaeon
AGCGGTAAATAATCTAATATTTAAAAATTATAAAAATAATATTTCAAAATATCAATTAAGTTATAAAAATAAATAGAATAAATTACAGTTCATTAGGATTCAGACTTTAAAATCCTTTGATACTGTTTTATTTTAAGTAATTTTTAATAACAAATTCTATATAAGAAATTTCTATAATAATTAAATTAATAATTGAAATAGATTCATATTAGTAATTAAAAATGTTTGATATTAACAATATCAGAAATATTTGCGTGGTTGGAGCAGGGATAATGGGACATGGAATTGCTCAAGTTTCTCTAATGGCCGGCTTTAATGTCACTTTAATTGATTTAAAAGAAGAACTCGTAGATAAAGGTTTGAAAAAAATTGAGGAAGGATTAGAAAAAATTAAAAATAAGGGTAAGTTGGGAGAAATTCCCTCTATTGGTGATCTTTTAAGAAAGTGTACAAAATCAACCGATTTGGCTTCTGCTGTGAATGATGCTGATTTTGTGTTTGAAGCAGTCGTTGAAAAAATAGAGATTAAAAAAAAAGTGTGTAACATAGTCATGCAAAATTCACCTTCTCACTGTATTTTTGCCTCAAATACCTCAACATTTAGAATAACTGAAATTGCTGAAGATTCAAAAAGACCAGAACAGGTCATTGGAATGCATTTTTTTCCACCAGTTCCTATTCAATGCTGTGTTGAGGTAATGAAAGGGGAAAAAACTTCGGATGACGTATTAGATATATGTGTAGCTCTTGGTGAGAAATTACCTTGTTTTAAAGGAAAAAGGCTTTCAGTAAGAATTGAAAAGGAAAGTCCAGGATTTATAGCAAATAGATTACTAATTCCTTCACTTATATATTCAAACTGGATTTTTGACCAAGCATATGAAAAGAACATTCCATGGGAACAGATTGATGCCGATGCAGGAGCAGGACAGTTAGTCTTAATGGGTCCATGTCAATTAAATGATTATCTTGGAATAGATGTTAGTTATAATAGTCTGAAGAGTTATGAAAAATATATTTCCCGTGATTTTGCTCCGGGTAAAGTGCTTACTAAACTCGTACTAGAAGGAAATTTTGGAAAAAAGACAGGAAAAGGCTTTTATGATTGGACAAAGGGGACACCAAAAGTAAATTTAAGTAAAAAAGCAGGCTTATTTAACCCTGAAATACATTTAGCAATCCAATTAAATGAAGGGTGTAAGCTTTTGGAAGAGAAAATCGTTTCTGGTTATAAAATTATTGATGATATTATGTTAAAAGGAACTAATATGCTTGGTCCATTTAGTGCCGGTAGACTTAATTTCGAAAAGTGGTCTAAATTATTAGAAGATATTGCAGAAAAGTCGGGAAAGAATTATCTTAAACCCTGTAACCTTATGAAATCTGGTGATTTCGTTAAAATGAGAAGGTAACTTCCATGTGATTTATAAATATAATAAATATTTAATTTTCAAAAATAAAAATAAAAAAAAGGATTATAATAATCCAGTATATCTCTGAATTTGGGATTGAATTAAAAGAAGTTGGATGTTTCTTGATCCGCCAATTACTTCTTCAATTTTACTAATATCACATAATTCATCAACAGGGGTATTATCTGTGATCGATATGCCCCCCATATGTTGTTGAGCTTCATAACAGACTTCATGTGTAAGTTTAGCTAAATAATATTTACCTTGAGAAGAAATAGACGCCACCCATTTTTCTGCCTCTTTAGAGGGCTTTTCTGCAAATAAGATTCTCTCATCGTATACAGTTGCGGCTTGTAGAGCGAGAGCAGTAGCAGCATTAGTCTTTGTTAATAAATCTGCTAATCCATATCCGACACCTTGATATCTGATCACAGGTTTGCCAAATTGTTTCCTTAAATTGGTATAAATAATACCATAAGCTAATCCCGCCCAGCAAATTCCTACGCCACTTCCCATTATTGAAAGTCTCTCAGGAACTAATCCTTCAAAAAGTCTTTTATATCCAAGTCCATCATCTGCAAGTACATAATCTCGAGGTACTAAAACATTATCTAATATGGTATGTGCAATTTGGACTCGTGGTACTGAATTAATTTTTAATCGTTCGGTTCTTATTCCAAAATCACGGGCAATGATAGCTTGCACCATTGTGTCTCTTGGATTTGCTTCATCATAAACTCCATAACATGCAAAATAATCAGCAACCGCACCATTGGTGGTATAAACTTTCTCTCCGTTAAATATAACGCCCTCATCGGTTTTTGTACATTTAGTTGTCAGATTAACAGCATCAGAACCTCTCTCAGGTTCAGTAATACCTATACAGCCAATTTTTTGTCCAGATAAAAGCTCATCTTGCACTTTCAAAGGAATATCAGAAGCCCCTCCATGTTCATAATAATGAAAAGTAGGATTTCCGCATAATATTCCGGTTGCTAATCGTGCTAGTTCCAATTGAGGGTCTAACAACGAGAGATGAGCACCTAATAATATTTCTTTTTTCATTCCATAGGGTTTGAAGTCTTTCCATGGATTTATTCGTTGTATATAACCATGCTTTCCAAGTTCTGGAAGTAACCCATAGACATCTTTTGATTTATCGATTTTTGGATGTAAATCTAAGCAAAATTCTTGAAGTTTATTGCAATACTCTCGTTCTTCTTCATTTAGCATTGGAAAAACATTGTCATTAAAGATTTTGAAGACATTTTCCAATGACATCTTCTCGAGAATTTGATCATTAATAATTTTCTCTTGAAACATTTTTTCGTCAATTTCATTTGTAATTTTTAAAATTTGAAAGTACTTATATTAATTAGTCTAAATTTTTTATTACAATTAAATCTTTGAGAATAAAAAGGAGTTAGAGAGAATTTAGCTTTAATTATTTTAAGAATAATTCTGCTTTACATAATTTTGAACTCTTTTAATTTCATCTAAATGAGTCTCTACCTTTCCAAAAATATAAAATCTAACCTCTGGACCGGTTCCACTTGGTCTGAAATATAGAGTTGAGTCATTACTCTTCAATTGATAAATATCAATCATGTTATTATTATCTGATAATGCTTGGACATCATATTCTTTCTCATCAATCAAAATCTTGTTGTTATGATTTTTTTCAAAATTTTTCATAATTCTAACTTTTTCTTCATCAATGGCAGGTATTGTACGGTTTATCCCTTTTATTGACCAGTCAATTGATTCAGAAATGACATAACCTCTACAGATAAGTTCAGTTATTAAAACTAAAGCAGGAACCGGATACTTATCGGCAATAACAGTGAATTCAGTACTAAAATCATAATCACCAGTTTCTTTATTTTTGGAGACATCTAAAATATTAAGGGTATGACCTCCGCTTTCTTCCCAGTAAACCATTAAAAACGATTCCCTTTCTAGATTTTTATTTTCCATTAATTTTATTAATTGGTGCCTAAGAGGGGTGGGGTTATTAATTTTAATTAAATTTTTATTCTCATCTTCAAAATATAAGAGTGCTGTATCGATCTTTGACTGATCAACCTTAATTCCAAGAAGAAAATACATAATCACACCTAGGTGTTTATATCCAACCCCAGTTAAAATATTTAAAAAACTAGAGTAGTCACCTCTTAAATCACTTGGAATTGTTCTTACATTTATGATTTTTTTATTAAATTCCTTTGCTAATATATTATGCATCGCAGAATAGACTTCATTCGGTATATAAGTAAAATATTCTCCATTCTGTTTAATATATAATACAATTCTATCTCTATCAGCATCTAATAATAATGCAATATTTGAGTTCACTTGAGTCATTATATTTTGTAGCTTTGATTCTTGTATATATTTTAATGGATTAGGAGGATTAAGTTCTTCTTCAACAACTGTAATATTTGCACCGTAATGCTTAAATAGATTTACAATTCCTCTAGCTTTACCCAAATAAGGCCAAATTACTATATTCTTACCTTTTATACTCTTTACTTCTATTACTTTTGACAACAGATTAATTACATAATCATTATTTTTTTGCTCTGCTTCAATTAGAATAGGTGTGAAATTTGATTTAAATTGAATTTCATTCACTTCAAGTGCTTTTTTTGAAATATCCTTAAAAAGATCTCCTGACATAGGAATAGGGTAATCTATATATAATTTTATACCGTTCCATGATAAATCATTGTGACTTGCGGTTAAGACAATAATTAGATTTATGTTTTCATATAATGCGATTGATGCAGCTCCATAGGGCGAAGAAATTTTTGATTCTCCTGGATTGTCTTTCTGATAATAAATCTCAAATCCATCATAAGCGAAAATTTCAGAACAATATTGTAGTAATAGATCTTTAGTTGGTCGGTCATCCGTAAAAATTAAAATTTTTAAATTTTTATTGTTTTTCATTTCTTTAAATTTTTGACTAATAGCTTTGAACATTCTAAGAAATAGAAAGAGTTTTTTCTTGGTTAAGACATATTTTTCTTTCTCATCTGGTATTTTAATGTCAAGAATTTGAATTCGTAATCCTGATGTAGGAGCAACAATTGGGTCAATTATATTCTTTTCTTCTTCTATTAATTCGGGTAATTTCAAAATTTTTATTCCTTCTTCTACCTGTCCAAATTTAATATCCTCTATTTCATAATCAATCAAATTAAACACCCAAAATAGATTGAAATTATTTTTTTATTTTTATATTACAAATTTATGAAATTTTTTTAATAGATTCTTTCAAAATTGCTAAAATTTTCTCTCGATACATAGGTTCAATAGCAATCATTCCATGAGTCTTTATAATACGGCTTTCGCTAGAGAGGATTTTTTCACAAAATTCTGGGGTAAGCCTATTTGGTAAATCTTGTTTGTTTGCAATTCCGATAACTAATTTATCTTGATAAAATTTATCTAATATATCATGGATTATTTCTTTTGAATTGTTAATGTTTTCATATGTCGAATCTGTCACAAGTAATGTAATATCAGTTCCCTGTAAAAGACTTTTCCATAAAGATCTGAATTGAGCTTGCCCTGCAAAATCCCATAGAGTTATTGATCTTTCAAATTCATCACCATCATAAGCAGCAATATCAGCTGTAATGGTAGGAACATATTCAAGGTCAACATTCTTTCCACAGATTAATTTTGTTAATGTAGTCTTCCCAACGCCCCCAAATCCTATAATCGATACTTTAATAGCGCCTAAAATAATATTATCTAATTCATGTTCAAATTCAGTAAAAATACTACGATTTCCTCCCCAACTGTCATTCTCAAGAATTTTCCCATACTTATCAATAAATTTTGTTCTTATACTCAATATCTTAGAATTCACAACCGAATCATCGTCATCTAAATTTGTACATACTACAATGATGATTACGTCAATGATCGTATAATAATATTTGAAATCCTCCGTTTGTGTACTTTTAATATCACTTTGACTGATTTCTTTCATAAAACCTGAAAAGGCACTTAAAAATCCCGCTAACAAATCTCTATCAACGTCAGAACTTCCATAATTCCTGAATAACAGTGATTTACCGTCTCTTGTTAATATGTTTATATATTCAATCATTATGAGGATAAATCTTATTTCACTATTACTGAATATTTACTATTAAAAATAAAATTAACATAAATTTTTGGTTTTAAGAGGAACGAATGCAAAAAAATTTATATAGAGATTTTTAGAAAAAAGAAATTTATAATATTTTTTATTCTTAAGAAATTTTTTATAAGAGCATTATGATTAATTAAATAAGAATTTTATATGAAAAATAATTCTTGAAAGAATTAGCTCTTTCTAACTAGAGCAATCTCTTCATAATCATATTAAAAAGAGGAAAATCAATGGAAGATAAAGATGATTTATTTAAAGAAAATACAGTCAAATCTATTAAAGAAGCAAATGAAAAAATTGAGAAATTTGCTTCAATTCTCGAAAAATTTGGACTTGATATTATAACTAAGATGGGACAAACAAATTTAAAAATCACTATGCTAACTGACAAAATCAACGAGTTGAGTAAAGCAACACTCGATATTAAATCATTAGCGCCGCAATTAAAGAATGTTATTGAAAATCAAAAAATCTTAGAAGCAGAACTTGATTTAATTAGGTCTTTGATTCAAAGATCAGAGATATCACTACTCTCTAGAGACGCTAAAAGTGAAGAAGTAGAACGAGATGTATCTGCAACTGATAAAAAAGAGTCAATTATTGAAAAATTCAATATTCTAAAAAATGATATTGATGATATTGAGGATCCTGAAGTAGTGATTGAACAACTCGAGAATATTAAAGAAGATATATTTATCTTTAAAGGAGGACACAGAATTCTGTATGAAATTTCACAATTTGGAAAGATGTTAATAGGTCTCGAAGATATCTCCGATGATGTTAAAGTCTCACTAAAGGAAAAAATTGTATTTTGGATAAATAAACTCTAACTTCTTATAAGTCAAAATTTAAGTATTTATTCTTAATAATCATTTCTACATTAACCATCTTTTAACATTTTATTAGCACTGTTAGAGAGAATTAAGGAGAAGTAGTAGTATAAAAAAAGTAGATGAAATCAATGGAATAATAGCTTCTCTTTATTCTCTCTTCTAAAAAGAGGTAATAGTGATCAAATTTGTTATTGAATTATTAGTTATTATCTATTTAAAGCCCTCGATTTATGAGATTAAAACAAAGATTAAATAATTATAGAAAAGTAAAATGTGAAAAAATATTCTTATTATTCCTCTAATTTTGAACGTAAGGTAAGTTTAGCCATCTTTTCAAAAATTAATTTAACATTTTTTCCTGTTAATGCCGAAGTCTCGAAAAATGGTTCATCAATTTTTTCACTTAGATGCTCTGCCATGGGCAATATGATCTTTCGCTCTTCATTCAAATCTATTTTATTGCCAATCAAAAGTCGTGGAATTCCCGAAAGACCATATTTAACTGCGGTTGAAAACCAATTATTTATATTTGAGAAAGAGCTTGAGCGTGTTAAATCATAAACTAACATCATTCCATCAGCGCCGTTGAAATATGGCCGATGTAACATATAGAATTGAGGTTGACCAGCTATATCCCAAACCATTAGATTAATTTTTGTATCCTTACCCATGTCGTCCTTTATTGTGACTGGTTCTTTCGTGATGTTAACACCTACGGTTGGTATATATTCATAATTGAATTTATCACCACAGAAATTTGTCAAAAGACTTGTTTTACCGACGGCAGGGTCCCCAATCACGATTATTTTAAAAATCATCTCAGTTCGTCCATGAAACACTAACTTTCCTTTTTCATTTTCCTCTGTCATGATTTTTCTCAAATATTTTTTTGAAATTTTTCAGTTTTTAATTAATTAATTAATGAGTTTCGAATATAAAAATTTTAATCATTCTTTTCTAAGTTGAATTCGTTTTTTTATTTCAAATCTTGAAGTTTTATTTTTTTCGCGAGAGATAAAAAAAATTTCACTCAAAAAAAATTTAATTTTTTTCCATCTATCCTCTAAATTCTTGATAATCTCTAGGAGATTATATTTACCCTTAATCTGACCAACACTTAAATGTGGTCTAAATCCCTTTTTAAATTTATTTACATCATTACAATCTGGTACTATTTTAAGAATTCTTGCTTGTAAATTTTGAATTATGTCAAATGGCTCTGATTTAAGCCATAATGTAAAGCTATGACGTCCATGGTTAAAATAATGAAAATTTTGAAGTGTGACTTCAAATGCCTTTGGCTTGTCGGTAAATATCGGCGTTCCTTCACTAAGGACAACGGGTGCAACCACAAAATGCAGCTCGTAAAAAACAAAAGCAAAAATCAAAGAAATACTAAAATTCAAAGTCCAAATTTAGATCCTTAGCGAGCCACGGAACGCCCTAACGCCATAGTAAGAGGGCGCACTGTTGTGATACACAAAGACATTGCCGTAGCGGCGATCAGCAAAGAGGGCGCCGCCGAGTTTTCTAATATCAGAAGGTGTTTTCACCCAGCTCGACGTCTTCGTATCGAAATTTCCAAGTTTCTGCAACTCTCGATATTGTTCTTCCGTTAAAAGCTCAATGCCCATGGCAGCTGCCATATCAATAGCGTTATTTTCTGGTTTAAATGCTTTCCTTGCCTCCTGCCCTTCACGGTCGTAACAAACATTTCTGCGACCTTTAGGACTTTCCGCTGAACAATCATAAAAAATGTATTCGCCCGTCTTTTTATCATGACCAACAACATCCGGTTCACCGCCAGTTCTTTCCATTTCATTGAGTGACCACAGTTTTTCAGTATTAGCTTCCAGCTTTGCTTGTACTTTAGCCCATTCAAGACCTTTATGGCGGTTCATGTTTTTCTCAAAACGGGCTTTCAACGCTCTGAGTAGTTCTTCACGTTGTTCTGGTGACAACTCTTTTTTGAGCTTGCGCATAATCATAGTATTCATCCCGAGTTTATAAAATCATCTATGCAGGGTGACGTTTACTTTACAGCTCATATTCATTTAAAAGACTCCTTTTGATTTTTTTTTTTAAATTCGAAGTTAATTTTAAAAACTTATGTAATTTTGTAACTTTAATACTTTCATTATCATTTTCAACAAGAAAGAAATTATGAGAATATTTCTGATCTTTAATGTCGGTCTTAATTCATTTTTGAATAAGATATAGAGCTTATTTTATTATTAATCAAGCGACACTGAATCAATAAACGAAACAAAGTTATAAATTTGTCTGATTTGAATTGGAAAAAGTTTCAAAAGGCTAAATATCATTTCTTTTGGAGGAATTTTATCATTTGAGAAGTATATAGATGGATGACTCAATTCGTTTCAAAATAATCATTGATTTTTTTTATAACAATCGCTATAGAAGGGGCAAGGAATCCTAGAATGAAAGCAAAGGGGATCATTGCAGCTTTGCTCATTTTATCAGTGTCTGAATCACCAATCAATTTGCATACCTCTGAAAATTTTTTTTCAAGTGTATTATAATCCGTTTCAGGTCTGAATGGATAGAGTAAAGTTATGTGAGGCATCCATCTATAAATATTTCGATCATATACTTTACGAATTTCTTGAATTGGTTCCCAACTTTCTTGTGGAGGGATAATTACAACCGCAGAAGTATACACTTTTTTCATCGTTCTTAAACAAAATATAAATTTAGTCTCATCTCATAAAATACTAAATTTTAATTTTCTTAAATTTTATTTTTTAACTAATGAAGATAAAACAACGACATTTTATACGAAAATCTGAATTGAAGCCATTGAAAGACGAAATATTAAGACAATACGATGAAAAGTTCGTTAATCAAATATTTCCTAGAAAAAGTAATGTTGAGCTTATTCAAACGGAAGCAGGAGATGAATTATACGCAATAAACAATGTGTTAAAACTATTTAAATCAAAAGAGGGGTATATTCCAGTTTTAACCTTATTATTAGACAATCAAATAGAGTTGAAGACTATAGTTGTTGATTTTGGTGCTATTCGATATGTTGCAAATGGTGCTGATGTAATGCGTCCTGGTATTACCAAAATAGATCCTTCAATTAAGAAAGGAGATATCGTAGCAATTATAGAAGAGACCAAAAGTAGAGCGTTAGCTGTTGGAAGAGCAATATTTGATGCTCCTGAAATGGAAGCAAAAAGTTCTGGAAAAGTTGTGCAGAATATTCACACAATCCAAGATTCTATTTGGGAATTCGAAAAACAGTTTAAATAAATTCTGCCTGTAATATCGAATTAAATATAGTTTTTTCTGATTCTATTAATTGATTAATTGGGAAACTTTCTTGCTCATAAGAATCTAATAGATCTCCACACTCTTTAAACCTGCACAAATTAATTATAATTTTTAGACCTTCTTCTACAATTTCTTTATCAACAAATTCATCTGAAGTGTGCATTAATTTAATTATTGAGTGAGCTTTCCATAATTCATTCTCATAAATTTGATTATCTATACCCAAAAATTCTTCAAAAATTTCCGTGAAAAACTCAACTTCAGCAATCATTTTTAGCTTATACCACCTCAACCCTTACGTGCTGAAAAATACATATTTCTCCCCTACTGCGGCAATAATATATTTATCTATTAATATATTTTAATCCAATCATTTCCATTATGTTCCGTTATGATAATACTAACATTATAGAATCGGTCTAAAACAGACGAAATCAATCATTTTATCATAGAATTTTTTTGAAATTGTTAATTTTATCAATTTTTTTTTCACTTTTTTATGATTCATCTATCTTCTTTGAATATTAGTAATCATACTTATCCGAAATTATAAGATTGATCTAATAAACATACAATTAAAACTCAAATAATATCTACATATCTATATATAGTTTAAATTAAGTCGTGAGTTAAAGATCTTATGAGTAATCAAGAATTAATTCTTTATGAAGTTAAAGGGCGTATTGCTACAATTACAATAAATAGACCAGACAAGGCGAATGCGTGCAATATTCCTATGTTAAAATTGATATATGAAAGTTTAATTAATGCTGACATAGATGAGAAAGTAAAATGTATTTTGATCAAGAGCACAGGGCAGCAATTCTTTTCAGCTGGTTACGACCTTAAGGAAATCCAAGGGTCTCCAGAAAACGTAGCACAAATCACTGAATGGGGGAGGAAGGTCAATGAGACAATAGTTCTTATGAAAAAACCAGTAATCACACAAATTCAAGGAATAGCTATAGGTTTTGGGGTAATGGTGATTATGGCTTCTGATTTGAGGGTTTTTGCGGATAGACCTATTAATGAATTATATTTGAGATTGCCAGAACTTGCAATCTCAGCTTTTCCTCAGACTGGAGCAACTCTTTTGCCCCTTTTAGGACTCGGATTGACCTATGCAAAGAATCTCCTTTTTACTACGGATAAATTTGGTGTTAAGGAATTAAATAACATCAATTTTCCAACACGGATTTTTCCACTCGAACAACTTGATATTGAAACCCTTAATTTCGCAAAACAGATAGTTAAATATCAGACAGAATTTATCTTCTTTACAAAAAGCATGTTAAGGATTATGAATAAAGCATACATTAAATCATGCTTTGATTTGGAAGATGAATGTGGAAAAGCCGCTTATGATACAAACAAAAAAAATATGAAGGAATTCGACGATTTTATTAAGGGCTTACATGAAAAATACCCTTAATTTTTTTTTTTTATAAAATTTTCCAATTGAAATTTTATTTAAACAACCCCAAGTAAATTTTTTTTAGCACCCACTTCTAAATTTTTTACTTAGTGATTTATAAGTGTTTTTGGAAACTATGTTTCTTGTGGAGTATAAAGTTAAAGTTTTATAATATGTAGGTGATATGTTCCTTGGATATTACTGCATCTTATATTTTGACTTAATTTTATATTACTCGGATGGTCATAACGAGTATATTGATAAACATATCTCGATGACTCATCATAATTAAAAAAAGAGGTTGTGTGTGGAAAAATGAGTATGTATAGATCGTATTTATTGAAAAATAATTTCTGGGCGAAAAAAGGTAATGAAAAAATTCCTGATGCAGAAAAAGTATTTATAAAACATTCTGAGGGAGTAGGAGGAATATATGCAATTATTGAGAACGATAAAAAAGGTGTTAAGATTATAAATGATGGGAGGGAATTTTTCTTTAATAATTTTGATAAACTGGATACTTTTTTAACTCGTCTTCAACAGCGAAAAGATGACTTTATGAAAATACTTAGAAGAAAGGATATTTCGCAGAAATTACGAATGTTAGATATTTAAATTTTTTTAATTAATTTCTACTTTTTTAGTTAGTACAGTATAATTTTAATTTAGGTTAAATTATATTAAGATTTATAAATCGGTTGAAGTCCTGTTTGAAAATGTCTCAGACGTAATTCCGCTCCTCGAGAAATTCTAACTTTAGGAATTTTTTCTTTATTATGGTAAAGTTCAGTTATTGCTGCTACAGCATAATCTATATGCGAAGCACTATACACATTTCGAGGCATTGCGAAACGGACTAAATTTAAAATCCCTTTTCGTTGTTCAGGTGTTTTCTTATCCCACTCAAAAGCGAAAGGGCCCAATTCAACAGCTCGTATACCAAAGTGTTTTAAAAGTTCGATAGTAAATCCAACACCTCCAAAATCTTCGATTTTCATATCGGTTCCCTCAAAAAATTTGTCCATATTAAGGTATACCGCATGACCACCTGCAGGAAGAATAACAGGGATACCATTTTTAGCGAGCTTTCGTGCAAATTCTCTTACTTGATTTTTTCGTTCATTTAAGTAAGGTTGTTTTATAACCTCATAAAGCCCTGCAGCTAAAGCCATTATATCTCGACCACTCATTCCACCGTATGAATCATTTCCGAAAGTCAATATCTGTCTTTCTTTCAGTCTAATTCCAATATCTCCATTTATGGAAAACTTTTTATGAAAAAGACCTTTATCTCTAAAGAAAAGTCCGCCACCCATGTTAGCTAGGCCATCTTTCTTGAAACTTATAGTAAAACCATCAACATAAGAAAACATTTCTTGCACAATACTTTGGATTGAGCGATTTTTATATCCTTCTTCAAATTCTTTTATAAAGTTAGCATTTTCGCTGAAGCGACATGCATCGAAGAAAAAAGGAAGATTATATTTTTTAGCGATTTTATGAACCGATTTTATATTTTTCATTGAGACTGGTTGACCAGCCGCTGTATTGTTTGTAATTGTAACATAAATTAATGGAATTGATTCGACACTCTTATCTTGAATTAGGTCCTCAAGGCCTTCAAGATCCATATTACCTTTAAAGGGATTTCTTTTATCCATTTCATCATAAGGAAAGTCTTCCATAAGATTTGCTGAAAATAAATTTATAGCTTTGATACCGTTTGCCACTATATTAGCCTCAGTAGTATCAAAGTGTCCATTATTTGGGATATAATAAGTAATATTTTTATTTTCTTTTAAGAGGGGAGCTATTGTTGAGAATAGTAAATGTTCCGCACAACGTCCTTGTGGAACAATGAAGGCATTAGGACGGGTTAATTGATGAATACCTCCATTTACAAAACCTCCCTCATATGAAGTTATGTAAAGCTCATCAATGAGTTTTTTTACGTTTGTTTCACCAGAAAGAATTAAATCTATAGATCTTTTTGGATTATCACCTCGCTCAAACGTGTCTCGAACAGCTTCTAAAAGAACATAATAACCCTTATTGCGAGCATAAGATTCATCACCATGGAACAAAGCAGCCCATTGATAATCTGTCATTGTTCCAGAGCCCGAATCAGATAAAAAATCTACAAAAGTCAAATCTGCTGGAAAAGAAAACATATTATATTCGGTTTTCTCAAGTACATATTCACGTTGCTCCTTTGTGACTTTTTTTATTGTCCTTACTACTAGTGGCTTATTTGCCGGGACTGGAACACCTAATTCATCCTGTGATTTCAAAATCTTAAACCTACAAATTAAAATTAGAATATTATTTTGAGTTTTTCAAAGATACTTGAATTTATAATTATAAATCATTAAAAAACAATATGTAAAATAGAATCTACGAATGTAAGAATTGAAAATTTTAATTTTAATATTAAATTCATTATTTTAATAAAATTAATTTTAAAAAGCAATTTAAAATGGAACTCCCAGATTATATTAAAAACAGAATTTGGAAAGATTATTTACCAGAGGGAATGACATTAGAAATTGATATCCCAGAAGACCAGTCTCTAATTAACTTGTTCGAGACGGGTGCTAAAGAATATGGTAAGAAAGTGGCAATGGACTATTTTGGGAGAGAATTTACTTTTAATGCGATGGATAATCTAACAAGAAGATTTGCTACTGGTCTTTTAAAATTAGGTGTAAAAAAAGGGGATGTGATATCATTATGGTTGCCAAATTCCCCACACTTTAGTATTTGTTATTTTGCTGCCTTAGGGCTTGGAGCAACATTAACCGCCATAAGTCCTCTATTTGTAGCAAGAGAAATGGCATATCAAATTAAAGATTCTGGCGCAAAATATTTGATTATGATTGATAGGTTTATCAAGGAATTTAAGAAAGTTGAAGACCAATTGGTATTGGAGAAAGTTATAATTGTTAATGTTGCCGGTGAGATTCCAGATGTGCCTGAAACCAGCAAAATAATTCATTACAATACGTTAATGGAACAGAATCCACAACCACTTACAGATTTCGAAGTTATTATCAATCCTAAAGAAGATATCGCAGTAATACAGTATACAGGAGGGACAACAGGAGACCCCAAAGGCGCTTGTTTATCTCATTATAACATTATTGCAAATATACTCCAAATGCAGCAAATATCAAATTACATGAAAGAAGTTTATATTAAAGGAGATCTTGTAAATATTTGTATTCTTCCGTGGTATCATATCTATGGACAAACATGTGAACTTATTCAAGGTCCTATGACGGGTGGAAAAGGATTAATCTTTCCTACATTTGATATTCCTCGCATTATTGAAACTATTAAAGAAAAAAAGCCAAATACTCTATTAGGAGTACCAACGATGTTTATTAATCTGTTAAGTTCGCCATTAAGTAAGAATGTAGATTTTTCTTGCTTAAAATATGCCAATGTAGGAGCTTCAGCAATGCCTATAGAAATCGCTAAAGAATGGGAGAAAAAAACAGGATTTCCCTTAGGAGAAGGTTATGGACTTAGTGAAACAAGCCCCACTGTCACAAATAGTCCTCCTTGGGCTATTAAAAAGCTTGGTAGTTGTGGCATCCCTGTTGCAAATACTTTATGTGGGATTATTGATGATAATCTTAATTTCTTACCTATTGGAGAATCTGGAGAATTAGTTGTTGCAGGTCCTCAAGTTATGCTAGGATATCATAATCGACCAGAAGAGAATAAAAATGTATTTTTTGAAGCAGGGGGTTATAGGTGGCTACGGACAGGTGATTTTGCAAAAATGGATGAGGAAGGTTATATTTTTTTAATTGATCGAGTAAAGGATATGATAAAGTATAAAGGTCATAGTGTTTATCCAAGAGAAATTGAAGAAGTTTTATATGAGCATCCTGCAATTCAAGAATGTGCTGTAATTGGTATTAAAGACCCAGAAAGAGGTGAAAATATTATGGCACATATTATTCTTAAGACAGAATATAAAGGGAAAATCAGTGAACAACAGATTATTGATTGGTCTAAAGAGCAAATGGCTGCTTATAAATATCCAAGAATAATAAAATTTGTAAGTTCTCTTCCAAAAAGCGCCATAGGAAAAGTCTTAAGACGAATAATCCGAGATAAAGAAGCTAAAAAGACTGAAAAAAGAAGAAGTATCTAAGATTATTTTTTTATTCCTTCAATTCTTTATTTTCAATAATTATATGATTTTAATATTTCATTTAATAATTAAATTATGAATGAACGAATTAAGAAGTTACTATCGCAAAGTCGTACAACAACCCCTTATATTTCCTTGGAACGTGCTTTATTATTAACAGAGTTTTATGCAACTGGTGCAGCTCATATTTTTACTCCTCCAGTTGCTAGAGCGAAAGCATTTAAATACTTGATGGAAAATAAAAAGATCTGCTTCAATAAAGGGGAATTAATTGTTGGTGAACGTGGTCCAGCACCAAAAGCAACACCTACATATCCAGAAGTTTGTTGCCATAGTTTACATGATCTAGACGTTTTAAATACACGTGATAGAATTTCATACAAAGTTTCTGAAGATACAAGACAAAAGGCAGCAAATGTAATTATTCCGTTTTGGAAAGGAAGATCTATCCGTGATAAAATATTCTCCCAAGTTGATGATGAATGGATTAATGCATATGAAGCAGGGATTTTTACGGAGTTCATGGAACAGAGAGCACCTGGACACACAGTTGGTGGAAAAAACATATGGAATAAGGGGTTATTAGATTTTAAGCAAGAAATAAAAGAAAGTATAGAAAGATTAGATTTTTATAATGATCCACAAGCTTTTGATAAGAGAGAGCAATTAACTGCGATGAATATCTCTGCAGATGCGATTATTGCTTTTGCTGAACGCCATGCTCAAGAAGCTAAAAATTTAGCTAATAAGGAGTTAGAATCAAAAAGAAAAAAAGAATTACAAAAGATCTCTGAGATATGTTCTCGCGTTCCTGCACAGGCACCCAGAACGTTCTGGGAGGCACTCCAACATTATTGGTTCATTCATTTAGGTGTTATAACTGAATATAATACATGGGATTCTTTCAATCCGGGACGCTTAGATCAACATCTATATCCATTCTATAAGGATGATATTGCTAATGGAATATTAACAAAGGAAGATGCATATGAATTGCTCCAAGCTTTCTGGGTGAAGTTTAATAATCAACCCGCTCCTCCAAAGGTTGGAGTAACTGCTGAAGAGAGCAATACTTATACGGATTTTTGCAATGTTAATATTGGTGGACTTAAAGAGGATGGTTCCGATGGAGTGAATGAAATGTCCTATATATTATTAGATGTAATAGAAGAAATGAGGATAGTTCAGCCAAGTAGTAATGTTCAGATTAGTACAAAGACCCCCGATCGATTCTTGAAAAGAGCTCTTGAAATAATTAAAACTGGTTTTGGACAACCATCAGTTTTCAATTGTGATGCAATAATTCAAGAACTGACAAGACAAGGTAAATCCATATTAGATGCTCGAAACGGTGGGGCAAGTGGGTGTGTTGAATCTGGTGCTTTCGGAAAAGAAGCATATATATTAACAGGATATTTTAATTTAGTAAAAATATTGGAAGTCACCCTTCATAATGGTTTCGATCCTATAACTAAAAAACAGATTGGATTGAAGACTGGTGGGCCTACAACTTTTAAAACATTTGATGAATTATTTGAAGCTTATAGAAAACAAGTAACTCATTTTGTAAATATTAAAATTAAAGGTAATCAAATAATTGAACGAATCTGGGCACAGAGTCCTGCCCCTTTCCTTTCATTATTAATCGATGATTGTATAAAGAATGGGAAGGATTACAATAATGGGGGAGCCAAATACAACACTTCATATATCCAAATTGTTGGAATGGGTAGCATCACAGATTGTTTAGCTTCTTTGAAATATAATATATTTGATAAAAAAATTATATCTATGGAAGATTTAATAAAAGCCTTAGATAAAGATTTCATTGGAAATGAAGTTTTACAACAGAAATTAATTTATAAAACTCCCAAATACGGGAATGATAATAACTATGCTGATTCGATAACCACACAAGTTTTTGATATTGTTTATAATGCGATCGATAATCGTCCTAATACTAAAGGTGGTGTACATCATATTAATCTACTTCCTACTACGGTTCATATTTACTTCGGTCAAGTAACTGGTGCCACACCAGATGGGCGTAAAGCTTATACTCCATTATCAGAAGGCATCTCTCCAGTTCAAAGTATGGATATTAATGGCCCAACTGCAGTTATTAAATCAGCTGGAAAAATAGATCATCTGAGAACGGGAGGAACTTTACTAAACCAAAAATTTGCACCTCAATTTTTTTCAGAAGAAAATAAGATTAATAAATTGGGCCATTTAATTAGAGCATACTTTGAAATGGATGGTCATCATGTACAATTTAATGTCGTATCAGCAGATACTTTACGAGCAGCACAGAAAAATCCGGAAGATTATAGAGATCTCATTGTACGAGTTGCGGGATATAGCGACTATTTTGTGAATTTAGGACCAGATTTACAGGATGAGATTATTAGAAGAACTGAACATACCACAATTTAATACTGATTTTTATTAAAAATTAATTCTACTTCTTTTTTTGCCTTCAATATTTAATATCATTTTATTGAGTTTTTTTATATTGTTTTGAAGAAATATGTACTTATTCAGTACATAAATTTATAAATGAAAATTTCTTTTTTAATTATATGTACCGATCATGTACCGTTAATTAAGAAAAGAGGTGAAAAGAAAATGAGTAAAGAGAAATATAAAGACATATTTAAGATTATAGTTCTTGGAGCGGCTGGAGTGGGTAAAACCACATTAATTGAACAATTTTCAGATGAATTTCTTCACAAAGATGCTGCTCCAAAAGTAGGTGTGAATTTTTTTATTAAAAATATAACTATTGATGGCCATAATTATAAACTACAGTTTTGGGATATTATTGACGATGAAAAATTCGGATCGCTTCAAACACTATACTATACTGGAGCCTCAGCTGTTTTTTTTATATTTGATTTATCTAGACCAGAAACTTTTGATTATTATCAGACGCGCTTTAAGAAAGTTTGGAATCAGATCAGAGATGACAAATGCCCTGTGCTTATAATTGGAAATAAACTTGATTTAGTAGAGAATCAGAAATCAATTGATAGGGAAAAATTTCGGAAATTTGTTAATAAAGAAGGTTTAATGGGTTATATTGAATTAACTTCAACTAATAATATTGAAGAACTAGTAAAACAACTTCCCAATATTATTCAAAAAGCTTTAAAAAAGAGTTATCAAGTCAAATTTTTAGTTAATAACAAAGAACTAGAAGATATTAAAAGATTTGCTAAACTTTCTCATCAGACACAATCAGAATTTATTCGCACAGCAATATGGGAAAAAATAAAATTGATTAACACACCTTCTATGATCGAGAATTCAATAAAAAATAAAAAGATAGTAGAAGACAAATTGCGTTTAGACGAATTGAAAAAAATTCGAGAATTATTAAAAAGGTCAGAAGAGTAAGAAATTTATGAAGAAGCTTTAATTATTAATAATTTTTAAAATTTTTTCTTTTTTTTTTCAACTTTTTCTATTTAATAATATATAAATTCATGAAATTTATTATGGAAATGTAAAATTGGTATACAACAATTCAACACCGTTAACAATAATGTAGGAAAATAAATGAGTTTTGATTCAGAATTAAATAAAAATAATCTTATTGATAACATTCATATTGAAGAAAAATCTTATAATGCTTTAATTCAATTACTGAAAAAAAAAAACAGGGCTAAATTTTAAATACTATAATAAAAATTTTATAGAAAAGCGTTTACATACTGTCCGTATCCGGCTGTAATTTTAAGTAATACTACGAAGAATATGATTGAAGAGAAACCAAAGCTTATCATTAAGAGTTGAAATATTAAAAACTCATCCAATCTAATCACTTCTTCTAGTTATATCCCCTAAATATAAAATTAAATTGTTTTTATATTTTTAACTTATTTATTCTTAATAATATATAATTCGAATTGGATTAATTACAATACTCAATGCTTTGAATAAATTGGAAATTGCAGACTTTTATTTTAGCAGTTTTTGGTTCTTTTCAATTTATTGTCTTAACAATAACAACTAAGATTTTCTCTAAAGGAGGATGATATTTGTTTCTTGATTTTATACTAAAATAGTTTTTAACATTTAGATTTTTTAATTAATTATTCTTTATGCATAGAAAATAAATAAGATAATGACTAGAGAAACTCAATTAATACAACGATTACAAGATGGTTCTCTTCGAGCAATAATATTCGACTTTGACGGGACTTTATTAGATATTCGTCAAACCCTTGAAAAATCAATCGAAGAGGTATTGGAAAAAGAAGTCCAACAAGCAGATTTTGATATGGATAACACTATTCAAGAGATTGGAGCTTTACTAGAAACTATTCAAGGGTACCCATTACCTAAGATCTTACTTGAGTCTTATAATATCTTCAAATATATAACAGCACTTAAGAATTTAACTTATTTTAAAAAATTACGTATTGCAATAAAAATATTTTCAAAATATCTAGAATATTCAAAAGAAGCGGTTTTTTTTCCATCTGTAAAACCACTTTTGAAGAAACTGAAGAAAAAATATGATCTCTTTATTCTCTCACATAACAAAACTGAAACAATCATTGAACATCTTGAGAAAGAGAATTTAAGTGAATTTTTTAAGGGTATTTATGGAAGTGATAAAATACCCGTTCAAAAACCAGATCCATTGGCACTTCAACCCCCCTTAGAAAACTATGAAAAACGTAATAGAGAAGAGTTTTTAATGATTGGTGATATGCCATCAGATATAATCGCTGGACGTGAAGCGGGAATGTGGACTTTAGGAGTAGCAAGTGGTGTATCAAAAAAAGGAATATTAAAAGAAAATCAACCAGATTTATTGATTAATTCGCTAAATGAATTATTACAATTAATAGAAAAAAATTAACCATTGACTTGACTCAGCACCTCCAGAATTCTATATTGATTCAGTTACATATAATTTCGCTACAAATACAATCATAATTGAAATGCCAACTTTCCCTTTTGGATTAATATCAGCTATGGGATATATTGATTCAGAAGATCTACCTCCAGAAATCCCGGGGTATAATATATTCCTCATTTCCTTGATGATTGTTGTTATATCTGGAATAGTAATTAAGAAACTACACAAAAAAAGATAAAAATCCAATTTTAACTCTTTTTTTTAATTCTTCTTCTTTTTTATAGTTTTTATTTATTCCGAATAATCTTAAAGAGAATTTATACGATAACTAATCATACTTAAGAGAATCGTAAGAGAATCGATAATTTTTTATATAAAAGATCCTTTAAGTAAAGTTATAATTCAGCTGAAAAAATTGAATTTTATTAAAATTTAATACTATTTTTAATAATTGGTTAGTGATTAGTATGGAACTCGAAAAACTAGAAAAAAAAGGCTACGAAATAGCAGCAGAAATGGAACGAAAGAAATCCACTGAAGAGAGATTGCAAGAAGAATTAAAATATGAAAAGCGACACCAAGATTGGACTTATAAATTGATGAAATACAATCCTATTGATCCATTAAATGATTTATATCGATATGTTATCAAAAGAATGGATTTAAAGCCAATAGAGGGACGCTTACAATGGTGGGCTGCTTATATATATATTAAATGGGCTGCTAGAACGTTCTGGAACTTCAAAGCTGAATACCCAAAAGGGAACATCTTTCCAGAATGGGGTCCCGGTATTCTGGTAGGCAATCATGAATCCCATATCGATCCTTTCTTTTATGGAGCCGCTTGTCATAGAAGAATTCGCTATATGAGTAAATTAGATAATTTTAAGACCCCTATAGTTAAAACTCTCTTCAATAACCTAGGAGCGTTTAAAGTTGATCGTGAAAATCCTGAACGAGGATGGCAGAAAGCAAAAGAAGTTATCCAAGGTGGAGAATGGGTAGGTATATTTCCGGAAGGGACGCGTTCCAAGGATGGAAATCTAGGAGAATTTAAAACTGGAGCTGTAAGGCTTGCTATTGAGATGCAAGTACCAATTGTACCAATGGCTGTTGTTGGCTCGAGAAATGCTCTACCTAAAGGCAACCTTGTTATGAAGCCAACGCAAGTAAAAGTTCGTGTTGGTGATCCGATTTATTATACTAATTATGATATCAATAATGTATCTTATGAAGACATAAGAAGATTAACTGATGAATTAAGGAATACCATTTTTGAATTACGAGAGGGTGTATATGGAAAGGAAAAAGAAGAACTCTCGATTGGCTCACCAGAAGAAGTTGAGAAGGAATCCAAATTTAATTTCATGAGTTATTTGAAAGATCAAGGAAAAGGTATTATTAGGCTCATTGATGATTCTTGGTACGCTTTTTTAAGAAGTTTAGAGGCGTTTGGAGTAAGGACGCAATTTCAACACATAGTACAATGTTTTTCAGGAGATTTAGTGTGTAATTGGTCAGATCTCATGATGCCGTATAAAGCAATTGATTTTGATAAATATATTCCCGCAGAAGGAGCTGCACTTATTTGTCCTAGTCATAATTCTGAATGGGATGTACTTATACTGGCAGCAGCTATAATACATCATGAACCCCGACGTGTAGCGTATCAGATGGCAAAACAATCGCTATTTAAAATTCCAGTTGTTAATGCTTGGGTCAGAAATCATCATGCGTTCCCTTTAAAACGAGGAGCACATGATGTAGAGGCTTATATTTATGCAAAAGAACTTCTTAGAAGTGGTGAAGTTGTAATCACATACCCCGAAGGAACTACGAATCTTGGACATGGTCAACTTTTAGAAGCCCATACTGGTCCTATGCGATTAGCTATTGAAACACAAGTACCTATTATCCCTATAGGTATAACTGGAACAGAAGCCACCTATCCTAAGCATGCGAAAATGTTGAAGTTTTATAAAGGCCAAATTCTCAAATGTGGTCCCCCATTCATGGATCATCAAAAGTATTGGGATAAGCCAATGCCAGATTACGATGAACTTAAGAGATTAACAGAAAAGATGATGGATCAGATAAGAGATTTACTTCTTTACGATACACCTGATGCATGAGTTATTGAGGAACTATATAAATGGAAACAAGAGAGCACCTGAGCAAAAAAAAATTTAAAGTTGGAATTCCGAGAGCTCTTCATTTTTATAGGTATTTTCCATTTTGGAAAAAATTACTTGAAGAATTAGACGTCGAAATCATTTTAAGTCCACCAACTAATAAAAAAATAGTTGAGGAAGGGGTAACGCACGGATTTGGAGAGCTTTGTATTCCTGTAAAGATATACTATGGTCATGTGTTGAAATTGGTTCGAGAACATCCTGATTTGGACTATATCTTTGTTCCAAGGTATGTAGCAGAAGTAAAAGATGCTTATTTCTGCCCTAAATTCTTATCGCTCCCAGATATTATCAAAATTTTACCAGAAGTGCCAAAAATATTAAATTTTGAAGTGAATGTGAAGGAGTTTCCAATAGCGACATCCGCAATCGAGCTTGGAAATCAATTAGGGAGAACTCAAAATCAATCTTTAAATGCATATAGAGGGGCTCAAAAGTATTTTGATGAATATCATCAATTTTTACGAGATGGAGCTCCAGTCAATCATGCATTACGGTTAGTGGAAAGAGATCGTCCATTTACCTTACCTAAAAGAAAGCACAAGGGTGACATTAAATTCTTGCTTTTAGGGCATGCTTATAATATTTTCGATACTTTTATTAATTTAGATTTCCAGAAAAAACTACAGGATCAAGGGGTTGAAGTATTTACAATCGAAAATTTACCAGAATCATTATTCAAAGAACCAGTGATTATAAATAAACGTCTTAGAAATTATTGGAGACATGAAGAGGAAATAATGCAATCAATTAGATATTTTCTCACTAAGGGTCGTAGCGAGATTGATGGAGTTATTTTCCTTATAAGTTTTGCTTGTGGTCCAGATAGCCTCATCTCTGAATTAGTCATGCGAGATATGAGGGTTGTGGGGTTACCTTATCTTGAAATAATAATGGATGAACATAGTGGAGAAGCAGGTCTTTTAACAAGAGTGGAAAGCTTTGTTGAGATGGTGCGCCGTAAAAAGAAGAAATTAATGCTCGAGTCTAATAAGGCGAAATCTGTTAAATCGTTATAAACTATTAAAAAAAGTCTGAAGCAATTTATTAAACTTCTTTTCTTGAGGTATTTTTTCGTTGCTAATACCTGCTGTCATATACTAAAATAATGGGTAGTACAAGAGTACTTTAGAAATAAAGATTGAATAAAAAATTTTTTGACCATTATAAGCTCAAATACTCTCATTTTTACTACTATAAGGGGGGAGTTAGGGGGGTATCTTTAATTCCATTTAATCTTCTAGATCATGCTATAAATAGGATATATTTAACCTCTGTAAGGGACAGTCCTAAGACTAAATTACTTGATATGTTAGGCTTGGATAGGAGTCAGGAAGGTCGTCTTGACAGCAATTTGAGAATTTGGTATCGAGTTAGTCCGTTAAGTTCAAAAACAACTAGTTCTGTTAAAAGTTTATGAATGAACGTTCGTTCAATTTCCTCAAATACTTTTTAACATACTAAAGAAGAGTACACTCGTTTTTATTGAAGCTAAATAATTTTATTAATAAATAATCTTTTACTAAATAAATTGAGTTTATTAAAAGTTCTACTGAGCTTAAAGAAATAATATATGTATTCAATCAGTATCTAAATAAACATTTTTGTAAGATTTATAGTTGAAGAACATACAGGTGAGGCTGGACTTTTAACTCGAATAGAATCCTTCACTGAAATGATTAAGCACAAGAAGAGAATGCAAGCTGGAAAAAAGAAAGCGAAAAGAGGCGTGCAATAATCGTTTCGTGCAATAATCCCAACCCTGTGTTTGACATGAGCGAAGAAAAACTAGCAATACATAAAAGAAAAGTAG
>JAHQWL010000069.1 GCA_029856155.1 Promethearchaeia archaeon
GAAGAACGTGGAAGATTAGGGAGGTTGATACCGGAAATCTTGCTCAATTTGAAACTAATATAACGCATTTAGACGGGTTTTAAATAAATTTGTCGAGTGAGTGGGTTTTGACACTTAAGTTTTTTTTTAGGTTTTTAACAATCAAATTATCTTCCTAGATAATTTTTATTTATTAAGTTTAATTTGTATTTTTATGGCTCAAGATGATATTACTTTTGAAGGAACTGTTCAAGAAACTATGCTTGGTCCTTTGTGGGCAAGAGCTAAATATAGCCAATTATATCCCGAATTATTAGACGATCAGAGGGCAATTGAAATTATTGAAAACATCAATTATGATTTTTCCAAAATACAAGAATATCTTGGAGAGTGGCGTGGACTTGGACTTCTAGCTAGAGCTAAAAGTTTTGATATAGCAGTAAATGAATTTATTGAAAATTACCCATTCGCTACAATTATAAATATTGGTGCGGGAATGGATACAACATTCTTCAGGGTAGATAATAATAAGATAATGTGGTATGATTTAGATTTACCAAGTGCCATTAAATACCGTAAAAAATTATTGCCTGATTCTGAAAGGAATATTTATATCCCAAAATCTGCTCTTGATTATTCGTGGTTTAAGGATATTAAATTTGAACCTGAAAAGGGTATTTATTTCATTGCTGGAGGTTTTGTATATTATTTTAAGGAAAACGAAATATCATCTCTAATTATTGAAATGGCTAAAGAATTCCCCGGAGCAGAGATGATTTTTGATACAACATCTAAATTAGCAAATAAAGTCATCAATAAGCGAGCTAAAAAGACTAGTGAAAATGAAGTAAGAGTTCATTTTGGAGTTGGTAACCCAACAAAAGTATTTCCAAAATGGTCTTCTAAAATTAAGGTGCATGATTGGCATACAATTTGGGAAAGAATTCAAATAAATCCTAATTGGAACGAGAAAACTATATCTGCAATTAAGATATCTGAGCGTGTAAAAGCGGCAAAAATCGTTAGATTAAAATTTATAAAGTAAATTTCAATTAAAAAGTAATTATCACACTTTGTTATGTTGAGGAAAGCCACATTTTGGACATTTCCATCCAACAGGCATATCGATTTCTTCTTCATTCCCACATTCTAAACATACCCAATGAGCTTTTTCTTTTTCTGCAGAATGGATTATAAAATCCTTAGGTTTAATAATCTTTCGTTTAAAATACGCTTTAGAACGACCACAGGAAACACATTTCCAATCATCTGGCAATTCGTCTAAAGTAACCTCATATCCACATTCCATACAGACCCAACCAGATATTTCTCTTTGTCCTAAAGATTTTTCATCAGGGACTAACTGTAAAACTTTACGTTGGAAGTATGACTTGAAATGACCGCAAGAAGGACAACTATAATTATCAGATAATTCATTATCCGCAACTTCATACCCACATGCCATACACTTCCAGAATATAATCTCTTTTTTCCTAGAAAAAGCGTTAATTTTAACTAAATCTAAGAGCATTTTAAGTCTTTGAGATTGATTTCTTTTAATCTGAGCGATCTTTTTTAATTTTTTAGCAATATCTTTATACCCTTCTGCCTCAGCAGTATTTGCGTAATTAGGGTAAAGATTTTGCCATTCCTCATCCATTTCCTTTATTGAAGATTCAATATTGTGTAATGTTGTACTATACGTAGTTGGACTCTTGATTTCTACAGTTAAACTTTCAAAAAACTCATTCTTTTTCAATTGTTGTAGCATTTCATAAAACCAATTTGCGTTTGAAAAATTTTGAAGCGCTAAAACCCTAAATGTTTTTGAGATTAGTAAGAAACTCTCGTTTTTTGCAATTTCAGCGTAAATTTCATAATGAACCCTTGTCTGAGATTCTCTTATAAACCCAATCATCAGATTATTAACCGTTCTTTTCATTAATATAGCCTTTTAAACAATTATTCTAAAATAGGTATTAAAATTAAAAAAAATAATATTATTATATTTCTAAATTGATTCTTCCTTTAACTTATAGTTTTTTAAGTATATTTCCGATATCAGATGGCATGAAAATTATGATCTTATTTGATGGCTCATGAGAAATATCTTGAATAGTTTGTAAAGATCTTAACTGGATTGCTGCGGGATATTGAGCTAATAACTCCGCAGCTTTTGCAATATTTTTCGCAGCCTCATATTCTCCTTCGGAAGCGATAATTGTAGCACGTTTCTCACGCTCTTTCTCAGCTTGTACTGCCATGGCGCGTTTCATATTTTCTGGTAACTCAATTTGTTGAATCTTAATTTGGGTAATTTGAATACCCCATTCTCTTGTCTCCTCGTCGACAACATTTCGAATTTCTTGGGAAATTCTTTCTCTTTGTGTTAAGACTTCATCTAATTCCATACCTCCAATAACATCTCTTAAAGCACCTTGTGTATAATTGAATACTGCTCTGACATGATTTTCAATTTTAGTTGTAGCATATTCAGGGTTTATAACTTTATAAAATACACTTGTATCTGCTGTGACAGGAATATTATCTTTAGTAATTATATCTTGTTTCGCAATGTCTAAGGTTTTTATTCTTACATCAACCTCTATCGACTTCTCAATCAGTGGTAGCACATAGATTATTCCAGGACCAATAGTTCTTTTATATCTCCCAAATCGAAAAATTATCCTACGTTTATATTCAGTTGCAGTTTTAAAACCTGTTAAAAGCCAGATAGCGAAAAAGAATAGTACTACACCAATTAAAATGCCTATAATCGTTCCAATTTCTGAAATTTCAATCCCTCCATTAATTCTAATTTTTTAAAGACTTAATATAGTTTTTTGAATAATTGGATAATTATGACATTATAAAAAATTAGGGTATAAAAAAATTCCGTTAGGAAAATTTGATATATGATAATATTAATCAATTTATTCTAATTTTAGGTGTTAACAATATAAATATCTGTTAAACTCCCATTCCTTTTCTTTTCCATTAGATTTAGCAATTTCGTATTCTTGGAGTTCAGCATATTTTAAATTTATAAAAATCTTCATGAGCTCCTTTCCTAGAGTTTTTTTAATAAAAGTGCTTTTTTCAAAAGCTTGTAGTGATTCTTCTAAACTATCGGGAAGTTTTTCAATATTTAACTCTTTTCGTTCTTCATTAGTCATAGTATCAACATTTTTAGATGTAGGTTGATTTGGTTCTATCTTTCTTCTTATTCCTTCTAATCCTGCTGCTAATAATAAAGCACTGCCTAAATAAATATTCATCATTGCATCACCTGCTCTATATTCAACACGAGTTGAATTTTCATATCCAGGCACACGGATTAATGCTGTTCTATTTCCTACACCCCATGAATTAAACACTGGTGCTTCATGATGGGGAATTAAACGTTTGTACGAATTAGTTGTAGGATTTAAAACAGCAGAGATCGCCTTTATATGGTGTTGAATTCCTCCAATATAATTTATTAGTTTATCACTCAAACTTTTATCAGCATCAGTAAATGCATTATCACCATTTTTTTCGAGACATTGATGAATATGCAACCCGCTTCCCGCTATGCTCTCAAAAGGTTTTGGCATGTAAGTACAAATTAATTTATTATAAAAAGCTCTGACTTTCGTAATTAATTTAGCGGTTTGGACATTATCCGCTTGTCTTAACGCATCATCTGCTATGAATTCAACTTCCTGTTGTCCAAAACCTACTTCATGATGTATTGTTTTTACACCAATATTCATAAACATCATATCATCTGTAATCTGGCGACGTAGATCCTGGAATTCATCCTTAGGCAGTAAATCCATATACGTTCCTTTATCTCCTGGTTTTAGATCGTTTGTAATAAAATACCATTCCAATTCTGGTCTTGTATTAAATTTAAATTGCATAGAATTGGCTTTATCAATTATTTTTTTAAGTATCCCCCGAGGACATGTGGGATAAGGATTCCCTTGATTATCAGTTAGATCACATATAAAACGTCCTACTCTTGGATTCCAAGGAGAAATACAAAAAGTATTAAAATCTGGTACAATTCGCATATCACTTTGTTCTGTTGTAAGAAAACCTAAACTTGATCCATCAATACCAGTTCCGTATTTCAAGTCTTCCCATATTTTCGCAGGAAACTCAACTGCTTTAAATTCACCCAAAATCGTTGTAAATTGAAATTGGATATAATCTATTGCGTTCTCTTTAAAAATATGATTAAATTCAGTCATTTCTTTACTTGTCATTTTATTTTGTTTAACACTATTTTCTTAATACTAAATTTGCAAAATATTCAAAATTCCTATTGTAAGATCTTTCCGCTTCTTTGGAAATCTTAGCAAATACACACCCGGGTAATTGATTCATTGAAAGATGGTATTCTACGCATTCACAACATTTTCCTCTCCTATGGCAATCGTATGTACACGTACAATTGTTTTTTCTTTCTTCTTGATTACACTCAGTCATGATTCCATTGAAAATGCTTATTTCTTTTTATAACTTTTAATAGTCTAAATAAACCATAACTTTTAAAAGTGGAATAAATATGAAGAAAATTCAATCAATTAAGTATGGACAATATGCTTGAAAATAATGAAAATAAAAAATAAATAAGAAAAAAATAGCTAAAAAGACGTTTAATGATTATTTTTACTTCTTTTTGACTTTACTATTATAATTGTAGCAACTCCAAATATAGCACTAAGCATAATTAAAATATCATAACCAGGTATCATCGATTCCTCTGTATGAGGCTCTCTCGCAGACCATACCAGATTATAAACATTTCCAGAAGTATCACCAATGATTCTTATATAGTATGTTCCATTCGATGGTAGTTTATAGCTAATAAATTCATTATCACTCATTGTGAAATTACTGGTTATTTTGGAATAATCCCACTTGTAAATCTCAATACCAACTGGTCCTTCCTGATAATCATACGTAACTAGAACATACAGATGCGTACGTACAGAATCAATTGTTATTCTGTACCAATCATTATCATATTGCAAACCTAATCCATTAATACTCCATAGTTCATTATGCTCATCATCCGATAGGTCATAGGCAGTTGTCGGGTCATCATTTTCTTCATAATAATCATCGGGTCTAAAATCAGTTCTGAGATCATCATACAAAAGATCATATTCTAACCCTATATTGTCTCCGGAAACAAGAATATAATAAACACCTGAATTTATGCTGAAATACTCGATATCCATACTATTATCACCAGTCATAGAATAATTTGAGCCTATCCAACCATAATCCCATTCACTCCACCTTTCGTAGATATCAACATAAATATTTCCGAGTGATTTATTAAATTTAAGATTCACAGTCAAATGTTGGAACCCAGGCGATACTTCAATCTCGTACCAATCACTATATTCTTGAACTGCCAATCCACCAATATTACTTAACCATTTACGTTCGTAGTCTGTAAGATGATATGCTTCATATGAGTCGTCATTGTCTTCATACCAATCCTCCAATATCCAAATATCCATATCATAATGGACATCCGAATCTCCATCCTGCTGGTACACTCGAATTCGCCAATCTCCAGAAATATCTGTTCTGAACTTGACATGTTCTTTTTCCATTTCCCATGTTTGAGTACTAATATAAGAGCTTGCTCGTTTAGTATGTGACGGATCATAAAGTTCCAATTGTAAATTGCCTGCCTCCTGTTCGAAATGAATAGTAACTTCGATTATTTCACCAGAATCCAAGTAAGTATGAAACCAATCTTCATCATCACCTATTATTCGCAAATCACTATACCAATTTGGATCGACCCATGCTGAAGTCCCAAATCCGTCATTTTCTTCAAAAATATCATCACCAGACCATCCCTTATCTAAATATATATCCAAATCGTAATACATATCTCCACTTCCAGATGCACGATACACTCGAATCCGCCAATCCCCTGATATATCAGCAGTAAAATAAATATCTTCATCACTATCACTATCATAAGATCCATCTCGATGTGTATAAGAAGGATCATACAGTTCTAACTCTAAATCACCAAACATATTATCGAAATATATATGAATATTAATACTATCACCAGAAGTTAAATATATTCCAAACCAGTCTTCATCAGACCCCATCATAATTAAATTAGGATAATAATCTGGATCAATCCAAGCAGGGCTATAAAAGTCATCATTTTCTTCAAAAATATCATCTCCTGTAGATAACCATATATCTAAATCATAATATTCATCAACAGATCCAGAAACTCGATACACTCGAATCCGCCAATCTCCTGACATATCTGCTGTAAAATAGATATGTTCATCATTATCACTATCATAAGATCCAGATCGATAGCTATTAGAAGGATCATATAGTTCTAACTCCAAATTACCATCAAAATTATTAAAATAAATACTGAAATCGATTGTACTACCATAATCTAAATAAGTTCTATACCAATCCTCGTCATAACCTATCATTTTCAAATTGGAATACCAATTTGGATCAACATAAGCAGCACTCCAAAAATCATCATTTTCTTCAAATTGGTCATCTATAGGCATCAAATCCTCCCACCATAAATCATATGAATTACCGGCGTTAGCACCTAAAACTAACAGATAATAGACATTACTTGGAAATAAATCGAATTCTAAGTGTTCATTATCATCCATTGAGTAGTTTCCATTTACATAATTATAGTTCCAATCATAAACTTCGATATCAATATTCCCAAGAGAATGATTAAAAATCAAATCAACCTTTAATCGCTCTTCTCCCAGATTTATTTCAATTTGGTACCAATCATCATCCCAAAGTGTGCCCGTTCCACTGATAGAACTCAGCCAATTTGCTTCATTAAACCTTATATCATAAGCAGTAGTAGGGTCGTTGTTTACTTCATAAACATCTTCTGGATCGCTCATAGAAATCGAGTTTTCATCAAATAAATCATTTTTTGGTACATTTTTAACCAGTGATATACCCGAAATCATAATAAGAAGTAAAAGTAGTAAAATTATCCCCCGTTGATATTTTTTTTTAAATCTCATACGATATTATCCTCGATCCAAACTTATAAATTTTCACATATGAGTAGAATGAACTATATGGAGTGAAATACTAATTATTAAATTATTTACTGGTGAAATATATCGATTCTATTTTATTCTATTCTAAATTTTGCATATAAAAAACTGAAATTGAAAACCATTTAAGTAAAGCAAAAGATTTTTTTTTTAAAAAAAGAGATTAATCAGCCAAACTAAAAGTGCAATCACTATCTCCACATCCAGGACACTTGAAACCTTCTTCTGGAAAATCATCTAATTCAAATTGATGACCACACTTGTCACATTTCCACAGCATTAATATCTCTTTTTAAATCAATTGTAAAAATCCTATCTATTAAGATAAAAAGAATCTAAATTTAAAGTTTTTCGAAAAACTAAGCCTTAAATTATAAATATATTACTTTTATATGCTCAATTAACTTATGAGATTAAAGAAATCACTTCTTTAAAAATAATTTGTGAATTTTGGTGATTTAAATTCATTAGAAGAACAGAAGAGAGGTTTAAAAGATAATTTTTGAGCGGATTTTTTAAATTTAAGCCAATTGTGGCAATAATTGATACATCAGTACTAAATATCATCTTGATGAATTTTTGAAATTTTTCTGAAAAAAGTTCCATTTTACCAATTTCATCAATGACAATCAAATCAACTTGCTTTTTTTCAAGAGCTAAGGTTTTTTCAAGGAACTTATCAAACTTATCGATAAATATTTTGTATTTCCCTAGCTTAAATTTAGTATTAACTGTACCCACTCTTGCTAACTGAGATTTTTCCCCAGAATAAATATCTATTATATCAAAACCAATTCTATTACCATGTTCTCTAACCTCTGGAGTTAGAAACCCATAAATTGTAAATTTTTGCTTAGAAAAATATTCTATCAATTTTGATATTAGAGTTGATTTACCACATTGAGGTGGACCTGTAATAAGTATTTTCCTACTCATTTAATTAATAAATTAAAACTTTAATTATAGTAAGAATTTAGTTGAAATTATAAAATAATTATTTAATTATTTGTATAAAATAAAAATGGAGATGAAATAATGAAAAGTACTACTTTTACATTTAAAGATCAAGATGGAATTACGATTTTTGTATATAAATGGGAACCTGAAACAGAACCTAAAGCTGCTGTACAGATTCTTCATGGATTAGCAGAACACGCAAAGAGATATACTCGAGTAGCAGAAGCATTATGTAAAGAAGGGTATATATGTTATGCAAATGATCAGCCTGGTCATGGCTTAACTGCTGGTGATTTAACAGAAGCCACTCTCGAAGGGCATGCGGGTGTTTTAGGTCCAAGTGGATGGAGAGGTGTTGTAAATGCGGTTCATGACCTATCAAATATCATAAAGAAAGAAAATCCGAATCTTTCATTATTCTTAATAGGACATTCCTGGGGTGCTATGCTTGCTCAAGATTACATTCAAGATTGGGGTGATGAAATAAAGGGATGTATATTAAGTGGCACTAACGGCAAAGTAAGAGGGATGGTAATTAAAGCAGGGAAGTTACTTCTTAAAAGCGAAATGAAGAAGCTTGGACCGACTGAACCGAGTAAAAAAATGTATGATATGAATTTTAAAACTTATAATCGTGATTGGGATAAAGAAGACGGCGCAACAGGATTTGAATGGCTCAGCAGAGATAAAAATGAAGTTCAAAAATATATAGATGATCCTTGGTGTGGTTTTATTCCGCCAGCGAGGCTTTGGCTTGAATTCCTTTATGGATTTGAGAAAATGTATGATTCAAAAAATGAACAAAAAATACCAAAAGATTTACCCATTTATGTTATATCTGGAGCCTTATGCCCTATAGGAAATAAGACTAAATATGTACAAGGTTTGATTGATCGCTATAAAAAATATGGCATTAAAGATGTTACCTACAAATTTTATCAAGACGCACGGCATGAAATATTTAATGAAATAAATCGTGAAGAAATCTTTCAAGACGTAATAAACTGGCTGAATTCTCACTTATAGTAGTTAAAAACTATAAAAACAAATCTTTTTTTAAAATTTTAATTATCTAATTCTCTGAATTTTTGTAATAGTTCCTTTTGCTTCTCCGAGATTTTTCTGGGGATTTCAATATTTACAATTACATATTGATCTCCTCTACCTCTTCCTCGTATATATGATACTCCTCGATTTTTTATGCGAAATTCTGTTCCTGGTTGTGTTCCAGGAGGAATTGTCAATTCTTTTTCAGTTAACTTCTTTTCTTTATAATCTAAGGTAGGAACGTTTATTTTTCCTCCAATTATAGCAGTTACAATATCCACGTTTGCAGGAGTATAAAGATCGTTTCCTCTTCGAATGAATTTTTCATCACCAGTTATTCTGATTCCTAAATAAAGATCTCCAGGTATAGCGTTAACAGATGGGACATGTCCAGCCCCTTGAACCTTTAAGTGAACTCCATTTTCAACACCTTCTGGAATTGAGACATGTATTGTTTTGATTTCTGGGACTACTTTTTTTCCTCCACAAGCTTTACATTTCTTCTCAATTATTCTTCCTGTACCATTACAAGTATAGCATTCTGATTCTCGGATAATAGTACCAAAACCAGATTGTGACATTTTCCTTATTCGTCCCGTTCCTTGGCACTCTGGACAATTTTTTATACTAGAGGGATCCTCTGCTCCAGTTCCTTCGCATTCATCGCAGGGTGTATATCTTTCTATAGAAATATCTTTTTTTATACCAAACATTGCTTCCTCAAACGTAATTTCAATACGATCTTCTAAATCTTGTCCTACTTCTCTACGTGGAGTACTTCTTCCTCTTGTCCTTGAACCAAAACCCCCAAATCCAAAATCATCAAATCCACCAAATGAGCCAAAACCACCAAAAATGCTTTTTAGTAATTCATCGATTCCCGGAATGCCACCGCTGAAATAATCACTCATATCTACATGTACGCCGCTAAAACCAAATCTATCGTAATTTTGTCTTTTGTTTTCATCACTTAAAACTTCATAGGCTTCTTGAAGTTCAATAAATTTCTCTTTTGCTTTTGGATCTGTCTTATTTAAGTCTGGATGAAGTTTTCTAGCTAAACGACGATAAGCAAGTTTAATATCATTTAGGCTAGCATCTTTACTCACACCAAGAACTTCATAGTAATCTCTTTTCTTAGAACTCATGTTTTCTTAGTCTCTTATTATAATGAAATAAGTTCAAAACTCTAGGAATTAAAATTGTTTCTAAAATTTAATTTTTTAGGTATTCAGAAATAGATTAATAATATTTTCATATTAAGAGCTCATTTAGTCCCTTAATATCAAAATAATCTAAGTTCATATATTCCTTTGATAAATTTGTATAAATTTATAAACTTAGGACTACTATGTATAATATTAGAAAATCCATCAAATGCCTAAAGGAAATCATCTGAATTTGAAGTTTAAAATTAAAGTAATAATTTTAATGAGTATTGGATTCAATTTTATTTTATTACCATTAATTTATTATAATATCAATATTGATGGAGAAATTATTTATAAAATCAGTTCACCAAACAATTTCTTGAAAACATCGGAAGTATCAGGAAAAATCTTTATAAATGGTACTTCAGATTGGATTGCTTTAAAAAATGCCGGAAATTGCTCTGGCGAAGGTACCTATTCTGATCCTTATGTCATCGAAGATTTAATAATTAACGGTGGAAGTACAGGAAGCTGTATACATATTGAAAATTCTGATGCATACTTCCGAATCGAAAATTGTACCCTATATAATTCAGGGGAAAATTTATTTAATTATGATGCGGGAATAAGACTAATTAATGTTAGTAATGGTTATTTGATAAAAAATAATTGCTCAAAAAATTTTTGTGGAATTTTTCACTATGGGAATAATAATTCAATATTTCAAAATAGCATAGTTAATAATCAAATCGGCATTTATGGAACTGGAGAATGTATTATTTCAAAAAATAATATTACTAACAATTTATGTGGTATTTTTGGACAAGATTTGAATATTTCATTAAATAATGTGGATTATAATAAGGGATGGGGGATATGGCTCGCTTGGGGTCCTTATAATTCAGTAACTTATAATTCAGTAAAATATAATGATGGTATAGGTATATTCTTAGATGAAGCTGTTTATAATACTATCTCTCATAATAATTGTAGCAATAATAAAGGTAATGGGATTCATTTAGAAGGGGCGATTTATCCATGGGGTGATTATAGACAGTCTTGTAGGAGTAATTTGATTTCAGAAAATATAGTATATAATAATTCATGTGGTATAATGCTTAATATAACACAAGAAAATCATATAATCAATAACAGCATAAATAACAATAAAAATGGAGGGCTTGAATTATATTTCAGTAGAGATATTCAAATTTTAAATAACCAAATTAACGAAAATTATTATGGAATTAAAATAGTAGAATCGATATTAAATGATATCTTTCAAAACACCATAAATTATAATTATTATGGAATATCCCTCTTTAATTCTTCGTATGGAAATGAAATTACTTACAATATTCTGCATTATAATAGAAAATGTTTTACAGAAACCGACGATTGTATAGGCAATATATATGAGAATAATGATTGTATAGAGATTCAAGATAATTCACTGAATTGGATTATTCCATTTACAGTAATTACAATCATCTCTTTTCTGGGTGTGGTAATAATTATTCTCCTCTTACGTCATAAAAGAACTTAATTTTTGTACACTTGCAATCTTCATTTGATTTTTCCCATAAGATAGATTAAATATAAAAGATAAGTAATCAAAAAAAAATAATAAATTTTAAGAAAATATCAATATTATTTATGAAAATAATAATTGGAATTTAATCTTCGTCCCAATCGACATCTACGACTTTCTTTTTCTTTTCTTCTTCTTTTTCCTTATCTGTTTTATACGTAGCACCACCGGCTCCTGTCTCACCCATGCCACCTGGTGGAACTCCGTGTGGTGGAGCAACCCCCATACCACTCGCAGCACGTTGTTTTATTTTATTTTTGTATAAAAAAGAGAGAATAAAATTGAGAAATTTTTTTCCTGTTTTAAAGTGAAAATTCTTGATAAATAATAATGTTAATTTCGGTAAAGGAAAGATAAAGGGAATTGCTTTGATTTCTAAAAAATATTAAGGAATAAGGAATTTTATGATTAAAGCTCCAAATAATTTGAAAATCAAATATATAGATATATTCTGACTATATTCTTATTTACTGGTTAAATTTAAAAATACTCCCAAGTCAAAATACTTATTATTTAAAATAAATAATTTCATTTTACCATAATAAAAATGCAACTAAGCAAGAAAGCTCTAACTACTATTATTTCAGTCTTTTTAATTGGCATTGTTGCAATTCCTAGTACAATTTTTGTTTTATTCGAACTCAATAAGACAAATAAAACTAATAATCCATCATCAATTATGGGTGTAGATGAATGGCTTGAGGATTTTAATTCCTTTTATGAATTCATCGAAGATAATTATCCTTATCTTTGGCTCAAAAATCGTACTCATGGTTATAATTGGCTGGATTTAAAATCCGTGTATGAGGACCGAATTAAAACTGCTAATTCTGATGAAGAGTTCTTAAGTATAATTTTCGATGCAGTACAAGCTCTTCAAAATAGACATACACAAATTGAATATCCCGGAAATATGGCTCAATTTCATTCTGATTTTGAAAATTGGTATCCCCTCAATGAAGTTTTTTCCAATGAAGTTGTAGAATTGTCTGATTACTGGGAACCTCTTTTTATTAATTGTTATAGAACAAAATATCGTGAAACCTATGAAGCCCTCATAGTTTATGACAGAGGAAATTATGTAATTGTTAACAATGAACATTTAGAACAACTCTATGGAACCGGATTAAAAGTAACGAAAGTTGACGGAGAACTCATTGATGAAGTAGTGAAAGACTGTTATAACCAAGATTATCTTGATTGGGATTTTCAGAGAAATAAACAATACTTATGGATGATCTCTCCCCGTGATTTTGGACAAAATGCAGAATTTACAATTCGTAATTCCACTGGATATGAAATTAATATAACTTTCGAAACGATATCAGAATATTCCCTCTCTCCATATATTTATCCAGAAGATATGATAAATACTCAAATCTGGGAAGATAAGAATGCTAGTTATATTTATATAAAAAATTTTGTAAACGAGTATCTCGATCCTTATACTGAAGATATTCTGAATTTTTATCATCAAATTGAGGATTATAACTATTTGATCATAGATATAAGAGGGAATCCCGGAGGGAATTATGCAGCCTGGATGAATACTATCGTTAAACCATTAATTAAAAGCCAAAAAGTATTTGAACTCTATCTAGCTTATAGAACAGATGATTATAGCGACGCATTCCGTGAATCAATGGGAATTACGAGCCAAGTTTCAAAAAGTAGTTTTTCTTATCTCCCACCAGAAGTATACAGTGATGAATTTGAGATTTACGATTATCAGCATACAATAACACCCACTTACGAAGTCAATTTTAATGGTGAAATAATCCTGCTTACCGATAATTTTGTGTATTCTGCTGCTGAAGGTTTTACTCTCTTTTGTAAACAAACAGGGTTTGCAACAATCTACGGTACAACAAGTGGCGGTGATGGTATAATGGAATTTCCCACTTATTATACTCTCCCTAATAGTAAACTTGTTATTTGTATAAGTTCAGCCTTAGGATTAGACCATACTGGTCATGCAAGTGAAGAAGTGCGAACACAACCCGATTTCTATTATGAAAGCTCATTTAATAATCACACGGAACTTGTTGATTATGTTTTAGCGAGTCTTCCTTAACTTAACTTCTTAGGAAATTGTTTCTAAAATTTAATTTTTTAGGTATCCGGAAATAGATAAACAATACTTTCATATTAAGAGCTCATTTAGTCCCTTAATATCAAAATTATCTAATTTTATATATTCCATTGATAAATTTGTATAAATTTATAAACTAAAAACTACTATGATAACATTAGAAAGTCCATCAAATGCCTAAAGTAAATCATTTGAATTTGAAGTTTAAAACTAAAGCAATAATTTTAATGATTATTGGATTCAATTTTATTTTATTACCACTAATTTGCTATAATATCAATATTGATGGAGAAGCTATTTATAAAGTCAATTCAACAAACAAATTCTTAAAAACATCAGAGTCATCTGGAAAAATCTTTATAAATGGTGCTTCAGATTGGGTTGATTTCAAAAATGCCGGCAACTGCTCTGGCGAGGGTACCTATTCAGATCCTTATGTCATCGAAGATTTAATAATTAACGGTGGAAATACAGGAAGCTGTATACATATTGAAAACTCTGATGTATACTTCCGAATCGAAAATTGTACCCTATATAATTCAGGGGAAGATTTTTATAATTATGATGCGGGAATAAGATTATTTAATGTTAGTAATAGTTGTTTGATAAAAAATAATTGCTCAAAAAATTTTTGTGGAATTTTTCACTTTGGGAATAATAATTCCATATTTCAAAATAGCATAGTTAATAATCAAATCGGCATTTTTGGATCGGGAGAATGTATTATTTCTAAAAACAATATTACTAACAATTTATTGGGTATTGATGCAATACGGGAATTGAACATTTCATTAAACTATGTGGATTATAATGAATATGGGATAAGGATATTTTGGGGAAATAATAATACAATATCGTATAATTCGATAACCAATAACAATGGAATATGTATATTCTTATATTATGCTTATTATAATACTATCTCTCATAATAATTGTAGTAATAATAAAGGTAATGGGATTCATTTAAAGGATAGTAATTACAATAGCATGATCGAAAATATAGTAAATTATAATTTATGTGGTATTATGCTCAATATCACACAACAAAATTATATAATCAATAACAGCATAAATAAAAATAAAAATGGAGGGTTAGAGTTATATTTCAGTAGACTAATTCAAATTTCAAATAACCAAATTAACGAAAATTATTATGGGATTAAGATGGTAGAATCTATATTAAATTATGTCTTTCAAAACACCATAAATTATAATTATTATGGAATATCCCTCTTTAATTCTTCGTATGGCAATAAAATTACTGACAATATTCTTCATTATAATAGAAAATGTTATACAGAAACAGACGATTGTAAAGGCGATAATATATATGAGAATAATGATTGTATAGAGATTCAAGATAATTCACCGAATTGGATTATTATATTTACAGTAATTACAGTCATCTTTTTTCTGGGTCTGGTAATAATTATTCTCCTCTTACGTCATAAGAGAACTTAATTTTTATGCAATTTCAATCTATATTTGATTTTTACTATAAAATAAATTAAATACAAAAGATAAGTAATCAAAAAAAATAATAAATTATAAGAAAACATCTTTAATATTTATGAAAGAGATAATTGGGATCTAATCTTCGTCCCAATCGACGTCTACAACTTTCTTCTTCTTCTTGTCTTCTTCTTTTTCTTTCTTGTATGTTGCACCACCTGCGCCTGTTTCGCCAGGGGGAGCACTGCCCATACCACCCGGAGGAACACCGCCCATTCCACCCGGAGGAACACCACCCATACCCCCTGCAGCGCGTTGAGCCTGTTCAGCGGCTTGTTGATATACTTGGTCTTGGGTTTGTGTTTGATAAATCCTTTGCGAAAAGCTATACATGGACTTCTGTAGATTTTCTATTCCCATTTTAATTCTATTAACATCATCGGTTTTGATATCCTCTTCTAATGACGCCATAGCAGCTTCAATTTCTTGCTTTTCATTTTCTTGAATCTTGTCTTTATTATCTTCCATTAATTTGCGAGTTTGATAAATCATAGAATCAGCATTATTTTTAGCTTCTACTAAGTCTCTAATTTTTTTATCTTCTTCTTCAAATTGTTCAGCAGTCTGCACTTTTTCTCTAATCTCTTCTGGAGTTAAACCTCGCGCACCTGTAACAGTAATTCCCGTTTCTTTCCCCGTCCCTAAATCTTTAGCAGTAACATGAACAATCCCATCAGCATCGATAGAGAATTTTACCTCTATTTGTGGAATACCTCGAGGAGCAGGTGGAATACCTGTCAGATGAAACATTCCTAATGAGATATTATCTTTAGCCATTGCTCTCTCTCCTTGGAGAACATTTATAGTAACTGCAGGCTGATTGTCTGCTGCTGTACTAAATACTTGACTTTTCTCTGTAGGAATTGTACTATTTCGTTCAATTAATTTAGTGAATACACCACCTAATGTTTCAACTCCTAATGAAAGCGGTGTGACATCGAGCAGTAATAAATCTTCCACATCTCCAGCGATAATACCCCCTTGTATTGATGCTCCAATAGCAACACATTCCATTGGATCAACAGAATGTTCAGGTTCTTTTCCGCCAAAAAATTTTTTGAACCTCTGCTGGACAGAAGGCATCCTGGTAGGACCACCAACTAAAATTACTTTATCAATACTAATGGGTGCTAATTTCGCATCTGAAATCGCTCTCTGCATTATTGGATCAAGACGCTTAAGAGTCGGTTCGATTAAAGATTCTAATTTTGCTCTTGTGAGTTCCATAGTTAAATGAACAGGATTGCCCTCTTTTTGTGAAATATATGGTAAATTGATTGAAGTGGATAGGGCTGTAGATAATTCTATCTTAGCCTTTTCACCAGCGTCCTTTATACGAATCCAGGCCTTTGAATCGCCTTTTAAATCAATTCCTTCTTTCTTTTTAAATTCTTCAGTTACCCAATCAATTATCTGGTTATCCATATCAGTTCCACCTAACTGAGTATCTCCCGCTGTGGAAAGAACCTCCACGACGCCTTCACCATATTCCATGATTGTAATATCAAAAGTACCACCACCTAAGTCTAATACACAGATTTTCATTAATTTATCTTTAGTGTCTTTATCTAAACCATAAGCCAAACAAGCGGCTGTGGGTTCGTTGATCATTCTTACAACTTCTAAACCAGCAATTTCACCCGCGTTTTTTGTAGAGGTTCGTTGGGCGTCATTAAAGTACGCTGGGACTGTAATTACTGCTTTCTTCACTTCTTCTCCTAAATAGGCAGAGGCATCGGTCTTAATTTTCTTAAGTATCATTGCGCTTATTTCTTCTGGAGAAAATTCTTGCCACTTATCTCCAACTTTCAATTTTGCTTTGTATGTTGTTCCCATTTTACGTTTTATCGCGGTAACTGTCCCATCGGGATTTGAAACAGCTTGACGTCGAGCAGGTTCCCCCACTATTTTACGTCCCGTCTCATCAAAAGCCACATAAGATGGAAAAGCTTTTCCTCCGAGAGTACGACCCTCTGCTGCGGGTACTATTTCCGGCTTACCAGTTCCAGTTAGAACTGCACAGGCACTATTTGATGTTCCAAGATCTATTCCGATTATTTTCTCTTTTCGTTTTGGTTTTTCAGTTTTTTCTTCACTCATTGTAATCTCATCTTATTTTCTTGGATTTATTTGTATTTATAATTAATTTTGAATGATTTTTTAGAATATAATAATTTATTTATTTTAAATTGTAAATTTTAAATTGTAAATTTACTATTGTTAGGTAATTTAAATACAATTAAAAATTTTATTTATAAAGATCTCTAAGTCATAAAATTAAAAAAAGTTTATCGATTTTAAGACATATATCTACTATTCATAAAATGTAATTATGAATTAAAAGGGAACTGATATGTCAGACGGTAATGACAATGATTTAAAAGAAGGAATTGATCAAGAAATTTCTTCTGATTCTCAATTAGCAGAAGCACAAGAAAATATTAAAAGTGAATCGTCTAGTGAAGAAATAAAGAAATTAGAAGAAAAAGAGCACTATGAATTGGAATACTTTTCAAAAGAAGATCTTGTGAAAGAAAAGGAAAATCTTGAAAAACAATTAAAAGAATTAAAAGAAAAGACTGAGAAATTACAGAAAGAAACTGGTGAGTCCAAGAATAAATTTATACATCTCCAGGCTGAATTTGAAAATGCGCAGAAAAGATGGGATAAAAATCGACAGAATCTAAGAATTGAATATACCGGTTCTGTTTTAAGAAATTTCTTACCTTTATATGATTCATTCAAAAAAGCTCTTGAAAGTGCAAGTGAAACGGAAAAAAAAATTATTGAAGGATTTTATAATCAATTTATGAATATATTCAAATCCTATGGCGTTGAGCCGATTAAAGTAGAAATAAACGATGAATTTGATTATAATATACATGAAGCATTAACTTCCATTGAAAAAGATGATATTCCAGAGAATAGGATACTAGAAATTGTCCAGGATGGTTTCAAATATGGAAAAGAAGTTATTCGTTATACTAAAGTTATAACCTCAAGAAAACCAAAACCTCCTGAACCAGAACCTGAAGAAAAAGAGACTGAAGAAGAGGTAAGTGAAGAACCAACAACAGAAGAAGAGAAAACTGAACATAAGGAAACAGAGGAAAAACAGATAAAAGAAAAAAAGCATAAAAAACATAAGAAAGAAAAAGATAATGAAAGTTCATAATTTAATTATCTGAAATTTATATTATTTAACCTAAAAGATTAATAGTTTTACTATGTTATAAAAAATAAATAAACCTGAGAAATAGTTTAAAAAAATTACATTAAAATTTAGAGCTGAAATTAAAAAATGGCAGAAGAACCTCAATTCCCAGCTATTCCGGCGATAGGAGATATCATAGACAGAAAAAAAAGGTTTGTTGAAAAAAAATATAGTGTAATTAAATGTAAAAGTTGTTCTGAGAGTTTTTCACGTACATTCAAACCTGGAGATTATGTATTTAAAAAATTAATAGAAGATGAATGTGAAAAGTGTCATAGGACAAAATCATTAACTATTATAGAAATCTATTCTGAGTGGATTGATCCTAAAAAAAAGAAATAAATCTCAAGTATTTAATAAATATCTGCTTTTATAATATTTTAAGGATTATTTTATAGCAACGTTGAAATAATTAAAGTAGTGAAATTCAATGCTCGAAGGAAAGAACATCAATTTAAGGATTGTAGAAAAAGATGATTTAATAATTATAAAAGAATGGACAAATAACCTTCATATAGATGGAGAATATTCTCCAATTTTACAGGAAACTATTAAAGATTTAGAAAAGCTATATGATAATTTAAAAGAAGGTAAATGGTATTTTATTGAGAAGAAAGATGAAATAAAAATTGGTTTTATTCTTCATATGTTATCTGGATCAGTGGTACCAGGTATAGGATATGCTATAATTCCAAGTGAAAGAGGAAAAGGTTACGGTACTGAGGCTGTAAAAATCGTAATTGATTATATATTTTTATCAAAAAACATAGTTCGGATAACAGCTAAAACTCATCCTGATAATATAGCTTCGCAAAAAGTCTTAAAAAAAGCAGGTTTCAAAAAAGAGGGTATCCTCCGTAAAGAAATGTTTTTTCGGGGAAAATGGAATGATAGTGCTCTCTATAGTATTCTAAGAGAAGAATGGGAAGGACCAAAAATATTATTAAAATAAATATGATAGGATGAATAATAAACCTTTTATTATTCAAACCTTAGTTCTATTTCTATTAATCAGAATATATAGACATCCCAAAGCTAAACCAAATGCAACTAAAATTGAGACGAACATAACAAACCCTAATATACCAAGTGCGTTAATATCTAGAAAGTAATATAGATATTGACCCGTAAATGTACCATGGATAACAGCAAATATAATATAACATAATGGATATATAATCCAATAGGGTAAATAGTTCCATTTATATCTCACTTTAGTTTCTGTTAAAACCCAATCGATTATGAATGCGATTGGGGTAATATAATGTAGAACAAAATTACTAAATGCTGCGAATCCTGTGGGTTGGTAAAAGGGGCTCAATAGAATTGCAAAGACCACGAAAGTTATTGTTATATACATGGTAAAAGCCCCTTTTAGAGGGCCCATAATTTTATCAAGAGATTCGGGTTTATTATGCCAAATAATTGCTAATGTAAGCCATATAGTGACTATTAAGTTTGTTTGCATAGTGAAAGCTTTAAAGCCATTAAACCAAGGAAGCACGTCTCCATAAGTAAAGGCATAGATTGAAGCGCTTGCTATTAAAGTAAACCAACTTAATGTAGCAAAAATAATACGATAAACCAAAAGGTTTTTACCTGAAAGAGTCAAATTTTTCATCTTTATAAAATCCTTAATAAATTAAGATATTTATTTAGCAAGAGGAATAAAATTATAAATATTTCTTTTTCACCCATTAAAACTATATCTAAAAATAATTGAATTTTCTATTTCTCAAGCTCCTTAATTTTCCCTAATACGTAAAAAATTGTATAAAAAAAATTAAGATGTATATTTTAATAAAGATAATAATATGCATTATATAGAGATTGAATAATATTAACATTTGAAAAAACTTGCAACGTCTAAAAGAAATTTCGGAAAAATTATCGAAAAGAAAGATAAAATTAACTAAATCTTTAGACTCATTAATTACGCAATTAAAGGATTTTGGAGCAATTAAGATATATCTTTTTGGATCATATGTAAGGGATGAAATCGATGTAAATAGTGATCTCGATATATTTGTTATTATGCCTTCAAATAAAACGGGAAAAGAATGGTTAAATTTTATTTATAGTAATATTAAAAGAGAAGTTGCTTCAGATATTATTGTGTTTAATGATAATGAATTTAAAGATCAATTATCATCAAATTCCTTTTTAGAAAATATTATTAACTCAGGGAGATTAGTGTATGAAAAAACCTAAAAAAGAAGAAGCTTTAAGATGGTTTACACACGCAAAAGATGAATTCACAGATGCAGATGAATTAAGGAAAAGAAAACGGTTTTACTTGGCTTTATTTCATTTCCAACAATCAACTGAAAAAGCACTTAAAGCTTATTTGTATTTAAAGGTGAAATCTATTGAAATTTTTTATACACATTCTATAAATGATCTGATTAATATGGTAGTTGAAATTGATCGAGATTTTAAAGAATTAGTATCTGTGAAAAAGCTTGATCAATATTATATCCCTACTAGATATCCCAATGGTCTTCCTGGAGGCATTCCTTCAAGATATTATGATGATCCTGAAGAGGCAGAAAATGCTATGCAGCTAGCAAAAAGTATAATTGACTTAGTTGAGAAGAAAATAGAACAAGAATAATTAATTTCATAATAAAATGCTTTTTATTATTCCTTTTCAAGCCCTAGCATCTTAATTATTAAATTTGCCATAGAATAAGGATCTAACGATTTCTGAATAGCTTGATCTATATATTTTCCAATTTCTTTATCAGAATTGAGTAAGTTTTCAACTTTTTCAGTTAATTTGTGTTTTAAAATCTGTAAGGTCTCATTTGTAATCCTATTTTTCATATAGTTCGTAATAACTCCTGATTCTTTTAAGAATAATTCATGCTTTTTTATTAATTCAAGGAACTCATCGAAATTTTCTCCAGTTTTGGAGTTTACTTTTGTAATTTCTGGTGTCCAAAGTTCTATCTTAGCATATTTTTTGTGTATTTCATTTGAATCGTATTTATAATTTTTTCTGAATTCTAACATTTGCTTTATTTCAGCAATCTTCTTATCTGCTCCTGCCAAATCCATTTTGTTCACTACAAATACATCCGTAATTTCCATGATACCTGATTTTATAGCCTGAATATCATCTCCTAATCCTGGCACTAATAAAACTACAACAGTTTGTGCAGATTTGAAGATATCCACTTCAGATTGTCCAACACCAACCGTCTCAACGATAATAATGTCACATCCATAAGCATCAAGAATTTTAATTACATCCTCAGTAGCTCGAGCGAGCCCTCCAAGTTGTTCTCTATTTGCCATACTTCTAATAAAAACGTTATTTACTGAAAAATTTTGTTTCATACGGATTCTATCTCCTAAAAGAGCGCCGCCAGTCAAAGGAGAAGTAGGATCAACACAGATTATTCCAATTTTTTTTCCTTGGGCGATATAACTTTTAGTTAAAGTTGAGATAAAGGTTGATTTACCCGTTCCTGGAGCCCCTGTAATACCAAGAATATAGGCATTACCAGTATGTTCATAAATAGAATTTATTATTTTTTCAGCGGCAGCAATATCATTTTCTGCAAAAGTAATTAAACGTGCTGCTGCTCTAGGGTTTCCTTTTAATAAAAGAGAAATAAAATTAGAATAATCCATTCGAGTATTATCTTTTCAAGTTGTTTTTAACAAATTCAACGATTGTTTTTAAATTAGTGCCAGGACCATAAAATCCTTTTAAACCATGATTTTCTAAAAATACTTTATCTTCATCGGGAATAATCCCACCCACAGCTACAAGAACATCATCAATACCATGTTCTTTTAATTTTTCCATAATTAAAGGACATAGTGCATTATGAGACCCAGATAACATACTTAACATAACAGCATCGGGGTCTTCTTGGATAACAGTATTTACAACGTCATCAGGAGTTTGGTGTATACCTGTATAAATCACTTCCATCCCTGCGTCTCTTAAGGCTCTTGCAAGAACTTTTGCGCCTCTATCATGGCCATCTAGGCCTGGTTTACATACAAGAACTTTTATTTTTTTTTCTGTTGACATATGAAATCACACCTTAAAAAATTGAATCTTCATGATAAGTACCAAAAACTTCTGTTAATGCATTTATAATTTCTCCAATTGAGGTATATTCCCGTACTGCATCTACAATAAAAGGCATTAAATTTTCTGTTCCTCTGGCTGCTTCTTTTAGTCTTTTTAATTTTTCTTGTACTTTATCATTATTTCTTTCTTCTTTTAATTTATTGAGTTTTCTAATTTGTTCACTCGCAACCTCTTCATCAATTTTTAACAGTGGCACGGAGCATGGTTCTCTTTGCTCAAATTGATTTACAGCTACAATTGTTCTTTCTCTATTCTCTATTTCCCGCTGGTATTTATAAGATGAATTAGCAATTTCTTTTTGAAAGAAATTAGCTTTTATTGCTGGAACCACTCCACCAAGATCCTCAATTCTTTTAAAATAATTTTCTGCTTCTTCTTCCATTTTGTTTGTGAGCCATTCTACATAATAAGAACCTGCTAAAGGATCAACAGTATCAGTTACTCCCGATTCATGTGCAATTATTTGTTGTGTTCTTAAAGCTATTTTTACAGCATTTTCAGTTGGAAGACATAGTGCTTCATCAAATGAATTTGTATGTAAGGATTGAGTTCCTCCTAGAACTGAAGCTAACCCCTGTATCGTTACTCTAGCAATATTATTTTCTGGTTCTTGAGCTGCCAATGAAACACCCGCAGTTTGAGTATGAAATCGTAATCGCATTGATTCAGATTTTTTTGCTCCATATTGGTTTTTCATATGCCTAGCCCAAATTCGCCGAGCAGCTCGATATTTACAAATCTCCTCAAAGAAATTATTATGAGAATTGAAGAAAAAGGATAAACGAGGAGCAAAATCATCTATATCCAACCCCCTTTCGATCGCAGCTTCTACATAAGCAAATCCATCTGCTAATGTAAATGCTAATTCTTGAACTG
>JAHQWL010000071.1 GCA_029856155.1 Promethearchaeia archaeon
GAATAAGCTTATTCGGGATATTACACACCTAATGAATGATTATGACACAGCAGAAGTGAGTAGATTATTCTTCAATTTCATTGAGGATCTGTCTACATGGTACATCAAACACAGTAGAAATCGATTTAAAAGTGAGATTATAAATGAAAAACTATCAGCGATGAATGCACTGTCGTATACGCTGTATAATTTGTCAAAACTCTTAGCTCCTCTAACTCCTTTTATTTCAGAGATAATATACAAGAAATTGATAGAAAAAGGAAGTGTAAATTTTGAATCCGTCCATTTAGAGTTTTGGCCAGAATTTGATGAGACATTGATTAAAAGCGAAGTTCTAAAAAACATGGAATTAACAAGGGAAGTGGTAAAAAGATCCTTAGAATTACGAGAAAATTCTAAAATTCCAGTTAGGCAGGTTCTAAATGGGGTTACATTAAAAGGAGTGAATCTTGAAAAGAAATATTTAGATATTATAGCAGAAGCAATAAATGTGAGAAATGTAAATATTGAAAAGGGAGAAGAATCTGAACTATTAGTAGAAATAGACACAAAAGTCACCCCAGAGTTAAAATTAGAAGGTATAGCTAGAAATTTAATTAGGCATTTGAATAATTATCGAAAAAAACTGAATCTATCAACGAAAAATAGGATTAATTTATATTTGAAAACAAGCGATAAAGAGATAACAGAAGCTCTTGAAAAACATAAGGAGAAAATAAAGAAGATGATACAAGCGGATTCAATCATTCAAAATCTGCAAGGGAAAGAAATTATAAAGGATTTTAAAATTGAAAATACCATTGTTAAGGCTTACATTGAGATAAAGGATTAACTTATATTTAAAGAAGTAGAAGAAAGATCCTAAAATCTTTCGTAAAATTCTTATTTTTACTTAGTCTTTATTATTTTATGCTTAAAATCTATAATACCATGACTCGGCAAAAGGAAGTTTTTAAACCGATAGAAGAAGGTCGAGTTAGAATTTATACTTGTGGACAGACTGTATACGATGATGTGCATATCGGTAATGCTAGAACTTATAGCTCATGGGATGTAGTTATTAGATACTTACGATATAAGGGCTATGATGTGTTCCATGTTCAAAACTTCACTGATGTCGGTCATTTGACTGATGATGCTGACCAAGGAGAAGACAAAATTGAAAAAAGAGCAAAAGAAGAAAAAATTAATCCCTGGGAGCTTGTCGATAGACAAATTCAAGAGTATTGGCAAGTAATTGATGATTTAAACATTCAAAGACCGAATATCTCCCCTAGAGCAACAGCTCTTATTCCTGATATGGTTGAGATTATTCAAATTTTACTAGAAAAAGGTTATGCTTATGAAGTACAAGGAAATGTATATTATGATACTAAAAAATTTGAAGATTATGGGAAACTAGCAAGATTAGAGCTTGATGAAGAGAAAGCACAAGCACGTGTAGACCAAGATCCATTGAAAAAGAATTACTTTGATTTTGCTTTATGGTTAAATGCACGAAAAGGCGATCAAATCCATATTATGAGATGGAATTCACCATGGGGAGAGGGGTATCCTGGATGGCACCTTGAATGTTCAGTCATGGGCATGAAATTCTTAGGAGAGACATTAGATATTCACTGTGGAGGAATTGATCATATTCCTACTCACCACCCAAATGAAATTGCTCAATCTGAAGCTGCTACTGGAAAAAAGTTTGTTAATTGGTGGATGCATGCTGAATTTATCACGTTAAATGGAAAAAAAATGAGTAAAAGCCTTGGAAACTATGTCACCGCTCGAGAATTAATTGATGAACATGGAGGACTCGTTGTGCGAATGGGACTTGTATCTGGACATTATCGGTCTGCAGTAGATTGGAATCCTAAAGTTATTGAAAATGCTAAGAATAATATTGAAAAAATAAGAAATTGTTTAACCGCAATTGAACACTCCCCTGGAGGAAATGAGGAAACTCTTGAAAAAGCAATAGAAATTGTTAAATTCAATTTTGAGGAATCAATGGATGACGATTTTAACAATCCAAAAGCTCTCGCAGCTATCTATGAGTTTATTAAAAGCATTAATAGTTCCTTAAATAATACAAAAGAATTACTAATCAAGGCAAGAGATACGCTACTTGAGCTTCTTGGAATTTTTGGTCTTGATTTCACTAAGAAAGAAAAAGGTGCTGATATAAAGTTTAATGACCTAATAGATCTTATTATAAATATACGTGAAAAAGCAAGAAAAGAAAAGAATTATGTAATTAGCGATGAAATAAGATATAAATTGAGAGACGTAGGAATACAACTTGAAGATTCTCCCGAGGGACCTCGTTGGAAAATAATCTAATTTGATGCATTATTAATTATTTTTATAGATTTTACAAACAATTTTAAAAAAGTGTATTGTGGGTACTTTTTTGTTCTTAAAATAAGAGATAGATTTTAAAAAATCAGCACACAGTTTTAATGAATGCTTTTAAAAAAAATAAATTAGGGAGTTGTTAAGACTTCCCATTTTTTATATAAACTAGGTTCTCCTCCTTTTTCAATATAATCAACATACTTTTTTAGACCATCTAAAATTGTATCTGCTGTCTTTTTATATAATTTTGAGAGTTTCTTGTCCTCGAATTCGGTCCAAATTGTCACTTCTGTTTGATCAGCTTTAGGAGATAAAATATATCCAATTGAATTCATATCACCTTTCTCCGTATACCATATAGTACTCTTGTTTTCATCATTTTGAGTTTTATTTATTATGATCCCCCCCAGATCTGTGTCTAGTTGGAATTTTCCTTCTTCAATAGGCATTACCGCCGTTACGCTAGGATTCCATTTCGGCGTATTCAAACCGTCTGACACAACTTTATAAATATTTTCAGGAGTAGATTCAATTTTGATTTTTCTTTCTAATTTTGGCAAAAAATTCACCTTATTCTGGAAATCCACATAAATATATGATGTATTGTTTTATATAGATTTGTATAATTTTTAGATGTAAAATTTACAATACAGTAAAGAAATATAAAGAATCATTAAAACCATCAAAAATTAATTTGCAATTTAGACATTTTAAAATTAAATAAATTAAATAAAAATAGTATTAAAAAATTAAGAGAATAAATTATTTCTGAATTGCCTCTAACAACTTTTCAATCTCAGCTTGGATGACTTCGGGCTTTTTCGCCGTTTGACCGGCTATAGCTAATTGGCGCTCTATAATAGGTCTGTGAAGTGTGTTCATCGCACAGAAGGGTACTTCGCGAACTTTGCTAGGATCCTCCGGATCGATGACTCCATAATGAACAAGACATCTGCATACTCTATCGAGGTCGAAATTGTAAGCATCTTGAAAATGCATCGATGACACCATTAGGTTGCGGTCGTTGAAGAATTTCCCCGCCGATTTTAAGTTTGGAGCCATTACTAACCGAGCGAATGCTTGATATGTTTTACTGGTAAGAATCTTTTCTGGACTTTTAATATATCGTGCTGCTCCAGCAAAGAAATATGCCTTCATAACTTGCCGATAACCTAAGCTAGTCATATCATCAACAAAATTTCCAATTTTGGAAGCTAGTTGCCCAAAATCGTCTAAGTTAATACCTTTCAATAATCCAGTAGGTTTTGGGACTTCTTGTTTCTCTACCATATCCCAAACTTGATTAGCCCATCGAATCAATCCTTCCGCTTTAAAAAAGTTTTCGATAGGCTCCCACTCATCTTTTTCATTAATAACACATATCGTTGCAAATCCACAATCGCTATGGCTCGTCATGCTGAATGGTGGCATATCGTCAAACCAAGCTAGCAATTTTGTAAACTTCGCTGTGAATGCAATTGGGTAAAACTTTTTTACTGAGCCATTTGTATACTTATTAATTGCTTCTTTTAGATCAGAAGTAGTGTATCTAATATCCATTAATTCTTCGAAGCTAATACGTCCTGTTAACGAGACGGGTTGGAAAATAAGGCCTGATACTACATCACAATTATTTTTTGCAAAATCTAAAATTTTACCAATTTCATGGTCATTTACCCCTTTAGCGATTACTGGAACTAACATAACACCATAAAAACCAAGCTTTCGAGCATGTTCAATGACTCTCTGTTTAAGTGGCCATAAATTAACGCCTCTAATCTTTTTCCATACTTCAGGATTATCTGTGGCATCAAATTGGAGATATACTGCATCCATTCCAGCCTCCATACATTCTTTCATAAATTCTATTGATTTACCAAATCGAACACCGTTAGTAGTAACCATGACTTCTGTAAAACCTAATTCATGTCCTTTACGAATTATTTTTGGTAGATCATCTCTTACTGTAGGTTCTCCTCCAGATAGCTGGAGTAAAACCGCAGAAATAGGTTTCATGGATCTAAAATGCTCCATAATTTGTACAAGTTGTTCGAAAGTTGGTTCAACAACATAACCTGCAGCACTTGCATTCGCAAAACAAATAGGACAAGCTAGATTACAGCGATTTGTGATATCTATTAAACATATATTTGGAGCGCTTTTATGATTAGTACATAAACCACAATCATATGGACATCCTTTATCTACTTCTTTAATTCCCGATGATACATATTCGGGTTTAGTAGAATTATTTACAGTAGAACCAATTTCATTAGTAATATTTGATTGCCATTTATATTCTTCAGGATTAATTGATAATTTATCTTTGAAGTCTCCGTGATCTTTACAATGTTTTCGCATCATAACCCAATTTGTTTCTGGATCTACGTAAATTTCAGCCGGAAGATGTTTCATACATTCTGGACAAATACTGGTAGTTGTTCGGATAATCTCAACGTCATCCTTTTGATTAGTTTGAATCTCTAACTCTGTCATAAGAATCTATACTCTGTTGTATTTTGTTTAAAATAGTATTTTAATAAATAGTTATTCTATTAATTAAACTTTTAAATCATTTAAATCTTATAATAATCTCTATAGTATTATCGATATTATTAAAAAAGATTAAAAATCTTAATAAAATTGAAAATTAAGTTTCATATTTTAATCTTTTTAAATGGAAAATATAACCATTAACTTTAAATTCTAAATTGCACAAAAAATTGGAAATTAATTATATTTTAATTCTTAATTATCTTAAATTAATTCTAAAATTTCTTTAATTACTCCTTTTTAATGTATTTATTATTTATTAGGGAATAGATTTTTAAAAGAAAGGGTGACTCCTAGCCTACGAGACGCAAATAAGCGTCAAAAATAAAATAGGGGGAGGAGGGCGAAATCAGAGTGTAAGAATTTACACTACCAAAAGACAAAAATCCAGGGTGTAGGCAGGAGTCATATTTTTAATTTTTTTTTATTTTTTATCGAATTTAAAAATTTTTATTGAATCGATATTTATGTCTGATAAATTTCAATTTTTATCTTAAGTTTATATATCATTAGGGATTTATAAATCAAATTGTTGGTGTTAGTAGGTTTTTATTATTATAAATAATTAGTTGATAATAGAAGATAAAAGTAAAAAGAGTTTTTTTAATTATACTACATAATATACTTTATTCAATCATGACATACATCAATAAAGAACAAACAGTAGGAAGACCAGAACCAGAATTTAAAATTGATATCTTTACAGTATTTTGGTTAATTGTAGGATTTATCGTATCTTGGTTAAATATGTTGGTTATTTTAACCTCAATGGAGATTTGGTCTTATTTAACAATAATTTTTACGACAATTATCCCTACGGTCATTATTGCTCTAAAGAATCGGGTCTGGGGGTATGGGTACTTATTCGGATTTTCGAGTGCTGGAATTCCTTTCTCCTTTTTCAAGCCCCCCTATGGAGATCTTTTTATTGGATGGTATACTTTTGCGACATCTTTATTTATTTTTGTAATATTATGGTTAATTTTTTGGAAAGCCTGGAGATCCTTATCATCAATTAAACAAGTATAAAAAAGAAAAAGTAAAAGCAGAAAAAGCAATTAAAATAATGATTTATAGTATAATTAATTGCTTGCATTTAATACATAATTTTCCTTCCAGTTTTGCTTTTTTTGCACATACCAAACAATAATTAGTTTTACAAGCGGGACAAGTGTATGTATCTCCTTGAATATCGCCCTTATGGAAAAGGCAAAAATTGTCCCCTATTTTAAAAGATGGAGGGAGTGCGGGTGGAGGTGGTGTTTTTTTATCTCTCATTAGATCACGGATAATTTAATGATTTTAGATTAGATTTAAACTTAAAAGGTTATAAAAATGAAGCATATAATTGAGAGTTTACATTTTTATATTAACGAGGGAACTTCTTCAATTAGAACACTAATAACATTTGCTACAGACATAAATTTTTCTTTAATCATATCAAGAGTTAATTGTCCAGAGTCTACTATATCTCCAATTAAATAAGTCTCATAAAAACATTTTTCCATTTCATAACATAATCCCGTTGTGTGTAAGATTTCTTTGCTTAGGTTCAATTCATTTAATACATTAGATATTCCTTTTACGAGTTCTGGTGAAAATTCTTTTAGTTTTACGAGAATTTTCTTAATATTTTTATTTTTAGTCGGAAAACAGCTTATTTTAACAACATCTTCACGAGAAATGAAAATTAGTAAATAATAGGGTGAATCTAATATTTCTTCTTTAATTTCAGTAGGAAATATAGGATTAGTATTCAATTCTTTATCGTTTACAATTAGCCCTATCGAAATTTTATTTTTTTGAGTAGGATTATCTGTTTCCATTATTATCAAAAACCTAAAGGTAATTAAAAGTTATATTTGAGTAAAGATATATAAAGTTTTTTTCTATTTATTTTTATTTTTTTACATTGTTTATATAGTTATGTTTAAGGTGTTTTATAATCCTCAAATATTCAACTAATAATCGCACTTATTATTTTTTTATATTTAAAAATGGGGTATTACTAAGATATTATTTGTATTTTATATCCAAATCCAATTTTCTTTACATAAGATCTTTATAAATTAATTTTTTTAATCAAGCTATAATTATGGGTTTTCAAAATAATTTTAGGGAAATTAGAAATAAATTTGGATTTGAACTTGATAAGTTTAATTCTCAAGAGTGTAGATTTCATGCCATATATTTCATAGATTATGAAACTGGTGCTTTACTTGTTAGTAATAGATATACAGATAGTTTGAATTTTTTAAAGGATGATTTAATTAGTAGTTTTTTAAATGCAATAAATTTATTTATTAATGAAATTAATGAAGGTTCTAATGAAGAACTTCAAGATATTAATTTTAAAGGTACAAGAATCTTATATGAAAGGGAAGGGCGTCTTTTAGCTATAGCCATTACAAAAAAAACTAACTTACAAATGGAAAGAGGGATTCTCCGAGAGATAATGGAAGATTTCTATATCAGATTCAAAAATTTCATTGATAATTTTAACGGTGCAATAACGCCCTCAATTAGAGACTATAAAAAAAGATTAAAAAGTATGAATTTAAACTCACTATTCAAATTCAATATTCAGATTTAGGATAATTATGATTATTCTTCTTGTTTGTCTTTTTTGATTTTTTCTACTTTTGATTCAAATTTTTTAACAATAGTTTTTGCTTCAGTTTTAATATTAATTCGGTGTGTATCAATTTCCCGTTGTTCTTCGATTTTATCCGCTTGTTTTTCAACAAGAGTAGAAATCTTTTCAGCAGGACCTTCCAAATCAGGATGTATCTCCTTTCGTTGAGCAAGACTTTCTTTCTGACGATCAATAATAAAAGCCTTTTCTCCTATGGATTTCTCAATTTTTTCACTAGCACCTTCTATATCTGCATGTATCTCTTTTCGTTGAGCAAGACTTTCTTTCTGACGATCAATAATAAAAGCCTTTTCTCCTATGGATTTCTCAATTTTTTCACTAGCACCTTCTATATCTGCATGTATCTCTTTTCGTTGAGCAAGACTTTCTTTCTGACGATCAATAATAAAAGCCTTTTCTCCTATGGATTTCTCAATTTTTTCACTAGCACCTTCTATATCTGCATGTATCTCTTTTCGTTGAGCAAGACTTTCTTTCTGACGATCAATAATAAAAGCTTTTTCCCCTATAGATTTCTCAATTTTTTCACTAGCACCTTCAATATCTGGATTTATCTCAATACGCTTTTCATCAATTTCACGTTGCTTTTCTACACGAAACGCTTTCTCTCCAATAGTTTTTTTAATTTTCTCTGCTGTACTTTCTATATCTGGATGTAATTCCATAAGATGCTGATCTAGTTCACGTTGTTTTTCTACGCGAAATATTTTCTCTCCAATTGATTTTTCTATTTTCTCTGCTGTACTTTCTATATCTGGATGTAATTCCATAAGATGCTGATCTAGTTCACGTTGTTTTTCTACGCGAAACGCTTTCTCTCCAATGAATTTTTCTAATTTTTCACTAGTACTCTCCAAATCTGGATGGATACCAACTCGTTGCTCATCTAATTCCTTTCGTTTTATTACGTGGAAAGCTTTCTCTCCAATAGATTTTTCAATTTTCTCTGCTGTACCTTCGATATCTGGATGTAATTCCATACGATACTCATCTAATTCACGTTGTTTTTCTATTCGAAACGCTTTCTCCCCTACAGAACTTTCTATTTTTTCTCTCGTTCCAACAATATCTGGTTTGAGGTCTTTTAATTGAGCTGTAGTTTCTTTTTGAATATTAATTCTGAATGCTTTCTCGTCTATCAAATTTAATATATGTTCTTTTCCTTCTGTAAATGATTTTTTCCTTTCTTCTTCAATACTTTTTAAATAAGCTTCTCTTTCTTCTTTTTCTTTCTTATAGAGGTCATCAACAAGTTTCTTTTGTTTTTCTATCTCATCAAGAGATAAAGGTTTTTCATTTTCACCCAATATACTCACTTTTAAAAATTATCGAGATTTTTTACATATAATATCAAAATTCTTATTTAATAATTTTTATGTTTATTCTATAAATAAGTTTTAAACTAAAGGAATCAGAATATTTTTTAGTAAAAAATAGCAGAGTTTAAACTAATTATTTTATAGGAATGGGCTCAAAAGAATCATCAGAAATGTGATCCATGAGACTTAGCATTGTTAATTTCATTGTAAGCATTTCCATAACTTCCAATTCTAATTTCTTTGATTTTTCAGAATCTATTGATAAGTTATGTTTGGTAATTAAATTTCTAAATTCTTGTTTTAAATTTTTATACGACTCATCTTGGTTATCTAAACTTATATCTTGATTTTTTAACCAGGCATCAATTTCATTTTTGATATGGACATCTATACCATTACCTATATAATAAGCGACTTCAACTTCTTTTAGATCATCTAAATTATTAAGATAATCTTGATCCTGATACATAGGTTTAATTAAAAATCCGAGATTTATAATTAAAGGCTCTATTTGAAGTTTTTCTAACGAATCTACTAGAAATTCTAACACTTTATCTTTATAATTTAATTTAGAATAATTAATGTATTCTTGGACAAAATGCATAATTGAATTTTTTACTAATAATTCTTCAAATTCAAAGATAGAATCGGGTTTAATTTCAAGAGTATTATTAATACAGTTGTATAATGAGTTATTAAAGGGTTTGTTATCTTTAAACATTGAAAATTTGTTTATGAAACTCAGAATTTCGCTAATAATTTCGAGCTTGTTCTCATCGGGCTCCGAGTTATAATATTGATTAATATTTCGTTCTAAATCGAAATTCTCATCAGAAATTGATAAGAGTTGCTTTATTTCAGAATATAAAGAACTAAAATCCACAATAATGTATTTGTTAAATATATTTAAAAAAATTTATTTTATTCTAAAAAAAAATTAAAAAAAAATTAAAAAGCTGTGGTTATTAAGGCTTTTGTACCTTGCTTCTGGGCTTCTTGAATAAGTTCCATTACTTTTTCAGATGATAAATTAGGTACTAAATCTAGAGCACTCATACCAGATAATCTTAATTCAGCAGTAATAGTGTCTGCAAGGTTGTTACAGTCTCCTGAAAAAAATACTTTCCTTCTCCCAAATTCTTTCCTTAATTTTTGTCCAACCTCTTCGATTGCGCAATATCCTGCCACAAGTCCTTTTGTATATCCTTCTTTTTTTAACTGATTAATTAAATCCTCATCATGACCTTTACCCATTATAAGAAACCAACCACCATTAAATTTATCGGGAATATCATAAGCTAAAACTTGTAAAAATATTAAAGGATTGTTTTGACAGCCTTCTCTGCATAATAATTCTTTACCTTTTATAATTCTAACATTCTCAGGAAATTTTTGAATAAGATCCCACTCATACTTTTTTTTATATTGTTCTAAATCTTTTCCCATAACCTTAATTTTATTTAAATCCCCTTCACCCAATTCATGTTCATATGCGATTTTTAAATGAGGAACATCATCAATTTCGAATCCAAATAATCTTGCTCCTACAACATCTACGGCTAATGTATCTCTCCCCCCAATAAGGACATTGAATGGTATAACGAGTTTTTTTTCCCAAACCGTTGGAGGATAATGTCCGTGTATAATACCTTCAGTACCATCTATTATTGTAACATCTGGTTTAATTAGTTCAAATACTTCTACTAACTTTGAATGTAAATTATAATTGTGATCTTTACCTCGATCTGCATGTTGGGGGAAGCCCCATTGATTCTTAATTCCCAATGTAACAACTGCCATGCTATGCGTTTTCAATTTTGGTAAATTAATGTATGTGACAGAATCTCTATTGTCAATAATATAGGCAATTGTTGTTGGTAATCTATAAGTTTTTAAATTATAACCCTTTGGATCTTCCGTTGTTGATGCCTTATATTTGAATTCATAAGTTTTGGTATCTTCTTCATCTAAATATATTATTTTTGCTTTATTTTTTTCACAGATTTCTTTATAACCGGTAATTTCAAATACAATTCTCGTTAAATTACCTTGCGTGGAGTTTTCCATTACAAAAACTTCGGCACCTTTTTTTTTCAAATAAAGAATAACAGCTTCCAAAACTTCAGGGGATGTATAAGTGTGTTTCTTAAAATCAATGCCATTAACTTTAAGATATACATTATTCGATTTTTTGATTAAAGGTTGTTCATTTTTCTCAATATGAGCAAAAATCTGATTTACCGCAGATTTAATCCCTTGATTTGTATCTTCAATATAAACTACTGTCATAATTTTTCAAAATTTATTTAACTTTTATATTTTATATTTTAACTCTTTTTCGTTATTTCTAATTATATTAATTTTATAAGACCAGAACGAGATAAAGAGTAATTTAGGTTTGAGGACAGATATTATCTTCTTTTGGACTTTTCAGAATAGGCTATCTTCTATTTCAAATTAGACAGAGCAATTTATTTACCAAAATCTTAGCGTTTTCTAAAAATAAGTGAAGATAAATATTGATTTTTATTATTTACTTTCTTTAGTTCATACTTTTGAATCTATAGAGCTTTTTAATTGAGAGTTATATTTGGACATATGTCAGATTACAATAAAGTTTAAATAGAAGTCTTTTTTTAATATAATTAAAAATAACTTTAATCAATTTTACTAATTTTTAAGTGATATAAAAAGTGTTTAAAAAAGATATAGATCATTTCAGGTCTGAACAACCATATAGATTTATGGGACAAGGACCACCTGACCATCATGGATCTCCACATCACCCTCCTTTTGGTGGTATTCCACCCTTTGGTTCATTTCCACAATTTCTAAAGGGTTCTTTCAAACCTCCTTTACCAATAGGTAGAGAATCATTTCAAGAAATAAGAGATTTTATAGTTTTATTAATTATTTCTGAGTATCCTAATGGGGTTACTGGCTATCAATTGCAAGACAAATATAATTTTCCAAGAGGAACCCTAATAAGAACCCTACAGGAATTAGAGGATAAGAAATATTTAATATCTAAAGAGGAAATAATAGAAGGACGAGCAAATAAATTCTTTATAACGACGGAACTAGGAAGAAAATTTCTAGAAGAATTGAAACTGAAATGGGCAAATTTATTTAGCATGATGTCAGAGATATCACCCTCTAAAGGGTTAAGATTAATTTTATTAGAAAAAATAAAAGAATTTGATTCGAAAGATGATGCAATTGATTTTTTTAGGGGGTTAAGATCTTGGATGAAGGGAATGCTTCAGCAAATAGAAAAGAGAATTGAAAATTTTAAAGACAGTAAAGAGGATTTAGACAGACTAATTGAGGAAATTGACAAGATGGATGCCTTAGATAAAGATAAAATAATAGAAATGGTTGAAGAATCAATCAAGAAAAGAGAAGAATATGAAAACAATGATTAAGGACGAGGAAAAAACAATGATGAAAATTCAAGAAAAAGCAATTCCAAAAAAACCAATTATTGACAGGTCTGAAGTAGTTATCAAACTAGAAAATTTAACAAAGAAATTTGGTAATTTAACTGCTGTTAAAAATATAAACCTAGAAGTTTATAGAGGGGAAACTATAGGATTAGTTGGTCCTAATGGGGCAGGGAAAACCACAACAATTAAAATGATTGCGAAAATACTAAGGCCAAATTCTGGGAGAATTCTTATTAGGACTAATCATAGCGAATTACAAGATTTAGCAAAAATATCAAGAACTATTAGCCAGATGGGATTTTTAATAGATATTCCCGCTTTTTACAATATGACTGCTTATCAATTATTAAGATATTTCGCAAACATCCAAAATTACCCTAAAGATAAAATCGATCAAAGAATAGATGAGCTTTTAGAACGCTTCAAGCTCTCTGAATGGAAATTTGAACCCGTAAAAAATTTTTCTAAAGGAATGACTCAGAAGATAGGAATTATTCAAGCAATTATCCATGATCCAGAGATAATAATATTAGATGAACCCCAAACTGGCTTGGATCCATTAGCACGTGTTGAAATACGGAAATATATCCGAGAACTTCAATCACAAGGAAAAACAATATTTGTTGCTTCCCATATGTTGTATGAAATATCAGAAGTATGTGACAAAATCGCTTTAATTAATTATGGTTCTATAATTGGGTTTGATACAGTAGAGAATTTAGCTCTTACGTTAAAGACTAGTGAATTAAATTGCGAATTACTAAATTCAATTAATGCAAGTGAATTAGAAAGGTTAATAGATCGGTTAGCTGAAAGCCTTGATCCCTATCTAGACAAGAACTTAGATCCCATGATTTCGAAAATTCCAGTGAAGTATTATCCTGAACAACAAGGGTTTAAAATTTTTTATGATGGAAAAAATGAATCAAAAGGAGAAATTTTGAAGATTCTTGTAAAGGAATTCGAATCAGATTTCACAGTTGTCTCATTTACTCAGCCAAAAACATCTCTCCTAGAAAGAGTTTATGCAGAAATGGTAAAAGACAATGATGCAAAAAAGAAAAGTATATTAAGTGGAGGTTTAGTGAAAAATGAATAATACAAAAGAAAATCTTACTGGAATAAAGCCAATTTTATACACCATTGTATTTGAAATAAAAAAACAAAGAAAGAAATTTTATTTCTTTTCAGTAATTGCAATCATTATTGCGGTTTTATTGGGGTATATCCTGCAATTAATCCCTAGTTTCCTTCTATCAGATACACAAGCAGAGTTCTTTAATACTGGTCTACAATTTATTTCATTCTTAACTCTATTTGCGGCGTGTTTGTTTTTCTCAGGTATAATTTGTTCTGAATTTGATAAAAAAACGGGTTTTATTGTTTTTCCTAAAATAAACAAATATAAATTGATCCTAGGAAAATATTTTGGAAATTTATCTCTAGTAGTTGCAATTGTTACAATTTACTATTTTATCTTAGGATTTCTAGGATTTTTCTATTATGGTGGACCAATTAACATTCGATTCTTTTATTCATATGGTGTTGCGATATTATATGTAATAGCATTAAGTAGCTTTGTAACATTTTTTAGCTCGTTTATGAGAAGTGTAAATCTTACAATCATATCAACCCTAATAATTCTCCTTATTGGATTTACTATCGTTGATCAGATTGTGACATTGATATTTGCGGAAAATTTTGAACCTTTATACTCTTTAGCATATTTAGGTTCTCTCATAACTGGGATACTCGAATATCCTTTTCCAGATCCGAGATTTTCTGAATTTTCATTTAGTGGTATGGGACCCGGCGGTATGGGAGGGGATTTTACGTTCGGCCAATGGGTAACGCCTAGTATTGCAGCGGGAATTACATTACTACTTGTTTTTATAGTTGTTTATTTTGTATTAGCAGCATATTTATTCAAACGGAGGCAATTATAGAATGAAGAAAAATACTAAAATTAGCATAATTGGAGTATCGCTTCTCGGCATAATTTTCTTGGGAATGTTTTCAACTATTAGTATTGCTAATGGGAATTATAATATTGCTTTAACTAAAGGTACCGAGATGTTTACAGTTGCTCAGTATGATGAAGCTGCTTGGAAAACCACAGTTAATTCATCCACGACACCTTCAAATTGGTTCGAAGGAGATTCAAATCATACTGGAGCGAAAAGTAAATACACAATTAAAGGCTGGAATTATGTTACTTGGGAATTTTATGATGTATTTGTTTCATTATTTTTACCAGCAATTTTCGAATTTGAAGAACTTTTCCTATTATTAGGGGTAATGAATGGTCTAGGATATAATGAAACCACTATAAACACTAATTACACAAATAGCTACAATCTATGGGTTGGTCTACGCGCTGTATGGAATTTTACGATTGGAAGTTTTGAAGAAGACCCTACAAATGCAAATGATCCACTTTTAATATTCCAGAATCCAACGGATTTCGATGACATTCTTAATAGCTATAATAATTTATCAGCAGAACTAAATAGCCTTTTCGCGATTATATCTCCAAAAATTAGCTTTCCAATCTTAGAACCAGATGAATTTTTATGGTTATTTATCTTCAAAGGACTCACATTAGGTACTCCCTTTAGTTCATATTTAGAAGAACTAATTACAGCACTCGATTGTAAAAATGCAACGGTTAGCAATAATGTTCTTACAATAAACCGGACTGGCGAATCAGATTATACTGTAGAAATTGCTTATGGTTCTGAAGGGATAATGTCTTCATTTGTCGTAAAAGATGTTGGGAGTAGTATAATATACCAGATTATTAGTAAAAATTCAGATTTGGTCTTTTATACGATAATCATCATATTAATAATTTGTATTGGAAGCTTAGGTGCTTATTTAATATTCAGAAAACGGAAGATAAACAGAATAAGAAATAAATAATTCCAATTTTTTTTTTTTTAATTATAAAAAAGTTAAAACCATTATTAGAAAAGTATTATTGTAATGAAAAATTAACCTATGAGAGAATATGACTGAAAATATAATCGAAGTAAAGAATCTAACAAAGATCTATGAACAAGGGAATGTATTAGCTGCAGATGACATTAATATCAGTATAAAGAAAGGTGAAATTTTTGCTTTATTAGGTCCTAATGGTGCAGGGAAAACTACTACAATTAGTATTTTAGCTACATTATTATCTTCTACAAATGGTAAAGCATATGTAAATAATTATGACGTAAGTAAAGATCCCGGTAAAGTTAGAAAAAGTATTGGTATTGTTTTTCAAGAACCATCCTCAGATGGGGATATGACAGGTTGGGAGAATTTAGAATTACATGCCGTTCTCTATGGGATGCCTAAAAAGGAGAGACAAGATAAAATACGTGAAGTATTAAAATTAGTGGATCTTGATGATAAAGCAGATATTTTTGTTAAAAATTATTCTGGGGGGATGAAAAGACGCTTAGAAATCGCACGTGGATTGATTCATGAACCAAAAGTTCTTTTTTTGGATGAACCCACTTTAGGATTAGATCCTCAAACACGCAGAAAAATATGGGAAAAAATCAAAGAATTAAATCAGAGCGACTCAAAAATGACAATCTTAATCACTACCCATTACATGGAAGAAGCGGATGAATTAGCAGATAGAATATGTATCATGGACCATGGAAAGATTATTGCAATGGACACCTCTGAAAACCTTAAAAACCAATTATCTGGAGATGTCATAGATATTAAATTTGAAAATCTTGATGAACCCTTTAAGATTTCTATAGTGATAAGGCAAGTTAAAGAGATTCCGGGAGTAAAAAATGTTACTATAGGTTCATCTGAAGACCAACAAGATATAATGCCTAATATACAATTACCTAAAGGTATGCCCAATGTCGATCCTGCAATGATACAAGCAAGGATACGAGAAACTATGTCAGACCCTAAGAAATTGATAGAGGCTTGGAAAAGAATGCCGATGTCAATTGGAATGTTTCTAAATGCTCCGTTGGTAATGAAAAAAAAAATCGCAAACATGTTTGATAACAAACTATTGGAAGAAGTTCCAGATAATATTAAACAAGAACTTATAAAGATAAAGAAGGGAGAATATGAAGAAGAAGAGGAATTAGATCCTTCCATATCGATTTCTTGCGAAAATGGTGGAAAACAATTACCATTGATTATTCAAAAAATCAGTGATAACAAATTAAATATAAAAACAGTGCATATGCATCAGCCAACCTTGGAAGATGTATTCCTACATTATGTAGGAACTGCAATAAGAGAGGAATCTTCAAATTTTTCAAAAGATGTAAAAAAAATGATTCAAATGAGGCAATTAAGGAAGTGATGATAAATGTCTGATTTAAGTAATGTAAAAACAAAAGTAAATTATAACGTAGTATGGATATTAGCAAAAAGAGAGTTAATGAGTTTCTGGAGAAACAAATCAAGAGTAATTTCATCAATAGCTCAAGGTTTATTATTTCTTTTCGTATTTGGTGCAGGATTCTCTCAAATCGCTATAGTTATAGATGGCATTGCCGTTAGTTCACGGGCCTTTAGCGGTTCAGGAATCGCAGCAATGGTTATTTTATTTACGGGTATATTTGGTGGAATGTCAATTTTCAGAGATAAAATGTTTGGGTTTATGAAGGAGTTAATGGTAGCACCGGTAAGTCGTAGCACTTTGATGTTAGGAAGAACAGTAGGAGTAGCTTTACAAACAATGTTACAAGTTGTAATTATGATTGCATTAGGTGTAGCATTTGGATATTTTGGTTATGACCTTAGTTTAATTTGGCGTGTAATGTTAATAGTACCAGTAGCTTTTTTAGCAAGCCTTGGAATTGTAGGGATAGGGTTAACAATAAGTACACGCTTAAGCGATATGCAATCTTTTGGATTAATACAGACATTCATAGTAATGCCAATGATGTGGCTATCGGGAGCTTTAATACCACTTCCTCCACAGATAACGATGTTTAATCCCTTCACATATAGTGTAGATTTGTTCCGATTTGTATTATTAGGTGTTTCCTACTTTCCATTTTGGCTTGATCTACTAATTACAGTTGGTTTTGGAACTGCATTAATATTAATCGGAGCCCAGTCTTTTAATAAAATGGAAATAAGCCAATAATTAATTTTTTTTGTATAAATTTTTTTTAAATAGATCGTTATTAAACTTGAATTAAAATTAATAGCAGCTAGTTGTAAAATGAAATCTGCTCGAATGATATTGAATTATTGGTCAAAATCGAAAAGAGCATTTATCTTACAAATCATATATTTATCACTTTCAACAATTTTTAGTACAATAATTCCCATTTTTATAGGGAGAATGGTTGGATTATTGAATCCAAATCTTCCAAGCTTTAATATTATAGCATTCATATTGTATTTTTCAAGTATATTACTATGTGGATTATTTACATATATTTTCAATAGAGTTGCTCGGCTTCAAGGAGCTGAAGTTTCATCAAGAGCTTTATATTATCTACGTGATGATATTAGTAATGCAATTTATCGCCAAACTTTTTCATATTTTGATAAAACTGAAACAGGGCAATTAATTTCAAGAGCTACCAGTGATATTGAAGAAACTCGACAAATTTTTGGTATGGGTTTAATTTTAGGTTTTCAATCAATTCTTCAGATTAGTGGGATTATTATTGGCTTTATTGCTTTTAGTTTTGATTTATCAATTATCTTAGTTTCAGCAATTTTTATTTCTCTTTTATTATCATATTATATTGCAAAGAAATTGAAACCAATCTTCCTAGAAACAAGAAATAGCTTTGGTGATTTAACTACAACAATAAGGGAAAACATTGTTGGTGCTCAAGTAGTACGGATATTTAGTACTCAAATTAAGGAATCTCAAAAATTTAAAGAAAATAATACTAGATTCTATAAAGCCAGTGTTAATTCTGTAAAATATAATTCACTTTATATGCCCTCTACTTATATAATTATCGGTGTAATGACAATTTCTTCATTATTTATAGGGGGTATTAGGTTTATAAATGGAACAATGGATTTAGACACAGTTGTAACTCTTCTTTCATATATAGCATCACTAGGGTTTCCTTTAATGATGTTAGGCCAAATTATGTTGGTATATATTCAAGCTGATGCCGCACTTACTAGGGTAAGAGATATTTTAGATTCCAATCCAGAAATAAATGATCTTCCAAATGCATCTCCTATCTCTAATTTAAAAGGCGATATTGATTTTGATAATGTTTGCTTTGAATATACACCTGATCATCGTATTTTAAAGAATATAACATTTAAAATTCCAGGTGGAAAAAAACTTGCTATTTTAGGTACTACAGGTTCTGGTAAATCTACTATAATAAATTTAATCCCTCGGTTCTACGAGGTGAACGAAGGAACCATTAGAATTGATCAAAAAGATATAAGAAATTATTTACTAACTGATTTACGTAAAAATATTGGTATTGTATCACAAGAAACTTTTCTATTCAATAAAACGATAGCAGAAAATATTGCGTATGGCAAAGAGGATGCTTCTAAAGATGAAATAATTGAAGTTGCTAAAATTGCTGATTTACATGATTTTATCATAAATTTACCTAAAGGATATGACTCTATTGTGGGAGAAAGAGGAACACGTTTGTCAGGAGGCCAAAAACAACGACTATCAATAGCTAGAGCTCTTTTAACACAACCAAAGATCTTAATTCTTGATGACAGTACTAGTTCCGTCGATGTAGAAACCGAATATAAAATACAACAAGCCTTAACAAGAATAATGAAAGGCATAACTTCTATTATTATCACACAGAGAATCTCGACCATTAGAGGAGTGGATTATATTTTAATTTTAGATAGGGGTCGTGTCGTAGGCTTTGGGACTCATAATGAATTAATTAAATCAAATGTCTTATATAAACAAATTTATACAACTTTATATCAAAAACAAAAGTCAAAAAGTCGAGTTGGAGAAGGAACATAATTAGGAACCTATAAGTATGAGTAATAATAAATATGAAAATGATGATGAGGAAAGAGAAGAAATAATAAAACCAAGCGCAAGTACTCGTCAACGTTTTATGTTAGAAGGGGACAAATCGAAACTAGATCATCCAAGAAAAGAATTATGGAGATGGTTAATTTCATATTTAAAACCTCAAAAATTAGAATTCTTCCTGTACTTTATCTTTCTTTTGGTGGCAACTGTAATTTCCGCGTTAAGCCCAATTTTTTCTGCAAATATAATTGACAGAGGTATTGTCACGAAAAATACCTATTATATTGTTATAATGAGTGGAATTTTTCTAATATTAGTTTTAATTATGTCGATCACTAATTATTTTGCATTGTATGGGATGGGGAAAATATCTCAAAAAGTGACTTATCAAATTAGAAATGATCTTTTTTTTAAACTACAAGATATGTCTTTAAATTATTTTGATAAAAGATCTTCGGGACAAATAATATCTATTTTGACAAACGATGTTACTTTACTTAATCAATTAGTCGGAGGACAATTCGTTCAAATTATAACGAGTATGGTTTCGATTGGATTAACTGTCATTTTTATGTTCTTCCTCAATGTGGGGTTAGCTTTAATTAGTCTGATAGCTTTTCCTATATTTTTTATATTTACTCGATTTTTCAAAAAAGTTGCTACTTTATTATTTAAAGAGGAAAGAAGAACCATAGGGAAAGTCACTTCTTCAATACAGGAAAATATTGAGGGCGCAAAAGTAGTGAAAGCATATGGGCAAGAAAAACGAGCCTCTATTGAATTTGATCAAGCAAATACTGCAAATTATAAAATTATGGTTAAGATCCGAAATTATATGGCAACCATTTTTCCTTTAATCAATCTTACAACAACAATTATTACAGCAACCATTTTATTAGTAGGAGGCTTTGTTTCATCTGGTAATATTTCATTTTTCGGGATGGTTGTTTCAGTAGGGGTCTTAAGTGCATTTATCACGATTTTAGGACAATTTTTTAGACCATTTATGACTTTAATGCAAATTCAAAATGTGATCGAATCTGCTCTTGCAGCTAGTGATCGAATTTATTCGTTATTAGAAGAAGAAGTTGAAATCCCTGATATAAAGAATCCAATATTACTTGAAAAAATAAATGGTACTATTGAATTTGATAATGTGAGCTTTGGTTATATACTTAATAACGAAAGAGGGAGAAATGGTTCCAAGAAACAAAGATTAGTGGAGTCTGATAAAGTTGATGATACTATAACTTCTAAAACCCTTCTAGAGATGGTTAAATTTTTAGAACAGCTATTAAGTTCTAAAACAAATCTTCAGCAGAGAAGCAGTTTTAGTGGAGAGGGAGGGGGAATGATTAGTAATGAAAGGGGAAAAAAGTCACCTCAAACTATTTTGGAAACACTTGCCAAAATATCTATACCACCCGAGATAAATGAAAGAATCCCAAAAATAGTAAAAGATGCAATTAAAGAGCAAAAAATACTCTTTCAACATATAGAATCAAAGGGTTTTGTATTAAAAGATCTCTCTTTTAAAATTCCAGAAGGAATAACATTAGCAATCGTGGGGGAAACTGGGGTAGGTAAAACAACATTAATTAAATTAATTGCTCGATTTTATGATGTAAATAAGGGAAAGATGCTTTTAGATGGCGTTGATATACTAAAGCTTAAGAAAAAAGATTTAAGAGATTTAATCGGAATTGTCCCACAAGAAGCATTTTTATTTACAGGAACTATTCGAGAAAATATACTATATGGATATAATACCCTTACACCAGAACTTGAAGAAAAGATGATAGAAGTCTCAAAGTTTTTAGGACTTCATAATTTTATTGATGCTTTATATAAAAATTATGATACTAAGTTAAAAGAAAATGGTAGTAATATTTCAATTGGACAACGACAATTGATTGCTTTTGCTCGTGCTTTAATAACCGATCCAAAGATTTTAATATTAGATGAGGCAACATCCTCTGTAGATCCTTATACGGAAACTTTAATTCAGGATGCTTTGAACAAAGCACGTAAAGGGCGCACAACTATTATTATTGCACATCGTCTTTCAACTATTAAAAATGCTGATCATATAATAGTATTAAATGCTGATAAGAAAGGAATAATAGAACAAGGAAATCATGAACAGTTAATTGATTTAAACGGAAAATATAAGCGTCTTTTAGAAATGCAACATAGAGAAATTGAATTTCGAGATTAAATACAATTTCAGTAGTATTTAATTAAATGGTTAGTAAAAATTTAACTTTCGATTTTTAATAAAACTAAATTATTATCTTTTTTTACTCAATATAATAATTTAACAATATTGGTGTATTGTAATTCCATATTTTGAATATTCTAAAAAACAAATATTTTACCAAATTAAGGATAATAATTCACAAAATACTCTTATATTCATACATGGATCGGGAGGTAATTCAAATTTCTGGGAGAATCAATTTTATTTAAATATAGATTATAATATAATAGCGATTGATTTACCTTCACATAATAAATCTAATACATTTCCAGAATTATCTCTAGATTTATATCTTGATGTTGTTAAGAAACTCGTTGATTCATTAAAACCTGAAAAATTAATTTTAGGAGGTCATTCTTTGGGGGGTGTTGTTATACAAGAATATTACTTTAAACACCCAAATGATATCTCTGCTCTTATTTTATGTGCTACAGGAGGAAAAATGCGAGTGAGTCAAGTTATCTTTAATTCTATAAAGCCTGACTATCAAGTTTTTTTGAACAATTTGAGAGTAGAGTTATTTTACAGGAAAACTTCTAAAGACATCATTGAGAATGCGATTTTGGAGACATCTCAAATAGACCCAGAGGTAACTTATGCAGATTTTAAAATTTGTGATGCTTTTGATACATTAGATAAGACAAATTCAATTGATGTTCCATGTTTAATAATATGTGGGAAGAATGATCAACTCACCCCTGTAAAATATTCACAATTTTTTCATGATAATATTAAAAATTCAGAACTTAGCATAATAGATAAAGCTGGTCACGGTGTTATGTTAGAAAAACCTAACCAAGTGAACAAGGTAATAGAGGATTTTATTATTAAGAATTTATGATTCAATTAGTATAATAATCGAGCTGGTAAAAAAACGTTATTACGTAGGGGTGTCCATCTCAGACCTCAAATATATAAGTAAATTTTTCCGCCCTGACATACATTAAGTTTAAGCCTGAAAATTTCGGAAATTCCTTTTGTATAAGTGTTCAAGAGTTTAAAGATTGGCAGTGAAAGTGTAACTGTTATAAAAAGCATTCCCTCTCGACCTGTAATTTTAGGATATAATGTAGTTTTACTGATTGGTGTGATTTTAGTCGTAATCATTACAATAAAGAGAGTGAAAATAAAATGAAAATAAAGAAATTAATTGAAGAATTATAGAAATTGAATCCAGAAGGTATCGTCGTTCTTTTTGAATATGAAAGTGATCAATATTATAGAATTTCTGAATTACCCGTAGAAGGAGGGGGTAGTATCTATATAATAGGAATTCAAAAGACCAAGAAAAATGAATAATTTAAATATACTAAATGAAAAATTGCGAGATTAGCAATTTTTAATATAAATTTTATTATTTTGGATTACTATTTTTGATTTTTTTTTTTAAATAATTAGATACTTAAAAATCAGTATGAAGTTACCAAAGAATTTACAAAAGAAGAACTTAGCCAAAAACAATCAATTAGTCTTTAATTTAATAGATAAGCAGAAAGGATTTTCTTACAAAAAACAATGCGAAAATTGTCAAAAAATAAAACGATGTGCTTCCATTACATTTCACCACCCCAAAACCACACTCTATCTGTGCAAACCATGTTATATATCGATATTTTGTAATTCCTCCAAAAAAATGACAAAAGAGGAGTTAATTAATAAATATGAACAATTTCTAGTTTAACCTGTGATTGTTTTTTCTTAATTTCTTCTTACTTTCGATTAATACATTAAGTAAAATATAAATTGAGGTTTTCCTTTTCTATCTTTATCCCAAATAGGACTAAATCATCCCCAATCATCTTTATATCCTCTCGTATCAGCAAAAATTACAAAAAAAATAGTC
>JAHQWL010000070.1 GCA_029856155.1 Promethearchaeia archaeon
ATCCTCCAAATCATTATATACGGCATGCGGTGAATTTGCTGCCATTACTATAAAAGCAACTCCTCCATTTTCTAATGCTTTAATACCACTCATTAAATATTCAATATATTTTTCTCTATTTACCACTATTTCATAATCAATAAGCTTCTGAAAATCCAAACTGAAAATTAAAACTTCAGGATAATGATAATCATTGAACTTATCATAATACTTTTCTAGAAGTAAATCATAATACTTAATTGTAGATTCATAGGACATACCTCCTAATATTCCTATTCTATTCATTTCTTTTAATCCACCTTCGAATTTCTTCTATTTTACACTCTTACTATATCTATTAGTAATAGAACCTAGTGGTAATAACTTTTCCCTTTTCAGAAATCTCTATTCCTTCCATCTCTAACAGTTTGCGTTTCATTTTTATCCCACCTTGATATCCTCCGAGCTCACCATTTGTTTTAATTGCTCGATGACAGGGAATAACGATCGGAAATGGATTTCTGGCAAGTGCGTTTCCAACGACTCTAGCTCCATTGATTATGCCGATATGGGTTGCTATTCGTTTATAGGTACTAATATACCCTCTAGGAATCCCATATTCTGCCAAAAGCACTCTTTTTTGCACCTCTAAACACCTATTAAAATCAACTAGCTCTAAATCAAATTCTACCTTTTCCCCTTTAAAGAACTGTTGCATTTTCTCACCTAGTGATGTTATTAAAGAAGAAGAGGCTAATTTGATTTGCTTGAAAGATTCCAGAGCCTTAACTTCCGAGTTGAGCTTAGCATCACTAAGAAATATACGTTGCACTTTTTGTTCGGAGCCTCTTCTTATCCATACAATAGTAAAAGACTCAAAAGGGGAAGAAAAAGTAGCGTAAAATGGATATTCCATGCCTTGTCAACATTATCAATAAAATAAAAATTTTTTCTAGAAATATTCTTCGTGAAATCATCGTTATCCAATCTATGAGTTAGAACAACGGGAACACATAAATATTTATAAATAAATAATATAAAATGAAAACCAATGTATACTATGATTTTATTTAAATTCGAACCTCAATATTATGATTTTCTTTTTATGTATTTCAAAGGAGAAAATCAAATTAAGCAAAAATATAAAAGAAAAAAATAAGGATTAAATTTTTACATTGTGATTATAATATCGCGAACCATAAAACTAATGCAATAATTCCCAGAACCAAACCGCCCAAACCATAGCTTTTTGAGTCATCATATGCGATTCCAATTATGCCGGCAATTATAGCAAGGGCGGCTAGTATGAAAAAGACGATGTCTGCATAAGGAAAGGTGAATGCAAACTTCAATACTAGTTCCAATATTATTGCTAATATTCCCATTAGTAGAGCAAAGGTTCCAGCTGATCTTCCCACATTTATCACTTTTTTTTATATTTTATAATTTTTAAATGACACTTTAAAAGTGTATATTATTATATGAATTGCCTTTTATTTAAAACTAATATTAATAAATAATTAATTTCCCTTCAGATTTAGTCTCAAAATGCACACTACATTATATGTAAAATCCGCATATATGTTATCATATGGAAAATTCACTTTTAAGATATCAATTACTCTTGGATAGAATTCTATTTTATTAGTATCCTTTACTACACAAATTATGATGTCGAGGTCATTGTCAGATCTATGTTGTTGGTGCGCTCTTGAGCCTGCTTTAGCAACACCAGAAATTTTAAGGTTTAGATCCTTGTGGTAAATAAGAATGGGAAATTATCAATAAAATACTTACATCTCCAGTAATTTCTGAAAATCTTACGGTCTTAGGAACTACCCAATATTCTTTACCGTTAATATAAACGATATCTGAATCCGCTAATCCTTCGAATGTAGATCCAATGGATACTGCTAATTATTAAACGGCAAAATCGTGGTCAAATTATAAAAATAAATTTCCATGCACTTCAATTAAAAAAATACAATAAGAACCAGCGAGGGTGTTATACCAGAATATATTCGAGTATCTTAGATTCTCCCTAATTTGGAAATTAAAAAATGACATTTCTTCGATTTTGGAAGAATTTGAAAAGAGTCAGAAGCAAAAAAGGTTGAAAATTAAAGCTTGGATGGAAGATTTAAAGCCAATCTTACAAAATGTTATTGAAGAATTTGTAGAGCAATTATAGAATTTTACTTATCGTAAAGAATTATGATAATCCTAAACCGTTAAATCTATATGATTAGGAAAAGTAATTATAAGAATTTTGAATGAATTATAGAAATAAAATTTAAAAATTAGAATTTATTTTAAAAATTTATTTTATGTAATAGATTATAAAGCAAATATACTAAAGAGGCAAATGATCGAAGATTGTATTGATAGTGTCTGGATATTAGAAATTGAATCTGGAATCGTTATTTATGAAGAAATTTATAAAGATATAACAAAACATGGAATATCAACAGATATGATTTTAAATTTTCTTTCAGCCTTAGTTAGTTTTGCTGGTGAAGTGTTTGTAGATAAGATGACACATATAAAGCTATCAAATCATAAGATCTTTTTTAATTTTTTAAAGCATATCATGTTGGTAATATCGATAACTGACAAAATTTCTATTGAGGAAAGGAAATTAAGCGTTTTAATTGAAAGAATCGGTAAAAAATTTGAATCTAAGTATGAGAACTTATATAACCAAGAATTATGGTATGCAAATCTCGATGTGTTTAATTCTTTTTCTAAAGATTTAAGAGAGATCATTAATAGAGAACCAGATCCAATCAAAATAGTGCATAGTATTAATTTTTCTGAAAAAATAAAAAAATTGAATGAATTAATTGATTATGAAACAAATAAATTTTTAAACAGAAAGCAAAAACTCCTAAAAGTTTATGAACAGAGGGTAGAGAGATTAGAATCTAAAAAGAGCAAAACAATGTTAAATGAAAAAACAATACCATGATACCTAAAATCAACTTCCTTCCAAATTATAAATAATTATAAAAAATTTTTAAGAAATTAATGAATCCAAATATTTTTTCAGTATTTTTAAAATTATGATCATCTTTCTTATTCCTTAATTGATCAAGATCTATAAAAGATTCCTCCTCTAAGCGTTGAAATAAAACTATATGTTAATTAATTAAATCTTTAACAATAATAAATTCTGTTTCACTAGTTCTTTGGATATGAGTTCCTCGTGGTATTTCAAATAATACATTTTTAGTTTCAGGTAATATTTGAAAAGTATTGATTTTTCCATTACTATCATGATTGATACTTAATTTTCCATAAATCCAAAATGAAATATCTACTAAATCGCTATATTTCCAATTTTTATAAATGGGTAATTCCTTAATATCTTCTGTATATATTTTATAATCACTATAATTATAAATTTAAATCACTTAATCACTTAAAATCAATTTAGAAAAAAAATGTAGAGGATTTGAACATGGTATTTGGGGATCATTTTGATAAATCCATAAGCGACAGAAATAAAGCTTCAAATAATATAGCAATTTCCAAAGAAGAGTTTCAAGGTTTAAAAGAACGTGCGGAGAAATATGAATCTGTAGTTAGTCAAGTTAAAACATTAAGACTTGAAAATAAGGAATTAAAGGAAGTTTTAAAAGATTTAAAAGTAGATGCTAGACCATACAAAGAATTGAAAGAGGAAAATGAAAAATATCTAAAATCTTTATTAAGAGTTCAGGCAGACTTCGAGAATTATAAAAAGAGAATAGATCGTGAAAATCAAAATTTCCAACTCTATGCTATGAAAAAAATCTTACTGAAGTTGATTAACCACTATGACGATTTAAAGCGAGTTTTAAGAGTATTAGGAGCAAAAGGAATTGATGAGTCGATCAGAAAAGGTATTGAGATGATTGTACAGAATTACGAAAAGATACTTGAAGAGGAGGGAGTGAAACCCATGAATTCCGAAGGACAAATCTTTGATCCTTATAAACATGAAGTATTGAATTGTATTGAAAGCAATCTCCCTGAAAATACTATAATAGAAGAATTAGATAAAGGTTATTTTTTTAATGACAAAATATTACGACCTGCAAAGGTCATAATTTCCAAAAATTCAATTTTATGTAAAAAAACTCAATGAGAAATTAAAAATAAAACAAAAAAGAAGTGGAAAAAAAATGGGAAAAATAATAGGAATTGATTTAGGAACATCCAACTCAGCAGCCGCTGTACTTATAGGAGGAAAACCAACAATTATTCCAAGTGCGGAGGGACTTACACTAGGTGGGAAAGCTTTTCCATCAGTTATAGCTTTTACGAAAGATGGCCAGAGGTTAGTAGGAGAACCTGCAAGAAGGCAAGCAATTTCTAATCCGGACAGGACAATTACTGCGATTAAAAGGAAAATGGGAACATCATTTAAGGTAACTATTGATGGTAAGGATTATACCCCTCAAGAAATTTCTGCGATGCTTTTAAGAAAGATAAAGGAAGATGCGTCAGCTTATTTAGGTGAAGAAGTAACAGATGCTATTATTACGGTTCCTGCCTACTTTAACGATAACCAGAGACAAGCGACAAAAGATGCGGGAAGGATCGCAGGATTAAATGTAAAACGTTTAATCAATGAACCCACTGCCGCTGCTATCGCTTATGGTTTAGATAAAGAAGGCCTTCAAATGAAAATTGCGGTATTAGATTTAGGTGGAGGTACATTTGATGTGACCATCATGGAGATGGATAATAAGGTATTTGAAGTAATTTCTACTGCGGGTGATACTCAATTAGGAGGCACTGACATGGATAGAATATTGGTTGATTATATAATTGATGAGTTCAAAAAAGATCAAGGAATCGATTTAAGAAAGGATTCTATGGCAGTTCAGAGAGTGCGTGAAGCTGCAGAAAAAGCTAAGATTGAATTATCTAACTCCGTCAGCACCGATTTGAATTTACCTTATATTACCGCTACCAATGAGGGTCCAAAACATTTGAATATGACATTGACCAGAGCTAAATTAGAACAGTTGATAGAGCCCGTATTAAAGAGACTTGATGCACCTATTCAGAAAGCATTACAAGATGCGGGGTTATCTAAAGGAGTTGTAGATAAAGTCATCTTAGTTGGTGGACCTACCAGAATGCCTAGTATTCAACAGAAGTTTGAACAATTCTTAGGGAAGACACCAGAACGCAGTATAGATCCAATGGAATGTGTTGCCTTAGGAGCTGCAATACAAGGTGGTGTTTTAACGGGAGAAGTTGAGAATTTATTATTATTGGATGTCACTCCATTGTCCCTAGGCGTTGAAACATTAGGAGGAGTCTTTAGTAAGTTAATTGAGCGGAATACAACTATTCCGACAGAAAAGAAAGAGATCTTTAGTACTGCTGCAGACAACCAATCTGCTGTAGAGATTCATGTCCTACAAGGAGAACGGAAAAGGGCTGAAGATAATATCACACTCGGTAGATTTCATTTGACTGGAATTCCACCTGCTCCAAGAGGTGTTCCACAGATCGAAGTTAAATTTGATATCGATCAAAATGGCATTCTCAATGTTACCGCAAAAGATTTAGGTACTGGTAGAAGCCAATCCATTACAATAACCGCATCCACCAAGATGTCTGAAAACGAGATCAATCAGAAGATTCGTGAGGCCGAGATGAATGCTGAAGAAGATAAGAAATTCAAAGACTTAACTGAAGCTAAGAACCATGCAGAATCTCTAATTTATCAAACCGAAAAGCTAATGAAAGAAAATGAAGGAGTAATTGGAGATTTAAAAGATAGCATATTGAGAAAAATCTCTGATTTACGGGCCGCTATGGAAAGCGAAAATGTTCCACGAATAAATAGTGCTATGGAAGCCTTACAAAAGGAATTACATGAAGTCTCCAGTCGTATGTACGGTCAACAAGCGAGACCTGGACATATCCAGGAGGATATCAGGGAACCCCACCTGGTGGTATGGGTGACACGACCAATGGGGCAAATTACGGATCTAAAGCAAAGACGGAAGATGAGAAACAAGCAGAAAAATTTAGAAGGGCTACAGGACAAGATGATGTAATTGATACGGATTATTCTTAGGTTTTTTTTTTTTAATTAATATTTTTTTTTTATTTTATTAAAATTCTTAAATTCATAAAATCCTTAATCAAGATTCAAAGAAAGGGATGAAAATCATGGTAAAAGATTATTATCAAGTATTGGGTATTGATAAGACGGCTAATAAGGATGAAATTAAACGGGCTTTCAGGAAGCTCGCAAGGAAGTATCATCCAGATGTAAATCCTGATGAACCCAAATCAGGTGAAAAATTCAAAGAGATTAATGAAGCCTATGGTATTTTGAGTGATGATAAAAAAAGAGAGATGTATGATAAATTTGGCGTGGTAGAAGGAGATCCATCTTCCTATCAGCAACAGGGAGGATTTCCTGGAGGAGGACAAGCATATCAATCCCCAGATGGTACAACGTATTACTATAGCACTTCTGGAGGTCCAAGAGGATTTGATTTCAGTGAGATTTTTGGTAAAGGAAGAAAATCGAGAAGTAGTCGTGGTTCTGGAGGATTTGATTACTTTAATGATTTAGGAGATATTTTTGATGTATTTTCAAAACAAGGGACAAGTTCAAGAGTGAGAGATGGAGGTTTTGGAAATCGTCCTGTAGAAGGAGAAGATTTAAGGTATGATATGGAAATTGATTTTATGAATGCATATTATGGTGGAGAAAGTAAAATTTCCTATAGAGAATCCTCTACTGGCCAACAAACTACATTGACAGTGAAAATTCCAAGAGGAATAAAAGATCAACAGAAGTTAAGATTAAAAGGAAAAGGTTTGCCAGGTATGAATGGAGGTCCTCCAGGGGATTTATATATTAATGTGAATGTGAAACCACACCCTATTTTTAAATTAGAAGAAGACGATATTTACATAGAAAAAGAAATATCTTTTACCACAGCAGTTTTAGGTGGTAAGGTAGATGTTCCTGGAATTGAAAAAACTTTAAATATGACAGTTCCTCTGGGAACACGGGACGGTGCGATTTTAAGGTTAAAAAATCAAGGATTTTTTAAGACGGGAACAGAAGAAAGAGGCAGCTTATTAGTTAAAATTTCGATTAGAATCCCTAAAAAATTAAATAAAACACAAAAAGAATTATTAGAAAAATTACAAAAAACAGGTCTGTAGGTAAAATTATAATATGATGACATTTGATAAATTCACGATTAAAGTTCAAGAAGCTCTGAAAGCTGCTCAATCATTAGCCCAAAATAATGAAAATCAGCAAATAGAACCCCTTCATTTGCTAGTTTCGTTGATCGAGCAACAAGATGGGATAGCTACACCACTTTTTCAAAAACTCGGAGTAAATCTTTACACATTATTAAACGATTTGAAAGTGGAATTGGATAAGTTGCCAAAAGTTACAGGACCTGGTGTTACAGATGTTAGGATCTCACCAAGATCTAATAAGATATTCGATGTTGCATGGAAGGAAGCAGGATTTTTAAGAGATCAATATCTAAGTACTGAGCATTTACTAATTGCAATAGCAGCAGACGAGTCTCTATCAATTTATCCTATATTAAAAAATTATGGAATAACTAAAGATAGGATTCTTCAAGCCTTAAGTAATATTAGAGGGAATCGAACAATAACAGACCAAGATCCTGAGGGAAAATATCAAGCAATTCTGAAATATAGTCGCAATTTTACGGATTTAGCAAGAAGAGGAAAACTAGATCCCGTGATTGGAAGAGACGAAGAGATAAGAAGGGTTATGCATATCCTTTCAAGACGCACAAAAAACAATCCCGTATTAATTGGAGAAGCTGGTGTTGGAAAAACCGCTATTGTGGAAGGTCTAGCTCAACGAATTGCTAGTAATGATGTTCCAGATTCTTTAAAAGAAAAGGATCTTATATCTTTAGATTTAGCAGCTCTTATCGCCGGAGCGAAATATCGTGGTGAATTTGAAGATCGTCTCAAGGCATTCTTAAAAGAAGTTGAAGAAGGTGCTGGAAAATATATTTTATTTATTGATGAATTACACACTTTGGTAGGAGCCGGTGCGGCTGAAGGAGCGATTGATGCTTCAAATATGTTAAAACCTGCATTAGCCAGAGGAGAATTGCGATGTATTGGCGCTACAACATTAGATGAATATCGTAAATACATTGAGAAAGATGCTGCATTAACTCGCAGATTTCAAACCATTTATATCGCTGAGCCATCTGTAGAAGATTCTATAGCAATTCTAAGAGGTTTAAAAGAAAAATATGAAATACATCATGGAGTTCGAATAACAGATTCTGCGATAATTGCAGCCGTTACTTTATCTCATAGATATATTACAGATCGCTTTTTACCTGATAAAGCTATAGATCTTATAGACGAAGCTGCTTCTAGATTAAGAATAGAAATAGATAGTATGCCAACCGAAATTGATGCAATTGAGAGGAAAATTATCCAATTAGAAATCCAAAAAGAAGCTTTGAAAAAAGAAAAAGATAAATCTGCCAAGGACAAACTTGAAAAGATCGACGAAGAGCTTCATAATCTACGTGAAGAAAGCGATAAAATGCAGATTCAATGGAGAAACGAAAAAGAAAAAATAGTAAAAATTAGCGAAATTAAGCGAAAGATGGAAGAAACAAAGATGGATGCTGATAAAGCTGAAAAACGTGGAGATCTTGGGAAAGCCGCCGAATTAACTTATGGTATACTTAATCAATTGAAGAAAGATTTAGAAAAATGTAACACAGAATTGAATGAAATTCAACAAAATAATAAAATGTTAAAGCAAGAAGTTGATGAAGAAGACATAGCAAAAATAGTTTCTCAATGGACTGGTATTCCCGTTTTAAGAATGCTGGAGGGAGAACGAGAAAAATTGTTAAAAATGGAAGATCGATTAAAGCAAAGAGTAATTGGACAAGATGAGGCATTAGTAAAAATCTCAAATGCTATTAGGAGAGCAAGGGCAGGGATTCAAGATCCAAATAGACCAATTGGCACTTTTATTTTTATGGGTCCAACTGGAGTCGGAAAAACCGAGACTGCTAAAGCTTTAGCGGAATTTCTTTTTGACGATGAAAATGCTATGGTAAGAATTGATATGTCAGAATTTATGGAGAAACACAGCATAGCGAGATTGATTGGTGCACCTCCAGGATATGTTGGTTATGAAGAAGGTGGATACTTAACAGAAGCTATAAGGCGAAGACCTTATGCAGTAATTCTCTTTGATGAAATTGAAAAAGCACATCCAGAAGTGTTTAACATATTATTGCAGATTATGGATGATGGACGTTTAACTGATGGTCATGGAAGGACTGTAGATTTTAAGAATTCAATTATAATCATGACTAGCAATATCGGTAGTCAATATATATTAGAATCCCGCGTTAAGGGCAAAGAAGAAACTGAAGAATTAATTTTGAAGACACTGAGTAGTTATTTCAGACCCGAATTTCTAAATCGCGTTGATGATATAATAATTTTTAACTTCTTAAAAAAAGATCAGATAAAACAAATCATTGATATACAACTTAGAAAATTAAACAAAATATTATCTGGTAATAAAATTAAATTAAAGCTCACGGATAAAGCAAAAGAATTTCTTAGTGAAAAAGGATTTGATCCAGATTACGGGGTAAGACCGCTGAAAAGAGCAATACAAACATACATTCAAAATCCGTTATCTTTGAAATTATTAGAATGTGATTTTAATGAAGGAGACATTTTAGAAGTTGATTATAATAAAGATAACGTTTTTGACTTTAAAAAAGTAGGAGAATTCATCGTTTAGGATTATCTAGAAGTACATATTTAAGATTTCTATTATTAAGGCGATTTACTCTTAAGATTTAAAGAAATACAAAACTATAATATTTCGGAATATCAACCACGTTTTTTAAGTTAATAAAATGAGCCACAGTTCATTAGGATTCAGACTTTAAAGTCCTTTGATATTGTTTATTTTTAATTAAATTTCTCTATTTCTCTTAACAATCATAAATAATGTTGAAATCATTCATAATCTTGCAGAAATTCCTTTAATCTCTTTCGAAAATCTTTAAAGTTTCTGTTTTTCTATGAAATTGCTACAGAATAGATTAAAAAAGATTCAATAATAATTAGAGAATGAAAATAAAAAGATTATAATTAAGGAATGTAGGATAAATATATTAACACAAATTTTATTCACAATTTTAGTTAAAAAGAAAATTATTTATATATCCTATAAAATTTTTATGATTCGTTAAAAATTTAATTGTAATAATACATCCAAAGATGTTTCAAAATGAGCCAAATACAAATAAGTCTACCTAATGAACCAAAAAATCGTATAGAATCAATAATAACTGCTTTAGATGAGAAATTAAATATTAAAAATAAGATTTTATTAACAGGAAAAAATAATTCATTAGTCATTGTTCGCTGTCAAAATAATAGAGTACCTAGAGTTCTTGAAGTACTGAACGAAATAGGAGTAGGAATTGAATTTGGGATAATAGATATCTTAAAATTACAAGTAACGATTCCAGAGTTAAAAGAGGAAAAACAAGATATTTCCGAAGATATATCGAGCAGGGTATCCGTAGAAGAAATCGAATCCACCATAAATGAAGGAATGGAATTACAAATTCATTATTATATATTTATTATGATAGCTGCTTTTATCGCAGGGGCAGGGCTTATATTAAATTCTACAGCAGTTATAATTGGGGCAATGATCATATCTCCATTAATGGGCCCTATTCTAGGTGTTTCATATGGTTTCATAAGTAAAAATTCACACTTAATTAAAAAGGGATTACAGGGGCAAATTTTTAGTATCATTATCCCAATAGGTATTGGAGTTTTCTTAGCAAGCATAGCCTTCCTTATTTTTGGTACACCCTCCATAACCCATGAAATGATGAGTAGAAATTTTCCGACGATTTTTGATATAATCGTGTCTATCGGTGCAGGTTTAGCTTTAGGATTTGCTATTACCGGAAAAATACAATCCTCTTTAGTAGGAATAGCTATTGCAGTTTCACTGATGCCTCCTGCCGTCAATGTCGGATTAGCTTTAATTTATGGTAATGTACTTTTATCAATTGGAAGTTTTACACTTTTAATGTCAAATATTCTTGCGATTAATTTTACAACACTATTGATATTTAAAATTAAAAAATTGAAGATATTAACAAAAAAATATCCTTTCTGGAAGGGTCCGGAAGAAGAGGCAGGTAATTTAGGTTTAGGTGTAAAATTAATCAGAAAAAGACCAAAGAAAGCTAACTAATATTAAAAATTCTATTATCATTTTATGCTATATATGAAATTATTCAATGTTAATGCGATCTGTGTCTGCGACTAATCCTTTCATAGTCAATTTGAATTATAGCTGTTATTCCTAATATATATATAACAATGTTATCTGGAATATGCGGCTTAATTTTCACCTTAATGAATTTACGTCCTTTCCAATAGACCAACACTTCTTTCAAACCATCTTTGAACATATGATACAAATAATAGCCATTTCCTTTCAGTTTTATAATTTTATTTTTATATTGGTCTTCAAACCAATATTTGGGTTTACCCATCACCGTTGGATGTTTTAATTTTCCAATGAATTTGCCTTCATCTTCTTCTCCTCCCTCATAGAATATATATGTAACAGTTTTTTGACGTATTGTTAAAAGTGGACGCCCTTCAAGATTTTTCAAACGATATATGGTATGGAATAGTGTACCTTCACGTTCAAAATAACCAAGTTCGACTTCAGATGAAGTCATTACCTTATACTCAAATGTGTATATTTTTTTAATTAAAAATACTCTATATTTATTAATAACTCTTTCAGATCCATCTAAAGCTCTTTCTTCAACCGGACCAAATGCCAATTTGGCTTTCTCAATCTGGTTCCTTGCTTTTCCTATACTCCGAGTTACAGATATTATAAAAATACCTGGTAAAATCATGAATACACCTATCAATAATAATATCAGTAATATATTATTGATATATCTAGAAACATTAGTAGTATCTTCGATAAGAATTAATATCGAAACGTCAACGATTGTTAATACCAACCCTATACCCAATATAATTTTTCCAATGAGTTTTCCTGTATTTCTTTTTGTTTTAACATTTACATCTTTTACTTGTATGTGTTCTATCTTTATCACCGTAAAATTAAAATCACATTTAACGTATCTTTTATATTCACTTTTAATCCTTTCTTTTTATGAAGAATTCGATACTCCTAACTTTGAATTTTGGATTACTAATGCTAATGATTTTATATTAATATTTAACATTTTTGTAACCTTAGAAATCTACTTCTGATTGATGTTCCGTTGTTATAGAGAATTCGTGGTACATCATTGATGAAAACTCTAAAAATGCGTAAGTTCTTTTTGATGTTGTTAAAATTTTTAGGAAATGGGAGATTCGAGAATTATCACCAATCCGTTTTATGATTGATACTGAATGGGCTTGGCTTGAAGGGAAAACCATATGTAGGAGAACTATAATTTTAATTTTCAGTAATAGGCTTTTAATGGTTTTAATTTTCGTAATATAGTAAGTTAATTATTGTTTGATTATTTCTCAAAAATATGATAAAATCAAATTTATAGTAAATAAATAATTTAAATACCTACATCTCAAATAGAATGAATTTTAAGTAAGAACTTAATTTTCTATCAATACAAATTCCAAAAATACAAATATTCTTTTTAAAGCAATCGCTAAAAAAATGGTAAAATCAAATAATCCGAAGGAAACTGATTCTAAGATAACTCCTGACTTTGTTCCAATGATTAGAATAGTTTTTTGGAATAGTTTAGGGTTCTTCTTTTTTACGTTTTTAATTCCATATGTTACAGCTCAACTCTTTGAGGCTTCAGGTACCGAGATGGGACTAACATTCGCAAGTCAAACACTTGGAGGTTTAATAAGCACACCGATAGTAGGATATCTCACTGATAAAGTATCTAAGAAACTTTTGGTATTAATAGGGAGTTTTGGTAGAGCTGCATGTTATATCCTTATGTATCTTGGTATAATTCTTTCTTCTTTGATTATATTTGCAATAGGGCTTTTTATACTAGGATTTTTTGTTGGATTTTTTTGGAGTCCTTTAAATGCATTGATTTCAGAGAAATCCCATAAGACATTTCGTTCTTCCGCATTTGGAAAACAAGGTGGAATGCTTGGTAAAGGAAATTTGGTGGGATCGATTGTTAGTTTTCTTATTTTTGGAGTAGCAAACTATTATGTGCCGAGTAATATATTTATAGTTTATTTTCCCTTAATTTTATTTACAATCTCTAATATCTATGCAGGAATCATATTTCATAAGAATGTGGACGAAAAATTAACATATGAAATTCATTTCAATCAGGTAAACTTATCCTCAGAGAAAATAATTGATAACATTTCAATTGAATCAAAAAAAGAAACTAATAATATTTCACCAAAATTATCTCTCGGTTTCCTCATAGGTTTTATCATTTTAATAACTGCTTTTATGACAAGTAGTGCAAATCAAACAATAGCTCCACCCTTTTTTCAAGTTTATTTAATAAATGAGTTAAAAGTAACTGACGCAACATTGGTAATGATTATTTATTTCCCTAGTCAAATAATATCATTGCTACTCGCTCCACGGATGGGTAAAGTAGCTGACAGAATCAAACCTCAAATTGCTATAACCTTTATTAGTGGATTCGGAGCTCTTGTAACATGGCTTATAGTAAATAGCTCGTCAGGATTAATGTTTGGGATTATTTTAACATTTGATGTTACCTTGGCTTGGGCTAGTTCTTTAGTATTGCAAAATGTACTAAGTCGCATATCTAAAGGACATCGAGGTAAAATATTTGGTATGACTCAATGGATGAGTTTCCTTGGAGCTATCTTAGGTCCTATTGTAGGAGGATTAGCATGGGATCACTTAGGACCACAAGCACCATTTATAATCTCCATATTTATAGAATTGTCTGTGATACCACTATACATTACAGCTATAAAGATATTGAAACCATATATGGCTGAAAAAATAGAAGAATAATAAAAGATATGCTAAAGGACTCCTAAAATAATAAAATTTAATTATTTGGTAATGTTTTTTAATATATAATATTGGGCCTATGGATTAGTGGAAGATCGTTCGCTTGGCATGCGAAAGGCCGCGGGTTCAATTCCCGCTAGGTCCAAAATTCTTTCTTGATTTTAGTTAATTTTATGAAACTTAATTGAAGTAAAGTCAAAAAAAATGCCTGTCGAGCCAAAAATTGCTGCCACTGTAGTATTATTACGTGAACGAGTACCAAATTCAGAATCTGATGATGATTGTGAATTTGAAGTATTCATGGTCAAGCGACATGAAAATGCCAGGTTTATGAGTGCTCACCATGTATTCCCTGGTGGAGGGATAGAAGCACAAGATATGACTCTAGAATCAAGAGCAAGAATAATCGGACCTGATAAAGAGATTCTAAGTATTGTTAAAGAAGTATGTGATGAGCCGTCTGATCTTTGGATAATTGCGATACGCGAACTTTTTGAAGAAACTGGGATTCTAATCGCAACGCAAGATAAAGTAAATATTATTGAAATAAATAGAGATAATGGCACGAAATTTAAAAATTATCAAGAGGCACTTCAAAAGGATCGGGAAACTATGACAAGTATTCTGATAAAGGAGAATCTTTATTATACTGCGAATTATTTAAAATATTTTGGAAGACTAATCACCCCTAAGTCATCTCCTATTCGATTTGATACCCAATTTTTTCTATGTAAATTTACTCAGAATCAGAATATTAATTTGTTTAGAGACGAATTAACAGAAGGATTATGGGGTTCTCCAAGATTTTTTTTGAAATTATTTCGAAAAAAGAAGATTAAAATAATTTTCCCTCAATATACAACACTTAATCGACTTAAAAGATTTAAGACAATTCAAGAAGCTTTTTCTAATTCGAGAAATGGATTCAAAATGGTTCAAGTGAAGGATTTTAGATAACTTAGATTATGGTTAAGGTACAAGGTTTATCACTTTAATTCTACTTTACAAATTTTATTTTTATTATCTAGGTCATTAAACACTTCTCACAGAAATACAATAAAAATTAAAATATATCAAATGAGGAAGATAATTAAATAGAAATACAAATTAATATAATAAAACAAATTTAACGAGGTAGTTTATTGTGGTAAAAGGAAAAGGATTAGCTATCTTCGCCCTTATTATTGGGATATCGGGTTTAGGGTTAGGAGTGTATTCTCTTGTTATCCCTCCGCGACAGATTAGTGGCATTCAGAAAACTTGGTTTATATATGATTCAGGAGTCCATTTCACAAATCCAACTTACACAGATATTCCTATTAATGCTATTAAAATTAATTTTACAGTAAAATCAGGAGAATCAGTATATGGAATTTTTAATACATGGGCTACATTAGTCGAGATTGGAGAGGCTGCAATTATATTCAATTTTGCTCTAGACGGGTTTGTAATAACGAGTCCTGTTTCTCCAGAGGTAATATTTTCTAGTGATCATCTAGCTATAAGTGGGTCAGTTACACTTCAAATGGCTACAGATACAATTTTACCAGGACTTCATTCTATTACTATAAACATACAAGGAAACTTCTTGAATAACGCTATCGAAGAAAGCACGTTGTTAATTCAAACATATCTCCCTTAAAAATTTATTGAACATTGTAATATTGACCGTATAAATAGTGTTTTTTTTTTTCTTATTTGTTTAGATATATTTTTGATTTCATCAATACTATTTTTTTGTTCAGATGAAACGAACTTATATGCATTCTCAACAATTTCAGAAATAAATTCAATTTTGCCTTTTTTACCTTTTAATTGAAAATTGGAGATTAATGGAGAAACAGAGATTTTTTATCCTAATTATCTTGAAGCGTAGAAAGGAAGAGTGCTGAATTTCTTTTGGATTTCGTTAAATGGGTGTAAAACCATTTTTTTGGTGAGTTCCAATTTATCCTCTGTATCTGCGTAAATGCTGTACCATTTTACAGATTTACCAAAAACAGTTTTTAGTATTACTTTCTTATTAAGGAGGACGTCCTTTGCCACATTATTTGGAATATTCCCAAGTGAATCCTTATAAACTTTTTCTATAGCAGTTTTTACTTTCATCTTGGGATTAGCTTGTAATTTAATAACTACGTTATCCATATAGTCTTTATATTCACTTAAATAGCCAAAAGTTTTTTCAGCATAATCAATAACTTTTTGAGCGTCTATTTTATTCACATCAAAACTTTGAAATGTTGCTTCAATCCTTTCTTTAGCTTTATCTACAAGCCCTACTTTAAGTTCTTTAATAAGAACATCTATTGATCCTTGATCAGATAAAACATCATTAGCCATCTGTTCTAATCTTGAGAGTAGGTTTTTATCTATCTCTAGTGGTAAAGATTGAGTACTCTCATTGGCAACTTCTATTTTATGGTCTTGTTCCGTATCAGATTTATTCGCTATATGAATCTCTGCAGTTTCTTTCTGCATTTGATTTTCTTGTTGTTCTGCTGTTATGCATGAAGGGCAAATTCCGCTATATGTATGTACCTCACCTATCCAGGTTTCAGTATTATAAACCTTTTTACATTTCTCACAATGATTATATTTTACCATAAATAATTCATATCTTGTTTTTTAAACATTTGAAATTTACTTTTTAAGGCGAATATATTGATTGAATTTAAAATTAATAGAGTTAGCGATAATTTAAAGATAATGTATTTTTTTTTATTCTTTTTTACAAATTCCTCATTCTTTCTGAAGCACGTACCATCATGCGACATGTTAATTCTTTAAAAGCATCTTCAATATTTTCGCCTGTTTTAGTAGAAGTTTCAATGTAAATCCTTTCGTTATTTTCTGCGTATTCCCTTATTGTCTCAAAATCAATTAAGCACCCAATTTCTTCTATTAAATATATTTTATTTCCTACACAATAATAGAGGGAATATTATCTATATTAGCCAGAAAAAGGGTTTACTTTACATAGATATCTCTCTAATTCGCATCCACTAAATAATGAAAAAAGAAGAAAAGTTTTATATACAGAATTATACATGCATTTATTGAGCAAAATAGGCAAAATACCAATGACTGAAACAGTTATTCAATTAGATAATGTTTGTAAGAACTTTGGAAGTTTAAAAGCTGTTAATAATTTAAGCTTAGAAGTTAAAAAAGGTGAAGTTATTGGATTTGTGGGACCAAATGGGGCTGGCAAGACCACAACATTAAAATTAATTGCTAAGTTAATGAGACCAAATTCTGGTCAAATTTTAATAATTAATAAACAAGGAAAATTACAGAATCTTCATGAAAATCATAAAAATCTGATTGAAATGGGATTCTTAATAGATATACCACATTTTTATAATTCCACACCATATAGAATATTAAAATATATTGCGAACCTGAGAAATTATCCTAAAGAAAAATTAAACCAGAGAATAGATGACCTTCTATCAGACTTTAATTTAAGTAAATGGAAGTATAGGAAGATTAAAAATTTCTCAAAAGGAATGATCCAAAAATTAGGTTTTATAGTAGCAATAATTCATGATCCCGAAATTGTAATATTAGATGAACCTCAAACAGGGTTAGATCCTACTGCTCGTATTGACGTACGAAAACATATAAGATCGCTTCAAAAGAAAGGAAAGACAATCTTTGTCGCTTCTCATATGTTATATGAAATAACTGAAGTATGCGACAAAATCGCACTATTAAATGAAGGATCGCTCGTAGGATTTGATACATTAGATAATTTAGAGTTTTTACTCAGGGTTAAGGAAATAGTCTGTAAGATCACGAAACCAATCCCACCAGAAAAAATAGACTCAATATTAAAAAAACTTGTCCAAAGTCTTGAACCCTACTTAGAACATGATTTAGATCCAACGATTTCTGAGGAATCTATAAAATATAATCCAAATGAGAAGAGTTTTTTTATCTATTATGATGGTACTGAAGAATCAAGTACTAAGATATTAAACATTTTAGTTAATGAATTCAAATCCGATTTTACAATTTCTTCATTTTCTAAACCAAAAACTGTACAGTTAGAAAGATTATATACTCAAATGATATATGATAATGAAAATCCAAAATTAAATAAAGATGCTATATGAAAATGCAATCAATAAATAATGTACATGTAAAAATAAAACCTATTTTTCATACTTTTTCTTTTGAAATAAAGCTTCAAATGAAAAAATTTTTAATTTTTTCAGTTGTGACTATTCTTCTAATTACTTTAAATAGCTATTTATCATACATAACAATATTTTCCCGAACTATACCACCTTCACAAGCTCATTTTTATGAATCTGGAAACAGTACTTTAATTTTAATTATTGTTTTAGCCATCAGTTTCTTTTTTGGAGGTGTTATTTGTTCTGAATTTAAAAATAAAACGGGAATGGTAATATTACCCCTTACAAATAGATTTAAATTGCTTATTGGAAAGTATTTTGCAAATTTAGTTTTTGTAATTGGAATTGCTGCCGTTTATTATTTAACAATGGCACTTTTTGCCTACAATTTCTATGGTGGTCCACTAATTAAAAATTTAGTATATAGTTTTGGATTTACTATATTATGTATTCTTACGTTAGGTAGTATAGCAACTTTTTTAAGTTCAATTATGCCATCTCAAATTTCTGTAATTGTGATTTTAATTGGATATGTTATAATACTGGAACCGATTCTTTCTTTTGTTATTTGGGGGATTAATAGTGAATTAGAACCATTATATTCATTATCTTATATTTTTAATATTATAAATTATGTTTTATATCCAAATTTTTCAACTTTAGATAGACGCGAATTTGATGGGCGGTGGATATATCCAAGTATAGAAGTAGCATTAACATTTTTATCAATATATACTGTAATATTCTTCATTTTTGGATTTTTATTATTTAAAAGAAGAGAATTTTAAGATTAACTTAAAAAAATAATAAAGTGCTTGAGGGTTCATAATATATGGTAAATATAAAAAAAAGCCTAGCAATAAAGTTTATAATTATCTTATTACTTGGAATAGATTTAATAAATCAATATTCAATCATTTTAGTTCAAGCTCAAATTAATTATAAACCTACTTTAGAAATGGGCACTCAAATCTTAGAAGTTAAGAGATATAATGAACAAATATGGAAAAACACGGTGAATATAAATTCAAGCCCTATTGATTGGTTTGGAGGAGAAGCTAATAAAGTTGGGGCTAAAAGTAAAAATACTCTATTTGAGTTGGGATATGGTGGTGCTAGTACTACAGCTATATTTGCTTATTTTGTTATTCCGCGAAACGTTATAGATATATACAACCTTTTATGGGAGTATGGATATGATCAAAGTTATATTGAGAATAATTATAATCGTAATTATATCGATTGGGGATACTCATTTAGCAACTGGCGATTTACAATCAAAGAATTTAATGACATACCTGATATTTTACACAGTCATTCAATTATTCTTCAATTTCCCCAAAATCTGTCTACAGCCTTAAAAGACTATAATAATTTTACTGCAATAATTAATAATGATACAAATCTACAATCATTAGGTTATTCATTCCCAATTCTCAGTGGAGACGATTTACTTTGGCAATTTTTTACTCGTAGATTTGCTGTCGCAAGTCCTATTAGTGAATATTTAACTACATTAACAAATACTCTTGAATGTGAAAATACGACAAATCGAGGTAATACACTTATATTTCAACGACATGGAGTAAAAAATTATACCGTTGAAGTTACCTATAGTACTAAAGGAATAATTGATTATGTTGTTGTAAAGAATTCAGAAGGATACATATTTTATGAAATTACCAGTTTTTATCCAAAAATAATCTTTTATGTCATAGTAGGAATATTGGCTATTTTCATTTTAGGGGTAGCTACTCTGGTTATTGTTAAAAAAATAAAATTACAGAAACAGTTCAAAAATGGTATGAATAGATAATTTAAAAAATTTTATCTTCCTTGTAAATAAAAGAGTAAAAAGAAACAAGTTCTCCTTTTCGGATAAATTTTATTTTTTAATATGATTCTATAAATCCTTTATTCTTTCCGAAGCACGCGTTATCATACGGTGTGTGAGTTCTTTAAAAGCATCTTCAACATTTTCCCCCGTTTTAGCAGAAGTTTCTATGTAAATACTATCTTTAATTTCCGCGTATTCCTTTACTACATCATTATCAATCGAGCGTCCAACATCTTCAATTAAGTCTACTTTATTCCCAATTATAATGAAAGGTATTTTTTCTTTTAATATTGAAAACATCTCTGAAACCCATGTTTCAAGCGCTTCATAAGTTTTAATCTGAGTAAGATCAAAAATGACAAGGGCACCTTGAGTTCCTTCATAATATTGTTTATGGAGAAATTCAAATTTTTTCTGGCCAGCTATATCCCAGATAACAAGCTTAGCAAAATCTTTTTTTTCCATATGTATTTCTTTTGTTAAATAATTAATGCCTATGGTTGTTATGTAATCATGAGAGAATTGGTTTTTCACAAACCTATATAATATGCTAGTTTTACCTACTGCTGGTGCTCCGAGTAAAAGTACTTTAAAGCTATATTTAGTCATATAAATTACATGATTTTAGAATTTTCCACGTAAGAAGATATAATTCATAATTTTTAAAAACATTTTAGGTTAAAATATTTAGGTTTAAATATCTGTCCTTATTTGATAAAACTAATATGAGGAAGATAAAAAAAAGTATAAAACTATTAATCCCTACTGTCATTTTTGTCACATATTTCCTTATTCCATTTATTGGGATACAATTAAATAGCTCAGATCCTTATAATCCAAATTCTAATAATACCGTTAAAATGGATTTATCACCTACTTCTTTTGACACACAAATTAGTTCAAATGATATAGTTCTAGAGGATCATTCAGAAAAAGAAAATTCTAAGTTTGATACTTATCTTGAAGAATTCTTATTAAATATCACTCTAACTAAAGTTAGTAATCCAAAAGAGATCAAAATAATTGTCCATTTTGAGGATTCTATATCAAAAGAAGAAAGAGTTGATATCATAGATTCTGTTTTTAATGATTACGATTTAGTAACAAATTATGATATTATTTCCGCAATTTATTTAAAAATTAATCCAAATCAGTTAATTGAAAAAGAAAATTTAATTGAAAGCAATCTCGCGATAACCAAAATTTACAAATCGAGAGTATTTCAATATCCTTATATTCAGGAAGATAATCTACAAATAAGTGCTTTAGAAGAAGATAATTATCCTAATTGGTGGCTTTCTGCAATTGGAGCAGAAGATCTAGCATATGATGGAACGGGTGTGAAAGTGGCTGTAATTGATACTGGAATTTACGCTCATCCAGATTTGACTATTGTTAATAATCGTAATTTTGTTACTGATGAGCTAGCATCAAATTTTAATGATGATATTGGACATGGTACCCACGTAGCTGGAATAATTGCCGGTGATGGAGGAGCATCATCGGGGAAATACCGTGGTGTTGCTCCAGGAGTCCTTTTAATCAATGCAAGAGCTGGAAATGCAAGTGGACTGAGCGATGTTGATATAATAAGCGCTATTCAATGGAGTTCTAAACCTACAAGTGAGGGTGGTGCTGGAGCTGATATCATTTCGATGAGTTTTGGTGGAGGTTATCCAATTATTTCAGATTCAATAACAGATGCAATTTCAACAGCTAACAAGGATTATGGTGTTATTTTTGTATCATCTGCAGGTAATTCTGGTCAGGATTACTTTACGGGATCTACTCCTGCTTCTGGTGTGGATGTAATTGCTGTAGGTGCGACAGATAAAGATAATGAACTAGCCTCTTTTAGTAGTTGGGGACCCACATTTAATTATATAGGTTACCCTGATGTCGTTGCTCCTGGTATTGACATTATCTCAGCGGAGTCATTGAATTCTGTTATTTCCGACGAAAAACGGTATAAAGGAGATTATTTCGATTTTCCCGGAAATGGAGATTATATTCCATTAAGTGGAACAAGTATGTCCTGTCCTATTGTTGCTGGAGCTTTAGCAATTTTATTAGAAGCTTATCCTAATATTACTCCTGAAACTGCTAGGATTGCTTTGTTAGAAGGAGCAAAAAAACTTGAAGATGAAAATAATGATGACATTCTTAAGTCTGGAGAGGGAATAATAAATGTTACTGCCTCTCTTAATTATTTAAACAGTATTTCTCCCGACTATAATAATACAGCAAAATTGTATCCGGATGATCTTCCCGTTAAACCATACGATTTATTACACTTTCCAGGAGATCACCAAAAATTTAATTTAACAATAATTTCAGGAGAGAGTAATACAATTGATATAGAAATTCCAGATAATATTCAAGGTGTATCCCTTTCCATAGATAAGTCAAATATAAACTTCTCTGAAGCGGGAATTGGTTTTATAGAACTTGATATTCAAATAGATAAGGATGCTTTTCCGGGAGTAAGAAATTTCCATATTAATCTTACAGTTGAAGGTCAAATATATGATACAGCAGAAGTTACATTAGATATTCGATTCCCAGAATATCGGATATTAATGGAATCGTTTCATGGATTAAATGATTGGTTTCCAGATCCATTTTATTCATTTTATCAGATGGGTTTTTATGAAGCTATGGAAGATCTTTCTGAATTAAATATTTCAATTGATTATGGCATGGAATATTGGACTCCAAATTACAACAAGAATTTAAATAATTCAATATTAACAGAAGAAAGGTTAGCGCAATATGATCTTGTATTATTACAGACCCCAATACTCCCATATAGCCCATTGGAAATAAAAAATTTAGAAAATTATTTTGATAAGGGAGGTAATCTATTATTTTTGGGTACAAGATATCAAGATATGGTGATAGAAAATATTAATTATTTATTCTCGAGATTGGGAGTAGATATTCAAATTAATGAAGAAAATGTAATGAATGATGAGTGGTTAGGAATTGGAATTAGCTTAGATTCTCAAAGTGTGAATGAATTTGATAATCCCGAGATTTTTAAGGGTGTTACCCAATTCTATTGGCAATATGGCAATAGTTTTAGCGTTTCTACAAATGGAGAATCAATTGCTACAATCAATAGCACAACTGTTGCAGCTATGTTTAACGGGACCTCACAAGGGAAAGGACGATTCTTAGCTTTTGGAGATTTACATTGGATATTTAATGAATATAAATCATCATCATATTCTCAAGATCATTTTAAATTGTTGAAGAATGTCATCGAATATCTTATACCTAAAGAAGATGTATCTATTAATATTGATTTAACTAAAGATCGCATTTCGGACCCTGAGATTGGCTTATCTATTTATTTAAAAAATCAAACCTCCGAATCCCCTATAACCGAATCTGAATATAATTCTTTAGAGGTAACTATTTCAAATTCATCTTTACCTAAACAAATCTTATTAAATACTACGTTTTCAGATAATGGAATCTATTTTAATACTTCATATAATCTTCCATATCCCAGTTATACACCTTATACTATCGAAGTAAATTTAACAATTGGAACTGAAAATTATATTAAAACTACGAAAATTCTCTTTTTTAAACAAAGCGAAGTTCCACAGATCATTGATCTAACCAGTGATCTCCCTAGCAATGATCTTTCTATTACAAGAGCAATTGGAGATTCAACATATTTAATAGCTGAGTTGGATGGTTCTTCGTACAATGTAGAAGGTTATTTATCAATTTATTCTTATTCCTTCTATAATACAAAAGAATCTGTAAATAAAACTTTAGCATTTAGTTATTCTTCGCCTAATCATGCTTATAGGAATAATTTTAACCCAATTAGTATCGATCCTTCAGGTTATGCAATTTATTACATAATTCCGTCCTATTCAAATTATATTAACCCAAATTCACCTAGATATGCATTTACAATTATCAATAATAATCCTGAAATTTTAAAAGTAACTTCTACATTCAATTATGGTGGAAATTCTGACATTAGCTTTGACGATACGGAATCTGATGATGGCTCCTTGGTCTATTCAGCGACTCAAGGAAATACATTTAATTTTGAAATTGATGTATCGGACTTAGAAGAAACTGATAAATCTAATTTAAGAGTGTTTGTAAATTTATTTATCTGCTCAGTAACTAGTGATAATTTCATCATGCTAATTTCTCCAAAAACCATCGAAGTAGCTGAATTGAACTATCAATTTTTATTGAATAAATTTGAAGGATCCTTTATTATACCGGATACAATGCAATATAGCTCTATTGCTGGAACTAAATCAATATCAACAGCTGCTGGTTTTGACACTAATACTAATAGAGGTTATCTGGGTATTCTTCTCATCACAGTTTATGATAGTGAAGGTGGATATGATGATTTTATAATTATTTTGATTATTTCTCAAAGACCAGTAGATTATTCCCTTATTATCATAATTGTAGTTTCAATAGTTGCTCTACTAGGAGTTATGAGTATGATATTGTATTACGCAAGAAGGAAAAAATATCCAAGAGTTACTCAGACTCAACCATCATTTCAAGAATACTATTACCGCCCATCCTATGACGAACCAGAAGAAAAGTCATATATAACTCCTGAACCCTTATCTCAACTAGGACAATTTTATTGTCCTTTCTGTGGACAATTAGTTGCAACACCAAAAAAATTCTGTCCCCATTGTGGCGAATCACTTATGTTTAATGAAGAAGATCAATGAATTAATATTCTTAAAAGAGTGTATTTTCTTCATTTTTTATTTAATATTAAAACTTTCCCATCGCGATCTCCTATGTAAGCCTTAGTTGTCATTCCAATAAATAAACCTGTGTCAACTACTCCAGGAATAAATAGAATTTTTTCATCTAATTCTTTTGGATTACTAATTTCCCCAAAATCTACATCTATAATAAAATTTCCATTATCCGTAATTAAAGGACCACTCTTTGACTTAGCCATTCGAAGTTTAGGATTTCCACCTAATTCTTTTAATTTCATCATAATTGGAAAATAAGCCATTGGAATAACTTCAACAGGAACTCCGTGTTTCCAATTCATACCTAATTTCTCAGATTTTTTCCTAAAATCTGCTATAATAATAAGCTTTTTTGAATTTGAAGCAATTATTTTCTCTTGTACTAGACAACCCCCTCCACCTTTAATTAAGTTGAGATCTTTATCTATTTCATCTGCGCCATCAATATCAACATCAATTTCTGGATAACGTTCTAAAGAAACTAACTCTAATCCATTCTGTATTATTAATTGAGAAGATTGAAATGAGCTTGGAATGCATTTCAAATTTAAATCCTTTTCTTTGTTTATTTCGCCTAATCTTTTTACAGCATACACAATAGTCGATCCACTTCCTATACCGATAATCATATTTTCTTTAACATTTTTTTCTATAGCTTTTATAGCAGCGTTCTTCTTTCCCAGTTCAATTAATTCTTCTGTCAAAATTATCACTTTAAGATTATTTTTTTAAAAGATCCAAAATCCTAATTGCCAAATATGCAGCATTTTCACCTCTATCAATGCCAACTGTCGCAACGGGAACTCCTGGAGGCATTTGAACAATAGATAACAATGCATCCAAACCACCTAATTTAGAACTTACTGGAACTCCTATAACTGGTTTACTTGTCTTCGAGGCGATTACTCCTGGTAAAGCAGCAGAAAGTCCAGCAACTGCTATATAAATTAACGAATCACAATTCTTAAGATAATTATCTAATTTTTCAGGATCTCTGTGTGCGGATATAACCTTTGACTCGTATGAAATATTATTTTCCCTTAAAATCTTTTCTGCTTTCTCGTATACTAATTTATCAGAAGTACTACCCGCAATAATTGAAACTAAAGTTTTATTAGCACTTGACATAATTAATCTAACCCATCGAAAAATAAAAAGTATTTTAATAGGTTCTTAATATTTGTAATAAATTTGCTATAAAGGAAAGTTTTATTATTTTTTTTTAATTTCATAAATTAACATTCAATATTAGAAAATTAATTTAAAAAAAGTATAGAGGGATATTTAAATGGAAATGAAAGAAGTTTGGTTAATAGATTATGCTAGAACTGCATTTTCTCGTTCAAGACCAAAACAACCAGAAAGAGATGTTTTTGGTGAAATTCGTGGCGATGAACTTTTAGCTAAACTGCTAATGAAATTTTTTGATGAAAAACTTGCTGATAAAGGAATCAAAAAGGAAGAGATTGATGAGTTCACTGTAGGTACTGCAATGGGTGTATATGAAGCCTGGACATATGGAGGACGATTACCATTATTTCTAGCAAACTTCCCTGATTTTGTTCCCGCTTTGTTCGTAGATCGTCAATGTGGTTCAGCCGGCTCGGGAATGCATGTGGGTATTATGGAAATTATGACGGGTCATAGTAAAATTTGTTTAGGAGGAGGTGTAGAACACATGACTAGAATTCCCATGCAGAATGATTGGATTCGTCCAAACCTAGCAATGATTAACAAAAAGAGTGAATGGTATAGGCCTCAATATGATTTGATGACTACAATTAATATGATTCAAACAGCACAAAAGCTTTATGAGCAAGAAATACCTGCTTTCACAAAGGAAGATCTGGATAAATTTGGAGTCAGAGCTCATAATCTAACGGTTGAAAATCAAGAAAAGGGTTGGTTTAAGGGTGAAATCATCCCTATTGAGGGTCATGTTGAAGGAAATGTTGAAGAACCACTAATGGTAGATAAAGATATGGCAGCAAGAAAATCTACATTAGAAAGAGTTGCTCAATTACCTAGATTATCAAAACCCTTTTATTTAAAAAAGAATGGTGGTAGAGAGGGGTATGTTGAACGTGAAGGAACAAAAGATGGAGTAATTACTCCTGGAAACTCTTCACCCCTAAATGCTGGGGCTACTACATGCTTAATTATGGAAGCAGAAGAAGCGAAAAAGAGAGGACTTGAACCATTGGCTAGAATTGTATCAATTGGTTGGGCGGCTGTAGATCCATCAGTTATGGGAAGAGGACCAGTTCCCGCCACTCAAAAAGCATTAGAATATGCGGGAATGACTGCAGATGATATAGATTATTGGGAAATTAATGAAGCATTCACAATAGTAACTCTTAACTGTATGAAAGAATTCAATATTCCGGAAGAAAAAGTTAATGTAATGGGTGGATCTACTGCAATTGGACATCCTTTAGGTGCCACAATGATAAGACTGCCAGGTACTCTTGCTCGCATCTTAAAAGACAAAAAAGCTAAATATGGTGTTGCAAATGCTTGTTGCGGTGGTGGGCAAGGTGTTGCAACTATATTAGAAAATTTAGATGCCTGAAATCTCAAAAACATTAATTTAAAAAAACTTTTTTTTTTTTTCTCTACCATTATTCAATATTGATTTTATTAGGGCTTCAATTGTGAAGTCTTTTCTATTTTTATGTTTTCTGCGAAATATTTAAATACTAACCTTGAACATATAAAGATCACAATCTAAATAAAAAATTTTCAAAAATTTGAGAGTGATATAATATGACGGTTTATAAAAGTATTCAGTTAGTTGGAAAATTATACTAAATATCTTAGTATATCCAAAACCTCTGACAAGAATTGGGCTGATGCTGTTAAGAATTGTTATGATGAAGCTAAAAAATCTCTACGGGGCATTAGGAATATTCAAGTAATTGAATCTGATGTTAAGGTAAAAGAAGATATTGACAAGTTGATTTACAGGGTCAGAGTCCAAGTAAATTTCCAACTAGAAAGATAAAATTTCAAAATATTTCTTATTTTTTTCTTTTTTGTTTATTTTTTAAACAACAAGGAAATAACATAATCCCGGGGTATAATATCTTTATCCTAATTAGTATAATTAATTCAATATTAGCATTCTTAATTATTCAAAGATATAAAATTCAAATCAAACTTAGAAATGAATAATTTTTTAACTTTAATGATTAATTCATTTTTTTTTATTTTATTGCTAAAATTTTAAATATTACGAGTTCTATTTAGATTTTAATAAATTCAAGAGAGGGTAATTATGTTTCAGTCAGACATTATAGGAGAAATATTTTCTGATCCACGTGTGCTTCAATATATAATTGGGGGGATAATTTTAATAATAGTTTTTATATTATGTTATTCATTACATAGAAAGCTAACAAATTAAAATTAAATAAAATGTTATATAATTTCAATCAATTCTTATTCTTTTTATCTGGTCTAGCTTTTGTCTTATTTGAGATTGCGCCGCTAACGCATAGGAAAAATTAGGATCAATTTCTAAGGCTTTCCCATAGTAGATCAGAGCTTCCTCGTACAATTCCATCTCTTCATATATTAAACCCAAATTATATAAAGAATATTTATAATCTGGCTTAATTTTTAGGGCAGTTTCAAAAGAAACCTTAGCTCTTTCTATTTGACATAGATTGAAATAAGCAATGCCTAAATTATAATGAGCTCTATAATTATTTGGACTCAGATCCGTTATTCTTTTAAATAATTGTTTTGCTTTGTCATATCCTTGAGTATAAACATCATTGAGATATCCACCATAATCAAATAAAGTTTCAATTAAAAATTTTTTAACTTCTTCAGAATTGGGATTGATTTTATATAATTCATCTAAAATTTCTAAAGCTTCATCAAACTTTTCTTGATTTTTTAAAATTTTCGCTTTTTCAATTATGTCCTTAGTGTTATTACAACCTTCCATAGAAACATTCACAATCTTTTGAATAAATTAGAAGAGATTAATCTCTAATCTATATCTCACTTTCATACCAGATATATTTTGACTTCTTTATTCCTAATTTTAAAAATAAGCTTCTTAAAGCTCCATCCTCATCCGGACATATAAAGTGAACTTTATCAATTTTTAAGGATCTTTTGATATATAATTGAAGCTCCCGTATTACTTTTTCTTCAATTCCTCTTTTAAAGGAATCTTCTTTTTTAGTTAAGACTTGATGAACTAAAACTCTATCATTACCTAAATAGTCTCGAAATAATGTATAGGTTCCAAAACCTATGATTTTTCCATCCTCTTTCGCTACAACCATTGAATTTCTGTATTGAAGGTCAAGACTCCTTCGATTCAACTCATCCTCAAATTTATCCCAATGGGAGAAGAAATAAGATTTATTCTCAATAAAATCTTTAAAGATTTCCTTCAATACTTCTTTGTCCACTCTTGGGTCATACCTATCAATAATAATCAAATTTTTCACCGTAGGAAATAGATATTTAACAAAATATCTATTCTTTAATAAAAATTATTTTTTAAAACTTAGAATTATTCTAATTGATATAATATGAACCAAAAAAATGATGAAAAAATCGTCTCGATTCCTTTAAAAAAATTGAGAGAAAATACAATAGTTCCACAACCATCAAAATTAGGAGATGCAGGTGCTGATGCTCGAATCATGGGTTTTAAAAAAATAATTCATGAAAATGATAAAAAAGAATTAATTGAAGTTGATGAAGATAATTATGCATTAAAACCTCTTGAAAGAATCGGATGTCCATTAGGTTTTTCAACAGCCATACCTGAGGGATATTATTTTAAAGTTGTTCCTCGAAGTGGGTTAGCTTTGTGGGATGGACTGTCTATTGTGAATTCTCCCGGTACAATTGATTCAGGATATCGAAATGAGTGGATGGCCATAATAGTCAATCTTTCGAATAAGGAAGTAATTTTAAAAAAGGGAGACCGTATTTGCCAAATTATCTTATGTAAGATTCATGAATATGAATTTAAAGAAACTAGTATTTTACCGGAGTCAGAAAGAGGATTAAGCGGTTTTGGTTCTACTGGTAAGACATAAATTTATAAATTCATAATTAATTACATTCTCAATTATACGTTAAGGTATTGATTATTTTGGAACTTTCTCATGAAGAAAAATTCATTGTAGCAAAACTTAAAGAAAATGAAGGTAAGTTAAATTACAAAGAATTACAAACACTTTGCCAAGATGAATTCGAAGGAGTAAGATTGATTTTAAAAAAATTAAAAGAGAAAGGAATAGTTGAATATGATGGAATGATTCCCGGATTTTCTGCTGAAATTGAGTGATTGCGAGATAATGAAGTTTCATAAATTTTTCAATCGTAACCCTTATGTTCTTTTTTTAATTTTCTTTAATAGTATTTTGGTTCAAAATATACTATGAGTGAAAATAATTCAGAATCCATTAAAGATAATTTTATTGAACAAATTCTAAACCCTAAGAGTATTTGTGTTTTTGGTGCTAATAATAATCTCATGACAACAATGGGCTCAATGCAACTACGAAATATTATTGCTGGAGGAGGATTTGATGGAAATATATTCCCTGTGCATCCAAAATTGGAAAAAGTTCAAGGAATTAAAGCTTATCAATCTATATTCGATATCCCAATAATACCAGATTTAGCATTTATTATATTACCAACTAGAATTGTTCCCCAAGTTATGGAAGAATGTGGTCAAAAGGGTGTAAAGCATTTAATAATTACGTCAGGTGGTTTTCGAGAGGGTGGATCCGATGGAATAGAATTATCTAAACAAATTGACGAAATAGCCAAGAAATATAATATGAGATTTATTGGTCCTAACTGTTTAGGTATATACAATGGATGGTATGGGTATCCTGATAAAAAAGACGCTTATTTTAATACCTTTTGGATCTATCTCCCACATAAAAGAGGAAATATTTCGATAATTAGTCAATCTGGTACTGTTGCGGCTCAAACTGCTTTTTATACAAATGATCTAGGAATTAAAATTGGAAAATCTATTTCTGTAGGGAATGAGAGAAATATAGATCTAGTAGATGTATTAAATTATTTAAAAAATGATCCTCAAACAGAAGTAATTGGACTTTATATTGAAGAAATCAAACAGGGGAAGGATTTTATTAAATTAGCGAAATCTATTACTCCTAAAAAGCCGATAGTTGCAATTTATGCTGGAGGTACAAAAGCAGCGGCAAGATCTATAATGAGTCATACGGGATCAGTTAGTACTGATGATAAAATTTATGAAGCTGTCTTTAAAAAAACGGGTATATTTTCTACTAATTCAATTATGGATTTTTTGTATTATCTTAGAACTTTATCATATGCACAGTCATATAACATCTTTCCAAAAGGCAACAGAATAGGAATTATAACTGATTCCGGAGGCCCTGGTGCTATGATGACAAAAACTGCCGAATTGTATGGAATGGAAGTACCAGAATTCTCACAAGAATTGCAATCAGAATTTAAAAAGTATATTCCTAAAACAGCTAGTTCAGTGAATCCTATTGACATCACTTTTCACGAGAATTTTATGAATATGTTTATAAAGTTCCCAAAATTATTGATGAAATCCCGCGAAGTTGATGTAATTGTTGTCTTTGGTGTTTATGATTTTGATGATATAATGAATGTTATTGAAAAATCTGGGATGAAACTTGATGAAGACATGAAAAATATGAGAGATGTATTTGAAAAGATGGTTCTAGAGTCTATAAAAAGCTTAATGAAGAAACATTCAATACCTGTGTTTTTTGCTGGACCATATCCTTATAGATATTCCTGGATGCAAAAATTTGTAGAACATGATATCCCTATTTTTAGTATGTGGGATGATATAACTAAATGCCTTAACATTTTATGTCGTTATGCCGACTATCGGAACAAATTTTCGTGTTAATTTATTTTAGCCAACTTTTCTAATGATTCAATATTAAAAACTAATTATATTCAAATTTTTATTTTAATTAACTTAAATAATCTAGAAAATAGATATATAGAATTTTGACTGAAATCAATAGAAACATCTCAAAAAATCATTTTCTTCATCGTTTTTTAAATCCAGAGAGTATTGCTGTTTTTGGAGCATCTAATTCCTTTTTAGATAATATGGGTGCTATGATGCTACGAAATATTATATTTGGTGGATTTCCTAAAGAAAAGATTTATCCTATACATCCTAAATTGGAGAATATTCAGGGTTTAAAGGCCTATAAATCAATATTAGACCTTTCAGAAACTCCAGATTTGGCTTTTATCATTTTAAGACCCAATCATGTTCCAAAAGTAATGGAAGAATGTGGAAAAAAAGGAATAAAACGAGTAATTATAGTATCAGGAGGATTTCGAGAATTTGGTTCAGATGGAATTCAACTTTCTAATAAAATTCTCGAGATAACTAGAAAATATGATATTAGATTTATTGGTCCAAACTGTTTGGGAGTTTATAACGCATTTTTTAATTATCCTGAATTTAGAGATATATGTTTGAATACAATGTGGATATATGAGACTCCTCACCGAGGTAATATTTCTATTATTGCTCATTCAGGTACAGTTGCATCTCATGTATTTTGGTATTGTAACAGGATTGGAGTAAAAATAGGGAAATCTCTTTCTATTGGGAATGAAGAAAACATAGATTTAGTTGATTTTTTAGATTATCTTAAAGATGATCCAGAGACAGATGTTATTGGCTTATATATTGAAGAAGTAAAGAAGGGAAAAGAATTTATAAATATAGTAAAGAAAATTACGCCTAAAAAACCGATTGTCGCGATTTATGCTGGAGGAACAGCAGCAGCTTCACGTTCAATCATGGGACATACAGGCTCAATTGCGGGAGATAATAAAATTTTTGAAGCTGTGTTTAAAGAAACAGGTATAATTTCTACTGATTCAATTAAAGAATTTTTTTATTACTTAAGGGTATTTTCACATAATATTATTCCAAAAGGTAATAGATTAGGAATAATAACAGATTCAGGAGGATGTGGTGCGATGATGGCAAAGGTTGCTGAGAAAATAGGTTTGATGGTACCTGAATTTTCAGATGAATTAAAAGGTAAATTAAGACCGTATGTCCCACCTGTAGCAAATATTGATAATCCTTTAGATTTAACTTTTCAATTCAATCAATACAATCTTTATATAAAAATTCCAAAAGCTATGATTAATTCTGGTGAAGTTGATGGAATAATTATCTATGCTGCATTTGGTTTTGAAGAAATTTTAAATATAATTAAAGCCTCAGGCGGTAAAAGTTATGAAGAATTTGAGATATCTAATGATATGATGAAAGGTTTATATTTAAAACCAATTCAAAGGCTAGTAAAGAAGAAAGGAGTTCCTGTTTTTTATATTGGTCCACAAGGGTATTCTAATCCATGGGTTCGAGAATTCATCAAATCAAATATTCCTATTTTTGATTTATGGGATATGCCCGTTAAATGCTTCTCAGTATTGGCAAAATATTCTGAATATCGTAAAAATTTAAATCCTAAATTTAAAAATTGAAAATTTAAGTAGTAAAAGCTCTACTTATTTCACTAATTATATATATGTTTTTTATCTATAATTATTAGAATTACTTCAAAAAGTTATTTCAGATATAAGAAAATTTACTTATAATAAATTATACGAGCGTAGCTTTAATTTTGCCAATAGAATTTTATAATCCTCCTTTAGCGATTTTAGCGTCTGGATCAAAATTAGGGGTTGACCTTGGAGGCAGCAAAAGCATTTTAAGTATGGATGCTCGTCATAACTTATATTCTGAAGGTATAATCTTTAGTGAGCTCAGCTGGGGTGCATTTTATCAAGAAGAGGGGTTAGAAGATCAAATTGATACATTTGAAACTAAAGAGTATGACTCTGTTCGCGAAGACCCGGAAGCTTTAGTTAAAACGATCGTAAGAAGTATTTATAATATCATTAATAACAAAAAACTTTTCTATGGTATTGCTGATTTTGAAGTAGATGCTTTTCTTAACCAAAATACTATTATTCCTGGACTTAAATTGGATTATTCAATAATCAATAAATTATTAAATGCCCATAAAAATATTAGAGATAAGGATTTATTTCCCCAGATCTTATCGGATGCAAGAGGCGCAAAAAGAATTAAGATTGAATTTCAAGGAACGAAAAAAAAGAACCTCCATTTAATAGGAAGTAAATTAGAAGATTTTGCAGATATGTTAAGATTAGCAAAGGGATTTGCTACAGGTATTGTCTGTACTTCCCGGGGAGCAGCAAACCTTTACATTATGAGCGATAATATTGTTTTTCAAGAAGATTTATTACCAGATCTCTATATTGATGATGATAATTTAGCTATTATTGAGATGGGTATCCAAAGAGAACTATTATTTCCAATTAGTTGGTTCAGAATAGATCTTGGAATTAAATCATTAGAGACCTTAGAACTTTGGGACAAAATTAAAGATCACTCTAAATTGAACAAAGCTTTTGAGCACTATGAGAAATATATTAGCAGTTTAGTCTATAAAAAGTTTCAAGTTATGGCTTCTACTGAAAAAATAGGGAAGGATGGAGAAGAAGATTTTCACGAGATGAGCCCCGCAGAAAGAAGGCAAGCACTAAGAGATATGGCTGAAACTATAAGAAAATTAACTGATGAGTATAAAAAGTAGAATTTTATTTTTCTTTTAGAATTCTCGGAGCTTTAAAATAACCATCTTTTGTATGTTTTGCATTTTTTAATGCATCTTCGGTTGAAAGTGATTCCCAAGGTATATCTTCTCTAAAAACATTCTTTAAGCCATCTATCGGATGGGTCATGGGTTTAATATTGCTAGTATCTAATTTATCCAATTTTTTAAAGTAATTTAGGATATCACCTACTTCTTTTGCAAGTTTTACTTTTTCTTCCTCAGATAAATCAAGTAAAGCTAATTTTGCAATATGGTCTATAGTTTCTTTTGATAACTCTTTATTCTGATTCATAGCTTAGCTCACATAGTTATAGTCATATATAATAATTAAGCTTGATCCTATATTGTTTTTTAAAAGTATTGAATTGAAAGTTATACTTTTTACTTATTTAAACTCAGTTTTAAACTGTGATATATAAGAATATCAAATAAAAAGTTATAAATATCCAATAATCATTATATCAGTTACTGGTAGTCCAGTGACTGGTAATTAGAGTAAAATTAGTTATATTGACTATTAAAACGCTATCGATGATTTTGAGTTAACTATGGTTGAAAATTATAATAAAAATTTTGAAAAGGTAATGAAAAAAAATTTCACTAATATCTTTATACTTTCTATACTTGAAAAAGGTCCTTCTCATGGTTATAGAATAGGCAACGAAATTGAAAAACGCACTTTGGGAATGTGGAATCCATCTGCATCGACACTATATTGGATATTAAATAACTTAAGGGAAAAAGGATTCATAAAACTCCTTGAAGAAGATAAAAATAAAAAAGTGTATGAAATTTCAGATACAGGGAAAGAAGCATTAAGATTAATGAAATTAACTCAACGAAATATAAGAAATACATATCGGCGGTTTTTAGCAGCATCAATAGATAATAGTAATACAATTGATTTAGAGGATCTCGAACACTTTGATGAAATTCCTTCAATCCAAGTGCTACCGACCGCCTTAAGACCAGAAAGGTTTAAGGGTAATTTAACTCTTAATGAAAGAATCCAACTACTTGAGTCTAAAAAAGCAGCATTTATAGAAACTCGAGATCGAATGAATGAATACATCAAGGACTTTGATGAAACAATTTTAAAAATTAGAAAAGAATTGGATAAACAGGAATAGTATTCTCTACCAGGAAAATTTAGAAAAAACAAAAAATAATGATTAAAAAAGAGTTGATATAAAAACGAGTATTGACCAAAATAAAAAAAGAATACCTTTTCTTACTTTTCTTATATCTTATAAATGCACTAATGAATGCAAGCATTGTGCACTTCATGGATCTCCAAATCAAGACGACATTTCAATGGAATTAGGGGATGTAAAAAGATATTTAGAAGACATTACAACTAATTATATTATTGATGAAGTTGGTTTTTTTGGAGGAGAACCTCTACTTAATGTTGATTTACTAATAAGTCTCATTGAAGAGGTGAAAAGATATGATATTCCAAATATTGGATTACCAACGAATGGATATTGGGGAAAAAATGATGCAACTGCTAAAAAATATGCCCTAAAGTTAAAAGAAGCAGGTTTAAATACTATCGGTTTTAGTATTGACACGTTTCATCAAGAATTTATTCCACTCGATGTAGTGAAACGAGCAATGAAAGCTGCACATGAAGTTGGAATTGAACGGATATATTCAATAACTCAAAATCTAGGGCCTGGTAATATAAATGATTCTTTTAATGAACAGAATAAAAAAATTACAGAAGTGATTTCCAATGAGTTTGAGTTTTGTCAGGTAATAAATAGTGAGTTACAAGTAAGAGGTCGAGCGGCAAAAAAACTTACCAAATATTACTCAATGAATACAATACCCTCAGATAAGTGTCTTATTTTCAAAGTTCCGATGTTTATGATTGATCCTAATGGATGGGTTTTCCATCAATTATGTCAAGGGATTTGTATTGGGAATGCCAAAAAAAATTCTTTATCTAAAATAATAATGGACTTTAACTATAGAAAACATCCGATAATAGGGAAGTTGGTGGCTAAAGGAGGCACTAATAATCTTCTTGAAATTGCAATTGAAAAAGGATATGAGCCTCAAAATGGATATGCGGACATATGTCACGTCTGTTCTTTAGCGAGGAATTTTCTCCGTCCTTTTTATCCAAATATCCTCGAACCTTCAAATATATATTATTAAATACTACGAGAAGAGATAGAACATCCATTAAAGAAATTTATAGAGAAACTTTAAAAAATAATAATAAGAATTAAGTGATATCTCTATTTTATTATAAATATGGTGGATGAAGAAGATTTAAGGGATATGATCCCTAGCTATGCTTTTATCTCGTTAGCGAGACGTGGAATGGAGAAAATCTCTTTAGATCAATGTTTTCTTAAAGATTGCGATAATCAAGACCTTAAATTATTACAACCGTTTAAAAAAGAAGAATATGAAGAGGAGAAGAAAGAAATTAAGAAAATTCATATAAAATGTAAAAAGTGCAATGGTATTTTCATATTAAAACTTGAGACATTAAAATATGTAGCAAAATCGACTAAAGATGAAGAAGAGAAACCATTATCTATGGGATTAGTATACGCATTAGATGAAAATGGCAATTCTCTTGGACATATAGGGTATTTTTAAATAAATTACATAAACCCTATAAGTTTTTATGGATGAAAATATCTGTAAGAAGGAATTTGAGTGGGGGATTTTCCTTTAATTCTATAGTTTGATGAGTTCTATAAAAACTATTAAAAGTTTCTTTTATTTCATCTGAATTCTGAATTTGTTCGATAAAGCTATTTATCCTTTTTTGAGCTAGATATGATACTCCTTTAAATAAATAACATATTGAAAATGTTTCAAATGATTTCATCAAGACGGTATGTCGACCAAATTTAGCACGATCTAGTCCTTCAGAAAACAATTCACCGCTAAAAGAATTAAGAGCAGAGAGGAACCCTCCAACTAGATCATCTTCATGAGACCAATCCTTAGAAAATATATGAGAAAACATTGTCACACCACCTTCAGCTAAGATTAAAATTAAGACTGGATCTTCATCAGAATTTTCTAGAGAACTTAAATCACGATCCCAGAGCAAGCTTTTCATCTGATCATCTATTTGTGCCATTTCCATACGTTCACTTAAAGTTATCTCTTGTTCTTTCAGATTTTCCCATTTGCTTAATTCTTTGAGTAAATTATCATGCTCAATTGAAATTTTCATAGCAAGGCGATGCATACCCTGTTTTTCAGCTATTTGTTGAGCTTGAGTAAGTAATCGTCTAGCTCCTTTTAGATCTAATGTTAATAATGCCAACTTGGCTTGTAATGTGTAAGTTTCAGCTAGAACCCAGTATGAGTTTGACTCTCTTGTAATATCTAATAATTGAGTTATAAAAGTATTTATCTCATTAAGTACTTCGATAGAATTAGTAATTCTTAATTCATCTAATAGTAATTCACAAAGATTTAACAAAGCACTTATGTAAACATCACTTGCTAACATTTCACTGTGAATGATTTGTTTTAATAATTCTTCTGCTTTTGCCCGATTATGAATCCTTGAGCTTGCTTTTAAAACTACGGCTTTAGAAAAGAGATATTTTTGTTTAATCAATTTATTATCAGACTGTTCATTTAATTCTTCCAATTGTTCCAAATATCTCTGAGCCTGTTCCAAATCGCCCTTTAAAACAAATAATTCTATTTTATTACAGATGATCCCACATAAAAAAAATAAATTTTCAATTTCCTTTGCTACTTTAGAGGATCGTTCTAAATATTTAAAGGCTTGATCCAAATCACCTAGATAAAAGTAATTATTAGAAATATTAACGAGAATTGGAACAATCAATTGTTTATTATCAAATTTTTCAAACATCAATAAGGCTTGTTTATTATATATTTGTGATTGCTCATAATCACCTTTTAAAAAATAAATAATCCCTAAATTCATGAGATTAAATGAAATGATTTGCTGGGCGTTGATTTCCTCCGCCAGCGTTTGACAGCGCTGAGCGTATATAAGAGCTTGATCGGTATCAATTTTTAACCAGGCATAATGAGCTCCAATTAAAAAGAGAGATTCAACAATTTCATGTTTCTTTCCAAATTTTTCACGGATTTCTAGACTATGTTTCGCATATTCTAAGCCCTGAGCTGAATTACCTTGAAAATAGCAAACACCTGATTTAATAAAATCTATTGATGCCAGTCTTAGATCAATTTCAATAGATTTCTTTTTTCTGAAAGGTTTAATTAAATCTTCGCATTTCCCTATTAAATCTAAAGTTTTTTCCAAATTCCCTAACCACATAGTGGCAAACGCTATATTTACAAGAGCGTCAATTGAATAAAGATTATCTCGCAATCTCTGACTTTCTTGATAAGCTTGCTCGCCAATTTTAATACTTTCCTCATAATTCGCCATTTTATTTAAAAGAGAACTTTTAAGAATGTGAAGTGTTAGTTGATCAGAAGCTGATAAACTCTCTTCTTCTAAATTGTTCAATATTAATAGTACTTCATCATATTTTCCAGAGTTCATTAATTCTTCTGCATTATTTAATTCTCGCGATTTTGATATAATTTCATGCTTACTTCGTGGAAAAAAATATTCTTTTAATTTTTTAAAAAATTCTTTCCCTTTTCCAGGTATTTTTTTTTCATTCATAATAGAGTGAAACCAGATTATATTTAGATTTTTAGACAGTTTTTAATCAAATTATATTTATAAATAAATAGATTATGATTATTATTATAAATTCGATAGTATTAGGATTACTAAAATATATAAAAAATCTTGTTTAATCTCTTTAAATATCTAATGAAATTTGATTTTTATTTATTTGATTTAGATGGAACTTTGCTCCATCTTGGTAATATCGGAACTTATGTAGATCAGATATTAATAGAAACCTTTACAAGATTGGGAGCCACTAATCCTCCAAAAAAGAATGAAAAATATAAACTATGGTCTCCAGAAGAAGACTTCTTTGAAGTCTTAAAAGAATGGGGTGTCAAGAATCCTCAGAATTTTTGGAAGGTTTTTGATGAGATAGATTTTAATTTAAGAAAAAAGCTAATAGAAAAGAGTCAGGTTTTCCTATATAAAGATGTTTATAATATATTAGAAAGAATTCATCATCACAAAAATAATAAAAAACTCGCAATAGTTTCAAACACAGCATATTATATAGTTGAGTTTATATTGAAAAAATTTAATATCACTAGATTTTTTCATGAAACTTTTAGTTTAGGGTATTATACTAATGATCAAGAACTAGCCAAACCGTCTCCAAAAGGCGTTCTCACGATATTGGATAAATTTAATTATGATCCAAAAGAATCAAAAGCTCTTTTCGTTGGAGACTCTAAATTTGATATTATTGCTGCTAAAAAAGCTGACATTTATGCTTGTTTAATAAGAAGGGAAATAAATACACATAATAAAAATTATAATAAATGGGATATTCAGCCAGATTTCGTCATAGAAGGGTTGGATGAACTACTTCATTTGTAATAATAGGAAATCTAAAAATTATTAACTTAATCATTCAAAATTAATGAAATAATAGATATTGAATGAATAAAATTAAATAATCAAACTGATTTTTATTTAATATTGAAAATCTTAAGAGACTTGTCCAAATGTCGACAAAATTAGGAGAGGAAGACGGTTTACGAAAAAAAGTGTGGAAAATTATCAATTTAATACAAGCGAACCAATTATTTGTACACTATAAAGATTTGAGCATCAAATTCTTACCTGAAAAGAGTAAAAAAGTAAATACAAAATTATTACCTGAAATATTATCATTATGCATCCTTAATGCTATAGTTCCCAACTCCGCTATGTTATTGATTGGAGGACACGGAGGGGGTAAAACAACTCTTGTAAAGCTTCTAGGTAGGATGTTCACAGCAAATTCACTTAGCAATATTGAAAATTCAATCATCAGAGGGCATCCTCAACTGACTGAAGAGAAATTAATTGGTACATTAAAGTTAGGAAAATTAATGAAAGAAGGTGAAGAAGTGGTAGTATGGAGACAATTTGTTACAAATTTTTGGAAAATTATTGACGAGGTGAATCGGCTAACTCCATATGCTCAAGACATCTTATTATCTTTGCTTGCTGAGGGAACAGTTAAATACTACGACTCGATAGCAACTATTAATAAATTTTGTCTATTTGCAACGATTAATCCTCATGATGTTGGAACTTTTGAACTATCTCAACCATTTTTAGATAGATTTGGAATTTCAGTTCCAATATCAATGCCGAGCAGTCATGATTTACAACTTATCTTAACAGGAAAAGATGAGAAATATTCGGGGATGGATGAATTAATTCAAGTTCCCGAAATATTAACTATTGATGAATTGATGGAAATTTGGTATTACGTGAATAGAGTCTCATTCACTCCTGAAGTTAATAATTATATCCACGCTATAATAAGAGAATTTACACTTTGTTCAAGAGTAGACAAGGGTAATACTGAAGACATAAAACCTAGCACTGGATTATGTTCAGGCTGTCATTTCAATACAGCTCAAAATATCTGTAACAAAATTGATTCGATTCTAAGTGTAAGGGTTGCTAAAGATCTTTTAAGGTATTCTAAAGCTTTAGCATGGTTATTGGGAATAGATAAGATCGATGTTAATATTGTAAACACTATAGCACCATATGTAATTTCACATAGAACAATTTATGTAAAAAGGGAAATAGATAAGTCTCCGTATTTTGGAAATAAGTATGAGTTTTCTAAGAATATTTTAACAACAGTTCAAAAAAGGTTTAAAAATCGTGAAATCTGCTATGAAATTGCTGATAGATTTCGAGGAGGAAATCCTAATGAAAATGATTTAGCAGAGTTAAAAAAGTTTGAAAAGAATGATTTAATTGTACAATACGATTTAATCCCGTTTGTAACTTCTGTTAATAACAAGGAATATTCTCCGATTGCCCAACAAATACAACAAGTTGTAAAAAAAGGAGATATTAATAAGTTAGCTGAAATAAGAAATAATCTTTTAGAAGAAATCAATTTCCCAAATAGAGGAGACTTAATTGAATGGTGTAATCGAGAACTTTTTAGGCAAACAGTTACCGATTATGTTATTAAATATTCTTATTGGAAAGAAGTATGGGCAGATATCGCGGCTGAATTCTCTAATTTAGATCAACCATTGAAGGAAGCGTTTAGTCAAAGACAAACTAAACAAATTCGTACAGAGGATATGCTAATTGAAATTAATGTGACAGGGACTAAAGAAGACTCGTTAGTAAATATTCAAATTTCTGGTGGATCTGAAGCTTTAAGACTAAAAACAATTTTAGATAATTTTGAATACATGCTAAAGGAAGAATAGATAAATTTAACGGTAAGATGATTCAATCTAGAAGAAGAAAAGGTAAAAAAATAAATAAAGAGCTCACAGAAAAGGAAAAGAAAACAATAGAGTTAGCTAATGTTGCATGGAGTAAGACGTTAAAGGAATTTTATTATCCTCCATTAAACGATCCTAATTATGTATTTGATTACACGCACTTAGAGGGTTTTTATATCGATCCTGAACACCGATGGCAAATAACAATGAATCTAGCTAACACACCATTATTTAAAGATGATCAAGAATATATTAACTATTTTTACATCATCTCTCTTCATGAAGTATCTCATTATCAAATCATTCCTTACGATGGTCTGACTCACGCTAAATTATTAAGAGCCGCTATGACCCATGTGAATCAAAATTATGCTCCTATTGTTGTAAATATTTTTGCTGATTTGGTTATTGACACTAAATTATACCAGAAATATTCTAATCTCATTGAATGGGAAATGGCTGAAACCTATAAACATATCACAAATAAAGGCCCAGTAAGTAATTTTAGTAAATTTTTATTTCGAGCCTATGAAAAAATGTGGGATAAAGATGTTATAGGTGATGAGAAGCTTAAGGAGATGGATTCCTTAGCAGATAGGGTAACTAAAATAATTCTCAAAAATTTCGAGGATGAATCAACGTGGGAAAAGAAGGTATCTCAAGTTGCGTTATCTTTGAAAATGTTAATCCAAGATACATTTGCCTTAATAGGAACTGGAGGTGTTGTAGATAAAAACAAGGAAAAGAGAAAAAGTCCCGGAGGAGCATTTTTAGAAGTTCCAAAAGATGTGCTAGAAGTAATGGATAATCCGTTAGAAAATAAAAATGCAGACAAATTAAAAGAAGGGAATGAAGATAATTTACGACAAAAATCAGAAGAATTTGCTAAAGATATCCCATATTCTGAATTTGGTGGACCTGCGCGTCAAGCTGGAATTTTGATTGATGGAAATGCTTTAGCTACTTGGTATAGAGGGCTAGCAAGAAATCTAATAGAAATAAAAATTTTTGAAGAAAAACCAGGAGGGCAATTACCAGTTTATCCAGAAGTTTGGCGTATTGGAGATAGAATAGAAGATTTAGATATAGTTCAGAGTTTATTAAATAGTCCCGTAATGATTCCTAATATCACTACAAGAAAATGGGCATATAAAGAAGGACCAGGTCATTTGGTTGATAAACAAATCCCTGATCTTCTAATTGTTTTAGATTCTTCGGGTTCTATGGGTTGGAACTATACTTCAAGATCAACTCGTGGTAAGGGGCCATATCACACAGCTTTAGTAGCGGCATTTGCCTCTTTACATTGTGCTGCAAGTAAGGGTGCTAAATTTAGTATAATTAATTTCTCAAATAGAGCAGATATATGCCAATGGACATCCGATTATAATAAAGCCGAGAACGTGCTGTTGAGGTATCAGGGGGGAGGAACCTTTTTACCAATTAGAGAAATTGCAAATCAATGTGAAAAAGCAGAAAAAAAGGCTCTTGTTTTTATCATCACCGATTTTGGCATCTATAATTGGAGTAAAACAAAAAAAATAATGATTGAGTTAGCTCAAAAAGGACATAAAATTGTTGGATTTTTCATAGGTTCTACTAAGATACCTAAAGACAAATTTAAAAACCTTCTAAATAATGTAACCTTTTACGGGATAGGAAATGCTAAAGATTTAATTAGTTTGGTTATAACTGAAGTCAAAAAATATTATTTATAGTTCATTTTTTTTACTTAAAGATACTTAATCAATTTCTTTGAGTTTTTTTTTTCTCCTATGAAGTCTTCAAACTAAGTACCTTTATAAACAGGAGGATTAATTCTACTTATAATCTATTGACTGACCAAGAAAAAGTTCATTTAGATTTGGAGGAAAAAGTTGCAAATGCATAAGTAGTAATGTATTACCTTGAATCAGGTTTGTTAATTTCCCGTAAATACAATTTCATAAAATATCTTTGACTTTGACAATACATTAGTTTATCTCTTTGTGTTAAATGCTTGCATTTTTGTAATACCCTCTGGATATCTGTAAGTAGTTTGAAACTATCATATTTTGCCTTTTGTGGGAAAATTTCTACTCTATTTTTTATATCATTATTTACCTTAATTTCAAAAAACAAATTCTTAAGATTTAAAACGGGTTCTGAATTTTCTAATCTTAAATCTGTCAATACTTCTATTTCCTCTTCAAGATTTATTGAATTATCACTAATGGAATTACCAGAATTATATTCAATAAATATATCGCATATTCCTTTATGTCTATATCTACAATCTTGGCAATCATAAGAACAAGGAGAATATTTGACTCGACAAATGTTTTGGATTTTTTTAAGAACATTTTCCGATTCTTGCATATTTGAACTCATCATTTTCATTACTCTTGCATTCAATTTTATGTAATTCTTCTAATATTTTTCTTAGACTTTTCTGGTAATAGCAGAGAGATATGTAGATATATATTAAAAACATATGGTTTGGTCTTTTGAAACTAAGCAATATCTAGGTAACATCTTCATTTAGTTTAGAAATATAAATTAATAAAAATTCAAAAAAATTCAAAAAAATGATAGAATCTTCTTTGATTTCAATGATTAAAGTACGGAAAGAAGACTATCAATATCAAGCCAACCTTTTAAGGCGTGAATAATTGTTCCTTGTTCATCAATAACAAATTGTCCAGGTCCTTGTTTTTCCCATCCTTCATATTCTCCATGTTTTATACCTAATTTTGTAGCTTCTTTCAATTTAGATCTCACTTTAGTGAACGCTTCTGCTGTCATTAATCCTAATCCATATTCTGAATATAATTCATCTTTTGAGCTTGGAATAACTGGAAAATCAATTTTTTCTTTTTCTATAAATTCTTTAGCTACTTTTTCACCTGATTGCGTGATATACAAAATTTTTCCTCCTTTCTCTTTGATTGCATTTTTATTTTCAAGAAGAGTTTTTAAATCCAACTGACATAGAGGGCAACCAAAATATCTTGAAAAAATCAAGACGATTTTTTGATCTCCAATTAATTCTGCCAAATTAATAGTTCCTGCGTTATATGATTCTATTGTAAATAATGGAGCTTTATCTCCTTCATTTATATCTTTTTTTCCCATAATTTCCCACATTACGTTAGTTATTTGATATTTAAATTAATATTTTTATAAAAAATTTATTAAAATTTTCTTCTTTTCTATACTAATCATATCTTTCTTCAACAGACATCAAAACAAACCCTAGCAAAATTGGAGTTAGCGAAAGCAAAAATAAAAAATACCAGATAAAGTATAAATATACTACATCTTGAAAATGCCAAGGAGCCCATCCATGATAAGATACCATAAGAACAAAAAATCCAAGTCCTACTAATTTTGGCCCTGTCTCTTTTGCTTTATACCCATAGTATACGAAAATATACGCCATAGTAAAGCAAATGGGAATCCAAATCGTATGAAGAAAAAGATACATAGTTACTTCAATTGGATTTCCTGAAGGAATTATAAATAACCCAATGATTAACAATAGAAATCCAATAATAAGCACCGAAACACTAGGAATTTGCTGTTTTTTTTTATTTTCAGTTAAAATTAATAAAATTCCATATAATATTCCCGCAGAAAAGCATGGCATGCCCCATCTCCATGCAAAAAAATGGAAGGTAGACAAATTCTCATTAGCATTTGGAAATCCTAAAGCTCTAAAGATATGGGCTACAAATGTAATGCTATATATGAAAAAAGATATACTCCAAATCAATAAAGAAGTATTTTTTCTTTTAGTTTTAATCCACCTTAATAATAGATATCCTCCTATAGTCCACAATAATATGGTGCTATTCAAACCAAGGCCGAATAAGAAGAAATTTAATTTTAATACAAGTACTGGTGCACCATGAGGAAGAACGATTAATACATAAGCAGAAATAATTGAAATAATAATGATTCCCACTATATAAATGAAGTGAGTCTTTTCCAAATTAATTACCATTTAAATTTCTTAAATTTTTTAATTATTTTTTCATCATCGATTTTTTCTTTTAACCTTTCTCCTAAGCTATCATAAAATTCCAGAAGTATTTCATATAATTCTGTTACTTTTTCATCAATCTCTGGATCATTCTCTTTTAGATACCCTTTAGTATAGAAAGCTTTATATAAGTTCACTATTGACATTATCTTATTAGAATAATCTTTCATTATATCGTAAAGTAATTCATTCCTGAAATTTTTATCAGTAATTACTGAAAGCATTAACATTTCTTTATTACCACGAGCCCAACAAGAAGTAATTTCAAAGTACAAGTTTGTTATCTTTAAATCTTCCTCGATTAATGAAACTTCGAAGAATTTATCTGACATATCTAAATCAAAGAAACCTAACATTTTTCTGCCAACTTTCTCTAAAATCGAACCCGGGTGAGAAAAGTAGATCTCAGGACCAATAACTGTATTAAAATATAATAAAGCTAATTTCATTATATCAAATTTCTTTAAACTTGTTATTTCTTTTTTTTTTTTAAAAGCTTGAGTTAATTTTTATTAATTTGATTTTTTGAATATTTAATTCTTATTATTTTTCAAATACTACTTTTACTATAACTCTTATAATTTTCATTAATTACCTTTAAAAAAGAGATTTTATAGAGATCCTAAGAATTTTTTTAAAAATTCTGTTTTATCCAATCTCCAAATTTAATCTTTCTAAGTTGTTCTGCCCATAAAGCCTTTATATTAGGTGTATCGGGAATTAAATTTTCTCTTTTGAGAATTTTATATAAATTTTCGATTGTTTTTTCAATTAAAATTTCGTATAAAGGAGTTTCCTCATTAGAATCTGCCAATTCTTCTTGAATCTCGATGTATAACTGCTTAATAATAGTTATCAAATTTTCTGCAAACTTAATGATGTATTCTTCTAATTTCTCGGACTTTTCTATTGATATAATGGGGATGGTTAGTTCATATTTATTATTGGTTAATTCAATTAAATTATACCATTCTAAATTCATAAGATGATTCTCAATGGTTTCTTTTGTCCATTGATAAGAAATTTGGCAATCATATTCCTCGTTTGTAATTAATAAAGGTTTAGGAGAAAAATTAATACGTTCATAGATCTCTTGAAATGTTTTTGGGTTATCAGCAAGTATTATTAAAATTTCACGTCTAACCTTATTATCTAAGATCCATGGAATTTCGGGATCATCCCACGGTTTTGATGTGCCAAAATCGAACCATGGTTCGATTTCATCTACATTTATTCTTCCAACAAAACGATAATTATGATATTTTGTATTTTCTCTCATTTTTAGTTTCTATTTCCAATTTAATTTATCTTATATATTTTTTAATTATTTTTCTTGAAGCATTGCCTCTATAAGGACTTGAGTAGCCTCTTCCTCAGATAAACCCCTAGATTGTAGTTCATCAAGCCATTTTTGTGGAAACCTACCTAAGGAAGCTTCATGTGAAACACTTGAAGTTGGATCTATAGCTCTGATAAAAGGACGAGCTCTACATATAGATCCTTTTCCTAATACAATTTCAGTACACTCTACATGACCGTTGCATCGTGGAGCATTTCCCTCAGTAATCCCATACATTAGTACTTCTCCACCATCTTTAGCAGCTGCTTTCATTTTAATTACGCTTCTTGCATTTTCTCCCTCAAGAAAGACAGAATCTCTTATTCTGATTGAATCCTTTTTACATTTTCCAAATGCTCGTATGTTTGATTTTATAACACTGTTTTTCATTGCATATATATCTAGCAAAATTTTTACTTGTCCAGGAGTCCCTCTTGTTAAGTTAAAATTATTTTCAAAAATACTATTTTCTCCAACGTACATATAACCAACTGGTGCAACTAATGCTCCTGAATTTTCACCATGATAATGAGTTTCACTATAAGTAAATTTACAATTTTTTCCAATGTAGAAATGACCAAACATTTTGTGAATGAGTCCATTTGCTTTTGGGAAACTACAATGTGCTTGTATAGTTACTTCTGTATTATCTTCAGCAATAATTCTAGGAAATATCTCTTGAATTCCTGTCTCTTTATTAACTCCAAAGCATAAATGAACGGGGTCTTCAATTTTTGTTCCTTGTTTAATTACAATATCTGCTACAATTCCATTTTCAATCTCTCTACCTTTTAAGATAACGCCCTCTACTTGTTCTAATCCGCTAATCTTATTAAAATCTAATAAAAGTTTAGCCCCCTTTCCATGTCCCGGTAAAAAATCTCTAATGTCTATATTATAGTCCTCAAGACTTGCTAATATCTCTTCTGGATATTCTGTTCTACTCATAATCCTTGCTCCTCCCTAAATATTTTATCGATATAATCATCATGCTTCCCATTGAATAATTTTCTTTTGCAAAATTCTTTTAATCCCGCTTTAGCACAATATCTTAACATAACTTTCGGAAACACATCTGTTAATATAGCATCACCCCTCCATATAAGAGTTCCATAATCTGCAACCATCCCAATATCTTCTCTGTGGGTAATCAATAGGATTGTCATATTCAATCCCTTGATTTTACCAAAAATATGTAGAAAATCTTCAATAACAATGAAATCTAATCCTGAATCAGGCTCATCTAATATAACCAACCGAGGTCTCATCGCAATGGTTGCTGCTAACTCTACTCTCTTTCTTTCTCCTCCACTTAAAGATTCATCAATAGTGCGATTCATATATCTATCAGGCTCTAAGTTTACAATCTCTAAAGCTTCCTGTATTATATCTTTCATATTTGCTTTATCCTTAATACCAAGCGAGATGTATTTAGGAATTGATAATCCGTCGATTCTTGCTGGTTCTTGCCATGCTAAAGTTATACCTAATTTGGCACGTTCTGTTATACTCATATCTGTAATGTCAATTCCATCAAAATATATTTTTCCTCCTGAGGGCTTATAATTATTTAATCCCATTATAGTATAAGCTAATGTTGATTTTCCAGATCCATTTGGACCAATAATAGCATGAATTGAACCTTCTTTAACATCAAATGAGACCTTATTTATTATTACACATTCTTGATCAAATGTAGGTATCGTTAGATCTTTTACTTCCAAAATCAATTTGATTCACTCGAAATCTTTCATTTTAATCTTTATTGAGAATTCAACTAAGATATTAAATTCTTTGTGTAATAAAAATTTAAATTAAAATGCTCTTCATTTCATAGACTCTTCCTTTTTTAACAATTTTTTTAAAGAAATTTAAAATTTATATATAAAAAGATTTAAAATACTTATTATGGAAATCTATAAAAAATATTTTAGCAAATATTATTCAGAATTAGTTCTTATTGCTCTTTTATTCCTGTTCTTTTAACATTTGATTAAAGGAGAACAGACAGCCACGATTGAAGCACAGATTTCAATTGGAGCTCTTACATATAATGTCTATGTAACTCATCTTGGAAATTATGAGGATCTGGCGATTGATAGATCTCAAATAATCCAACAAGAACAAATATTAGAAAGAATTGGAGTAAAAACTAATGTTATTTTGATGGGAGATTTTAATTTTGAACCTTATACTGAACAATATAATATTACGACGGCAGTGCTAGATGATTGTTGGGAAATTGCAAATTCAACATTAATAGGGAATATTCCATTAAGTTGGGCCCTCGCCTACCAGCTGAAAGAATCGATCATGTTTTTATTTCACCAGATTTAACAATTTTAAGCGAAAATATTAAAGTAACCTACTTCGGAGGTACTGTTGCTGACCATCCCGCCTTATTAACTACTATTAGGGTATAACTTATTTTTAAATTCTCTTTTTTTTTTAAGCTTCTTAGACAAGAATTATCAGTCTTAATATTCCTGAATTAAAGCCGATTATTATTAATACAATTTTAAAATACTATAAATGGAATATAGTAGATAAATTAAAAAAGACCTTTAATATTATATTCATAGATTCTAATATATTCATAAAATAAAATATATAATGATTATAGAATTTTTAGGAAGTGAGAAATATGGTAAAAAAGGAGTATATTTGTAATAAAGGAAAAAGAAGTACAATAGTAATTGAAGATCTTACTACCGAAATTAAGGAAGGCGCAACTTTTGTTATAGGTTTCGCGGGAATTGGGCTAATAGGTCCTATTGTGGCTAATACTTTAATTGAACAACTTTCAGATGTAAAAGAAATTGGTTTTGTTACTTCAGAGTATCTGCCACCTATCTCAGTATTCTATGCAGGTGTTTTAAAACATCCCTTTCGATTGCTTTATTCTCCACAAAATAACTTGATTATAGGTATATGTGAGGTTCCTTTTCAAATACCAACTGCCTACAACGATTTAAGTAAAACTTTATGTAATTGGGCTTTATCTGAGGATGTTAAAGCAAAGGAGATAGTGATTTTTCAGGGAATCCCCCAGAGAGGAATTATTGATGAATACCCTGTTTATTATGCTGCAGAGGAAGCTATGATAGAGCATCTTGAAAAATTCGGAATTGCTAAAGTTGAGAAAGGAATCATTGTAGGACCTGAGGCAACTGTTTTAAACGAAGCATTAACGAACAGACTTGATGCTTATGCATTATTTACTCCTGTATTAGAAATACCTACCCCAGAAGGTGCTGCTAGTATTTTAGAAGTTTTAAATAAGATATATGATTTAAAAATTGACACTACATCTCTTATCGAGCAAGGAAAAGAAATAAAAGCCAAAATGTTGGAGCTCGCTCAGAAGGCGCAGCAATATCAACAACAACAATTACCCGGAACTGGGAAAGAATACACAGGATATTTCCAATAACGTAAATGTATTGTTCAATTTATATTCAGATTGTCTAATTAATTTTTTCTTTAATTTTTATATTAAATATGTACATATCTTTTGTCTAATATTGATATTCTATAAAAATTACATTTATAATTCACCTATATTTAGATAAATTGAATAAATATAACGCTAAAAATTAAAATAGTCTGTAAGGTAATTTGCTATTAAAGAAAAATTTATACCTGTCCAAATTGATCAGGAGCTTTGTTTAAGGTGTGAACGATGTCTACGAGCATGTCAAGCTAAAGCAATATATTTTGAGCATGGAGTAAGAAAAGTTGATTATACTAAATGTAGAGCTTGTTTAAACTGTGTTCAAGTATGTCCAAGAAACGCAATAGTGGTAACTTCTATTACACATCCAGATCAAATTATAAGTATTAAGATAGACCACGAAAAATGTAATATGTGTGAAAATTGCCTTGATGAAAATGGAAAATTTTGTCCTAAAAACCTTTTTTATAAAGATATCGTGAAAAAAGTAGGAAGAGAAGAAGAAGGAATAAGATTTAAATTTAAAGAAATATCTAAATGTCAGGGTTGCTTAAAATGCGAATTATCTTGCCCAGAAAGGGCTATAAAACCTGTAAAATTTGAAGCTGAAATATAAAATGAAAATTTTAGCTTTTCTCCTTAACTTTTTTTAAAATTAGTTTTCTAATATCTTCAAATTTCTTTATTACAACAATCCCTTCCATCTGATTTAATCTTTTTATATTTTCAATTTCAACATCCCTAATTTTTAAGATTAAAGGAGAACCGTCAGGTCGAGAAGTAACAATTGGCTCAGTATCTTGATCCGAGGGAAAAATATAGACTATCTGTCCTCCTTTAATGGCTTGAGCCACACAATTTGTTATTAAAGTATCTGCAATACCATAAACAATTTTAGCTACACTATTAGCAGAAACCGGGCAAGTTAAAAATAAGTCGTAATTTCCAAGTTGTAGATGTCCAGCATAAAAAGGAATATTTGGAGTCTTTTCAACTTTTAACTTTTTAACAGTTTCAGTGAGAGCTAACCACTTTTTATACCACTTAACGACAGCACTCCCTTCTTTTGATAAAATAACAGTTAAATCTATATTAAAATCGTCTTGTAATTCTTTCATCAAATCAATGGATTCTTGAAGAACATAACCCGTTCCTGTCATACCCCACATTAATTTAAACATTTCAAATACTTAGTTTTATTTATTATTATATCTACTAATAAGAAGAATTAATAATTTAAGCATAATAAATATTTAATGAGAATAACCTAAAATTATTAGCTATAGATTTAATATGAATGATTCAAAATATATCTATCTTGATAATGCTGCGACGACTCCAATGGATCCTAGGGTTATTGAAGAGGTTACTAAACACTTTAGGGAGACTTATGGAAATTCTTCGAGCTTGCACTCAGTTGGGCAAAAAGCAGGCCAGGTATTAAATAAATCTCGTGAAATGATTGCAACATTAATTAATGCGAATAGAGATGATATTTTTTTCACTTCTTCTGGAACTGAGGCAGATAACATTGCTATTTTTGGTGTTGCTTCTAAAAATAAAGAAAGGGGTAACCATATTATTATGAGTTCAATTGAACACCATGCGGTAGAAAATCCTTATAAAGAATTAGAAAAAAGAGGGTTTAAGGTTACTTTCTTACCAGTTGATAATTATGGTCTTATTAATATTAAAGATTTAGAAAATGCAATAACGAAAAAGACAATCTTAATTAGCATAATGTTTGCTAACAATGAAATTGGTACAATTGAGCCAATTAAAGAAATTGGAACAATAGCCAAAACTCATGATGTTATTTTTCATACAGATGCAGTGCAAGCTTTTGGGAAAGTTCCAATTGATGTAGATGATATGAAAATTGATTTATTATCTGCTGCTGCTCATAAGCTTTATGGTCCGAAAGGAGTAGGTATGTTATATATTCGAAATAAGGGAGTAAGAGAGGGTTGGGGTAAATTTATTGACCCTATTATGTATGGTGGAGGACATGAAAGGGATATGAGACCAAGTACCGTCAATGTACCGGGAATTGCAGGTTTTGCAAAAGCTGTAGAAATCGCAAAGGAAGAAATGGAAAAAGAGATGGAAAGACATATTAGATTAAGGGATAAAATTATAAATTTTGCGATTACAAATATAGAAGACTGTTATTTAAACGGACATCCTACTCAAAGACTGCCAAATAATGTAAATTTAGGTTTTAAATACATAGAAGGAGAGTCAATTGTATTAGATTTGGATGGAGAAGGAATTGCATCCTCTACTGGCTCAGCATGTTCCTCAAAATCATTAGATCCTAGTCATGTACTGCTAGCTATAGGGTTAAAACCTGAGGACGCTCATGGCTCATTGAGAATTTCAATAGGTAGATTTACAACCGAGGAAGATATTGATTATTTCCTTGAAAAATTACCCTATGTTATAGAGAGACTTAGAAAAATATCCCCTCTTAAAAAAGGAGTTAAATATATGTCTAATGAAACAGTTGTAAATCATCATCATTAACTATTTTTTTCTAATAATTATTAACAATTAGGACAACTAACGATATATTTCATCAGGGGGTTCTGTCTCTATTATTGTATGATTTCCACTACTCCAAGAATTAATAGTTCCAGACCAATTTGGATATAAACTAAATCTCGGTCTTAAGTAAATTTTAACCCAATCATAGGGAGCAACCATAACATGCCTTGCTAATTCTATTTCCCAAAATGCTGATTTGAAAAGATAATGTTCGACTACTAATATAAATGGTGCATTTCCAAACCCTTCCCAAACTGTACTCTTATTAATTTTAAAATTCGAATGATTACTGGATAGATAATTAACAAAAACGTCTCTCATTGTTTCTATTGTAGGTGAAATATTCGATGTCCAGTTTAGCACCTGCACTTTTGCATAATCTTTTTTGGAAATCCTCCCACTGCTAGCTACTGCTTCAATTTCAATTATATTATCAAGATGAGTTATATTAGGATATAAAAATACTTCAACAATCTTCCTTAATGGTTCATTTTCCCAAATTTTATATTCTAATTCAATCGATACATTAGTCTTTATCGATATCGATAAATTAGACATCAATTCATTGTTGCTGGTTTTTATTTCTAAAAGTAACCATGCTGTATGATTTGAATGTGATTTCATTTCTTTAGGCGTAAATTCAATTTGGAGGGTTTTTTGTCCTGGTATATTAATAATAAAAAAAACAACTGAAATTGAAGCTACAATCAATGTAATTCCCACTATAGCCACAATCGTATACCTTTTATTCCGTTTCATAACAAATCAACTAAAAAATAGCGATAATAAGAATAAATATCCAATGGATAAAATAATATGAATTATAGCAAATGTCGCGCCAACTTTCAACAATCTTTTAAAATTTAAATTTGGTACATCATTATTTTGAGCAATTTTAAGTGTCATTACATCACAAGCTGCTCCTTGAGGTATAAGGTTTCCACCAAGATTTACTGCTATAATTAATGAGTAATATAAGGGGATTGAAGGAAATCCAAAGCCATCAGGGATTGGGGCCACCAACAAATTTACGATTGGAATAAAAACTAATGCAGTAGGAGTATTAGCAACAAATCCCGACACAAAACTAACAAGTACTAAAATAATTAAACTTACTAAGAAAGGGTTCAAAGTTTCAAACGGGATTCCTTTGAAAAGCTCATCAAAACCGGCTACTTCTAAACAGCCAACAACAACATATAATGAAATAAAGAAAAATATGATTTCCCATTCAATATCTTTTAAAAACTCACTCATTTTTTTGTTTGTAAATTTTTTATTAATTAACACTAATAAAAATGCTGAAAATGCTGCCGTTAAATAAAGAAATGGTAAAATTGCAAAAAGAACTATAGTAACAATTATAGCAATACTATTAAAATAAAACATTCTTTTATCTGATATCATTACTTTAGCATCTACTAAATCCAAAACGTATTTTTTTTGAAGATCTTCTATTTCTGGTTCTTTACTCAATTGGAATTTATCTAATAAAAAAGCTGTTATGAATAAAAGGAAAAAAGAAAATATCCAATAGTAGGTTATGAAATAAACAGTATCTAGATTAAATGCAGCAGAGATAATAATATTTTCTCCACTAGAGAATGGAGTTATAATTGACCCTATATTTATACAAATTGTCATTCCTAATAAATAAGTTCCTGCTCTTATTTTTAAAAAACGACATAAACGTATTACAACTGGTGCTAATATTAATACAACAACAACATCACTAATAATTGATGCTAAAATAGTTGTAATAAAACATAATAAATAAAAGAATATTTTTCTATTTCCCTTTGAAATTTTAAAAAGTTTTACAGCTAAAAATTCTAAAATATTCGAATCTTGTGCGATTTTAGTGATAATACTCATACACAAGATAACTATTATGGCTTCAAATTCAATAAATGATATAAAAGTAGATATTGTTAAACCCTTCGTTATACCAGTAATTGTGCCAGCTGTAAAACAGCATAATAAAGAAATGGTTACAAAATCTAATTTCTTTGACGAATAACTAATTAATATAATAATAAAAATAATAAATATTACAATTAGGAGCCATGGATCTTCCAACATAGTTAATTATAAAGGAATTTATTTATAAAATAATTTTTATTAAAGCTAATTAATAATTTAAATTTGATTAATTGCTTGTTCGTTATTCCTTCTTTTTCAAATTGGAATGTAAGAATTATTTAAATTAAATGAATTGCATATAATACATTAATTATTATTTAGCAGGGATTTATACATATTTAGGGGATTTATTTCAATTAAAAGAATGGAGTAATAGTATAAGGCATCGTCTTGAAACATTAGAAGATATTTATAATGTCACACAATCCAATATTAATGAAAAATTTTTACTTTATTTAGAAATTCTACTAAGTTTTATTTTTATAATGGAGTTTATACTCCTATTATTTGATTTCTTTTTATAATTCCAATTTATAAGAAAATGTCTGATGTTGGAAAATCCTCTTTTTTTTTTGACATAATTTTATCTATGGCCATGATAAAATCTTCATAAGAAATAATTTCAGAATTTTTTCTAATAGCATACATTCCTGCTTCTGTACAAATACCTTTAATGTCAGAACCTGTTGCGCCTTGAGTACGAGCACTTAAATGCTTTATTTCAATATTTGCTTCAATATTTAAATTTTTCATATGAACTCTAAAGATTGATTCTCTGGCTTTTTCATTAGGAATGGGAAATTCTACTATTCGATCAAATCGACCTGGTCTTAATAAAGCGGGATCCAATATATCTGCTCTATTTGTTGCTCCTATAAATTTTATATCACCTCTTTGATCGAATCCATCTAATTCACTTAATAATTGCATTAATGTTCTATTTACTTCTCTATCACCTGAAGTATCATCTTGCATTCTAACAGCACCTATTGCGTCTAATTCATCAATAAACAAAATAGTAGGTGCTTTCTGTCTTGCTAAACTAAATATTTCTCTAACATATTGCGCACCTTCCCCTATAAATTTTTGAACTAATTCTGTTGCAACCACTTTAATAAATGTTGCATTTGTTTCACGAGCAACAGCTTTAGCTAGTAATGTTTTCCCCGTTCCTGGCAAACCATAAAAAAGAACGCCTTTGGGTGGTTCTATCCCAATCTTTTTGAATAATCCAGGTTTTTTCAATGGTAATTCTATTATTTCTTTAACTTCTTGAATTTGATATTCTAAACCCCCTATATCATCATAGGACACGTCAATTGGACTATCTATTATTTCCATCCCCCTAACAAATGGGCTAAAATTGGAAGGTAATATTTCCATTATAGCATAGTTTCTTTGATTTAAGGCAACTTGTAAACCAGGTACTAGCTTCTCTTTTTGCAATCTATTGCTAATTCTAACAATAAAACTAGCGCTAGGTGAACTATCTACAATAGCACGGTCATTATTATCATCTAACATATCAGTTATACATCCCGATATTAATGGAAGTTCACTTAACCGTCCAATTTCTTCACGTAAACTTTTTACTTCAAATTCCGCTTTTTTTACTCCGTTATTTAGTAAATTTATTACGATTTTAATATCCTCTATTTTTTTTTCAAGATGGCGTATATAGGAAGAAATTTTTTCGACATTCTCTGGATCTTTTTTACCATTTTCAATTTCTGTAGAGGTCATTTTATTATAGGTATTTGATATTAGAATTATAATTAAGTTTATCCAATTCTTTTCACTGCGACTTCTAAAATCTTATTTATCATTTCCTTATATGGAATATTAGCAAAATTACACATTTTTGCTAAATGACCATCCCAACACCAACCGGGATTAGGATTTACTTCTAAAAGCTTTGGATTTCCTTTCGCATCCAAACGCCAATCAAATCTAGCATAATCTTGACATTCTAATCGTTCAAATAATTTGAGAGAATAATTTTCAATAATTTCTATTATATTTTGAGGAAGATTTGCTGGAATTGATTTAATATTCCAATAAGGAGAATCTGGTAGCCATTTTGCTTCATACCCACAAATTTTTGGTAATTCAGCAGGCAAATTTGAATAATCTTCTTCAATTATTGGAAGAATTATAAAATTATCTGGTTTATTTCCGATAATTCCAATTGTGAGATCCTTACCAGTAAGAAACTGTTCAACTAAAACTGGTTTATCATAACCAAAATTTTCACGAATCTCTGAAATTGCATTTAATAATTCCTCTCCGTTTTTAACTACACTTCTCTGAGTAATTCCAAAACTCGAGTCCCCAAAATTTGGTTTTACAATTGCAGGGAAATATAAAGGCAAATCTATTATTTTTTCTTCTGGTTTAATGAAAATAGCTTCAGGAACGGGAATCTCTAATTCTTTTGCAATACCTCTTACTAAGGATTTATCATAACAAAAGGCTAGACATTGAGGTCCAGATCCGGTATATGGAATTTTTAGAATTTCTAATAAAGCGGGTATATGCAACTCCTTCCTAGCATCGTTGTAATAACCTTCATCGCACAAATTAAAAACAAAATCAATCTTTCCTTTCAAATTAAGTAAATCTTGAACAAGAGTGCTGTGATTATCTAAAAATGAAAAATTATATTCATTAAGGTCCTTTATTGCTGTTTTTAATTGAAATATAGTAAAGAAATCATCATCATCGAATTTATTTAAGGGTTTAAGTAAATCGGGTCTATGGGGGTCTCCAAAAATAACAACAGTATTTCTTTTCGCCTTTTTTTCTTTCTTTTTAACCTCTGTCCATTCTTTTTTAACAATAGCACTAACGATAATCCTTTTCTCCATCATACCTAAATCTTGGTCTCTTGCAGATTCAGGCGTAATTGATCCATGGAATACTACATCACTAAACCCTACATTTTCTAATAACTCTGAAATCCCTCTTTTTGAGTATAATCTTTCTGCATAGAACTGATCCACTAATACCCCTTTATTAACATGGGTTATTACTTCCCGTGCAATCAATTTTTGTTTGTCAAAAGATAAAGATCTCTCTCGACAAACGAAAAGATTCTTATCAATCCATTCCCATGAACGTGGTTGATAATTATACTTGATGTATTCACCATCAGTTATATCTATTAATATTTTTCCCCAAGGTTTTAAAACACGGAAAACTTCTTTTAATACCAGAAGATCATCATTGATTGATTCAAAATATCCAAAGCTATTACCTAAAATCATAACAAAATCAAATGTATCAGGAGCATATGGTAGTTTTCTTGCATCACCTTCACGAAATTTGCATGAAACCCCACTTTTTTTAGCGTTTGCTTTAGCTTTTTGAATTAGAAATCTTGAACGATCTAACCCATATATATTTTTAAAATTATTATCAGCAAGCTCAATAGAATGTCTTCCTTGTCCACAACATAGATCAAGAATCTGATGATCTGGCTGGAAATTCATTATTTTCAAAAAATATTTCACTTCAAATTCAGTAATTTTATGATCTTCTACTACATCACTATCTGTTTTTAGATAATATGCATTGAATATCCTTTTCCACCAATCCTTTTTGACATATTCTTCTAAGTCAAGAACAGGACCAAGACATTTGGATGAATTTTTTTCTTTACTTTCAAAATTTCTTTTTTTATTATTTATGTTTTCTGTTTGAGATGCCATTATCGTTTTATAATTAATATTTTAATTTTGATAAAATTGGAGTAAAATAAAGACTTTTTACATTGAATGAAGTTTTTAAGAATTTTATATTATTACTAAAAAGTTTTACACAGAGATTAATCCATCTTAAATTCTCAATTATAATATAATATATCATCTATTATTTAATCGAATACCCTTAATATGTTATTTAGATTTAATTTTACTTCATTCTATTGAAAATTTATATTTGAAGTTAAATATAAATAATCTTATTTAAAAACTTTTCCTTTAAATTTTTACACTCCAAGACAAATTTTATTTAGATTAGATATCTTGGAATTAATAAAAAAATTGTTCAATCTTAGATATAGGATACTAACTTAATCTAATGAGATAAATGTGAGTTTAATTTAACACCTTCTCCTCTTTTTATATGCATTTTGGAATATTAGGTAATTTCTAATAATTATTATTTATTTGCGTCCTAAAGGGGTTATTTTTTACAATTGATGGATTTAAATATTAAATTTTTAGAACCTAATCAAGTATTAAATTCCATTTTTAATTAAAGTAAAAAGTATTACTTTATGTATAATAAAAATTAACTGTTATAATTAATAAAAGTACCCATAATGAGTTTTGAATCGTATGCAATTTCGATTAATCTTCTTTATTTTAATTATTGTTATTAAAATTAAAAAACTTTTAATATTGAATAAGTCTTTAATCGTAATTGAAAATATATCATTATTTTAATCTATTATAAATAATAAAAAAAGAGGTCTAAATCGTGAATACAAAACGAAAATTTGAAAAAAAAAATTCGTGGAAGATGATGATTGGGATGAGGACGTAGAATATGATGATGATACAGACTGGGATGAAGACTGGGAAGATTATGATGACTTAAAAGAAGACTTTTTCTAATTGACTTTAGAATGATATTACACCTAATTCGATTAATCCATCCCTTACAAAATGTTTAATTGATCTAATTTTTTTAATAAATGATTTAATACTCTAAAATATTAAATTTAAATAACAACATGGAAAAACAAACTAATTTAGCAATTCTAATATTAATCGGTGGAAAGAGTACTCGTTTTGGGACCGAAAAAGCGATTGTAGAGATATATGGTAAACCTTTAATCTTACATCAATTAGAGATTTTGGCTCAAATTGATCAAGATATCTATTTGGTCGCTCATTCTGAAGAGCAAATATATAGCTATCGAAAACAAATAGATTTTCCAAAAGATACTAATTTTATAGTAGATGATAGGGAAATTTTTGAACATCCCAAAATTTTCAAACCAATGTTAGGCATATATTCTGGATTTAAAGAATTGAATAGATTAGGATTTGAAAAAGCATTTGTACTATCTTGCGATATGCCTCTCATTAATCCCGATATAATTAATTTAATGATAAATGAATCCAAGGAATTTGAATGTTGTATTCCAAGATGGAGTAATGGCTTCTTAGAGTTATTTTTTGCTATATATCCGGTCGGGAAAGGATATCTAAAAGCAAAACAAATTCTGTTAACTGAAAATTATGGGTTAATAAATTTTATTGACAAGAATTGGAAAATAAAATATGTGTCCGTAGAAAATACTATTCGACCTTTTGATAAAAATTTATCAAGTTTAATAAACATTAACGGACCAATAGATTTGGATAAATTAATAAAATTAAATAAATAAAAATTTAATTCATAAAAAAAAATTTAAACCTGTGATAGTATAATGACCGGAAATGACACTAAATACAATAAATTGGAAAATAATGTATTTTATATAAAAGAGGATTTTAAGAAAAAAGGAAAGGAATATGGCATAGTGAAATTAAATAAAAGACAATTTAATGCACTAGTAGAATGTATAGATTTACAATCGGTAGCTCCATTAGTTTCTCCAAGATTTAGTCAGAGAATAGAACATTTTCTAATACCTCGAATTGATGAAATAAGTAGAATACTATATGCATTAAAACCATTTCCTGATGAGTTGGGAATTGAAATGTCAAAAGAAAATTGTAACGATATTCTTAAAGGACTTAAACTTGGTATTGTTAGTAGTGGGTTAAAAACAGAGGTTATTCCGCGGAGGAATTAAATACAACACTCAAAAAAATCAAATTTCATAAGTAAAATAAGTTATCTAGACTTTCAAAATTTTTATTTTCAATTCAAATCTTTATCATCAAATAATTTAAATATTTCTTATCTACACAACAAAAATAACTAGGCTATAATAGAACTCTAAAATTTCTAGCATATCAATAAACGAAGTTATTTAAATTTATATTTCAATATTTCTAAAAAATTAAAATAATAGATAAGTTTATTAAGCTGATACTCTAATTAGAATATTCAACGGAGTAATGTATTTTATTCAATTAAAATCAGTAAAAAGTGATATTGTAAATGAAAAGTTATAGAGAACAATTGAACCCTAGAGAAAAATCAGAGGATAAATGCTGCGAAGACCAGTGTATAGTTCTTAAAGGAGGTAATAAAGTTTGTTTGAATTGTGGTATGGTATTAGATGTTCATTTGGTCGATAATGGAAGAAGGGCTTATAATAATGAAGAAATGGTAAAAAGAAAACAAAATGAACCTAGATGGAGAGAATTTGGTTCGAGAACAGTGCTTCCTAATCACAAAATAGACTACAAAGGAAATTATTTAAATGCTGAAAAGAAGACTTTATTTTTACGTTTATCTAAAATTCAAAATTCTTTAATTTCAAGCATAGAAAGAAATTTTTGGGAAGCAAAACCAAAAATGAAACAAATTACTTCAAAATTAAATATTCCTGAATATATTCATGAAACAGCATGGAAAATTTACACTCTCACAGCAAAAAAAAAATTAACAATGGGGCGCTCAATTGAGGGATTTATAGCTGCTTCTTTATATGTTGCTGTTAGAGTCCATGAATTTCCAAAAGTATTAGAAGAAATTAGTGATGCTGCTATGATTCCCCGAAAATCTATAATACATTCATTAGGTTTACTTCTTAAAGAAGTTTTACCCGAATTAAACCTTAGTTATAAGCCAATTAGTGTTAAACAGTTGATAATTAAATTTGGAAATGAATTAGGACTTCCAATAGAAACCCAGAAGAACGCTTTATATTTAGTTTCTATCACATCTAAGATGGGACTTGCTTTAATAGGTAAAGACCCAAAAGGACTTGCTGCTTCAGCTATTTACTTAGCAGTAAAATCAACAGATAAAAGGATGACTCAAACTGAAATTGCTAAAGCTGCTAAAATAACAGAAGTTACATTAAGATCACGAATAAAAGATTTTAAAAGCAAGCTTGCATTAGTGGAGTAATCCAATAACTCTAAATTTAAAAATTTTTATGGACTTATTTTGTTAAAAATGAGATAACCGCTTAATTTTTTAAAAATTAAAATATAATAATGAAATCGGTTAAATAGATGACTCTTTTTATTGCCTTAATGGAAAATCCATTTTTTTCTCTTATTATTTTACCTCTATTGATTCTTATAGCTCGGGTTTTTGATGTAACACTTGGAACTTTAAGAATCGTGTTTATATCTCAAGGTAGACGCAAATTAGCTCCAATTGTTGGTTTTTTTGAAATATTCATTTGGCTATTAGCAATGGGACAAATTTTCAGTAATTTAACGAATTTTATATATTACTTTGCATACGCTGGAGGATTTGCAATAGGCAACTATGTTGGATTAATAGTTGAAGATAAAATATCTTTAGGTTTATTAAGTTTACAATTAATCATTAGAGATAATCCCGATAATTTAATTGGACTATTAAAAGAAAATGGTTATAGTTTAACTACAATGTCTGCTGAGGGCCAAGAGGTATAGTTAAATTAGTATTATTAATTATTAAACGCAAAAATCTACCAAAAATCCTAGAATTTATACGACAGAATAATCCAAAAGCATTTATATCAATTGAACAAGTAAAATCTGTGAGAGGGGGTAATTTTCCTTCACATTCAAAAACTAGATGGGAACTTTTTAGTAGAAGAAAGAAATAATAATTCTAATTTAAAAGAGGGAGCAACTTTTTCTTTTTAAATTAAAATTATATTAGGATTTGCTATTAAAAATTATTTAATATCTAAAAATGAAAAGATATAGAAATTGATATTAATAAATTTAATTTATTATCATCTTTAACTTATAAATAAGAAGAATTTGATAATTTTAATGCTTATAGTGTTAATAAATTAATTCCAGAATCAATAAAAAAAATAGTAATTGTTAATTTACTTGACAAATATCATTAAATAAATGATTGTTGAGGAATTTAAATTTTCAGAAAAAAAAATTCCAATTGAACGAAGAGAAGAAATTAGCTCTTCTTATAAAATCAAATCTTATGAAAGAAAAATAAGATACATGGAAGAGAGAAAAATTCCTCAGAAAGATATTAAAGATGTTCTTGCTCATTTTTTCAATATTAATAAAAACATCTCGAGAAAAACGAAAGACTCAATATCTAAAATAATATTTTCCCAAAAAGATAGAATTTTAATAATAATTACCCCTTCTGGGAAAGATATTATTCTAAATAGAGAAAGATTAATTAAAGATTATGGATGGTTCTTTTTCATAGAAATGCCAGAAAAAGAAGAAAAAGTATTAAAAAAGAAGAAGCCTAAAAAAGAAAAGGAAAGAATGGAAGAAAAAACCATAAGTACAGAAGAATTTCGCTTTGAAGAAGTAATACTTCCTCTAAAACAAAAGGAAAATATGAGAGCATTATATAGAACAAAAGAATATAATCATTACCTAAAAATAATTAAATCCAAAGAATTACCTCAAATTCCTATAAAAGACGTACTTCATGATTTTTTTTTTAAAGATGCGCTCGTTCCAGTTGAAGAAAAAAAAGGAATTCGAAAGATCATCTATTACCAAAAAGAAAAAGTCATAGTCATTAAATCATTAATAGGTGATGAAATGTATGAAAACTTGGAGAACTTAGTTAAAAAATATGGATGGTATTTTTACATAACTGGAGTCCCTGTAGGAAAAAGTGAACTTTGCATTGCAATAGATAAAATAGAAAAAAAATTTGATGCCGAATACTTTTCTAATATCTCTCTTAAAAATGATAATGATAAAGATATTAGAGTAACTATTTACCCTATTGTTCTTAAACCGAATCATAATTGTCACATTTTAGGATTAGGTAATCTCAATATATTATTAGATTGTGGTCTTTCAGAGAAAGATGAAATAAATGAAATTGAAGGGGATCTACGGCATATAGAAGATTATCTTCAGAATTTACCGCGATATCTTTTAGAAGAAGAAAAATTTAGAAAAAATATTACAACAGATGATCAAGATGATTTAATTTTAGAAAAAATCTCAAAAAATCCTAAAATAGATGCTATATTTATATCACATAGTCATTATGATCATGTTTCTGGGCTGAAAGAATTAAACAAATTATATCCGGAAGTACCTATTTTCTGCTCTAGAATTACTCTTGATTTATATCTCCTTAGGGATTCAAACTTCTTAAAACAAGAGAATCACGATGAAATTGAACAAGATGAATACCGAAATATAGTCAGAAATGTAATTTATGTTGAAAATGGTACTAAAATCAACTTTAAAGAAAAAAACTCTTTTCTTTCATTTTTCCATGCGGGTCATATGCCCGGTGCTTTGATGATGTTAGCAAAAACAGACGATTTTAAATTTCTATATACTGGGGATTATACTTACATTGATATCACTCCATTTGCAGGCACAAGACGGTTCTTAGAACAGATATCTCACCCTATAGACTATTTACTTATCGATGGTACCGCTGCTCAAGAAGATTTTGGAAATATATCTGATCAATTTCATAGTTTAATCTTATTTTTAGAGCAAAAGGCAGAATATGGAGATAACTCTCTAATTGGGGCCGATCCATCAAGTTTAGCTATAAGCTTTATGTTAATCTTTTGGAGATATTTTAGAAAACTTCAATTAAGGCGTGGTTTCGAGAAACGACCTAATATTTACGTAGATATGATGGTGAGGAAAAATATACAAGTTATAAACCATCGCTATGAATATATCTATGGTCCGATTTCAAGATTAATTAGAGACAAGGCAAATCCCTTCAACAGTATAAAATTTAGATGGTTTGATCACCCTAATTTAGACTTTTTACGTAAAAAAAACAACATTATTATTTCTCATCCACCAGACCTTTCTTACGGATTAATAAGAAATATTATTAATATAATAGGCCGTAGTCCTCACAATTTTGTTTTTCTCGCAGGTTCTATTCATGAATCTCCTGGTGCAGAATTGATCGGAGGTGCTAATGAAATTCAGTTCTCCGAGACATGGAAAATGCCATTTCGAGCATTTTTACTTAATACTTTTGCTCCTCACATTAAAATAAAACTGCATGCCGATAAAAATCAATTGAGAGAAATGATAAAAAATTTAGAACCAAAAGAGGTATGTTTTTTCCACCAATCTGCTAAAAATTTAACAGATGTAGTGGAATATGTAAAAGAATTAGGAGTTGAAAAAGTTTCATTGCCCATAAAAAGAAAACTCTTAGTATTGAATTAATGAGTATAATTTATGAGAAATAAACCATAAATCTTTAAGATAATAAATTCTTATTTTTCATAGAATTACATATATACTAAGGTGAATATACATATACTCTGAAAAAGTAATGGAGCACTTTAGAAATCCTCGAAATATGGGAGAAATGAAAGATGCTGATGCAATTGGGGAGATAGGTAACCCAGTTTGCGGTGATATTAGTTTAATCTATATTAAAGTTAAAGAAGAGAATGGAGAAGAAATTATTAATGATATATCTTTTCAAACATTTGGGTGTGCTGCGGCAATTGCAACATCATCGATGTTAACAGAACTAGCTAAGGGGAAGGGCTTAGATGAGGCAATGAATATTTCTAGAGACGATGTTGCTAATTCTTTAGATGGATTACCTCCCATTAAATTGCACTGCTCTAATTTAGCAGCAGACGCATTACAAGATGCTATTAAAAAATATCGAGAAAAGAAAAAATAGAATTTATGTATTTTAACTCTGTTAAAATTTCTTTTATAATAAAAAAGTAAGAGATTTTTTGTCGTTGAGATTATTATGAACTTTTCTAAACCAGTAACTGATATAATTCGAGAGCGAACATCTCGTCGGACTTATTCAGGTCAACCTCTTGAGGACACTATGAGAGAAAAGATAATTAAATTATTGAAGAATCATAATTTAAAAAGTCCATTCAGTGAATATGCGGGAAAAGCGAGATTCGAACTAATTAGTGTACCTGAATTTGATCCTAATGAAAGAAAAAAAATAGGGACTTATGGTTTAATTAAAGGAGCTCAAGATTTTATGGTGGGAGCTGTTGAAAATTCTAAGTGTGATCGTGAACATTTTGGATATCTTATGGAAACTATTATATTAGCAGCCACAGATATGGGTTTAGGAACTTGTTGGTTAGGAGGTTTCTTTAATAAGAGTCTTTTTTCAGCAAAAATTAATAGCAGTTCAAATGAAATTGTCCCTGCTATTACTCCTATTGGCAATTATATTAAAAGAACAATAAAGGAAAAAGCAATTCGTAAATTTGTGAAAGCAAATAAACGATTCTCATGGGATCACCTTTTTTTTAATGGCATAATGAATATTCCACTTACTCCTGAGGATTGTGGAAAGTATTCTGAATTACTCGAAATGGTTAGATTGGGTCCTTCGGCTAGTAATAAACAACCTTGGAGGATTATTAAAGATTCAAAGAAGAATATGTTTCACTTTTATACTGTGAAAACTAATTCAGTTTATAGCAAATTTCCACCTCTAGATATCGGAATAGCAGTATGCCACTTTAATCTTACAGCACAAGAATTAGGGTTCAATGGAATCTGGATATTTGATAACCCTCAAATTTTAGGAACAGAGGACCTAATATATAAGATTACTTGGAATACCGTACTCTAGATAAAATTAAAATGATATTGATCTATATTTACTAATTCTGTTAAATTAATTATAAATCTATGGGTAAGTCTAAATTAGTTCGAGAACCAAAATCGGGAAAAACTTTTCAAATTATAACCACAACTTATAATAACTGAGCTTAGTAATTAATCAATAGATATTGAGGTGAATTTTACTTAAAATGGAATCTACTGAAAAAGTAAAAATCAAGCTTAGTGGAATGACATGCGCAAATTGTGCTTATAAAATTGAGACAAAATTAAAAAGCTTGGAAGGTGTAAATAGTTCGGTTGTCAATTTTGCAAATGAAGAGGCAACTGTTGAATATAATCCTAAAATGACTAATTATGATGATTTTAATAAAGCTATTTACGATTTAGGTTATAAAGGTTCATTAGCTAAAATTGATGTTAAAGTTATGGACTCCTTAACTGAATCAGAATTTAATGAACTGTTAAATAGAGTAAAAAATATCGATGGAATCTATGACGTTAGGGGGAATATCAAGGCAAATAAATTATTTATAGAATTTAACGAATTGCTATTAGATGAAAATAAAATCTTTACAAGTATTAAAAAACTAGGTTATATAATTGAGAAAACAGCAGGGGTATTGGATAAAGAGATTGAAAAACATAAAAAAGAAATGAGATATAGACTTCGAATTTTAACAATATCATTAATCTTCACTCTGATCATTACACCAATAAGTTGGTTTGTGGAAGAATCCCTTACAAGAAATATTATATTGTTTTTTTTCGCAATTGGCAATTATATGATTGCGGGTTCTTTCTTTTTAATCGGGGCATACAAATCATTAAGAAATAAATCCACTAACATGGATGTGTTAGTTGCATTAGGTACAACAACAGCTTTGGTTTATTCAATATTAACAACGTTTCTAATTGAGGGTAAGACATTCTATGAAGCGATGAGTATGATATTATCCTTTTTACTAATTGGAAAATATTTTGAACATAAAACGAAAGGGCAAACGTCTGAAGCAATTAAAAAATTAATTGGTTTACAGCCAAAAACCGCAACTTTAATAAAAGATAATGTAGAACTCGAAATCCCGATTGAAGAAATTGAACTTGGGGATATTTTAATAGTAAGACCTGGTGAGAAAATACCGGTAGATGGGATTGTAATTAAAGGAAAAACGAAAGTTGATGAATCAATGATTACTGGTGAAAGTAAATATGTGAAAAAGGAAATTGATAGTGAAGTGATCGGGGCGACAGTCAATCAGACCGGACTGATACACATAATTACTGAAAAAGTAGGTAAAGAAACTTTTTTATATCAAATAATTGACTTTGTAAAAGAAGCTCAAAGTAAAAAAGCTGCAAAACAAAAATTAGCAGATAAAGTAAGCAATTACTTTGTACCCGTCGTTGTCGTCATAGCATTAGGTGCATTTCTGTATTGGTATCTAATTGCTCAAATTGGATTAGAATTTTCTTTATTAATATTTACTTCCGTTGTTGTAATATCATGTCCTTGTGCTTTAGGTTTGGCAATTCCAACAGCGATGATGGTTGGAACGGGTAAAGGAGCAGAAAATGGAATTCTATTAAAGGGTGGAGATTCATTAGAAGCAATAAATACAATAAATACTATTGTTTTTGATAAAACGGGAACACTAACTGTTGGGAAACCAAAAGTGTCTGTAATGTTTGCTGAAAAAGATTTAGAAGGTCAAGGGTATGATAATAATGAATTATTATTTTTCGCAGGGAGCGCTGAAATGGGTTCTGAACATACTCTCGGACAGGCTATTATAGAAGAAGCAAATCAAAGAGGATTGAAACTTGAAACTCCAACAGAATTTGATGCAGTTCCAGGAAAAGGGATTATTACTACCATTAAAGAGAAGAATATATTGATTGGTAATGAAAAATTAATTTTAGAAAATAAAATCTCTTTTGAAGCTTATAGAAACAAATATAATGAATTTCAACAACAGGGGATAACAACTATCTTAGTTAGTATTGATAATAAAGTAAGAGGGATTATTGGAATTTCTGATAAAATTAAAGATCAAGCACCATACGCTTTAGATAAATTGAGAGAAAAGGGTTTAGATATATATATAATTACAGGAGATAATAAACAAACCGCTTTAAGTATTGGAAACCAGCTAAAAATTGATGAAGACCATATCTTAGCAGAAGTCCTACCTAATGAAAAGGCTCTTACAATAAAAAAATTACAAGAATCAAGTGATCATAAAGTTGTAGGGATGGTAGGGGATGGTATTAACGACGCTCCTGCATTAGCACAAGCAGATGTAGGAATTGCAATAGGATCTGGTACTGATATTGCTATAGAAACAGCAGATATTGTATTAATGAGAGGAGACTTAAGAAACGTAGTATCAGCTATAAATTTGTCAAAAAAAACTTACAAAAAAATGATTACAAATCTATTTTGGGCTTTCATTTATAATTTAATTGGAATTCCTATTGCTGCTGGTGTCTTATATTATGCTACAGGTTTCTTTTTACCTCCCTACCTAGCTGCTGTTTTCATGGCATCAAGCTCAGTTTCAGTAGTAACTAATGCGTTGTTTTTGAAGCGATATGAACCTAAAACACCTCAACAAGTTGAAGAAGAAATGTTATTACTCTCTCAAGAAAAAGTTGTTGATCCAGTCTGTGGAATGGAAATTGATCCAAGACGAGCTATTGAATATGAGTATAAAGATAAAATTTATCACTTTTGTAATCCAAATTGTGAGGTTCATTTCAAAAGGGATCCTGAGAGATTTAAAAATTATGATGCGATGGATCCAAAATTAATGCAAATGAAAAATACTAATAGAAATGAGAAAATAGAAATAAAAAATGAAAATATACAAAAAAAAGAGGATGATAAAAAAATGGGTAAATTAAAATGTTTAGAATGTGGAATTGAACAAGATATTCCAATGCATTGTGGACAATCAATGCATAAAGAAGGTAATCAATTGGTCTGCTGGATGGGGGCATCTTGTGGAGCTCAACCAATCCCAGAACATCATGGTACACCAATGAAAATAATAGAAAAGTAATTAATAAAAGAGGTGAATTATGATATGGGAGTGTACAAATGTAGTGGATGTGGCAAAGTTATAGATACAATTCCAAAATGTTGTTCTGAAGATATGATTTATAATCAAGAAAAAAACCGATTTGAATGTAATATGGGACCAAATTGTGGATATCTTCCTTTAGATGAGTTGAAATGTGAAGAATGTTGTAATTCAAAATCAAATTAAGTTTTTCTTTTTCTATTTAATTTATAAAAATAATTCAAATCTTCAAAAATCAATTACAACAAAATTTCTTTAAAAAAATTGAAGATAAATAATATCTAATTTCAATTAGGTTAATTTATTATATCCTGAGCTTTTAAACGTATTTCTAAAAAGATGAAAATTATTACCCCAATAAAGCACATCAATGCACCTACAATAAAGCTCACTTGGTAAGAAAAGGCTTCGCTCTTACCTTGACTTATTAAGAAATCAATCAATGGACCAGATACAAGTGTTGAGGTTACTCCCCAAGAGAGAAAGAAAGTCGTATTATATATGGCAAATAATTTTGCTCGCATTCTCGCGGGTATAAGTATAGAAGCTATAGCATAAGATGCCGCATATATTATCACTTCAGACGCGCCTAATAAAAAACTACCTAAAAACATAAGTCCTAAGAGGGTTGTGGTGGCTGTTACTATTAAGGCAATAATCCCTATAGAAGCTCCTAATATTAATGCTCGAGCGTGACCTATTTTTTTACTTAAAACCCCCGCTGTAAATCCAATTAACATTGTTGCGACTGAACGTGTATTAGCTATAAAGCTCAACATAATACTATCTACATTAAACCCCGAATCTAAAGAAAGATATTGAGAATAAGGAACCGCTATGCTATTTCTACCAAAATTAATAAAAATTAGTGCTATGATAAAAACAACAAAAATTGCTATATTCTTTTGATTATTCCTTTCTAATTCTTGAGAATCTTCTTTAATGCTTATGTCTGAATCAATTCCTCCTTCTGGTGCAAAAAGCATTGGTATTGTTGAAATAAACATTACAAATGAAGCAACAAAAAAGAGTGGTCCATTTCTAAATCCAAAACCCGAATCATACAAGAATCCACCAATGAAAATTCCAAAAATACGCCCTAAACCACCAAGACTAGTTAATTGCCCCATTATTTTACTCCTTTTTTCAGAAGGATATAAATCACTCACCAAAGCACTCCAACCTATATTAGACATTGACCAAAACATCTCTATAAAACTAAGACCTATAATGATTACCCATCCAGCTATTATAAAATTGTTAAATATAGAATGAATCCCCCAAACGATTATAGTGCCTATTCCCGCTAAAATCTCTCCACAGACTATTAAAGTTCTTCGACGTTGAATTCTATCACTAATTGGACCCCAAACAAAATTCTGAAATATGACACTCATAAACATGGGAATACTTGCATAGAGTGTTGTAATTGTTACGGATAAATTTAAAAAATCTCTCATATAAATCGATAAATAGGTATAGAAAAGACCTCTTCTAAACATCGCTAGCATTTGAAAAGAGGACAATCCAGAAAATACTCGGATAGAAGATTTAGAATGGTCCTTCTTCTGTACTTTTCTCATAAAAGCAAAAATAGTGAATTTTAGATTATTGAAAGAAACGTATATTGTAAAGTTTTCTAATTATTAAATCTTAAATTAGATTGTGGTAATAATTTACATGATATACATAAAATTTAAAGCAATAATCCATAGATTTAAGCATGTTTCGATTTATTTGAACTACCTATCTTCTCGATTCCCTTAATCCAACTATCCAACTGCTTTAATAATTTCTGTGTATTTGGTACGCGGCTTATCTGCTCAGAATATAGAGGATAATATAGATATAGACCATTGAGTAATTCAAGTAAAGATTTCTGGCTTTCTGTTTGACCTGATATGTCTTTTTTCAACTGAAAAAGAGATCTTTTTTCCTTCTTAGATTTTAAGGCTTTTAAAAAGTTTTTAGTAACAATTATTCTAAAAGCGGAATATTCTTCAGGTCTAAAGTTAAATAGAGAAAAATTCATGCTATAGTCTGCAAATGGTAAAAATAGTATTCTTTTATCCTCTGGCTCATCTGGGTTATCAATTAAAGTAAATTCAATATCTCTTTTATCAAGTTCATCTAAAATTGGATATAATTCTCCTGGGTTGATTTTTGTAGCTTGCTCAATTTGATTTGAAATTTCAGAAATAGGAAAATTAAATTCGGGAGTTTTTTCAGGATTTTCAATTCGATAAATATATTCTTTTCTTATTATTTGCATAATTTGGCTTTCTAAATCTTCAGCAAGATTCTCTGCTGTAAAAGAAAATTGAGTTTCCTTTCTTTTTTGTTTGAAGAATTCACTATCTCTTTGTTTCTTGCTATAATCAGCTGAAAGTGATGAGATAAAACTATCTGTTGGCTGATCACCTTCTACTGTACCTAATCTACTAGTTTTAGTTTTCTTTTCTATAGCTGTTTCGTATAACCTTTCACTCAAATATCTCCTAGCTTTCTGATGAGCAACTTCCTTTTTCTCAAAACGCTCAGTTACGGAAACAAAATCAAGCATTTTCACAGGTTTTCCTAAATCTTGCTTTTCCTCCCTTATTAGAATGTCCATGTCTTTCTTTACCAATGTATTTAGAAGTGCATAAACATTACTTTTTGATAATTGAGTTGCTTTAATTAATTCTCGTTCAATTATTTCAATCGGATAAGCCTCGCCTCTTCGAATGTATTCACTTCTAATAATTTTATAGACCTTGTCTAGGCTTCTCTCCTCTTCACTAACAGTTTCTTTTTGTAATCTCATAAACATTGAAGTCTCGTGAGGTTTTATATAGTAAACTAATAGTGTGGTACCTAAGAAAAAAATCATAATTACTGAGATAATGTATTTATCCCACATTAAAATTACACCCACATCAGATATTATTTGATTTTGTATTTGATTTGCAAGAGAGAAACGTGTCAATGTTTGAGCGAAAACACAAGCTAAACAAAATAAAATTAAGCCATCTTTTTTGAAGATAAGTATACGCCAACCAAGAGTTTTCCCTAGTTTCTTTACAATTCGATATAAAAAATACATTGATATGATAAATTCGAATAGAAAGATATATGAAACAGCAGACCCTGTTGCCCCAATTGTTGCTTTAAAAGCAGTGATTGTCTCATCTTGAAGCAACATATACATACTGATTTGTAAAATTTGAAAGAAAAAGATAAAAAAAACAATCAAAGCAAAAGTTAAATTATCAAAAGTACCCGCTCTTTTAGTTTCAGCTCGTCGTCTAGTAGATACATATTCAAAAATGATAAAAACTAATGTCATTACTAAACTAAAGTAAATCAAGGGCATAATTCTTGTCATTTCTAAATTATAAACTGCCACAGCACTGCTTGGATCACTACGTCCGAAAAATTCCAGAGATAAGATTACTAAAAAACTCCTGTAAAATAATGAGATTACTACAAGCATAGCCAATATTATAAAAGGAATGATAATGGCTAAGAAATATCTTGGAATTGAATATTTCTTAATGAATCTGGCTTCTATTTTAGTTGAGAATTTTCTTGAATAAATATAAAACCGACTACTCAATAAGACTAACCAAATCATCGCTAGGCTTAATAAATAGCTCATAAAGTTGAGACTTGTCCCAACATATAGAAAAAGTATAAATAAAGATAAAATAAGACCACAATAAAATATTAATTGCTTAATTGCACTGTTTTTTTCAAAAATAAAGAGCCTAAACTTATCTATACTAAGGAGAATGGATAAAATTAGAAAAAACGCCACAATTGTATTTGAAAATGCAAATGGATTACCAAATGTTAAGATATTAATCCAAGACCCTGGAAAATTAATTGCTGTAATTAAAACTAAAGAATAAAAAATGAATATTGCATATAATCCAAAAAATTTCTTTTCAAAAGAATATGATTTTGGCTCTTGACCATTAATATACACTTCTTGATGGATAATTTTATCATAAAAACTAGATTTCATTTTAGATTTTAAAGCACCTAAATTTGCCCTTTTTCGTGAAGAAAAGTCTTTAACCTTCTTTTTTGCCCCTATTTTCCCCCGTTTTGAGGTTTTTGGTAATTTTAATACTTTAAATTTCTCTTGTTTTTTCTTGGTTTCTTCTTCAGAATCATTTGACTTTTTTGAAGAATTAGATTGCTTTCCAGACATTATATAAATAAATCTTTTTTATTCATATAAACCTAATTGTAATATAAAATTGAAAACTAATGGTACTATATTTAGTAAAGTATAAGTTCTATATACAAATTTTAAAAATATTCCAATATAAATTTAAATATAGTTAATGCATTTTAGTATTGTGAAAATGGAAAGAAAAGTTGAAAACAGAGAAAGCCTTTTAAAGTTAATCAAAAAAGCTATTGAATTGCTTGCCGAGAAAAATGTATCTCAAACAGTGATTTTATCTTCTTATAAGATTAACTCCGTTTTAAAAGAAAATTACGGCATAAATATAAAAGTTGATAAAATTGGTAGAATTCTGAGTAAAATAGCTAAGTTAAATGAATTAAAAAGGCTTAATACTAACATCCCGAAATATAAATTACAAATCTCTAAGGTTTCGAGTTTAGAATTCTTTTAAGTTTACCTTTCACCTAAATTTCGAAACGTAGTAATTGTTTTTTGAAGTTTCTCAATTAAAACTTTTATTTCTGAGTTAAATTCTTTGAATGGTTCCAACTCCGTGTTCATTTTTTCGATTTTGTCCTCAAGATTTGTTTGAAATGAAGTATTAGAATTTTCAAACTTTTTTTCAGTATTTTGAGCTAAAGAATTTACTTGATTATTAGTAATTATTAATTCAGATTGAAGTTTTTTTATTAATTTTTCGATTTGTGAATTTATTTGCATAGATTCTTCAACCTTTCCAGATATAGAACTACCTACCAGTTCCATCTCATTTTTAATATTTGATATGTAATCTTCGATGAGATTGTTTAGACTATCAATAAGAATGTTCTTAGTAGTAGAGATCTCTGTTATGAATTCTTTATTATTTTCAATTCGAGCATTAATATAATTAGATACACTTTTTTTAAACTCAGTTCCCGTTTCATTCAATGTCATATTGAACCAATTGGCAACTTTATTTATTCCAGATGATATTGCTTCCTTCATTTTATTTATTGACTTACTAATATATTCAGTTCCTTTAGAGGTTCCTAGATTTACATCTTTAATCCAATCTCCAATTTGAGTTTTGGTAATATTTATGAACATCTCTGAGAGTTTTTCTGTTCCTTGTTGAAAACCTAAAACGATTGAGGTTAATTCAGGATTTTCTACAATTTCCTCTTGAACTTTCTGTGTTTCTTCTGTTTTTGGAATTTCTTGTAATTCTCCGAGAGGCTGTTCAGCAAATTCATTTATTTCCTTAATAAGAATAGGATCTTTTTTCTGAAAATCCTCTGAAAATTTTTGAACCCACTTAAAATACTCTAATGAGTTTGGAATTTCAATTTTAAATGGTACAGTATGATATTTATCAACTTTAGTATAATCATCTAATCTATAAATTTCAAATCCAAGATTCCCATCCTTCCCCATGAGTGCATGATCAAACACTATACTAAAACCATAAGGAAATTCTTCCTTTTGGAAATATTGTAAATTTACTACATCACTCTCACTGAGATATAAACCCCAAGAAGGGTGAGAATGGTAATAGCCTATTAAAGTAGATGAATATTTTTTACCGATCTCAGTAAACAAATCATAAGCATCTTTATCAAATCCAATTTCTGCTTTATCTCCATGAATTAGAGGAACGGCATTTTCTACAATGACCTTTTCTTCGATATTATCATATTTTCCTATACAGATCCCCATTACTTCTATGCTTTGTTCTAATTTATCACTACCAAAACGTAGAACATGTGTTAGCATGTTTCTAAAAGCTTCCTTCTTAATAAATAAATCTCCCTTTTCAGATTTACTTGAACCTTTAAAACTTTTTTGATCCGTATTTTGATTAGATTTTTTTTCAACCATTTTCACTCAACCCTCTCCTTTTTCTAACTTTTTTATCGTTGCTAATAAATCTTGCTTTTCTTTTCTTAAATCTGTGAGATCTTTTTGAAGTGCCCTGATTTCAACTTTTTGTGTATCAATTTTGTTTTGTAATGGTGTTTTTGAGCTCTCTAATAATATTATAGCAGCTTTTAGATCTGATAGAAAGCTCTTAGATTCTCTATTTAAATTGATAAAATTCCCTATAATTTTATTAACATTTTTTGTAAATATTCCAGATATATCTTCTATGACATTGTCAAATTTTTCTGGGATTATGTTTTCTATTGAATTGAGGGTTTTAGATAAATTTTTTATATTATCACTTTGCCCAACCAAACTTTTAGAAGATTCTAGAACTAAATTATTTATCGTAGTTAATTTATCTTTTTGGTTATTAAATTGATTTATAATATTATTGACATTTTCCTTTAATTTTTCTTCAACCATAGATTTAAATTGTTCATTAAGTTCAGTCTTGATATTATCAAATAGATCTTTAAAGTGTTTTTGATCAGAATCAAATTCTTCAAATTTATCATCAATGTACATGTCCAATTCATTTAATTTTTCCTTTAAAGAAAATTTAAAATTTTTTTGAAGATTAGAAATACCCTCGCTTAACTTGTCTTTGATTGTAATCACATCTTTTCTTATTTGCAGATTATTCTTAACAGTAGTATTTATTAAATTTTCACTCCAAGAATTAAGAAATTTGATAAATGGTACAGTAACAACTTCTAATAACTTTGTAAATTCTATATTGAGTTCAGATAAGATCTTTGCAGAATCCAATTCTGGTTTCTTTGCAAAAATTTGATTTTCACTTGGAAATGCAATATCTCCAAAAAAATCGGGCATTTCATTAATTTCTAGTATGGGCGGTTCTTTTGAATGAACACTATTTATTAAATCGATTAATTTTACATAAAATTCAATACTATCAGGAGGTATTACAGTTGCTTTTACCTCGTGATAACCTGACATTTGACCCTTAGCAGGATTATCTAATCGAAATGTACGAAATCCTAAATCTCCCGGTTTTTCTAAATAAACATGGTCAAAAACAATTCCTATTGCGCTAGGGTTTGGAGTCTGCCAACCAAGTTGATTACGTATATCTGTTGAAGAAAAGAAAATATCCAATCCTGGGTGAGAATGGTACCACCCACAACTAAACCAGTTTTTTTCAGCATAAGCAGCATCAACCATAGAAAATGTGACATAATCTTCTGGGGCAAACGCAACTTCTATTGCACCACCATGTGAAATAGGAACAACATCTTCAATTATAACATCTCTAATTCCCTTCTTATCAGGTTCACCTTCACCTAAGGACCCTATAAGCATTCCCATTACTTCACGGTACTGCCTTTTATCTCTTTCTTTATTTCCAAAACGAAGGACATGTAGTAGCATTTTATAATAAGCTTCTGGTTTAATAATAACAGTTTTTTCAGAAGTCATTGTTCATCACGTTTTATGTTTTAGATTTAGTTTGTTAATGATCTATATATAGTTTAATTTGTTTTAAATATTTGAATAAAAAATTGAAAATTAAAACTGAACTTTTAATTTATTCTGTATTTTGTTTTCTTTTTCAGAGTAAACTCTAATTCTCTTTCCTTATTCTCTTATCATTATTAAATCAAATAAAAAATAAAAGCAGAATTAAATGTAATTTACTAAATCATTAATCATGAGGTAATGGCTTACCACAGAAAGGACAGAATCGGAAATCTAAATCTTTACCACAATGTGGACAAAAAGAACCCTCTGTTCCTACTGGTGCTTTTTCCTCAACACCTTCTTTTGGTATTGAAGGTAACTGTCTTTTAGTTTTAAGAGTTATAGCAGATGAGGCAGCACTAGGAGTTACTTCTTGTCTTGCCTTCACTCTTTCCTTAAAAGCTTGTCTTCGTTCTTCCTCAAGTTCTTCTTGTGTTTTAGTACCTTCTGTTTTTACCCATCCTTGAACTTTGGGTCTTTTTAATTCACTTTCGGGAACCCTTTCCAATTCTACTTCTTTAGTTTCTGAAATTGGAGCAACTAATTTTCTCTCATCCTTCTTCTGTAGGGCTTGTTTTACAAGAGCTTGAGTTGTTTTCATTACTTGATGGGGATTAATATTAGGAATCGCTACAGTTCTAAGAACCCAACCTACAATAAGATTTTGATTTGGAAAATCGCCTTCGACATCTTCATCTTTAAAAACATAAGAATCAATAATATCTTTTCCTTTTAACATGCGAACAGCCCATTTCTCATTAATTAAACCTAATTGTAGTCTGTAAGATGTTCCAGGTACGCCAAGCTGGCTCGTTAATGGTTCGAATCCTCTCTCTGTCACTTCAAATCACTTTTTTTCCATAAATTATATGATTTCAGTAATATAATAATGATAAATTTTGAATTTATATTATTTTTTATTTATAGTAAAAATTGGTTTTAAAGATAAAAATTTTTTTCGGATAAATTAGAGATTAAAAACACATAAATACAAAAAATTGTATTAATTTGTAAAAAGCATCCTTAAAAAAAATGTAAAGTGTTTTTAACATGGTCGTTATAATCCCAAAGAAAGAATATTTAACTTTTGTCGCTGCTGCTGTTAGATACGCTAATGCACGTATTCCTAAGGATGATTGGTTAGAAGTTAGTGGGGTTTTTATAGGTAAAAATGAGGGTGATAATGTCAGAATTACCACTACTTATCCAATCATGCACCAAGAGTTAGATAAAGATGCTGTAATTGATCAATATAAATGGTCTGATGAAGATTATATTGCTCTTAGTATAATTGATGACGAAGCATTTTCAGAAGGAGAATTTACAGTAGGATGGTGGCATTCACATCCGGGATTTAAGGTAATGATGTCTCATATTGATATCCGAACAACCCTATCTTATCAGCAAAATAATCCTTTAGCTATTTCACTTGTATTTAACCCTACGAGATTAATACGTCAAATTGAAGTAGCTAACAAGAAAGGAGATCCCGATAAACAGTTAAAAAATGATCCTGGTTTTAAAATTTATCGGTTAGATGATACAAATCAAGGATTAGAAGCATCTTATCACACTGTAGAGTATATAATAGAAGGGTATGAAAGTATGGAGCAGTTAATTACTCAAACTCAGAAATTTATTGTTGATGTAACTATTTTTTTCCCAAAGGATAATGTTCCGCAAACTTATGAAAAATTCGTTGACGATCGAATAACTCAACTGAATTCAATATTCCTTGGTACTGAAGAATATTTAACTACATTGACCAATCGTGGTGAAAAACAAAGGATCCCAGAAGTTTTAGAAAATCAAAGCAAAGAAATTAGGAAATTTGTAGCTGAAACTATTATTAAGATAGAAAATGTTAAGGAATTCATGAATTATTTAGAATATAAAGAAAGAGAAACAATAATTCCACAAATCAAGACTATAATAAACAAGTGGGATGAACAGGTTGCTGAATTAGATAAGAAAATAAAACAACTGAAGAAGAAATTTTAACTCTAATAATTTTCATCTTATTTTTAGTTTTGATAAATTTTTATTTGATTACGCTTTTTCTTGATTAACTACACGATTATTTTAAAAAAAAATATCAGAGAAATTTTAGTATATAGTCATTATCATGAGAAAAATTAATTTTCCTTTTACAGCGATTCTTGGTCAAGAGAAAATGAAAATGGGGTTAATCTTGAACGTAATTGACCCTCAAATAGGTGGGATCTTGTTAACTGGCCAACAAGGTACTGGAAAAAGTACCGCTGTAAGATCTCTCGTAGAACTGATGCCTCAAATTGAAATTGTTGCGGGTTGTGAATTTTCATGTGACCCTAATTCAGATATTGATGATTTATGCCAAAATTGTATAGGAAAAAAGGAAAATGAGCAAATAGTCGCAGAATTGCGTGATATGTGGCTTGTAAATCTACCTTTAGGAGTCACAGAAGATATGGTTTGTGGAAGTCTATCAATAGATAAGGTATTAACTGAGGGAATAAGAGCTTTACACCCTGGATTACTCGCGAAAGCAAATAGAGGTATTTTATATGTAGATGAAATTAATTTACTCCAAGATCATATAGTTGATGTTCTTTTAGATTCTGCAGCGTCAGGGGTAAATATCATAGAAAGAGAAGGAATCTCTATATCTCATCCTTCAAGATTCGTTCTGGTTGGTTCAATGAATCCAGAAGAAGGTGATTTAAGGCCACAAATAGCAGATCGCTTAGGATTAGAAGTTAGAATTAAAGCCCCTAGAGACTCAGAATTAAGAGCAGAAATAACTAAAAGGGTTATAGAATTTGATGATCATCCAAAAGAATTTATTAAAAATTTTGAAGATGAACAAGAAAAATTAAGACAACAAATCCTTAATGCTCGTGATATTTTAAAGGAAGTTCAAATCCCTAGTTCTGTATATGAATTTGTATCTAAAATTGTAAATGAGTTAGAAATCTTTTCTCAAAGAGCAGATATTACGTTTATTCGATGTGCGAGAGCTCATGCTGCTTTAAATGGTAGAAAGGATATAGTTGAAGAAGATCTTAATGTAGCTATGGATCTAGTATTCGAACATAGAATTCAATCACTTCATTATGAAATGACACCGATAGAAATAAAAGCAAAAATAGCTGAAGTATATGGCAAAATAAGAGAGGCTTATGAAAATACAAAAGTACTCCAACCTAATAGAGAAACAGAAGGCCCTTTAAAGCATTCAGATGAACATCAAAAAGAGTTCAAACGTCAATCTGTTGATCCAGATAAAGTTGATATTCCTGAGACAAGAGAACAAAAACTACCCCCGCCAAAATATCCCGATGATAAAAGAAGAAATCCTAAACCAGCGGGAGGGTGGAAGGTAAAAAATATTCCTCATATTGATGATCTTAAATTTTTCCAAGCTAAAAATGGAACGATACCTTTTATCTATAAAATGGAAAAAAAAATGACTTCAATTCTAGATAGTATTAGAAAAGACAGGAAAATTACGGATTATGGTGGAAGAGGAATAGGGCGTCGGATTAAAATATCTTCTTCTCAAAAAGGGAGGTATGTATCATACAGGACACCTATTCGTGAAGAACCAAGAAGTATCGCTTTAGACGCCACAATTAGGAATTATTTAAAAAATGTTGAGTATAATGAAACTGTAATAGATTTTCCTATACACTTTAATAAGTATGATCTGATGGATAAAATCTATGAATATCGGGCCCCTTTGGTTATGTTTTTCGTATTAGATAGTTCAGCCTCGATGTACTACGTAATAAAACAAATGACCGATGTAATATTATCTCTACACCAAGAAGGATACAGAAAGAGAGATAAAATAGCTCTAATTATATTTCGAGGTAAGGATGCTGTTGTTTTACAAAAACCTACAGTAAATTTTAAGATGGCGGTAAATAAATTGAAAAAAATAGAAGGAAAGTCTTATACGCCTATGGCTGCGGCATTGAAAAAGGTTTCAGAACTTATTAGAATTGAGCAACTAAAAAATCGGCAATCAGTTCCAGTAGCTTTCATTTTATCTGATTGTGGTGCTAATATCTCCGTTAAATATCCGGATTTAATTGCCCAAATCGAAACGGATTATACTTTAATTACGCATGAATTAAAAGAATTAACAAAAAAATTATCAAAACAAAAAATACATATGGTAGTTCTGGAACCAAGAAAATCTTATGCAACACACGCTCTTGGAGTACACACATATTCGGCAGATAAAATTAAAAGGAATTTTAAAAAATATGGGAATGCTGAAATTTTTAAATTTAATAAGTATGATCCTAAATCCTTAATCTTAGAATTGAAAAAAATGCTATAATTATTAAAAATTGCTTTAATGTTTCATTTTTATTTATTATATAATGGTGAAAAATTCAAATTCAGTCTTAGTTGTTGGATTTAATATACGATCATTAGCTTATTCCTTAAAGAAAGCGGGATATAACGTGTATGCTGTAGATTTCTTTGGTGATTTAGATCTTTATCCATATGTAGAAGATTCTATTATCGTTGTAAAAGAATTAAGTGCTAATTATAACACAATGAAAGATACGTATGGTAAATTTCTAGTTGATTTTACGATAAGTTTACACCGTAAACATCGAGATATAAAGTTTTTATTGATTGGGAGTGGCTTAGATGATGAATATAACGGAAGAAAATTGATATTTGATGAGATTAAGAATTTTAATACGATTAGTGTCAATAATAGATTAAAAACGATAGAGAAATCAAGAGATATTGAATATTTGTTTCATTATCTGAAATCTCAAGGTTATAAAGTGCCAAAGTATTACTCTTTTGAAAAATTTGAATTAAAAAGTAATACTTTGGACTATCCCTTTGTTTTTAAAAAAAAAAGAAGTGCTGGTGGTACGAACGTTTATAAAATTAAGGATAAAGCGAACTTAATTTCTCAAATAGAAATTTTGGAAAATAAGTTGTTTACATCATCAGAATGGTTAGTTCAAGAATACGTTGAAGGAATTCCTATTAGTTGCACAGTGATTTCAGATGGAAATGAGTGTGAAGTAATTACTATTAATCGTCAAATTATCGGAGAAAAGTTTCTTAATGCTCCTAAGGATTTTATGTATTGTGGCAATATCGTTCCTGCTGGATTATCAGCTGATGAAGAAAAAATCATATCCGAGATTTCATTAATTTTAACAAAAGAATTAGGTCTAAAAGGAATTAATGGATTTGATTTTGTTTTAAAAGATAAATATCCTTATTTAATGGAATGTAATCCAAGAATTCCTGGCTCAATTAGAGCTTCAGAATCTATTCTGAATTTGAACCTCTTAGATCTACATATAAGATGCTTTATAAACAACAAATGGGATAATATTAAAAAATTGATTAAATCTGCGATACCTAAAAATTTTGCAACAAAATTGGTATTTTTTGCTCCAAAAAATATAGAAAAGAGTATTTTAACAAAAATAAATAATCTTGAATTTGTACATGATAAAACCGAACTAACTAAAGATGTTTTAAGAGGTGAACCTTTATGTACGGTCTTATATGTAGCTAAAAACTACTCTAAATCTTTTAATGGAGCGAAAAAGATCATAAACAGAATTAAGAGAATTATTGGATAATAGCCTTAATTTTAGCGATGTAAGATCCTAGTTTCCTTTCATCAGACTCCGGAACAGCAAGAGCTAAGACTCTGTTTTCATCTAAATCATGTATTATGACGGAACCATTCTCTCCTCCAATAATACAGTACTCCATATGACTTTCTAATAATACGCCAGATAAATTATATAATGCAGCTACCATAGCTGAAAGAATTGGTTCGGGCATTGTTGATTGTATCTTAATTGGTAATCCGTCTTTAGTAATAATTGCTAAAACGAGAGTATTTGGTATCGCTCTTTTCAAACCTTTAAATATTTCTTCTTTAAGAATATCTGATGTCTCTGCAATAGCGGTTATTTGTAGGCTTAATTTTTGTAGTCTATTTATAAATGAATCTAATCCTTCAAGTTCAGCTAATTCTCGATTTAAATAAGTAATCATAGTAATATTTTCTGTTAAAATTGAAAGGACAATTTTTTCCTTAGAAAAAATTAAATTATAAGAAACGTCTTGATTTAATGAATCTCTTAACATTTTAGATGAAAGGAATACAAGTGAGCTATTTGCTGCTGTAATTTCACCCGTTGTCATTTTAATTTCTTCTTTTTTGAATTTGCTTGCTATTTTTGTTCCCTCGGCGGTTCCAACATTGATACCCAGAATAGCTGGTGCTGAATCAAGCTCTTTTTCTATTAGTTCAGATACATCTGATTCTAATTCTTCGATTATTTTTTCTTGCTTTTCCATGGAAGAATATTGTATATCTGAAAATAAAAAGATATTCTAATTATTTAATAATAATAATAAAAAAATATGAATTAGTACCCCTAGAATGCTTAAAAAATGAAGATGAAATCAAGTATTTATATAATTAAATTAACAGATGATTATAGTACAAGATAAAGACCACTTTCTTATCGAATTATAAAAGAATTAGTAATAATAACTTTTTAAATTTTAATCATTATAGTAAAAATTATAAATAAATAATATTGTGATCTTGTTATAATGGATTACGAAATAAAAAAACAATTAGAGACTAAGGATAATCTTATAAAATTAAAAGATGAACAAGTAAAAACTCTTGAAAATTCTTTACAGTTAAAAGATGAGCAAATCAAAACTCTTGAGAAGACAATAAAAACTAAGGACGAAGAAACTAAAACTTTAGAAAAAACTGTCGCATTAAAAGAAGAAGAAATTAAAAAATTAAGTTCTTCTGCCATTGATCCAAATTTTTTAAAAGATAAAGATGATACAATTATTCAGCTTCAGAAAGAGATTGAAATATTAAATGATGAATTAGCTAAAGCGGATGAAGATTTAGAAGGTTTAGAATTAGAAAATGAGAAACTAAAAAATGCTCAAACTAGTTCTAAAGAAGTAAAAATCATAGATTTTACAAATACTCAGATTAAAAAATCTGAAATTCTAGAAAAAATGAAAACTTTGTTAGAAAATGCTATAGCGAATGTTACCATTGTTGTTCCTAGTATTGAAGATTTGCAGGAACTCTGTTTATATGAACTTAGATCTTCTGTTAGTATGAAGATTGCTTGTTCAATTAATCCCGGAATTGAGGAGCATAATGAACTTCTGGAAGAATTTGAAAGTTTAGATAACATTTCCCTTAGAAATTACGAAAGAAAAGATAGATATGTCATAACTAGGGATGGAGAGGAATTACTTTTTGCTGCAATTGGTAACTCTGATGAGAATAATCTCGTATTCCATACAAGAGACCCAAAACATATCACTTTATTCAGTTCTTTAGCCACTGATGGCTGGATCCAGAGTAGAAAAGTATAGAATTTAGAAGATCGGGCACTTCTCTTTTACACATTTATCATTAATGTGTGAAAAACAACACCTTTGAAAGGTGTAACTTAAATCTATATTAAACTTTTCTTTTAAGAATTTTAAGGTTTCGATGATTGATAATCGAACGGACCTTTTACAACAATGTTCTAAATTATCGGCAATTTTATTTAATGATCGAGATGTTATTTGATTTGCTAATGTCCTTGGAAAATCTGTAGATGGTGTTGCTCCTGTAAAAATACTAATTGCTACACCCGAACCCATTCCAGCACCACACGAACCGTAAAAACCACACCACCCTCCTGGAATTTTAGAGGCTCTTCGTATTGCTTCTTTAATATCAAATAAATTTATCTCGTTTCCATCAGGTTTTTTTATATTGTTGTTTTTAAGAGCTGTTAAAATAACTGCGGGGGTTAAGACATGATGCTCTGGACCATAAAATTTGAATTTAGGATGCTTCATAATTAAGTCCGCTAATTCAAATGGATTTTTAATCTTTGTTTCCTCACAAATTCTTTCAATAATTTCAATAGGGCCTTTGGAATGACAAGCATCGCAAATGTAATGCCCTTCTTCACAATAAATATTAGAATTAAATATATATCCACAAAATTCACATTCAAGTTTTCTATAGTCTTCCTGTTTTGTTCCATAAATTAAACTTTTATGGCAAATCTCACACTTATCACTTTTTTTTTCAGACATTAATAATCGCAACCTTAATTTTTACGTTATTTCTATAAATGCTCTTTTTCTTTTGTAAAAATGAGCTAACTTAGTATAACCTATCTTGCTTACCAATTTTATTATTTTATTAAATTTATAACCTAAATCATTAGGATGATGAGCATCTGACCCTAAGAGAATTGGAATATCTAATTCATACATTTTTTCAATAATTTCAAAACTAGGGTATTGTTCTTTTATTTCTTTTCTTAATCCCCCTGTATTAATTTCAATTGTTAAATCTCTCCTTTTAATAAGCTCAAGAGTTTTAATTACTTCATTCATAACCAATTCTTTGTCTATTGCTCTTTTTTTATATTTTTTTGGTAAATCAAAATGACTTACAACGTCAAAGTCAAATTCTTCTGAGTTGATCATATCCTGTAATTTATGATAATATTCCAGGTAGATATTATCAATACTTTCGTATTCTTTATACATACTTAAAAATCTTCTATCATCAACAGCAAATAATTTTGATTTTCCATGTAATATATGAACAGAACCTAAGATATAATCTAAATTATTCAATCTATTCTTAATCTGTAAATTTAAAAAACTCTCTTGACTTTTAAAATAATCGACCTCAAATGCTACTCTTAATTGAATTTTATTTTTATATATCTCCTTTAATTTTTGTATAGAGGAGAGGTATAAATCAACTTCATTTAAGCTCATAGCATATTCTTGATATGGAACTTCTTCTATTAAGATAGAACTGCTCTTAAGATATTCATATGGGAAATGATCACTAATTCCAATAAGATCTAACTTCTTATCGATTGCTTTTTTAATATAATCCTCAATCGAGCCAACTGCGTGATGGCACATTTGATTGTGAGTATGATAATCTTCTAAAACCATCTTGTATTTATTAAATAATATAAATTAGATAAAATTAATCATAACTAAATATAAGCTGATTAGTTTTTGGAATTTAAAAACAAAATATTTGACGGTGAATATGAAGTATCTGAAGTTCAAATTAATAATGAAGGGCAAATCTTTCGAGGATTATTATATTTTCCCGCAGAAAGATTTAAAAAACCTTATCCATTAGTGATATATTTCCATGGATTTCCAGAGTTATTCACATTAACAGAGATTGTAAGAAAGTATAAATATATTTTAGATTTGGGTTATTCCCTTCTTATTTTTAATTTTCGAGGATATCGAATTAGTGAGGGCTCCATTTCAATTGGTTCTCAAATCTCTGATAGTTTAAAAATGCTTGAATTCGTAGAAATAATGGCAAAAAACAAAATTTTCAATGTTAATAATATTAATATATTAGGTTATGATTTTGGAGCATATATAGCTTTAATGCTATGTTCTAGAATTAACACTATAAATAAATTGATAATTGTCAGTCCGATTCTAGATTTAAAAAAACATGTTAATAGCATAGACTTTCCGAGAGCATTGAGTTATATTAATAGATTTCTTCCAGGTTATATCAGAGGAATTGAAAATATTGAAAAATTTATTGAAACTACAAAAGAAGAGTTAAATAATGATCAATTTCAGATAGAGAAATTTATAAATCAGTTGAAGATAAAAAAGTTAAAAATAGTTATCGGAGAAATTGATAATCTCACACCAATTTCAGAAGTTAAAAAGGTCTTTCAAAAAACAAATGTTAGATATGAACTTTCAATCATTGACAACATGGATCATGAATGTGGGGATGAGGCGGAATTAGAAAACTTGAATAAAGAGATATTGAAATATTATATATAAACACATATTCTTTTGAGGGAATTAAATTTGACGAAATATCATATGAGAAAAGTTGAAAAAGAAATCAAAAATAAGAAAAACTTAATAGAAATATTAAGGGGTGGAAAGTTTACAACCATTTCAATGTGCAAGGAAAATGAACCCTATATAATAACATTAAGTTATGGTTATGACGAATCTAAACATGCTCTATATTTTCATTGCGCAAAAGAAGGGCAAAAAATTGATTTTATACAAGCTAATCCTTATGTGTGTGGTACTATTATAGAAGATAATGGTTATAAAGATGGATGTGGACAGACATTCCGATCTATTATATTTAGGGGTAAGATAGTGATTATTGAAGAATTAGAGGAAAAAAAATATGGATTCGACATTCTCATAAATCAGTTAGAAACCGATCCCATTGCCATTAAAAATAAATTCCTCAAACAAGATATAACTTATGAAAATTGTGGTATTTTAAGATTAGACTTAACCGATATTTCTGGTAAAGAAGAAAAAATAGATTCTGAATAATATAATTTGAACTTTAAAATTTTATTGATTTAAAAACAGTTTGCCAGCAATATTGTCTAAAAAAATTGATTTTGTATAAAGGAAATTCAATAAATTGAAGAAATTTATATAGAACACTGTAAATTCTTGGTTTTTTGAAAAAAATTTTAAAAAGCATGGTTGATGGAGAAATAATATAATATTCAGCATGCTTGATATTACCAAATATCTTTTTTGCATTCATAACCTCTGATAATAATAAAGGATGTTCATGTTTTGTCCTTTTTTTTGGATTTAGATGTTTTCTATTCATTTCTACTATAGGATTTTTCTTTAGTGGTTCTATAAAGGTAATGAACCCTTTTTTTTTAAGTAATCGTTTACATTCTCGGAAGAATAGTTCGATATCTGGTAAGTGATGAAGAATTCTTGAACCTACTATAATATCAAATGTGTTATCTTCAAAATCTGGAATTTGAGCGTTCATAACTCTAAAATCTACATTGAGATTTAAAAGATTCATTTGATTTTTACAGAATTTTATAAAATTTTTTGATAAGTCGATTCCTATTACACTTGCTCCCTTTCGAGCTAAATAAAAGGAAAGATTCCCTCGACCACATCCAATATCTAATACTTTCTTTCCTTCAATATTTCCTAGCATGTTTTTTAATTTTATATTAACCTGCTTAAAGAAGTTCTCATCCTCTAAATCAAATTTTTTTCCCGGACGTAAGATCTTTTTATTATAATACTTTTCTTCATTTCTGAATATGTGGTTAAACTTTGATAGTGTTTTCTTTTTTTCTTGATCATCCATGAATATCGAATCTTACAGTATCTTAATAGTAATATTTAATTCTTTAAAATAAATATATTGAAATGTTATTGAATGCGATCACTAAAAACGTCGATAAAAATATATGATTAAAAAGTATCAAGAAATATATGATATAGATATTGAGGAAGCAGAATTTTTTTTAGAATTAGAAAAGACGCAAACTGAAGCTAAAAGGATTGAAGGTTCGAAAATAGGGTACTTTAAAAAGTTTCAAGCCAATAATATGGATGTATTCAATAATGATGACTATTATGGTTATGTAAAAGAAGAATCACATATTATTGCATTAGATTTGAGTCGATGGGAAATAAAAGAACTTCCAGAATCTATTGGAAAACTGTCAAAACTGCAATATTTAAGTTTAGCAAATCTTGAATTGGAAAGTTTACCTGAATCCATTAAATATCTCTCTCACCTTAAATATTTTAATTTAGGGGGAAATAAGATTAGTACTCTACCAAATTGGTTGATAGATTTTATTGAAAGTAAATTCTCACAAAATTATATAAATAAGGGAGTAAATTCTACAGAAGTAAAAGTACTAGGTATATTAGAAGTTCTCAAAGGAAATAGATTGGAGAAAGTAAGCATAGATAGTGATGTAATTCACTGGGAGTATGCTTTAAATTATAAGATTAACAAAGAAGGACATATTATAGGGATTTATATAAATGATGAGAAAAGCGGAGTTGCAATCTTCCCAGAAATAATATGTACTCTTAGATATCTCCAAGAATTAGTTTTATCACAATCGTCAATCGAATTCTTGCCAAATTGTATTGGTGAACTTCATAATCTCAGATATTTGGATCTATCATTTAACAGAATTAACTGTATCCCAGAGTCAATAAATGAATTAGTAAATTTAGAGTATTTGGATCTAAATGATAATAATCTCTCTGAAGAAGTGTTATCATTTCTAAACTGGAACAAAAATGGGCAAAATTCTCTTGATAAAGGTGATTATAATAGTGTAATTCAAGAATGCAACAATACATTAAAAATATATCCTAAGAATAAAAGTGCTTGGTTCAACCTAGGAATCGCTTATAAAGAGGAAGGGGAATATTCTAAAGCTGAAAATGCACTTAAACAATTTTTAGAAATCGATCCGCAGGCTTCAGTTGTATGGAGTAATCTAAGTGATATTTATTATCAAAAGGGAGATTATACTAACGCTATTGTTGCAATAAAGCGAGCATTAAAAACTGAACCGAATGTTGCATTTTTATGGAGTAACCTTGGTTTTAATTTTAAGAAATTGGGAAAATATGATAAAGCTATTGGTGCCTATTTACACTCACTCGGTATAAATCCAAAAAATAAAAATGTATGGAAAGATCTAGCTTCAATATATCGCTACAAAGGTGACTACATGAAAGCAATTGAAGCTGATGAACATGCTTTAGAAATTGAATTAAACTCAAACGATGAGGACGAATAAAGAAAAACTAATCTAAGTATTGACTAATGTATCGTTGAACTTCGCTCGCAGGTTGAAAAATCCCAAAATGCCCCTCACATAGGATATCAGCGTTAAGATCTAAGAGTTTTTTTAACGAATTTTGATAATCATCATAATTACTTACTCCAGGAATAATAGGTCCATGCAAATCTTGCCCAAATAGAATTTTCTTATTATCCTCAGTTTCAGTCAATATTGAAATAGAGCCGGGAGTATGGCCCGGAGTATGAATGCATTGAAAATCATAGATTCCAAAACTTAAAATTTCAGAATTTCCTTTCAATCTTTTTGTGAGTTTAACAGGTTGATATCTTACACCATACCACATAGCTGCTGTTTCTCTATCATGGCCTTTCTCTTCTATTGCGTTTGCATCAAATTCATGAGCGTAATAATTCACATTTTTATTAAATTGTTTCAAATCATAACAAGCACCGATATGGTCTATATGGAAATGGGTTATAATGCAATGTCTTATGTCCAATGGATTCAAATTAACTTTATTGATCTTCTTTATCATTTCAAGACTCATTCCACAATCTATTAAAACAAGACCTTCCTCACTATGAGTATTTACTAAATATACTGAACAACCAGAATCTCCGATATGATAAAAATCCTTAGTTATTTCTTTCAAATTTTATTCTCCTTATTACTATTAATCAATCATTATGATTAATTATTTAAAAAATAATAGTTTTGTATAAATCCAGATTTAAATGATATTATTTTTAAAAAACCTTTTAATTAAATTTCATTTAAGATTAGGATCTTTTGATATAAAGTTTTTTGTAGAGCAGAATTGTAATAACTGCTGCCAACATTGTTGAAAATAAAACGTCTGAAGTATAATGAGCTCCAATGACAATGCGAGATAAACCAACAAATAGTCCCCATCCAAAAATTAAGATATAGAATAAAATCTTAACAATATCCGTATTCTTTCGATCTTTTACTACAATTAATAAAGGTAAAAACATCCATCCCATTGCGGTATGACCGCTAGGAAAACTCTGGTTTCCAGTTATCCCTTGCGGCAAAAACCAAGGAGTATAATCTATAAAACCAGGAGCAAGGTCTCTAAATCGAACTCTTCCCCATAAAAGCTTGCTTATTTGTACAAATACTAGTGGATTGATAATTGCTAACAGCAAAATTATTCCTGCTAAAGTTCTGTAGTTCTTCCAATCTTTATTCCATGTGATAATTACATAAAATATCAATGGAATAATTAAACCCCATCCTGTATAAAAGTCTGTCTCATCATTAGCAAATATAATGAAAAGGATTCCAACAATTACGGATATATAAGCAGGGATTTTTTGCAAATTTAAATTCTTATTAAAACTCCCTAAGTAAGTTGCTAGCGCTATTGCTATTAATGCATATCCAGGAACTTCTCCATAATCTCTTCCAAAGATACCCCACGCTGAATTTTCATCTACAACTGCTTTTGATATCTCTAAATCAGTAAAACCAAAAACTAAAGCAAGTATCACCCATACTATTATAAGAATGAGTAATAATTTTGATGTAAATGATTTTTTCAACTTTTCAAGCATTCTTATACCCTTGTAGAGTTAATCGAATCAAAATTAATAAATAGAGAACTTTTTACTAATAATCCTAATTAACTCTTTTTTTATTTAAAATATTCCATTTTAAAAGTAAAGGGTACGTCTAGATAATCTGTGTAAATTGCTTTTACTCGTAGATTATGATAGTTTAAATCTATAACTCTCTTCCCACCCATTTTTGCATTGACTCCCCAAATATAACATTTGAATCATTTGTCTTATTCCCTTTTAATTAAAATGTAAAAGAGAGTTACTATACATAGCAAATTTTACGTGATTCTTAAAACATTATTGAGCAAAAAATCTAGACTTTGTAAAGCATCTTTAAATGATTTATTTTCGATAATTAGATTTTTATTTTTTAAACTTGGTAATTTTAAAAATAATGATTTAATTGGAATTGTTCCCTCTTCCAAGTTTCCATGGGTATCTTTCCCAAAATTATTTGATAAGTGAATAGCAATTACAGGAAAGTCACAGATAATTGAAATATCAACTAATAAAGCGTCGGAATTAATATAAAAGGTATTTAAATGTCCTATATCAAGTAAAAATTGTAGAGTAGGGAATTTTTGGCTATAATATTGAAAATCATTTATATTTTCAATCAAACCAGTTGTCATAGATTTTTGACGATTTTCAATTGCTAATGGAATTGAATAGAAATCAGATATTTTGATTAATTCTGAAATAGTCTTAATTTGTTGTTTATGAGCTTTTTCTTTTACTAAAGACATTTGATAAAATGTATCACTAATCTTTCCTGTATGTATAACAATATAAAGAGGATTCCATTTCTTTACGAATATAATCTCCTTTCTTAATAATCTACTTGAATAATAACGCATTTTATCATCTAATGAGGCAATATTTACATCAATAAATGATAAATGGAAAGAAAGTTGTAAATCTGATGAATAAAGTCTGTTAATAAGTTTTATTGATTTTTTCCGATGCTCTCGAAATTTAAATATTGTATTATCTAATTGAATTTCACATAAATCGATATTTAGATCAAATATTGAATTTATTACTTTCTCAAAATCCCACTTAGCACGAATTGAAATTCCTAACATATTAACATATAAACTATTAAATCCTAAAAAATTTTAGGGATTAAAATTAATAAATAATAGATATAAATGCCTGCAAAAGGAGATGGTTTGGTTTCAAAACATATTAATAGACCTTTTTCTCGTCAACTTACCAAATTTATTTTGCATTTTTGGCCAAAATGTAACCCAAATCTAATATCTATTATATCCGCTTTAACTGGAATTATTGGTTCAATCTTATTTTTTATGAATTTTCCTTTTTTGGGAGTTGTTTTTATTCAAATTTCAAGTATAATTGATGGTTCTGATGGTGAAGTAGCCCGTGCCAATGGGAGAACATCCTTTTTTGGAGGTTTCTTTGATTCTGTAATGGATCGTTATGTTGATGTTTTTATATTTGTAAGTCTCACGTTCTATTCTCTAAGAGTTCTTTTAATTACACAAGCATTTTTATTAGGAATAATTGCTATAACTGGTGCCTATTCAATAAGCTATACTGCTGCTAAGGTCGAGTTAAAAGAAGAAATTAATTTTTCTAGAACAGTTCAAGGTCGTGATACACGACTGTTTATTGTGTTTTTAGCAGGAATTTGTGCAATATTCTCAGATTGGGCGATTCCAATATGCTTAATCTTAATTTCAATTCTAACTCATGGATCTGTTATTTTAAGAATAAATCAAATCAGAAAAAATAGTGATTTAGACTGATATACTATATCAGCAGAATTCAACTATTTTTCATCAATTCTAATATTTTCTATAAATACTAATTTTCCTATATAAATGTTAACTCAAATTCATCTTCGACAACTTTTTCACTAGTTACATCCATATTATTAATCTCTCGTTTTAACTTTAAAATTGCTCTTTCTAATATTTCCTTTTTTTTTATTCCTGTACACACAAATTTTCCAGTTGAAAAAAGTAGAAATACAGCACGAGGATCTTTCATATTATATATTAAACCTGGAAAAACTTCAGGTTCATACATTACAAATTCCATGAGAAGAACCGCCTTATTCAAATTTATAATTGTATGTAAATCACCATTTGCAACAATATTTTGAATAGTGATTTCGGGATCAGATGATCTAATACCAAACTTTTTTAATTTTTTTAATAATTTGCTGACTGCTTTCTCAGCATCTTGAACAAATTCGAGTCCAGTAACGACCATTTTACCGGTTGAGAAAATTAAAAATGTAGCTCGAGGATTATCCTGTCTGAAAATAACACCGGGGAACCTTTCAGGATGATATTCCGCGTCATATAATTTTTGCGCTATTTTAACAAGATCTAACTTTTCTGTAAGATCTATTTTTGCTGTTGCTACAATATTATTTACTTTATAATCTAAGATATTATCAGATTCATCTATTTCTTTAGAATTCTTTATGTTTGTTATTTTTATCTCCTTTTTTCATTTTTTATTAATTTGATAATTTCATTTTTATAGAGCTGCTGATTTCCAGATGATTTCATTTTTTTTAACAACGTATGAATTTGTCGTTTTGCAATTGGTCTAAGTGTGTCGAGTTTTACCTTTATATTTTCATCATCTATAATGTTGGCTTTACGTGAAACTTCTCTTTTATAATTTAAATGGTCTTTATAGATTTTCCCCCTATAATGGTATTTTTTACATTTATTACAATAATATTTATGCATATTACTTTCGCTTTTCTTTTGATAATGTTGATAATTTTTATACTAAATTTAGAAATTCTAACTTTAAGATTCCATTTAATTAATTAATTTTTTAAATTAACTAATTTAAGTATATACATTAAAAAACTCTAATGGTAAAACAATTATTTTCTACTTTATTTCCATTTGAATATCTCATTTGATATTCAGGTCAATTTAAAATAACAATTGCAATTAAAGGATATCAAATCATTTTTATATCTATTCTACTAATAAAAATTAGAATTTATAATTTTTTCGAAAAATAAAAGATAGATTTGAAAGTTTTTTTTAAGACTGTAGTTACTTTTACATTCCTTTATCAGCCTATTTTTTAATTAAATCAACAATTACGTTATCATAAATGATATTTTTTTTTATAATTTCTTCTAATGTTATATCATATCAAAATGAAAAATCTCTTGAAAATGTTAATAGGTACCTTTTTCATTTTGTTCAGCCATTTTATCAATTGATTGTATACGTGCTTCTGAATTACCTTCAATAAATTCTTCTGTTAATTGATAAGCTTCGTCATCACTATATTGTATTGGTGGATGTTTCATAAAATATGAAGAAGGACTATATAATACTCCACCTTGATTTCTATCAAGTGCTATTTTTAAATATCTTATAGCATCAATTACTACTCCTGCAGAATTAGGAGAATCTTCTACTGATAGGCGTAATTCGAGGTTTATTGGAATGTCTCCAAATATGTTCCCCTCCATTCTAATAAAACATACTTTATTATCCTTTTGCCAAGGAACCCAATCACTTGGCCCAATATGTATATTTTCATTTTTCAATCTGACCGCAGTCTGAGATTGAACAGCTTCAGTTTTTGATCGTTTCTTGGAAATTAATCTACGCCTGTCAAGCATATTCAAGAAATCTGTATTACCCCCTGTATTAAGTTGATATGTTCGCTTAAGTTTTACGCCTCTTTTTTTGAAAAGATTTGTTAATACGCGGTGTACGATTGTCGCGCCGATTTGAGACTTAATATCATCACCTATTATTGGTATGTTATCATCTTTAAATCTCTGAGCCCATGTTGGATTACTCGCAATAAATACAGGAATACAGTTTATAAAGCCTACTTTTGCTTTTAACGCACATTCAGCATAAAATTTTGCTGCTTGCTCAGATCCTACTGGAAGATAATTTATAAGCATATCTGCTTTTGATTTTTTGAGTTCTTGTATTATTTCTTCTTGTGTTAATTCCTTTTGATCAGATAAAATAAATGTATGTTGTTCATCGTAGGATTGCATGTGATCTGCAAAACTATCCAAGATTTTTCCCATTTTAGTAATAACCCCTGTATTAGGGATATCTTTATAAAATATTTTTGTGCAATTAGGTGGTTGAAAAATAGCCTTGGACATCTCCTTTCCAACTTTCCTTCGATCAATATCAAAAACAGCCACAACTTCAATATCTCCTGGTTTATACCCACCAATATCCCAGTGCATTAAGCCTATAGCATCCCTACTTTTTTTATTTTTATAATAGTGTATTCCTTGAATTAAAGAACAAGCACAATTACCAAGTCCAGCAATCGCGATTTTAATTTTACTAATTATTATACACCTCTCTGGTTTTCGAGTAACAATATTCTAATTTTAAATAATTTATTTTAACTATCTTTTAACATTTTATAATTCCTTCGTATCTGAATAAGTAATGTATCCTGTTGGAGCTAAGCCAAAAGGATAAATTTTAGAAGATTTATTAAAAAGTCTTTTTAGTTGATGATAGTTTTTATAATTGTCAATATCTAACCAAATTATATTCGAAAAATCGTAATAACCAACACTTAAATCTGAATCCAAGGCTGATAGAACAATATCTGTTACTCCAAATCTATTAAAACGTGACTCGACTTTCATACATATCTTTTTAATAGTTTTAGTTTTTAATATAAATACTCCCATATCTAAACGGTTATAGTAAGTTAAATCTTTTCCAATTTTAAGTATGGATGTATTTTTTCCAACTACTTTTGTTGCATCATCCTTATCATAATATCCTTTTTTAAACATTGGATCTGTTGCTAAAAGAATATCTTTTTTTTTATAATTTTTTTTGATTTTAGAGAAAATATTTTTCGAAAAAATATGATCAGCCATTGATAGCATAGTATATTCTGAAGAAATTCTATTTAACCCTAAAAAAAGGCTATATCCATTTTCTCTCTCTGGAACCTTATTTTCAATAATATCTAATTCAAAATTTTTTAAACCATTTGATAATCGAGTAATAGTTTTTAATATCCTTCTTCTATATCTTAATTTATTGAATATTTTACTAGTCACAATCTTTATTTTTATTATTCCTGCATTAATCATTCCAGCGATGATATATCCTAAAATATTGGAGTTATTTAGTTCTAAAAAATACTTTTTCGATCTACTATCTATAAAATTAAATCGGCTAGAATCTCCTGCTGCTAGAATTAAACCTTCTAATTTATCATTAGTTATCAATCATATCCACCTTTTTCATTGAAATTTCTATTAAAGGAAAAAAATTTAGATCATTAAAATTTCCAAAATTCATATTTAATTAATATTTTGCCTTAATCAAGTATTCATATTCGCAAAATATTATATTTCTAATTTCTAAAAATCTATTGAAATATTTTTGAATTTCTTTCATAATTTAACTCATATTTCAATTATGTTATTAATAAGATTAGTAGGTATATAAGTTTTGGTCTTTAATGAAAAAAACAAATAACTTTTTAATTAAATAAAAGATCGTTTTAATAATAAATATCTTAATGATAATTTAGCCATTACTATTGATCTATTGGAATATGAGCAATTCTCTCATATTTATAGTTTATTGATATTCTTTTTATAGAAATCTAAATTACCTTTATTACTTAAAATTTACTAGTAGATATCGATTATTATGACACTAGATGATAATGATGAGCATTTAGAAGATAAGCAATCTTTTTCAGAAAAGTTAAAAAAATACTTCAAAAATTTATTCGATTTTTCGAATTATGATGCTAAAACAATCGTGTACATTATTATATTTATTGTCTTAATTGTTGCATCTTTAGTTTTACTATATGTAATATTTTTTGTAGATAATACTATCTTATATAAATTTGTCATAATTTGTTTTGTCAATCCCGTTTACAACTTAGGAATTATTGGTATCTTTCTTTTTATAGCCATTATGGGGGTTCAAGGACTTCTGGTTCCTCTTCCTTCTGAAATTGTGCTTTTAGCGACTGGCATGATTTGGGGTTGGTTTTTAGGAGGTTTGATGGGAATTATTGGTTCAATGGCTGCAGGAATATTATGTTATTATGTAAGTAAACGTGGTGGAAGGCCTTTGGCTGAAAAGTTTGTTGGTGAAAAAGCTATTGATATAGCTGATGAATTTATCCGAAAACATGGCATCAAGGCAATTATTATAACAAGGTTTATTCCATTTATTCCGTTTGATGTGATATCCTACACTTCGGGATTAGTAGATATAGATATAAAAAAATATTCAATAGGAACCTTAATAGGGTCAATCTTTAGAGCATTTTTTTATGCTGCATTAGGTTGGTTACTATTTATGAGATTTAATCTTACCCTTCCCTTAGATTTTTATACATTGCCTTTTAACGTAATTATTGCACAATCAAATTATTTCAATGCGATACTATTAATAATCTTAGCAGCTCTTGCCCTAATGATAGTCTTTTATTATCTACTAATTAAAAAATTAGAGAAGAAGAGAAACATAAAAAATGAATAAGGATGTTAGTTTTTATTAAAACCAATTTATAATATTGTGATATTATTTCTTTTTTTATATTTTCCTTAAAATATTTTAGCCTATGAATAAGAAGGAAAAACCATCTCAAGAAATAGGGTTTAAAAACTATAACGAATTGAATTTTAAAGAGTTTTACCGGGCTCTTAATGAAGCAATTTCTGATAATAATATGCAATCTATTTATGAGCTTTCGAAGATTTTCACTAGATATCTATTTAAAAAATTAAATAATTAACATTTTTTTTTGAAAGGGACAAAGGATATTATTGTTCATGTTTCTTGAGAGAATTAATAGTAGAATCTCCCTAGTATATCTTAGATCTTTTTTATAAAAAACTAACTTTTTTTGTGTACAAAACTTGATTTGTTCGTAACTATAGTATAAAAAATTTTCGTTTTGAGTACTTTTATAAATTTGAAGACTATTCTTAACTTAAGTATTAAATAATAAATTAAATGAGGATATATAATGACAGTTAGCGGAGAACAGACAAATTATGAGGAAATTTTGGAGTCTTCTCTAAGAGCCGATTTAGAATGGTTAGAACGAGAATTTGAGCTCCTATTTAAATATAAGAAAGAAAAAACCCAAAAAGACATAACTCTTGGTAACCGAATTCTCGATAATGTAATTGATAACATTAAAACAAATAATAGCGAAGAGTTACTTAATTTATTAGCTCTAACACTAAATAAAATTGAACATTCCTATCCTGAATTTTTTTAATTAGTTTTAATTCTCCGAATTCTATAGTCCATAAATTTATATTATCTACTCAAATTTTAATTTTTAGACTATTCACTTAACTATAAGTGTATGAAATTAAGAAAAGTTAAGATATTAATAGAATTTAGATTCTTATTTGAAAAAGAAAAAATATTATAATACAGAGATTCATTATTAAAAAGAGAAATAACTAATGTAACTTAAAAATAATTTATTCTATAGATTAGTAAATTACTAACAGATCATTATAAAAAGCTTAATTATGGAAAGAATCATATTAACTCACTGGAATACATCAACAGGACCAGAACCCATTATCCAATATCCTCCAGATAAATCTTTTCCTCCCAAAGATCTTTTTCTAAAAATTTGGGCGAAACATGAATTAAATAAAGAAAATTCTATAATTGAATTTGTTCCTGAAAATAGTGAAACTTGTTATCTTTCAATAATACAAAAATTTGAAGGAGAAATCTATTTTCTTATATTAGTTTATAATCAAAAAGAGATGATTGAAGATATAATAAAAGAATCTCCCGAAATATTAGGTCTTATTAGTAAAAATTTAATAGAATTGATAAATACGAATAAAATTACTCGCACAATTTCTGAAGCATTTAACACGATTAGAAATTATTCTAAATTAGATGAAGAAGAAAACCTGATTAACTTCTTTCAAGATCGAATCAAGTATACTATCTTACAAATTCTTAGAAAGGGAGTAATATCTAAATCAGGGTTAATAAATATTCTAAAACATGAACATGGTTTCTCTACAGTAAATATTGATTTAATACTAATTTCCTTCCTTCATGAAAATTTAGTAGTAAAAAAAAATGTACCAGGAAGTAAAGAATGCTATTTTCTATTAAAGGATCTTTCTTGTACTAGGATTCCTCCAAACAATTTACCATTAGATCAGATAGATGAAAGTTCTTTAAAAAAATATGGAGAATCTTTAAAAAATTACTATTTTGATTATTACAATGTTTCAGAATTCGAAAATAAAACAATTATTCAGACAGTTCTTTTTAATAAAGATGTGTTTCATCTTATAAAAACGCTAAGAGAAAAACTGTTATCTGTAAATGATTGTTTGACTATTTTAAGCAATAAGGAAGAACTCTTTACGGAGCTATTAGATAAAAAATTTATTTATGAAGTAAAAGGTTTTGTGTACCTTTTTTCAGATGTTCGATTTATTAAATTTAAACCATATTACATCATAGAAAAGTTAGCAGAAAGATATAAAAATCAAGATATTTCTTTAAACGAATATATAGCGCATTTAAAGCTATTATCAAAGCAGATAGTGGAACCCTTATCCATTAATTATGAAATAGTATAAGTAACCCAATTTCTTAATTCCTTTTTTCAACTTTTCTATAAGAAAATAAAGTTATATATAGTAAATCATCTAATTTTATACCGTTTATATACATTATATTTCAAAAAAAAGTGATGACATATGGGTCTTGAATTAGTAGATGTCCTTCAAGGCAGCTTTAGTCTTGTATTTGTAATTATTTCTCTTATTATTGGAATTACAATCCTCTCTAAATATTCTCAATTTAAAAATCGACTGTATATATTAGTAGGACTTAGCTGGATCGGCGTTAGCATTCCCTGGGTTCCAGATTCAGTTAGCTTCTTAATGAATATCTTTGTTCAGCAATCACTTCCTGTTGGATTGTATTTTATTATCGGTAATGTCTTTTTACCAATAGCTCTTATAACTTGGCTGACAGCATTTACTGACATGATTTACAGAAATGCACAGAAGAAAATATTGATTATTACAATTATTCTTTCGATACTATTTGAGATTATATTTTTCACATTGTTCTTTATTGACATAGATTTGATCGGAGTTATTAATCCTAACAGACCTTTTACTGTAGAATTTGATATTTTCATAACTGTCTACTTATTACTTATCATCTTAGTTATGCTAATTACAGGAGTTATATTTGCTCAAAAATCAGTTAAGTTAGAAAATCGAGACGTACGATTGAAAGGCAAATTACTCCGTGCAGCATTTATTACATTTACTATTGCTGCCATTTTAGATTCCTTGCTTGGTACTATTTTTGAAGATCCCACTGATCCTCTCTTAGCGATTATGGTTGTGATCGTAAGAATCTTGTTAATCTTCAGCGCTTTGGAATTCTATGGAGGTTTTTTACTTCCCAAGTGGATGAAAGAGCTATTCATGAAAAAAGAATAATATTTTTTTTTTCTATTTTTATCTTATATAAATAAAAAATCCGTTAGGTTGTTAAGATCGAGGTATCTGAAAATGATTTGTCAATTGGGGCTTTACCATCTCCATATATATGATATAATCCACATCTTCTAGCTATCTCATAAAAACTACGATAAATGTCTTTTTCTTGATCAAATAATGCACAAGTTTTATATATTAAGGGGTTCCAAATATAAAATTTATTCTTCGGCTCATACCAAAGTTTCTCATTTTTTAAAATCTGAATAAAATCTTCATCACTAATCACAGCTTTAAGATCTTGTTTATTTAGCATAACTATAAATGGGATTTCTTTAATAAGTCGATTTTTTGTAATACTTTTTAATTCTAATAAAAATTCAAGATTGTCCTCAAAAAATTTTATTTGAGAATCAACTACAAAAATTACAGCATCAGTTTCAGCATCAAGCTTATTAAATACTTTAATTCTTAATGAACTGAACCCTTTTTGACCGGCAACTGTATATACTCTATAATATACCTTCCTCTTTTTTGTTGACTGAAAAATTCCTCGGTCAAAATAAAGTGTAGCACCACTTGTTCTATCGATTTTTTGCAAATCACTAACAGGAACGATTTCCCTATTTCCATCTTTAGTTAACTTATAAAGAGTTTCTAATATAGTAGTCTTTCCTGATCCTGCCATACCATAGTATACAATCTTTAGATACGTATTTCCATTTTTTTGTTGAACCATTGAGGGATCTCCGGAGAATAAATAATATTACTTGCGCTTTATTCAAATAAATATGATTAATATTTATTAAAACAATTTTCAGAATTAAAAATATTGCATCTTAAAATTATTTTTAAGAATACAATAATTTTTTTACAATGAATAATGATTCTCTCATAGAATAAGAAGTTCAGTAATAAAAAGCTAAAAAAAAAAGAAATTATGGATGAATATACTGATTCAGACTGGAACTGGGATTTTTATAACGAACTTGTAGATGATGTAGAGGAAAATAAAAATATTATTCAGTGTATTTCTTGTGGAAAATGTGTTGGAGATTGCCCCGCTACAAAAGTTTCTGAATTCAATATAAGAAAAATAATTAGTAAGGTTCTTCGAGGAGATAAAAGTGTTTTAAAGGATTCTGATATTTGGTATTGTTATTTATGTGAAAGATGTAAAAGAGTTTGTCCAAAAGATAATATAAATATCCCATTACTAATTATTAATTTGAGGAATGAAAGCTTTAAAAAAGGATTTGGTCCTCGGTACAATGATTTACGTAAATACGTAGAGATGTCAGAAAGATTTTTAACTAACGGTACTGTTTTGGAAGATCCTTTAGATGGTGGATTACCACCGGAACGCATGGAAGAATTAAATGAAATTTGTAATTTTGCTCGAATAAAATATGTTTTTAAAGCAAGGAAAAATAAAAGCAAAGCAAAAAACAAAAAAAGATCATAATCGAGATTCAAAAAAATGGAAGCCGTTGATTTAGTACTAAATTTAGACGAAATAGAAAGAGAATATCCTGAAAATCCTTTAAATTATTTTAAAGATAAAAAATTGTGCCTTTTTAAGGCTTGCTTGGAAAAATATTTTCCGGGTGTAAGATGGGGTTTTCAAGACCTCCTAGAAGAACTTCAATTAAATGTAGCTACATGCGTAAATCAGTCATGCTGTTCAGGTACTTTCTTTCAAAGAAATTTAATAACAAGAGCGCAATTTGCTGCTATTAATGAGAGGAATTTAAGTGAAATGAATCAGATAGCTGATATAGTGTTCTTTAGCTGCAATGGCTGTTATAATAGTCTTTTAAGAGGACGTGAATTTCTAAAAATCCCCGAAGTAAAAAAAAAAACAAACGAACTCCTAAAGAGCTTAAAGCATAAAAAAATAGAGAATAACTATCCTGATAAATATAAAATTTTAGAAGACTATAATCTAAAATTAGTACATGATTTGGATTTCTTGTATTTAATTCGAAATGATGTTATTAATGCATTAAAATTTGATTTGAAAAATCTAAAAGTTGCTGTTCATTATGGATGTCATTATTTAAATTTATCAAGAGATAAAACAGATATTGAGACATATTTAAAAGATAAAACAAAGTTAGATGAATTAGTGACTCTTTTTGGTGGTATTCCAGTTGATTATCAAGAAAAAGAGAGTTGCTGTGGATGGGGTGCATCACAAGTAATAATTCATCCAAAAGAAGCACTTAAAATAACCGCTAATAAATTAAAAAGTGCTCAAGATGTCGGAGCGGACTTTATGATAACACCCTGTCCAACATGTTTATATACTCTAAGTAAACCCGAATACAGAGAGAAAATGCATAAATGGTTTGGTGATAAGCTAGACATTCCTACAATACATTTAAATGAACTAATAGCCATATTGCGAGGATGTGAAGAAGAACGCTGTATCACCCTTAGACGAAAGACTCCTCGTTTAGATGAGATTTTTGAAATAATTACACAAGAATGAAACAATTAATAATATTTTTATAAATACTAAATTGGTATCACAATTCTTCAATTGCTAATCGTGGACAAGAATCCAAACATAACAAGCATCCAATACATTTTTCAAAGCAAAATGCTAACCTATCTTCTTTATCTAAGTATAGAGCATCAGTAGGACATAACGAAACACATGCCCCACAATTAATACATTTACCATCATCAACTATAAATGGTTGATTCTTTGCAACTCTTTTTAAATCGCTATTATCCAGATGAGATATAGCGTCTTTTTTAAAATCTTTTAAAGAATTTAATCTTGAGGTTTGTTTCATCGGTTTAAAGACTGTTTTAGTAGATAAAGTTTCAGCAGGAGGATTCAAGAAAAATTTTCCATCTTCTATCCATTTTTTAAGTGTTTTTGCAATTTTGCGAGCATAGAATATAGATGATAGTGAGGAGCATTTTATTTTTTTACCATCCAATTCGATATATCCACTTTTTAATTCCATATAACTTACGTGCTTCAGTTCTGGTTTATCTCTCCTGGGTTTTCCATAATCTAAGATCTCTGTTAATAAAACCTCATCACTTACAGCAGTTTTTTTAGCTAAACCCTCATTTAGTATTGGTATTGGTATCCCTACCCCAACAGATAAAGATGTACCATACTTTTCGTAGGTTACTCCTCGTAAATATTCTGGACTCATTTGTTTCAAATCACCCTTAACAAATAAAGTTCCAAATCTGTTTGTAGGATTATGTTGGGTTCCTTCTCCCATAACATATCCAATTCCTCCCCCTAAAAAGATTCTAGTACCTATTCCGATTGTCTCATAATCAGGATCATTACTCAAAGGATTCAAACATCCCGCTCCCGAATAATGAGCATTTCCAAAATGTGGTAATAATTTTCCCATATATGTATATAATGTTTTATCAGAACTATTGACCGCACATATATATCTCTGATAAGCATTTCTTGGATTACATAAAATTGCTTGATTAATGTCATCGATTGTAAATTCTGTGTCCACTTCTGCTAAGGGGTAACAATCTGTTGTGTAAGAATTACCGTTTAATCTTATTAGTTTTCCTGAGACTAAATCCTCAATTACATGGCCCCCACCATATTCAAAAGGCTTTATATCTGACATCCTCGTACAACCTATATAACAATCAACTGCTCCATTTCCATGATATGCCTTTACACCATTTAAAAACAAATTTTCAAACTTAATAGGAGGATCACTATGACCAAAATTAAGAAAAGCCCCACTTGAACACATAGGCCCAAAAGTGCCTGTAGTCACTATATCGATCTCATCCGCAGCTACTTTACTACCTTTATCTTCTACAATTTTTATCATTTCTTCAGCTGTAACTACCACCACATCACCATTCTTTATTTTCTCATTTATTTCAACATAAGTCTTTGGCAAAAAATCACCAACATTTTACTCCTGTGTCATTATCAGTTCTATAAATTATATAAAAATATGCATATTAATAAACTCTGACAGCTAAAATATCCAAGAAATGCATAAAATATGCATCAGATATATATCATAATCACGTAGTAGAGAAGAAAAGTCATTTAGGAATAATTTTTATACTTGTTATGTTTTCTAAAATTACAAAACGATTATTGTAGGTTATGACTGTTAAAAAAGGTGACAATTCCCATTCTAAACGAAATATAATAGCTATATTTCTTTTGATTATTACTACAATACTCTGGGGAACATCTTTTATTATTACTAAAAATATAACAGAAAATATTCCCATATTCTTATATCTTGGTTTACGATTTTTAATAGCATTTTTAGGATTTATTCCTTTTTTTCCGCACTTTAAAAATCTAAATAAGAAAGTTATAGTTATGGGTTTAATAACAGGTATGTTGTACTTTCTAGGGATAGTATTTCAAACTTATGGACTCCAATCAACAACTGCAGGTAAAACTGGCTTTATTACAGGATTAAGTACAGTCATAGTTCCTTTTTTAGCATGGTTCGGATTTAAAAAGCCCTTAAATATAAGAATTTGGATTGCAGTAATATTATCAATTATTGGAATGGCATTTTTATTGTTGGAGGGTGAATCTGGGTTCATTATAGGTGATATATTAGTATTAGTCTGTGCTTTTATTTTCGCATTCTATATTGTTTTAAATGATAAGTATGTTCGCATAACTGATATATATTTATACTCAATTATTCAAATTTGTGTTATCACTTTATCTAGTTTTGTTTGTTCTTTACTTTTAGGAGAATCATACAATTTACTATCAAATCCACCAACTTTTTGGTTTATTATGATTTATATGGGAATTGCTGTTATGACGCTCACAATTTTATTTCAAAATTGGAGTCAACAATATCAAGGACCAACTCAAACAGCAATAATATTTACCCTTGAACCCGTATTTGCTGTATTATTTGGGTTCCTTATAGGAAGTGAAATCCTATCATTATTTGGTTGGATTGGTTGTGGGTTAATCTTTATTGCAATTCTTACTACTGTACTAAAGAATCCTAGCAATAATGAATAAAATAAGAAAAATCATTTTAATTTAATCAAACTGTGTCAAATTTCTTAAATTTCTCATTTTGGCAATCATAATTCATGCCCAAAACTTCATACGTGATGAAATCCAAAAATTTTTGCTTAAACACATATTTAAATAATTAAATAGCTATTAGTATCTAAATAAGGGTTGTTTTATCGGCAAATTACTATTTTAAATAGCACATAACTAAATTGAACCTTTTGCTAAAATAATAAAAATTTGTGAATTGATACATGTCCGCACATAAATTAAAACCTAAAGACTTAACGATATGTGATAAGTGCGGGAATGTAATGGTTAACAGAAGAATACGTACCAATAACTCAGGAGAAGTTACATTTCAAAAGGTTTTGCAATGTATTGTGTGCCGCTATTGGATTGCTCTAGATTAAGTCTTTTCATGTATCTAGTTTAAATATCGCATTCTATTAAAAATGTGGTCTTTCTTCTAAAATATTTAATTTTTGATTCATTATATATAAAAGAAAATGAAGGGAAAAGAAATTTGCGACAAATTTTAGAATCAGGGAGAGAATTAAACTCCTCAGAGTTTAATAGAGGGCGAATTTTGGCGATCTCCCGTATTTAGGTATATAGTTAATTTTTAAAAATTGAGGTAGAGATAAAATTCTCGCAAAGATTTAAATATGAATAAATTAAATATTCAATGATTTTTTTATAATGTAAAATTAAAAGATTTCAAAAAATAAGGCACTAAATCTGAAAAAAACCAAAATACTATTATTGATATCATTTTTGTTTTTTATGGCTTTTATTAGTTTAGGTAGAGCAGATTATAGTGGTATAACTGTGGGTAAGAAATGGACATTGAAAATATTTGCACCCCAAACCTATTATAAGAGTTTTGATGTGACATCAGTGACAATAGTCGCGGTAATGGCTGATGTATATGATGATGGAGAAAAAACCGGAAATGTGAATATTGGAGATACTTATGTATTTGATGGTACAATAATATCAGTATTTGTAGGTGAGTATGGGACAAGTACTGCAAATTATGGGGGACAATCGTTAACAGTTTGTGATACAGGATTGATAGTTTTTGATACCGCTACAGGAATTTATTTAGAGTGTGATAATGTTTTTGAATTTCACTCTTGGAGTCTTTATAGCACAAGAGGTGGTAGCGGTATTCCGGGATATTCATGGGTACTTATATTACTAGCCATTATTGGAACATCTTTTTATCTCATGAAAAAAAGATTTAAAAATAGCTAGAATAAATCAACATAGTAATGGCATAAAGAAATTATAACTAAATTAAAATTAACACCTTTTAGGTTTTAATGTAATTTTTTTATTCAGTATTTAATCAATACTTATCTAATAAAAATTATAAATTTTTACAAGGCTTTGATTATAATATTGTTGAAGATCCTGTTGATCCATTTGTTTCTACCATTGTCTGGAACTCTGTTTCTGGTGAAATATGGAAAGATGACCTCTTTCAAGTGATCTATCAAGATGCATTGAAGCTTCATCAATTGATTGGAATTGTTTATACTCTTTGATTTTATTTTTTTCGAGATTCATTAGTAGATATTTACAGTGAAGGAATTTCTCGTTATTCACATAAATATATGTCGTGTTTCCAATTAATTTAAGGGTAATATATTGGTTGACTTCAAATTCTTTTTTAATAATCATTTGATTCTGCGCCATTTGAGAGAGAATATCATGAAGAATTTCAAGAATCTCTTGTTCTGTTAATTTACATAAAGTATCAATCTTCTCCTCGGAACAATGCATGAAAAGTAAGGGCATAATCAATAGACCTTCTTCAGAATGTTCTAATTTCATTGTCTTTGAAAACTCCCTTTCGATTTTTAAAGGCTCCATGAGCAAATCTGGAAAATCATCCCATAGGTCATCACTTTCTAATGCAGAGTAAAATCTTACCAAAAATTTGGTTAGCCCCATTGCTCTTAATAGTTCTTTCCCCACATCCTTCATTGAGGTTAGCTCATTCATTACAGGAATATTTAAATAATCGATAAATCCAAATTCTACTAAATAAGCCATAGTAGGAGGATGATTTGTTTTTATTCTTTTTTCTATCTCAGATAAAAAGACTTCATTCGCTACTGGGTCTCCTGCAATATACAATAGTCTCAATAGAGGAAATGCTCCTTCTTTGTTTAAGAGTGATGTATCGTACCGATTTTTATACCATATTTCTAATATTTCACACACGTTTGTGAATTCTGCTTCAACTATAGTTCCGTCAGAAAAGTACCAATCTGCTGATGGTATTTCCTCTGATTCTATGATTTCTTTAGGAGAAATATTATAAATTGTGTATCGTCTTTTTTCGACTTTTAAATTTGAGATATAAATATCCCACGTACTTCCTTCTGATTTTACTGAGAGGAATTCATTAATAATATAATCCTGCACGATAATTTTCACATAATTTGTAAATGTAAATAATATCTAGTTTGAATTATTATCTCTAATAGAATACATGACATATTTATTATTTAAATGTACATTTTAACTCTTCAATTTATAGATCAAGTATATATTAATCCATAGCCCAATGGTACCAAATTAGGTTTTTCAATTTTGGAATATTTAATGTTTAATCAATATCATACTAGACTTGATTAGAAGTTAAAGGAAAGGTAAGGGAAAAGAAATCTGATACCAAATTTTAAAATCAGGGAGAGAATTAAACTCATTAGAGTTTAATAGAGGGCGAATTTTGGCAACTCCCGATTTGGGCTCTTGAAATTGTATCCAATGTTAGTTCAGATTGTCTGTTAGATTCCCTTACTTATCTATATACTAGTTTCCCTAATATAAAAACCATTTTATTATAATTTATTATGTGTCAATATCAAGAACAAGTTTTAAATCATCAATTTTGGCACATAATTTAAAATTTTTGTACAAAATCTTTAGTACCAATCTTTTTAATTAGGTATAAACATTTAAGAACAAAAGATCTTTTATTTCAAAAGTTCTGTAATCTTTATTTTTAGTCCATCTTCAGCAGCAACAATATTTTTGATATTAGTATCTTCTTGAAGTTTTGCGACTTGGCTTGGGACATAATTTTTTGTTGACATTGAGCTATCCATATATGTCCCAAAATGAGTAATAATAAGACCATCAAGTGGAGGGTTAATCTTGTTGAGATAAGGTATAACTTCATCAGTACATAGATGTCTCTTACATACAATAGAATCTGGACGTAAAAGGTTGAGAACTAAAATATTGACCCCTGAAAATTCCTCAGAAAATCCTTCATATACTCTTGTATCACTGGAAAAAGCAAGTGAATAATCTTTAAGGTTAAATTTGATTCCAAAACCCTCATTTTTAGGAGAATGAACTGTTTTAGTTCCAATGATTTCAATATTTTTATAATTGAATGAATCTCCCGCTTTAAACTTTATAACTTCTTCGAGCATGTCAAGATGGTAATCAGAAATGTACTTCAAGACTTCACTTGTAGTAATTAGCGTTCCTTTTTTATAGTATTTATAATTTCTATCATGTAAGATTTCCCGTGAGCTTTCAATTATAGCACTTAAATCACTATAATGATCAACATGAGCATGGGTTGCAATAAAGAGTTCTGTCTTTACTGGATCTTCTTTAAATTGGTTGATTCGAACTGTGGCACCAGGTCCAGGGTCTATATGAGATTGGATATCGTTAAATTTATAGATAATACCTCCTGTGGCCCTAAATTGAGTTCTAATATGATGCCGGCCACCCCCTGAACCGAGAAAAACTAGTTCATCAGTTATATTAACCATTTCTATAAACAAATAAATCTAATATTTACTTGCATCTACTAATCTTTTTGTTATCATTTCAAATGCTTTTTCAACATTGTATCCCGTTTTAGCTGATGTTTTTATGAAATCTATCATATTAAAAGTATTCTTTAAATGAAGAGCACTTTCATCATCTACGGCAATTAAATCTTCGAGATCTAATTTTGTTCCTATTAGTAAAATTGGCAAAGTTAAATCATGCAATCGAACTATATTTACCCACTCAAGTATATCTCCTATCTTGGGCATTCTTGTTAAATCAAATAAAAGAAGTGCCCCTCTTGCCCCCATTACGAAGTTTTCTAAAAGATATCTGAAGCGCTCTTGCCCTCCTAAATCCCATAGTTGTAAAAGACAGTGTGTATCATTGTAAATAAGCTCCTTTATGAAGAAATCCACACCTACTGTCATTATTGAACTCTCATCAAAAAAACCATCGACATATCTTCTTAGAAGTGAAGTCTTGCCCGCTCCACCATTCCCTGCCAGAAGTAATTTAAATATATAGTTTTTCATGTTTGAATGGGTATATAATAAGTGATAAATATAAGAACCCTTATTTATTTTAATACCTCAAAATAAAACCTAATGTAAATTTTTACTTTCTTGTAGTTGATTAATTAAAATTTCATCAATTTGAGTAAATAATGGTTTAAGCTTTTCATTTATCTTATTTTGGATTTTAAACTTTGTATAATTCTCTTTCGTATTTTTATTTAAAACTTCAATTTCACTTTTCGTAATTGTTTGCCCTTTTTGCCCTAATTCGGCTAATTTCTGGTGAGTAGGATTATTATTATCAAACTTTTTAATTGGAAATTCTAATGGAAGCTTGAATATATGTCTTGAACTTTTTATAATATCTATTTGTTTTGTCATCAGATTGGAATTTAGAATAGCAGACAAATAAAAAGCTTCTTCGAGATTGTTAGTATCATAGAAAGACAAGTCTCCAGTAATCAAAAAGTCTCCTTGTATTACTGCTGAATACAGTATAGCCCCAGAATTATTGTATACTACTTTAATTTTTGATAATTGTCTTTTATTGATCAACTTAGACCATCTATCTAAATTTTCTATTAAAGAATCATGTTTTGTGGTTTCCTTTTTGTATTTAATATATAACTGATTTATTTTATCATAAAATATTTTACCGAACTTCTCTAACTTATCATAATTGAAGTTTAAATCCGGTTTTATGAGTGGTAAAAAGACGTGGTAGTAATTATATATATAAAATTTAACTAATTCTGTGCTTTTAATTACTTTAAAGATATATTTTTTTTCAATGGTTTCATTTTCAAATTCTATTTTATTCCATGGGGCTTTAGCTCTTTTGAATATTCGCTTATCAGGAATTATTTTCGCTAATGAATTATCAATACTGTTAAATTTTATAAAGATTAGATTTCGCGGATTTAAATCTGCTCCTTTATGAAATAAAGGTTTATACTGGCTTTCTTCTAATGGAAAGAGGTGTTTTAAGTTCTCTTGTGTGATAAGTTTCTTAGTATATTTCTTTCCTGCTTTTTCTTCAATTAAATAAGGTAATAATAGGTCTACTCTTTCCAATTTCAACTCTAGATCTTTGAAATACTCAATGGAATCCATTTCATTCTTTAATGTAAAGTGATAAGATTTAATCTGCTCTTTAGAATTTTGTTTTGAAATTTTCGATTTCTGCCCAAATAAACAAATAAAATTGATATTAAATAAAGTTTCAATTTTTCTATCAAAAGTCCATATTCTTACATTAATAAATCCTTTAAAATTACGAAATCTAGATGTATGAGAGCCTGTAATGACTCCTTTCGTCATTACAAAAAATATCTTCGCCCGTTCTTTCATAAATGTTTTGTTTGCTTTAACAAAAAATAAAGTAGATATTTCTAGATTTAACAAATTCTTAGGAAGTGGCTTTAATTCTAATTGTTCAGATAGTTTTTTGACTTTATTTTGATACTCAACAGTTTCGATATCACGATAGGTATACCATGGAGGATTTCCTATTATTAAATCGAATTTTTTATTAAGACTATTCTCTTTTTGAAATAAAAAATCGAAAACATATAGATTCAAATTAATATCCACAATATTTTCTTTTAATAGATAAAATAGGTTAATTTTTGATACATAAATTGAGATCGGATTTATATCATAACCATATATATTATTTATTGCATTGATTTTTTTCTCCATAGTCTCATCTTGAGAAAGAATATATTTTACTACTTCTATTAAAAAATTTCCCGAACCACAACAAGGATCAAGAATAGTTTCTCCAAATGAATAAACATCTCTAACCATCTGTTTTGCTAAGAATTGAGGGGTATAATATTCACCAGATTTATGTCTAATAAGTGGAGAAATTATTGTTTGAATTAAATAATCAAAAATATATTCTGGATCAACTTCTAATTTGAAAAGATAATTGGATATGTTTAAAATAAGATCATAAAAAATAGATAAATCTTCTTTCTCAGAAAGAGAGAATAATGGATGGAAATACTTAATCTCAAAAATATCAAGGTTTTTGAAACTGGATTTTAAATTGTCTTCAAAATTTTTAAAATTCCTTAAAGATAATTTATTTTCTGTTAATATAATTTCATAATTTAAAATGTACTTTGAGATAAATACATGTCCTAAGAAGTAAATTAAAGCAAAAACAATATATAATTGTGTATCCACTTGTTTTTTACCATATATTTTCTCAAAATCTTTTAGCCATACTCCAAATTCCAACTCATTTTGAACTTCATGTTTTCTTAAAGTATTTTCCAAGTTTAATAATGTTTCATTTATAAAATGAAAATCTAAATCTTTTTTATCACTTGGGTTTAGTCCCTTAGCCAAAAATTTAAACTCCTTTTTATTTATTGCCTAATATATTCAATGAAGTAATACTTAAATATTAATTAAATACATGTATATTATTTATTAATCTAAAATTTAAGAGATGTTTTTAGCTTTGACATCAACAGAGATAAAAATTTCTAGAAATCTCGAAAATGGAATTGAATTTTCTTGCCAAATGTGTGGTGAATGCTGTAGAGGTTTCAACGAAGGTGAAGTCTATTTATATCAAGAAGATATACTCAGATTAGCGGATTTTATAAATATTAAAGGAAAAACAGGTTTGAAAGATTTCGCGAAAAAATATCTTAAAATTGTAGATGACAGCTTTTACTGGAAAGAACCTGGGACAGAAGGAATTAAAAATTACCGCTTTAAAACCCTCGCTTTTAGATTTACTGGAGAAGATGAGCATTGTCATTTTTTAAAAGAAAATAAATGTAGTGTTCATCCAGCTCGACCATTCCAATGTAGATCATTTCCTTTTTGGCAAATGATGGTATCTAGTAAAAAGAATTTTGACAATTATACTAAAAAATGCAAAGGGTTGCAAGTATTAAAAGGTAAATTTTATACAAAGGACGAAATTCTAAATTGGGCAACAGAGGAATATGAAATAGAACAGAAATACTTTTTAGAAATGAAAAAGAATAATTTTAACATTATGAAAGTACATCCCTATTTATCTAAAGAAATGCTTCAGGAGTAATAAGAAATATGCCAAATGGGCTAATATTCATGAAATATGATGAACGCAGCGGTATGGAGATTAAAGCAAAATATCCAGAAAAAAAATTTAAGATTACTGACAAGACCTTAATGCAAATTTTAAATTTACATGAATTTAGTAAGCAAGCAGGAATTGTAAGCTTAACCTTAGATAATATAAATTTTGTGACTTATTATTCCGGGGCAGATACAGATTATTTCTTCATATTGATGTTAAACATGCTTGAAAATCCTGAAGATTACGAAGAGATCTTAGAAGAAGTATCTCAGATCATTTTAAAAAACTTAGAAAAGAAAAAATATTTGAAACTTCTTCCTTCACTCTTTCATAAAATTATTGATTATCCTAAAGCAAGCAAGGATAGTCTGGATGATCAAGTCTAATATTTATAAAAATTTCAAATCAGATCTCAATGATTTTATTCAAAACTAGTTCTATTAAATTGGTTTTGTAAAAATAAAAAAAAAGGAAAAGTTAAGATTTTATTTAAAAGTCTAAGATTAATAAGACAAAAGCAATTAAAAGCAACCAGCCACTCCAACCTACTACTACTAGTGCTGTTCCAGTTATTCCCGTATATAAAAGTGACATCGCTGTTGCAGTTGGCCATACCCACATAAAAAATACAAAGCCAATGATTAACAAGACCCACCATGCATAGGGTATTTTAATATCAACCAAATCAAAAATGATTATGATTAGAACAATTGCTAAGATTAATCCAAAAACACCATTTAGGGCTACACTCGTAGCTACAGTACCACCAGCGCCTGTCACCTCAGCCATACCCATGAAAATTATAATACAATCATAAATTCCAAAAGCAGCACCTAGGAGTGCCATCATTTTAGATGCTTTCCATCCTCTCTTTTCTGCGAAGAGATCTATTAAAGCTGCCATTGTCACAATTGTTCCAGCCCACCATGAGTTAGTCACTGCAGGATAATCAGCATTAAAAAAGCCAAAAATTATTGTAACTACACCAATGATAAGCAGAAGCCACCAAGTAAATGGAAGCTTGATTGGTATTAACTCCCAATAATTTAAGCCAAGAAAGATGATAATGGCAAATACAAGTTCTATTATTCCAAAAAGAGCATATAATTCTGTACCTGTACCGGCAGCGTAGAAATAGGTTATAGCATCAAAACCTAAATAAAGCATTCCTATAAAGGCAAGTAATTTTACTGCTGTGAGTTTTTCACCTTCACTCATATTTATCACATATTTTTTTTTTAAAATTTTTGATCCAAATTGGACTTAGGTTAAAAATTATATTACTCAATTTAAAAGCTTTTACATACTTCTTATTATATGCTTAATAGCATTTTACTTCTATAAAGAAAAATTCAATGATATTTCATAATTAGTTTTATAGTCTGGAACTTCCGTTTATTACGAATTAGAATGTTTAAAGTAAATAAGATTGAGAATAAATATTCAATATCTATAAAATTATATATTTTATATTAATCTCCTAATTTCTAAAAATAATCTTAAAAATTATTAGAAAATCAATTTTATATTAATTAAAGATTAATTAAGATTTCTATATGAGTGGTGGAATAAACTTGAAGATTGGACTATTTATTTGCGATTGTGGTAAAAATATTAGTGGTGTAATCGATAATGATAGACTAATTGAACATTTTGAGAAATACCCAGATTTATTTGTGTTTAGAGACCAATATTTATGTTCAGAATTAGGATTAAATAAAATTATTGATGAAATACAACAAAAAAAAGTCGATCGGGTTGTTATTGCTGCTTGTTCGTTTAAATTACATGGTTTATTATTTCGCAAGACTATCGAAAAAGCTGGAATTAACCGATTTTTAATATCATTTGCTAACGTGCGAGAACAGAATTCATGGGTTCATTATGATGAGCCAGAAAAAGCAACAAGAAAAGCAATCGATCAAATAAAAATGGCGATAGAACGAGTTAAACTTTTAGAACCGTTAGAAGTTCAATACTCAAATGTAACACCTTCAAGTTTAATTATCGGAGGAGGAATTGCCGGAATAAAAGCTGCATTGGCAATTGCGGATACAGGAATTAATGTATATTTAGTTGAAAAAGAACCTACAATTGGAGGGCATATGGCACTGTTCGATAAAACATTCCCTACTTTAGATTGTAGCATTTGTATTTTAGGGCCATTGATGACTGAGGTTAAGGATCATCCTAATATTAAATTACTTACTTACTCTACGGTAGAAAGTGTTGATGGGTATATTGGAAATTTTGAAGTAAAAATAAAGAAAAACCCTCGATTTATAAAAGAAGATGATTGTGTAGGATGCATTGATATCTGCCGAGAAGTGTGCCCAATAGACATAGAAGAAACTTTTTTTCCAAGAAAAGCTATAGATGTTCCTTATCCTCAAGCAATCCCCTTATTCCCAAATATTTTAGAAGAATATTGTATTGGTTGTAAAGCCTGTGCTCAAGCTTGCGATAGAGATGCCATCGATTTCGATCAAACTCCTGAATTCCTAAATATTACTGTAGGTTCAATCATAGTCGCAACTGGGTTGAAGCCATTTGATCCGTCTGTTTTAGGAGAACTTAATTATGAGAAATATCCAGATGTAATAACTTCAATGCAAATGGAACGGTTACTTAATAACGATGGTCCAACTCATGGAAAAGTGGTTAAACCCTCAAATGGACAAATTCCTAAAAAGGTTTCTTTTGTATTATGCGTGGGGTCTCGAAATAAAAAAATCCATCATGATTATTGCAGTCAAGTATGTTGTAATGTGGCAATTAAGCACGCTATTCTCTTAAAAAAGGAGAACCCTGATATTAGAATTAATATTTATTATACTGATATTAGGGCTGTTGGTAAAAATTGTGAAGAGTTTTACAATCGGGCAAGAGAAACTTTTGGAGTACGTTTCATAAAAAGTAATATTTCCGCGATTTTAAAAAGTGATACTTCAGATGACCTAATAGTACGTGGTGAAGATATAGTTGAAGGATCTGTTTTCGAAAATAAAACAGATTTAGTAGTGTTAGCTGTTGGCTTAGAACCTGCAGAAGGAACAGATGAGTTAAGTAAAATATTAAATATTTCCCAAGATCCTTATGGTTTTTTATTAGAGAAACATTTAAAAGTTAAACCCTCAGAAACTCTTGTAAATGGTATTTACCTAGCCGGAGCAATCCAAGGACCTAAAGATATACCTAATAGTATCGCTCAAGCAGAAAGTGCAGCCTCTAAAGCGATAGGTTTAATTATGCGTGGTAAAGTAGAGTTAGAACCTCATATCGTTTATCTTAATAAAGAAAAATGTGATTTATGTAGACTCTGTGAAAATATATGTGAGTATAATGCTTTAAAAGTCGAAAATAATCAATTAAAGATTACTCAAGCTAATTGTTCTGGATGTGGAGCTTGTGTAGCTATGTGTCCGTATGATGCACTCTATATTCCAGGTTTTCAAAGAACACAAATTTCAGCACAATTAAAATCAGTTCTTAGTGAAAAAAAAGAATTTCCGTTAATTATTTCATTTTTATGCAACTGGTGTTCTTATATAGGAGCAGATCTTGCGGGAACGAGTAAAATACTTTATCCTACAAATAGTAGAACTATTCATGTCATGTGTACAGCAATGCTCAATCCATCATTAATTTTCGAGAGCTTCTTTTATGGCGCAGATGGAGTACTAATTGCGGGGTGTCATCCCCAAGATTGTCATTACGATACGGGATTTATTAAAACTAAGAATAGATATAAGAGTATTAAAGAAATGTTGGCTGAAGCAAATATAAATAAAAATCGTGTTAAAATTGTAAGTATCTCAGCTGGAGAAGGGGAGAAATTTGCTAATGTAATAGAGGAATTTAAGGCTGAGTTAGAAAAAATTGGTCCAATTCATCCCGGTGAATATTTAAAACCTTCTAAGGCAAATAAACAAGTAAAAGATAAAGCTAAGCTTGATGAAATTTAAAAAACATTTCTAACATGATAGAATTAGTTATCAATTTCCTTAAGAATAAATGTTAATTTTTTATTACTAGCTCTCTTATAATCTTTATTAACAGATCTTTTTTATTATATTATAGATTGCGATTTTTAATTTTGAAAATGTAATATAACGGGTTAAATATGAGAATTCGTGCAATAACCTTAGGTCAAATCGTCCCTTTCTTATATAAGAATGAATCAATATTGTCATTTTTACAAGATAGACTTGTTAACTTTTCCTCTTTTGCTAATGAACTTAAGAGTATGCTAAAAGAAATTGATATAGAAGTTGAAACAAAACGCTTCTGCTCACAACCACTCTTTAGTTATGATAATAAATTATTTTATGAAAAAAACTTAAAAGAGACGTTAATAGACATCAATAACCAAGTAGGATTCTTGCAAGATCTATTTAATGATTACGGATTTGATTATTTTGCTTGCTGTATGATGATAGCAGACCAAATTGAGGAATTAGGAATTTTTGAGAAGCTTTTATTGAATGAAGTTCCTCAATTTATTAAAAATCATAGAAAATTTTTTACATCTTTACCAGCGGCATCCACTCAAAAAGGAATTAATATCGCTGCTTTAAAGTCGGGTGCCAAAATTATAAAAGAATTATCTGAACCTGATCCTTTTAACAACTTACAATTTTGTGTCTCTGCTAATGTTGGCCCTAATGTTCCTTTTTTTCCTGCTGCTTACCATTTTTCAGAAAAACCCGCATTTTCCTTAGCTTTAGAAATGGCAGATGAAGTAATAAACGTTTTTGAAGAATCAAGCACATTAAAAGAAGCTCAACTTAACTTATTAGCAAGATTTAACGAAATATACGATAATTTGACAAAAATTGCTGAAAAAGTGAGTAGAAACTATAATATTGAATTTAAAGGAATCGATTTCTCTCCTGCTCCTTATCCTATGATTGATAAGAGCATTGGAACTGCTATAGAAAAATTAGGGATTGAGTATTTTGGAGCTAATGGAACGTTAACTGGAGTGGCTTTAATTAAGAATTCTATACCCATTGATAAAGAAAAAGTAATAGGTTTTTCTGGGTTCATGCAACCAGTTTTAGAAGATTTCATTATATCAAAAAGATTATCTGAAAACAAATTTAATTTAGATTCGCTCTTACTATATTCTACTATGTGTGGAGCGGGTCTTGATGTGGTCCCACTCCCAGGAGATATAACAGAACGCGAATTATTTTACATTTTACTCGATATTTGTACGATATCTGTGACATTAAATAAACCTTTAACTTGTAGACTTATGCCAATTCCGGGTAAAAGTTCTGGTGATGATGTTGAGTTTGATTTTGAATATTTTGCCCCTTCAAAAATAATTGATTTCAGAAGATTAGTTAGTGAGAATAAAAATGATTTATTCAATCGAAATGAGAAAAATTTAAAATTTCTTTAATAAAATTTTTTAGAGAGAGTATCTAGTTATCTTTTTGAAATACCTCAAAAATTATACTTGTATTATTTTTATGAGTGAAAAGAAAAAAAAAAGACCATTGCGATTTTTTAATGAAGCTGTCGAATATATTGAGAAATTCGATACACAAGGAATCTTAATCGAAGAGAGTAGAGTTCCTTTAGAAATTAGAAATTATAACTCAAATTTTTTAAGAGATGAAATGATAAATGAATTAAATAATCTGAGAGATCTCATTCGAAATAATCCAGATTTAAAAATTGAGAAATTAACAAAAGAAGAACGGGATATTTTTTATAAATTCATTTCATTTGCAAGAATCTGCCCTCTTTGTGGAAATGAAAACCACTTCTTCAATTTAAAACGATTATTTTTTGATGAAGAAAAGAAAATTTTAGTAAAAGAATTGTTAAGATTAATGACATTAAATAGCAGAAAATTAAAAAATTTTAACCTACAGCTAGGTATCCCTTGCTGTAATTGTTACAAGAACTTCTTTGAGGAATAATTAGAAATTATTATTTTTATTCCAAATATTCTACTACTTTACCACTTTGGGTAATTTCATAAACAATCTCATCTATTTTTTCGTCCTTTATAGATTGGATGCAAAAAGCTTTAATTAAAAAGTCCATATTATAATTAAACATATGCTCATCTTCGAGAATTTTACGTACAATTAACAATTGCAACAAAGTGCTTTTTGGAACTTGTTTTAAATCGTTAACTATATTTAGAATTTCTCGACGAATAGGATTATTCACGGCTCTTAGATACAGATCATGCAAATATTTGGTTCCTTCAAGTGATTTGCTGAATTCTTCCATCGTTTTATAATTCTTGAAATCGAACTCATCAGGCATATTTTAGTAAAACAATCATGAAAGAAAAATCTTTTGTCTATCATAATAAAACTAATTACACGTTGAAATATAAAGGGGCTTTAAATATTTAGATTTAAAGTAAGTAATTGAAAATAATACTATTAGAAAAGTGAAAAATTTTGGAAAAAATTAAAATATCTCATAGTCCTAAAATAGAATCTGTTAATAAAAAAGAGAAAGTTGGGAGTAAAATTGATAGTTTATGGGATCCAAATTCCATATATGATAAAAAATCTAAGTATGAATCTAAAAAATTGATAATAAAACTTGAAACTAATGGAAAGGAGAAACGAAAGATATTACTAAAACTTGAAAGTGGGAGCCCTAAAGTTCACTCAAGTAATTATAATCTTATTTCAGAATTATTGAAAGAATTTTTTAACAGTACAAACAATTTTGAATAGAGAATTAAAAGTTTTTTTCCAAATTCTTCCCTTCAAATGCTTTTTTTTGGTTGAGATTAAAAGTAAAGTATTTTATTGTAGGTCTCCTATTTCTTCATTAATTTTAATCTAAAGTAAAATTAATGTGGAAAAAATGAATTTTGAAGAAATTAAAAATTTATTAGGTTCTGATGCAGATACCTTACTGAATCATATATGTACTGGAATTCCTAAAGATAAGATTCATCCTCCTGGACCTGATTTTGTAGAACGAGTTTTTGAACATTCAGATAGAAATAATCTTGTATTGAATAATATGGAACGGTTTTATAGTCAGATTGGTAGATTATCAGGAACTGGTTATCTCTCAGTATTACCCGTTGATCAAGGAATTGAACATTCTGCTTCAGCTAGTTTTGCGATGAATCCGTCATATTTTGATCCTGAAAATATTATAAAACTAGCGATAAACGGAGGTTGTAGTGCCGTTGCTTCTACTCTTGGTGTTTTAGGCTCTGTAGCAAGAAGATATGCTCATAAAATTCCATTTATTGTGAAAATCAATCACAATGAATTACTCACAAAACCAGCACTTTCGGATCAAACTCTTTTTGCAAATGTAGAACAAGCATTTGATATGGGCGCAGCTGCAGTAGGAGCAACAATATACTTCGGTTCTTATGAATCTAGGCGCCAGATTCAAGAGATTAGTGAAGCTTTTAGATTTGCTCATGATTTAGGATTAGTCTGCGTGCTTTGGTGTTATTTAAGAAATCAAGAAGAGTTTATTAAAGATGGAAAAGATTATCATACGGCAAATGATTTGGAAAGCCAAGCAAATTATCTCGGGGTTACTATTGAAGCTGATATTATAAAGCAAAAATTATCTACTCTTAGCAGAGGATTCCTTGATTTAAACTTTGGGAAAACTGATAAACTAGTTTATGAAAAACTGGCTCCAGATAATCCAATCGATTGGAATAGATACCAAGTCGCAAATTGCTATATGGGAAGAATAGGATTGATAAATTCTGGCGGAGAGGCTGGTGGTAATGATCTTCAAGATGCTGTCACTGCTGCTGTTATTAATAAACGTTCAGGAGGTATGGGCTTAATTTTAGGACGGAAAGCATTTAAAAAACCAACTCCTGAAGGTATTAAAATTCTTAATGCCGTACAAGATGTTTATTTATGTCAAGATATTACTATTGCTTAAAATTTTTTTTATCTCTCTTTTTTTTAATTAACTTTTAATTAAATTAAAATTAAAAATAAAAACAACATTATTCATAATAACCAATTAATTTTTTCTTAAGATAACAATGGGAAAAGAGAGGAATTTTAGACCAGATCCGAATTATAATCCCTATAGAGTTAAACAAACACCTACAGCCCCCAAAACATCTGTTATTGATTTCAATACCCAGAGAATTTGTCCCGCTTGTGGATTAGCCATAAAAATAGCCCATAATTTTTGTAAGCGTTGTGGCGTCGATCTAAGCGCAATAGAACCAATTGGCAATGACGAAATTTCAAAACAACTAGCAATAACTGCTATTACTGATTCCGATCCAGAAGTAAGAAAAGAAGCAGTTGATACTCTAGGAGATTTTGGTGATGAAAAAGTGTTAGGAGTTCTTACTTATGTTTTATTAAACGATCCAGATGAAAATGTAAGAAAGGAAGCTGCAGATGAACTTGGAGACCTACACCATCCATATAGTTTAGACATATTCACAAAAGCACTAAAAGATGAGAGTCCATTAGTCAGGAAGGAAGCTATAGAAGGATTAAAGAAGATTAAAAAGAAGATCAAGCCAAAGAAGTTAGATGAAGGAAAACCAGAGAGTAGGGAAGATAAAGAAGATGAACTTAAACCAGAAGAAACCACAGAAGAACGTAATACTGATAGTTTATAAAAAATGTTTTCTTTTTAAAAATTCTTTTATTTGAAAGTATAGATTTATTCGGTTTTTTTTTTAACAAGAAATCCTAATGCAAAAATAATCAATCCAATGACAATCGTAATTGGTCCTACAATAGTAATAAATGCGAGCGAGGGCATAAAACCCATTAATTGTATTACAAATACAATTAACGCTCCTAAAAAAAGTGTTAAACCTATTCTACTAATAGAGCTTACATCAGTCAATTAAATTCACCTTTTTATTAATTTTTGTTTTGGTGATCCTAGTAATTTTAATTTTTATATAAAATTAACGCTCCTACATTATCTAGAAATAAGATTAGATTTTAATCATCCTTACTTGGAATTTTCGGTAATTGTCTTCGACCACTTGGGTTTTCCTCTCGGGACTTCTCTAAAATTTCAACTATTTCCCCCTTCTTTGCATTTGTAGGTAAATCAATTTCTTTTTCTTCGGCATAAGCTTTAAGATCTTTTACAGTCATAGAATTAAAATCGATTATCTCTTTAGCATTTATAGCTTTCTTCATTGTGTCAGGTTTAGTTGGCATTGGAGACAATCCCGAAGGAGATGTCTTTTTTGGAGTGCTATTTGATTTTTCTTCCTTTTCTAATACTTCAATAGCTTCAACAATTCCTTTTTTTTCGTCAAAATAAACTCTTAACACGTGATTATCTAATTCTATCATTTCTTTTGGGACATTTTTAACTGGTTCCCAGTCAGTTTCTTCAACATCTTTTCCGAATACTTTAGCAATTTTTGAAACCGCAGCATAGAGTGTATGACCCAAAATGAGATTTGTTCTTTTATAACCGTCAGATACATCAGTTTTGAGAATTTTATTTTTTATGGTTTGTGCTTCTTCTCTAGATAATCCTATTGAATTAGAAATTCTTGATGGTTTTACCATTTCTGATTTTGGATATTGCGTCCTTGGTTTTGGTTTTGAAGCACTTGGAGCGAAAGATGAAACTATTACCTCATTACTCGTATCTTGTAGTGCGGGTGAGAAATATTCCTCTTCTATCGGCACCTTAGTTGCTTTAGGAGCAACATCCGTAATAGTTGCTTGTTCCATTCTCTCCCGTTCAACATTTCGGACATATCGCATATCGGCTAATCGTTCAGTTACTTCCATCGATTCTAATTTGAATGTATTTAAGAATTCTGAAGGTTCATCTCCTGCATCTACAGAAACAATTTTACAGCGGTGATATCTAGAGTCTTTCATTAACTCTTCTTGAAGAGTTGAAGCTACTCTTGAACTAATAAATCTTTTTCGAACAGGTGATTTTGGACCTTTCCAAATGAAGATCCTTCGTAAATCTTCTCTAATTATAACTAGAACTTGTTCTGGATGCATATTTTCCTGAAGATGCTCTTCAGTTATGTCTAATTTTATTCGTTCTCCAGAATCGTCCAATTCATATACCATAAAATTCTCATATTCAGTCATTTTCATTCAACAGGAATAATAATCTGTGGTATTTCAATTTTTATGATAGTAATTAAAAATTTTGTATTATAATTTGAAATTTCTTTTCAAACTTAATTGTTTTAAAAAAAATATAAATTAAATTATTTTAAATCTTCTTTTTTAAAAAAACTGAGAGAACCTTTTTTAATTGTATATTAAAAATGAAAAAAAAAACAAAGATTTTATTACCTGTCATGAAGTACATTATCTATTGAAAGTACAAATCCTACAAGGATTCTTCGGTCAGTCACATTATCTAGTATTCTTAAAGCATACGTATCTTTAAAGTCTAGTAATCCGCCAAGGAATATATCTCTCCACCTATCTGCTTTTTCGATCTCTGCAATAACATTTCCAGTTGTAACATCATACACCTTAAAACTAAAGCCCATAAATTTACCTTGGGCTCTAAACCATTGATTTCCCTGAGGATCTTCAAGATAGAAAACAGGTCTGAAAAGCGATAATATCTTCTTCTTAATTCGAGCTATTAAATTTCCTTGAGGGTCCTTTAAATCTTGTGCTCCACGAGCAGATACGATTTTAGCATGTATAGTAGCTGCGATTGAGCCATCAATTTCTTGTAATTCAACTCTACGTCTAATACTTAAGATTACTCTTTTCATTCTACCGATTATCTGGTTGTGTTCATCTAAAATCTCTCCAGAACCCCAATCCCAATACTTTTAAGGGGTTTGAGTAATCCTCTACCTTTCCTTAAGGATATAATAATTCCGGTTGATATCAAACAATCCTCCTGGTTGACTTGATGAAGGTATACCAGAAGTAGCTGGCCTTACTGGTGTAGCGGGGGTGCTCACTTGCCTGACACTAGCTGGTATTGGCGACCCGCACTTTTCACAGAAGTTTTGTGATAAATCTTTTATCTCTGCTCCACAATTATTGCAATACGGCATTTTTCTCACTTTCACTTTTAAATTTATTTTAAGCTATGAATAATAATATTGTTTAATAAAGTTACGGGTAAATTAGATATTCAATGTATATTCATGAAAATGTTTTAATTAGATAAGGGTTAATTATTATTAATAAGAAATAATTAGAGAAGCAATATGTCAAGCCAAAGCATTCCAAAGTTATTAAAATTGAAGGATTATATTACAATTGTAGGTACTTCTTTAGGAATAATTGCTTTAGTATGTGCTTGTATTGGTCACCCTGATTTACTTTCTTTAGGTTTTTTTTTGGTAACTATCTCGCTTGGTACTGATATGATAGACGGTTATATCGCTCGAAAAACAAATACTGTAAATGAAATGGGTAAAGAATTAGATTCATTGAGTGATTCTCTAACCTTTGGAATCGCCCCCGCGGTTTTAGCTTACCAATCATTCAAAACAAATACCCTTTTTGATATCATTATTATAACAGGAGCAATATGTTTTGCTATTGGAGCAATGCTAAGATTGGCACGTTTTAACATCACAGAAAGTCCCGGGTATACGGGAGTACCTACACCCATAAGTGCTTTGTTGATAGTTACCTTCTTTTATGCAAATTACTTTTACTCTATCGCTATGGGTGATTTTTGGAGAATTTCTTCATATATAATAC
>JAHQWL010000072.1 GCA_029856155.1 Promethearchaeia archaeon
GACATTAATGGTTTTTTGAAAATCATAGTATTGAAATTTTGATGATTGAGAAAAGTAAAATCCTTAAATCTTTTAAATTTTGTTAGATTTAATTTCTAAACAAATAACCCAATATAATTTTTATAGGGATGCTAATGGTATAACATAAAAATTATAAAAAACAAATTGATAAAGATCTTAACTTATGTCTTCCCCTAAAGAGCTAATAATCAAAATTCAAGGTTTGACAAAAGAATATTATAATAAAGTAGTTGTGGATAATATTAATTTGGAAATCCCTGATTCGTGTTTTGCTTTTTTAGGTCCTAATGGGGCGGGAAAAACAACACTAATGTTAATGCTCTTAGGTATGGTGAAACCATCAAATGGGACAGCATTCATTCTCGAAACTAATATCCTAAATAGCTCAGGTAAAATAAGGAGAAAGATTGGATTTCTACCTGAAAATGTGGGGTTCTACCCTAACCTCACAGGAAGACAGTTTCTTAAATTAATTTTTGGCTTGAGAAATAATAGGGGAGGGGACAAAAATCAAATTAAATCATATTTAGAGTGGAGCGGTATAGATAAAAACTATTGGGATAAGTTTATTAAATCATATTCAAGGGGAATGCGGCAGCGTTTAGGATTGGCTCAAGCATTTGCTGGAGAACCTAAAATAGTTTTTCTTGATGAACCCTTATCTAATATTGATCCATTAGGTAGAGAGGAATTTATTCAAAAAATCCACATGAAAAGAAAAGAAGGAATCACAGTTATTATTTCAAGCCATATTGTTCTTGAAATAGAACAACTAGCCGATTATGCAGCGTTTATTGATAACGGCATAGTAAAAGCTTCGGATAAAATATATAATCTTGCTCAATTTTACGGATTTAATGAATATGAAATAACTAGAATCAATTATGATGATAATGTGACTCTTAAAGAACTTTCTGAGTTGCTATCTACTGAAAAAGTCCTATTTTCTGACGTACCAAAAATATTAAGTGATAAAATTATTTTCAGAACCAACATTCCAGAAAAAGTAGATAAAATAATAGTGGATTATAAAGATTTTAATTTCACTCCTATTAGTGGAACTTTAAATAAATTATATAAACAAATAATAAAAGGAAAATCTTATGAAAAGAGAGAATAAGATAAAACCCTCCTTATTTTATGAAAGACATTTGTTCTCTTTTTATTTGAAACACAAGATTCTCTCAATAAAGTTCGCTGTATGCATAATGTTGTCATTGCTCATTCTATTCGATATCTTTAATACGTTTAATTTTGAATATGTAAACAGTCAAATTTTAGATGAGACGTTATATTGGAATGAATTTATAGTTCGATTTAGTATAGGTTTTTCATTTCTCCGATTTATTCCTGTTATAATTACTGGTGATATTATTTCGGGAGAATTTTCTAATAAGTCTGCTATGATAATTTATGCTACGGAATCTAGAAATAAAATTCTTGCCATAAAGTTATTGTGTATGGTGATAAGCATTTTTCTTTTGATGTTATTTTATTTTTTAACTTTTCTTATTATAATTTTCAATAAAACCGATTTATTAGTTTCAATCCACATTTTTCTAATGGGTTTTTTAATTATATTGATACAATTAATATTTTATGTATCATTAACTTTTATGATTTCGGCGTTAACTCGGAATGTAGTACTTTCTTTCATTTTACCTGTTTTTTATATAATTATAGAGACATTTTTAGAAGGTTTTGATTTAAGCCTTTTTTCATACAGCTCTTACACAGTAAAAGTTATCTACTTTTTTGAAAATTTAATTTTTCATGAACAAATTATCTTCAGTAGTGTAACAATCATTTGTATAATTACTTTTTTCGGATTACCTATATTGATTATGTTAATAACTTTTTATACTTTCAAACAATTAGATATCAGGATTGATTAAGATAAAATTAAATTGAACAGTAAAAAAAATTGAAAAGAGAGATTAGGTGATTATGCCTCGAAAGTTTTCATGGTTTATCTTTTTTATAATATTATCTAGCATCTCCAGTGTATGCCTTTTATTTATACCTTATCCTGAAACTAAAACTTTAGATCCTGGGTACCCTTATATTGGGCATGGTCTTTCTAGCCATAATTCTTATTATATAGATCGGTTTGAATTTCCATGGAGATCACACACTCAAGAAATCTTTCTAAACATTTCTGTTGAGCAGGGAACAATTTCTCTTCAGATATTAAAAAGAAAAGATTTTAACTGTTATCTTAAGGGAGAACCTTATATACCTTACTGGGAAGTTGAAAATATAACTGAGTTTACAACAACTATTCAAATATCTCCACCCTTTCAAGGTAATATATTTATTTTGTTTTATGCTGAAGAATTTCCTGTTGCTGAAGAAGATTATATTTTATATTATAGTGAGATAATAGTAAGTTATATTCGCTATGCCTCAAGTTATGGACTCGTTTTTCTTGGCGTTGCGATTATATTGATTTCTTCCTATGGATACCGTAGATATAAATTTTTATAGCTAAAAAATATTAAAAAAAAAATAAAAAAATGCTGGAAATATTGAAATCGCAATTAACGACTTAAATTAAACCGATAGCGATTTTCATATCTGCAGCAGTAACTTTCTTTCTGCCGGAGTGTTTGGCAATATCAAGCGCACAGCCAGTTAAGGTTTTTGCATATTCTTCTAAATAATCCATTAATTTATCAACTGCGGCTCGACTTACGATTTCAGCACCAGCTTTCTTCATTAGAGCCCGTAGCGGACTCCATGCAAATGCAGCCATTTTTTATTCCTCCACTTATTTTTTATTAATTTCTATTAATTTTATTTAAAGGTATTTACATTTTAATTAGTATTTCTTATATTTAAATGTGTTGGTTGATCATCATGAATCCGATAAATGTGATCAATCAAATTCAGTCGACAAAAAAAATTCATGGAAAAAATTAACAAATTTTTTACTAGTGAATTCAATTAATCAGAATTGATCAATTTTTGATTTCAGATGATGCAGTTGTCAAAGTTGATCATATAACTTTGTTACGTTTGGGTGAAATCTATAAGCCAAAATATCTAAAATCTTATATAAGGTAAAAGATTGAAAATAATTTATTGAGTTATTTTACAATATAACACTTTTGAATTAGAATTAAGTACTTTTCTGAAATATTTATGCTTTATATATAATTTTTCTTTACATTAATTTAAAAGTTAGGCAAATTCCTTATTAATTCTAATACATACTAATTTAATTAGATCAGTATAAAATTATGCGAAACCGGAGCAGTAGAAAATGAGTGAAAATAAACCAAAAATTTTAGTAGCTTCAGATGTACATTTAGGTTCATTAGATTGTGAAAGAGACTTATTTATTCAATTTTTAAAGCGTATTATTAATGGAGAATTTGGAAATGAACTACAAGCGTTTATATTATTAGGAGATTTCATTGATTTATGTACTGATCTTCCTAGAACTCTTTTAAAAAGGCAAAAAGTTCAAGAAATTTTTACACTTTTACTTGAGATTAAAAAGAAAATGAAACTTTTATTTTTATTAGGAAATCATGAAATTCCCGTGACAGGAGACTATGATGAGAAATTTGAACGTCGAAAAAAGAAATTTTTAATCAAATTTAGAAATAGTAAATTCAGGGAATTGTTTAATGATGAATTATACTATCAATTTATATTATTAAAAAAGTGGAACAATGAGGACATGCTCTTGATGTATAATTCGCGAGAGCAACTTGAAAATAATCCTATTAACAAAGTAAAAATTGAAGGCCTTGATTTAGACAGCGACTATAGATGTTTTATGGCGCATGGTTTTCAATTTGAAAGTGAGATATATCGATTTTTTGTAGGACAATTATGGAAATCATTAATCTCGAATAGTAAATTTGAAGTGAAAGAAACTTACGATTATTTCTGGAATGAAATAATTAAGAATGGGAGGAAAATTAAGCCTATACGATTTAGTGCTATGAAAGAAGAATTAGCTAAGTTTAAAAATAAGTCAATTGAAGAAATGGATGAACTTTTTTCAGAATTAAATATTTTAGAATTTAACTTAATTAAAGCAAATATGCGTGTAATGAAGAAATGGCAACGTGCAAGCAAACCTGATTATTATTTAGATGAAATAAAAGAGTTTTTAGAGGATGATAAATATGATTTTTCAAAAATTAATCATCTAATATATGGGCACTCTCATCATAAGGAAACATCTTATGCAACTATCAATAACCAACAAGTAGAAGTAATAAATGATGGCTCGTGGCAACATATGGAACCTTCTTACCTAGAGATTTACAATAAGGGGAAACTATATTTAAAAAATTTTTCACCTAGTAATAATACACTATAAAAGTTTTCAAGAATAGTATTTTTATTACAATCTTATTTCAATTTCGGGTTGTTTTTTCTCAGCATAGAAAAATCGACCAGAACCCATTATATCTACATGTTGGAAAAATATTTCGTAGTATACTACTCTTTGAGAAAGAATTCCTTCTTTTATTTTAGTATTCTTAATTGCTTTTTTTGAGTTAGAGGTTATAATATCATTTATCATTTTACCTAATTCAGAGACCAGTATCTCCTCTTCTGAGGGGTAATACTGATCTTGGTCACCTCCTAATAGTATATTGCCATCTCGACACCTACCAGGATTTATTTCTACTCCTACCTTGTATTTATTAAAATAATCTAAAATGAGTTTTAAGTTCTCAAGACTAGGTTGCCCAATTTCCTCAAGAATCTTAAAAATTAATGAATCTGGTTTTCTTAAATAATCATGAATGGTATCTGGAGTTGTTTTTGGCTCATAATCTGGAAATAAATCTTTTTTATTCAAAACTTATTCAACTCCGATTTATCCATTATATCATCAAAATTTATAAATCCCAACTTTAATTTTAAATTATTAGATTTAGATTTTTTAAATTTAAAAATATACAATTATACTCATGAGTAATCAAATAAAACCCCTCTCTGAGATGAAAGATGACGAAAAACCAATTTATATTTTCAAGATTTGCATTTTAGGTCAGGAAAGAGTCGGTAAAACATGTATCGCTAAGAGATTGTGTTTTGATACATTTGATGTAAATACAAAAGAAACACTAGGAATTGAATTCTACACAAAAGACATTCCCGTTGTTGTTAATGATGATGATACATTTGTTCGAATCAGTATATGGGATTTTGGTGGACGTGAACAATTCAAAAAACTATTTCCATATTACATCAATGGGGCTAATGGAATTTTTATGGTATTTAATTTAGTAGATATTCAAACATTACTAAGATTAGACTGGTGGTATGAAAGACTTGGTGAGTATCATCAAGCAAATACGCCAAGGATGGTTATAGGAGCTAAAAGTGATCTTGTAAAAACTGCGGAAGAAAAGGCGAGGGTTGACGGTTTAGTAATTGATAGGTTCATGAAAAGGCATGCAGAACTTGATTTTTATAAGACATCTTCAAAAGAAAACTATAATATTGAACCGATCTTTAAAGAACTTGTTATTAAAATATTAGAAAGAAATGGATTAGATTATGATAAGCTTACTTAAAGAGATGTAATTTATCTATTCACTGATTCAGAAATAAAACTTTTTTTTGAGGTAGAATTAATTTGGTTGAGATTTTTCATGAAAAAGATGGAGATCTTTCAATTTTAAACGATAAGAAAATTTCTATAATTGGCTACGGTAACCAAGGGAGAGCTCAAGCTCTTAACTTAAGAGACTCGGGTTTAAATATAATTGTGGGCAATATTGAGGATAAATATAAAAATATTGCTCTTAAAGATGATTTTTCAGTTTATACAATTGAAGAAGCTACGAAAAAATCAGATGTAATCTTTATACTCATCCCTGATGAGATAATGAATGAGATTTTTGAAAAGAGAATTAAACCTTATTTGAGAGCTAATTCAGTTATTGTATTTGCGAGTGGATATAATATTGGTTTTAATCTATTAAAACCCCCTGAGAATATAGATGTATTGCTGATTGCACCTAGAATGATCGGTGTTGGTGTGAGAGAGAATTTTCTCAAAAATGAAGGATTTTTCAGTTTCATCGCAATTGAACAAGATGCTTCTGGGAACGCAAAAGAAATCTTACTTGCTTTAGCTAAAGGAATTGGTACATTAAAAAAAAATGCAATAATGCTTTCCTTCAAACAAGAAGCTGAATTAGATTTATTTAATGAACAAGGATTTGGACCTGCCTTTGGAAGGGTTTTATTATCAAGTATTTACACGTTAATTGATGCAGGTTATCCCCCTGAAGCAGTATTAATTGAAATGTACATGAGTAATGAGATGTCTTATACATATAAGAAGATGGCAGATGTTGGGTTAATTAAACAAGTAGATTTTCATTCCCAAACAAGTCAATATGGAGCTATGAGCAGGGGTATACGATTCCGAAAACTCCCTTTAAAAGATAATATGAAACAAATATTAAAAGAAATTCAAGATGGAGACTTTACCAAGGAGTGGGAAAAGAGCCTTACAAAACTAAAATTTAAACTGATAAAATATTTTGCTACAAAGCAGAAAATCAATAAATTAGAAAAACAAGTAAGAAATAATCTTAAGTTAAAACTTTATGATATCTATGAAGAAGAACCTCCAACAGAAGAGGAGATAGCTAAATTAAAAAGTATTTCGGATGAATTAAAGCTGTTTGAGCAATACTATGAATAGGTTTAAAATTAATAATTATGGATTTCTTTAAACATTCATACTAATTTTTATCTACTTTTTTCTCCTTTTTTTACTAATATCTTCAATCCTTATTCTTTCTATTTCTTTCTGTGTCAATTTAACTGGTTTAGATTCATCAAAGGGTGTATTACAAACCCAACATGCATTCTCCAAATTACTTAAAGCTTCAGAACAGTTAATACAATAAATGGCATCGCAATTTGGACAGGTATACATCAATCTTGATAAAGTTCCTTTACACACTAAGCAAATTTTTTTTTCTTTATGAAAACTAATTTCTTCTTCAGAAATGTGATCAGGTCTTTCAATTAATCTAAAAAGACCTTCTTTAACTTTTACTTCCCTTTTAGGAGGAATCATTTGAATTTCCTTAGGTTCTTCTCGCAATCCTAAATAAAAAAAGAAAAAACTAATAAAAATACCTAATTTATAGTAAACTGAAAAGCCTGGTTCCGAAAATCCGTCCACCATTACAAAAAAATGTATTAAAAACCAAGCTAGCGATAAAAATAAAAATTTTTTTCTTATCACTCCCTTTGTGTGAATTCCCTTAATTAATGTACCCACTACACAAAAACTTATTGATAAAATTGCTATGAGCACAATTAATATACTTGCAGGTGAACCTATTATGGCATGAGACTCCATTAATTCTTCACCTGGGTTTATAGGGTATAGATTTTCTACATTTCCTTCTGGATCAATTAAAAAATATATGAAAAGAAGAATAAGCAGAACTAAGAAAATAAATCTAAAATACCATTTTCTTCTTGGTATTAAAAGTTCAGTAGCGATATAAAGACTAATTCCTGCAGAGAGAGGTGCCCATATCCAACCAATAAAAAATTGTAAAATATAAGGAAAATTTGAATTTTTATCCGTTAAAAGTACAACTATAAATTCCAAACTCACTGGTAAATAAAAACCTGCGGTAACAATAAGCATTATTGCTAAATAAAAAAGAAGTTTAACATCACTCTTTTTTGATTTAGAAATAAAAAGGAATCCAAAAAATATATAGGCTAGAAATACAGTGATTGACACTATTCCGTGTATCCAACCACTAGTAGAAAGTAAAAGCATTTTATTCTTTCACTAAAACATTTAATATTTATTAAAAGCTCTTAAAATGAATTTCTTTTATTTTTTTAAAATCTTGATCAAATAAACTTATTGAACAGGAGTAAGAAGTACTTAAATTTATTATTAATATGTATTATATGCTAAAGAAGATATTTGGGTATTTAACGGTTTTGTAAAAGAAGATGCTATTTCATATCTTTCTAACAAATTAATGAAAAAATCTATAATCAAAAATTTAGGAAATTAAATTTAACAAACATTGCTAATCATAATGTGAATATTAGGATTTTTCAATTATTTTTGCTTTTTTTCTTTCCCTGTTTTACTCCTGCATCTTTGATTATCTTATATGGTTTAGTAGGCTTAGAATCATCAAATGGTGTATTACAAACCCAACATGCATTTTCCAAATTGCTCAATGAATCAGAACATTTAATACAATATAGTGCATCACATTTCGGACATGTGTACATTACTCTTGATACATTTGCTTTACATACCAAACAAATTTTTTTTTCTTTATGAAATGTAACGTCCTCTTCAGTAATATTGTCGGGCCTTATAGAAAACCTGAAAAGAGATTCAGCAACTTCAATCTCCCTTACAACAACTTTTTGAGGTTTCTCTGGTTCTTCTCTTAAACCTAAATACCAAAACCATGTACTGCTTATCATACCAATCCTTACTATGAATAAATATATACCTGGAGATACTAAAACTTCTAGTATCGTAGATATGATAAATATATTAAAACCTATTGATAGTAAATAATATTTTTTTCTAATTACCCCTTCTGAATGAATCCCTTTGTAATAAAAGCCAAATCCGTTTAATATCCAACCACCAAGAAGAAATATAACCATTATTATAAATGCTGGTGATGGTATAATAATGCTGGCATCTATTACGTTTTCACCAGGATAATCAGGCAACGAAAAATTAAATGAATCCATTGTATATAAGAAAACTAAAAGTTCAAAGATGATACCTAAAATTATAAAAATTGATTCTAAATACCATTTATACTTAGGTATTATTAGTTCAATACCAATGTACATAGCTAAACAAGTGATTGTTGGAGCCCACATATAACCTAAAATACCATATAGTCCTTTATTTAGATTTTCTCCCGTTATAAGAATTTTTAAAAAATCTAAACATGGAGCTAACCATACAAGACCTACAGAAAAAATAAATAAACCTAAATAAGAGAGTAGTCTGATTTCTAATTTTTTTGATTGGTAATAAAAGATTAATCCACAAATAATGCATAAAATAAATTCACATAATGTTGTGCAACCAGTAATCCAACCTTCAAACGAAAGCGTTATAAAATTTCACCTAATATATGAAAATCCTCTTTAATATTTAACTCTTTAGCGGAAATATATATCTATAAATTGCAGATAAATTTGAAGAAAAAATTTAGCAAAAATTAGATCTTGTTAATGAATTATAATTATATGAACAATATTATGAACAAGATTAAATTATTATTTAGAATAGAATAATAACGACTCCTATAATAGTTAAAATTATCCCTAAAAATCCATATTTTGTTATTTTTTCTTTATTAATAAAATAAGTTAATGGAAGAGCAAATAAAGGGGCTGCACTTGCAATTAAGGATACAATATTTGCCCCAGCTATATGCACGGATTCAGTATATAGATATGCGCCTAGTGAAGTACCTATTATAGAAGCAATTAATAGGAATATCCATGAATGAAGAGATATCTTTTGATTGAACGAATTATCATTTTTATTCTTTAAATGATTTTCTCTCAACACCATTGAACCTAAAATCAATAACGCAAATGGAAATCTGATTACGTTTCCTATAGTAGAACTGAGTTCTTTAATAAGTATAATTTGATCTATTCGAATAGTCGCATATTCAATTAAAACAGCTCCGATAGCCCACCCAATAGCTGCGGTAAAACAAAACCCTAAAGCCTTCACAAAATCCTTATTAAAAACTTCCTGAAAACTGATTTTTATTGGTGATTTTAAGGTTGTACCTTTTTCTAACTTTGAATTATCAGAGTTTATTTTAGATTTTCCAATAATTGTAATTCCAATTCCAATCAAAATTAGAGATAAAAACAAATTAAATGTAAAAGGCTGTTTAAGAAAGATTAGAGATAATATAAAAGTAAAGAGAGGAAATGTCATTGAAATAGCGAGAGCAATGGTGGTACCCAGTTCCTTTTGAGCGGTAAAGTAAGCAGTATCACCAATTACTTGACCAAAAACGAAACTCAGAATTAATATTATCCACAATTCCCATGGTATTATAAACAAGAGATTAAATTTATTTAGAATTAATATAATTAGAATAAAAGTTAAAGTCCCTATACCTGTTCGAAAGAAATTGATAAAAATCGGGCTAGCTTCATGTTCTGTTTTTCGAAAAATTGCATTTGACCCTACAAATGTTAGGACGGCAAATATTGCAATTAATTCACCTAGCATTGCGTATGAAAATCAAAGGATACATAAATTGTTACGTATTATAATGTACCTTAAATTTAAAAAAAAATTTAAATTATTTATCGCTACATCCTTTCCAGTTTTTTACCAAATTCAAATAACTTTAAAAATGCTTTAGCAGCAGCTTCAATAGTAGAATAAACTATAAATTTATCATTCATTAATTTTTGGTGAAACATTTCCAGAGATTTGCTCGGATATTGATGTAAAATAATAATAAAAATTTTATTTAATGATTCAACATACTCTCTTAGCTCTAGCAAATTTTTATAATAACCTTTAAACCGTTCGTTTTCCATATCTCTCCAAGTGTCAGTTTCGATTATTACTAAGTCAATATTTTCATCAATAGCAGATTTACAAATGTCAACAACTTCTTTTCTATGAGTAATCCATGGAATATCAAAAGGATTAGATAAACTCCCAACTCTTATTGGGAATATGGTTTTTAATTTTTCTAAAGCTTTACCTTCAAAAAGAGGTAATTCAATCCCTAATTCTGTTAAACTATCTGTAGCTAAAATACCAAAGCCCCCAGACCATAGTATTACTAATGCTTTTTTGTTTTTAGGGAAAGTTACTTCTATGTTTAATTTATGAAATCGTGAAATATATCTAGAAAAAAGATACGTATAATCAATTAATTCTTCTAATGAAGAAGGCACTTCAATGATCGAGGTTTGTTTGTAAATCGCTTGCCAAATATCACTCTTAGTTGCTAAAGCCCCAGTATGAGTTAAAACTGCTTTTTGCCCTCTTGAAGTTTTTCCCCCTCTCATAAATAATACTGGTTTTCTCATTTTTTTCAAAACCTTAAACAATTTTTTCCCTTCATTTATATGGAGTGGTGAAATGCCTTCAAAATAAATACAAATAACATCAGTTTCAATATCTTCATTTAAATATTCTAAGATTTCTGAGATCTGGATATCAATGCAATTTCCAATACTAATCCCAATTGAAAATCTAAGATCATACTTTTTTGAACTAAACTTAATCATTTTTGAATGTAAATCTCCGGATTGGAAAATTAAACCAATATTTCCTCTTTCAACAGGAAAAGAGGAATAGTAAGCTATTTTTCCACGAGGACTATATAATCCCATACAATTAGGACCTATTGCTCGTGTATCTTTGTAATTATCTAATACCACTTTTAACTTTCGCTCAATATCCATTCCTAAATCATCGAATTCACCAGTCCCTGCAGTAAAGATGTGGACAAATCGTACTTTTTTTTTCGATAAAATGCGTTTTAATGATTCTATAAGCAAATCTCTCCTTATTGATAAAATTAAAAGATCAATTTCATCTTCTGGAATGTCCTCAATTACATTATAGCATCTTACACCCAAAATCTCTTTCTCAGTAGTTGAGATTAAAAATAATTTTTCTAAATCATAACCTTGTCTAATAAATCCTTCTACAAAAAAAGAAATTTTTTGATTTGCTTTAAAAATTACTATATTTTTTGGTTTAAACAGTATGTCTAATGGAGAGTTGTTAATTTTCATTTCTATCTTGACCATTGGTTCTTATTGTTAAATTTGTATTACAATTATAACAGAATCGTGGGATAGAGTTAAATTCAGTTCCGCAATTGGGACATATTATTCTATTTTGATTAGCAATATCGTGTAAATCTTCAATTTGAGTCTCCATTTTTGATTTCATCATTTTTTTTAATAATAATGATAATCCTATTGAAAAACTAATGAGTAAAACCCCAAGTAAAATGGTATGTAAGAAATGAAATGGAAATTTCGAATCAAAATAATATGGCGAATAATTCCATAAAAATACATACAGAAAGAAATTTGGAAAGAAAAATGTCATTAGATTCATCGAATATGCTTTTTTAAAATTATTATAAACGAAGATTGGAATTAATGATACTAAAATCCAACTTATAAATGTAAAATATAACCCTGATAAGTCATCAAACAAAACATAATTCGCTAAGAACTGTATAATCACTTCTCGCTCTTTTAAAATACCGATATCAAAAATAATATTAAATTTATAATTGAAGCTATAAATTAAAAGACTTAGAAGTAGTATTTGAATTAGAAATAATATTATTCTGCTTCGAAAAAAGTCAATTAGCTTCATTTATAGTTAGTTAAATACAGCAATAAATTAAACTCTTATAATAATAATTTGATTATTAGAGATTTTTGTTAAAATAAAAAAAAAGAAATAAGTAATTTTATACAATTTATTTTTAAATTACTTTCTTTAATTTCTTCTTTGATATTATTACAACGATTATTCCAACCATTAAAGCTACAGTTAGAATTTCAAAGTAATATCCAGGGATACCGGGTTTTTCTTCAACTGTATCAAAATATGCTGTAAATATTGGATCGTGAACGAGTGTACCCCCCCACTCTCACCGTACTTAGGATAACATGTAATAAAGAAAGCTGCTGTTTTATTAGGATGAAACGCCTCCCAGGCGTCATCAAATGGAATTCCATATGTGAATTGATTTGTTTGATTAACAGCATAACTTATAACTAATCGAGCGAAATATGAGAATAGTTCCAAAAATTATAGCAAATATTCTATTTTTATGGAAATTTTTCAATTTTACCACTCTATTATTTTAAAGTTAAGTATATTTAAAAGATTAAAAGCAAATTTATTTATTTAAATCTATTCGAAAATTTAAAAAGCCCAAAACAATAAAATTTTTAATATTTGGTATCTTTATTTACTTACAGTGGAAGACTCGTATTCTTATTTTTTAAGATTAACATTATATAACTGTTATAGAGGATGTTTTCTCCTATGAGTTGCACTTCTTCTTCAAAATTTATGATTAACATTTGTTTTTTGGAGGTAATTAGTATATGAGTTATACTTTTTCAAGAACAAAAATGATTGAAAAAATTAAGTTTGGGCTGTTAAGTCCAAATGAAATTCGTAAGATGTCAGCAGCACGTATAATCACCGCAGACACATATGATGAAGACGGACTACCAATACCAAGTGGTCTTATGGATCAAAGGTTAGGTACTATTGAACCAGGACAACGATGCCAAACTTGTGGTAATTTAGTAAGCAATTGTATGGGACATTTCGGCCATATTGAATTAGCACGTCCGGTAATTCACGTAGGCTACGCAAAAAAAGTCTTAAAAGTGTTAAGAAGTATTTGTCCGGAATGTAGCAAGTTAATGCTAACTGAAGATGAAAAAGAGAAATTCAGACAAGAACAATTAACACACAGAAAAATCTTTTTTGAGGGTGATGAGGATGCTGCTAAAATTGTTTTTAAAAGAGCAAGGAAAGCAAAAATTTGCCCTCATTGTGGTGCTATAAAAAAAAAAATTATTATTGAAAAACCAACTACCTTTTATGAAGAAGAAGAAGGCAAGGGCTCACGGAGAATAACACCCATTGAGATATTAGAACGTCTAAAGAAAATCGGGGACGTAGATCTAAGGATCCTTGGTATTTCTCCTGAAAATGCAAGACTTGAATGGGTAATATTTACAGTATTACCAATCCCTCCTGTATGCGCAAGGCCATCAATTACTCTAGATAGTGGTATTCGGTCAGAAGATGATTTAACACATAAGTTGGTTGATGTCATCCGAATTAACCAAAGATTACGAGAAAATATTGACGCAGGAGCACCTCATTTAATAGTTGAAGATCTATGGGAATTATTACAATACCATATTACAACATATTTTGATAATCAAGTTTCTGGTATACCTCCTGCTAGACATCGTTCTGGTAGAGCACTTAGAACTTTAACTCAGAGGTTAAAGGGTAAGGAGGGTAGATTTAGAAGTAACTTAAGTGGTAAGAGAGTTGATTTTTCTGCTCGCAGTGTTATATCACCTAATCCATATATTAGCATAAATGATGTTGGCGTTCCAATAGAAATTGCGAAAATTTTGACAATTCCTACGAATGTTAATGATTGGAATATTGAGGAGATGAAACAAATGGTCTTAAATGGACCTTTTAGACATCCGGGTGCGAATTACATCATACGTAATGATCGAAGAAGGATTGACTTACGCTATGTAAAAAACCGAAAAATTATAGCTGATATGCTCGCACCAGGGTTTACAATTGAGCGGCACTTAAATGATGGAGATTTAGTATTGTTCAATCGACAACCTTCGCTTCATAGAATGAGTATAATGGCTCATGAAGTAAAAATAATGACAGGAAGAACTTTTCGACTAAATTTAACTGTTTGTCCACCGTATAATGCTGACTTCGATGGAGATGAAATGAATTTACATGTACCCCAAAGTGAAGAAGCGCGTACGGAAGCAGAATTACTTCTTAAGGTTCAAAACCACATACTCTCTCCACGATTTGGTGGACCAATATTAGGCGGAATTCAAGATTTTATATCAAGTGTCTTTCAATTTACTAGTAAAGATTCATTATATGATAAGAAGGACACGTTAAAGTTATTATATTTTGGAGATGTTTATAAAAATAATCCTGATTTTAGTTTAGACCAACTCACTCCCGTAGTTACTAATCCGGAACCAATGTATTCAGGAAAATCAATTTTCAGTACCTTGTTTCCAGATGATCTGAATCTTAAAGTAAAATCTAAATTTTGCAAAAAATGTGAAGTTTGCGAAGAGGAAAATTGTTCTTATGATGCGTACGTTGTAATTAAAAATGGTCATCTGATAACTGGCACTATTGATGAAAATTCCTTTGGAGCAATGCAATCAAATAGTATATTACAACGTATTATTAAAGATCATGGCAATGCACTTGGAAGGCAATTTCTAGACAGTGCAACTAAAATGCTCTTATATGTCATTCGACAGAATGGAATGACAATGGGTTTAGATGAAGTATATGTGCATGGACATGCATATGAAGAAATCGAAAAAATATTAAAAGATGCAAATATCGAGTCTGAGAAATTGATTAACGCTTTCTTAGAAAATAATACTACTGTTCTTAGAAGAGCCCCTGGACGATCAATGAGAGAAACATTGGAATTAAGAATCAGACAAGTATTAGCAGAAGCTAGAAAACAAGCAGAAGAAACTGCTGCAGATTTCATAGGAGATGAAGCCCATTCAGTTATTATGACTAAATCTGGAGCTCGAGGAAATATATTAAATTTAGGACAAATGTCTGCGGTTGTTGGGCAACAAGCAATTAGAGGAGAAAGAATTAATCGAGGATATAGCATGAGAACATTGCCTCATTTTAAAGTTAATGATCTTTCACCCAAATCCAGAGGTTTTGTATCTTCTTCCTACAGAAATGGATTAAAACCAGTGGAATTTTTCTTTCATGCAATGGGAGGAAGAGAAGGACTAGTAGATACAGCAGTTAGAACATCTACATCTGGATATATGCAGCGTAGGTTAGTAAATGCATTACAAGATATGGTTGTTGAAAATGATGGTACTGTCAGAAATTCAGATAAAAATGTCATCCAATTCCGTTTTGGTGATGATGGTATAGATCCAATGCATACAGATCATGGTGCTGCTGTAAATTTAGATGTTTTATTATTAAAAGCTAAAGCTCTAAATGCTGAAGAATTACGTGAAGAAATTAAGAAAGGGACTACAAGAAGATCATCCACACCGAAGGAAAAAAAATTATCTGAAAAAAAACCTACTAAAACTCCTACAGAAAAACCGCAACCAAAGAAAAAAACAGATGATAGTGAATCATTAATACAAGAATTCGAAGAAGAAACAGGTAAAAAGGCAATTTGGAGAGGTAAAGAAACTAAAGCTTATTTAGATTGGAAAGAAGAAAAATTAGGATAAAAAAATTGTTTTAAAAAGAAGGGAATTAATAATGGTAAAAGTAAATTCAGAATATTTAGAAGAACAGTTGAAAGAACTAGAAGAGGATGGTATTCCCGAAGATTTAATAAACAGAATTAGAGAAAAACTTAGCGAAGAGGAATTAGAAAAGGAGCAACTTGAATATCTATTAAACAAAATTTATATTAATTTTACTAATGCTCTTGTAGAAACTTCAGAACCAGTAGGTACCGTAGCAGCTCAGTCGATTGGTGAACCTGGAACTCAAATGACATTGAGAACATTCCATTATGCAGGAGTAGAGGAATTCTCTGTAACCCAAGGATTACCCAGACTCATTGAAATAGTTGATGCTAGACGTTTTCCTAGTACCCCCCAAATGACAATCTACCTTGAAAAACCCTATAATGAAAGCGAAGATAAAGCAATTGATGTTCATAATCGCATTGAACAGATACGCATAGAACAAATAACTCATGATGTTGATTTAGATTTTGTGAATTGGAATATCGTCATTAATTTGATACCAGAAATTTGTGAGAAAAAAGGAATTGAAATTAACGAAATTCCTGAAATTTTAAAGCGTTATAAAAAGAAAGGAACGATAAAACGTGAAGGAACATCTATAATTATCGATCCGGGAATAGAAGACCTACAGAGTTTACAAAAATTAAGAGAAAAAATACTTAAAAAGGTTGTAAAAGGGATTAGAGGAGTTAAGAGAGGATTATTGACTCCTTCAGATGATGGTAAAGAATGGATAATTAAAACTGAAGGTACTAACATGCAAAGTGTAATACAAATTGAAGGAGTAGACATAACCAGAACAGTTTCAAACCACATTCACGAAATAGAAAAATTATATGGCGTAGAAGCAGCACGTCAAATGATAATAATAGAAGCTCAAAAAGTCTTAGAACAACAAGGATTAGATGTAGATTTAAGGCATCTTTTGATTTTATCAGATCTAATGTGTTATTCTGGATCAATTCAATCTATTGGAAGACACGGAATATCAGGTTCAAAATCGAGTGTATTTGCTCGTGCAGCATTTGAAGTCACAGTTAATCAATTACTCGATGCTGGGCTTTACGGAGAGGAGGAACGTTTACTTGGAATCCCTGAAAATGTAATCGTAGGTCAAATAAGCCCGATAGGCACAGGGAGAGTTTCAGTTATGTTTGACTTAGACGCTAACTTGGATATTCTAAGAAAGAAGAAAAAATAACTTAAATGCTAATCTGGCTTACGTTATAATAATGTTTCCAAAGTCCATCCTCAATTTCCTTCGCAAATGATTTAGAAATGTCTAAAAATTATTGAAAAAAAAGAAAGAAAAAAAGTAATTAATTGACAAGGATTACATTAGGTCCATGTGAAAACCTTGTATATTAATATTCACGCTTCCGCAATTCTTACACTTATTATAATCATCCTTACAATATGAACAATATAATTTTTCACCATATAATTGAGAAAAAAGGTTGTCAAGAAAAACATGTATCCGTTATACGATTACTCCAGATATTGCTATATTTGAAATTATAATCAATACTCTCATCGAATGTATCCGTTATACGATTACTCCAGATATTGCTATATTTGAAATTATAATCAATACTCTCATCGAATCGAGTTATATGGTTTCCCTGTCGAAATTATCGGAATTGAAAAAGAATATAAAATTATAAAAAACGCTTTAATTACCGGCTCTGATAATCTAAGACTATATAATAGGGTTTCCTTTAGAAATAAAGAGTTAGTAGACTTAGGAGCAAATTGGTATCATAGAATCGATGAAATTCTTTCGCAAAATATATTAGGAGAGGAGGATCACGAATATGGGCTTAGTGCTGCCGTTTCCTATATTTCTAAGACGGGTAGTGATTATAAAATTATAAGATTTAATGCTGAGCTGATTAATCCTTTCTTAGAATTCGGTGTCGAGTTTGATTATGCTACTGAGCGATGGTTAGAACTAAAAGGGTCACCACGATCTTCGACTGTGGATATAGAGGATCGCCTAAGTTTCCTAAATTTAGAAAGCGGGTATGATCTTGGAAGATTAAGCCAGTCAGAAATTCTCAGAAATGATTTATTCCTTGTAAATCGATTTCAAGTCAATGCTTATGGTCAAACATCTTTTTTACCAATATCTGAAAAATTATTAAAGGCTTTGAACGCTCGGGAAGTTGGAGGTGAGTTAATTGAAGGTTTTGGCTTTGCAGAAATAGAATATATTCTAAAAAGAATTGTAGGAACTGATAATCAAAAAATCTATGAATTATGCAGAAATGCCTTTAAAGCCGTTGGTTCTGTACAGCCTGAATCAATTCAGCTTTCCTTCTTTAGGGGTTTAGACGATAACAATCCTCAGACTGAAAAACAATGGTTTAAAGCAGTTTTACAAATATTAAAAGATTATACTTCTACTACACATGATCCTAAGTTTGGTCATCTGGACACCTTACTCGATAATGCATTAATTAATAATAAAGGAGAGTCAGTATTTGAAAATGATAAGTTTACTGATGGTATAAAGTTTACTAAAGATGATTTGAAATTAGCTAAGCAAGTTTGGAATATACTTGAAAGATTATTTGGAAGTTATACCGTTTCTAAAATGGTCACAGGAAATATTTTCGCTAAAGACGGAGTTGTCCGATTTACAACCTATACTTGGGAATCTTTCCACGGAGTTTTGAAGAAAATTAACTTATACTTAAGACATAAATCAGCTCCCCATAATTTTTTGCCTACTCATGAAGCGCGTGGAACGGTAGGAAATGTCTATAGTTACTTATTAGATTCCATGATCATGGATAAATTACTTACTTTACCTGCTGACCCAAGTATAGATACTGAATCTAGACAGATTAAAATCCAAGGTGCACCATTAGACCAATTCTCGCCTTATTTCAAAAATCCTGAAAATCTAGATAATGCACAATACCAGCTCTTTAGTGAAGTGATATCGAGTGATCATCTGGACGCATTTGAGGAATGGCTTGTTGATAATCCTCACACTACACGAAAGAAAGGAAGTTTTAAATTATATGATATTCTTAAAGAAATCTACTTTAAAAATATAGATTACGGCAAAGAAGAACAAATCGATTCGGGAATAAGCAGAGAGCAAGCAAAACTATGGAGAACGCTAGGATTACAATCTATACATCATAATATATATGGTCTTGATTTCAAAAAAGACCACCCCAGATGGGTAGTATATGATTTCCTTACTACTCAAGGTCGTGGTCAGTCTGAATACGTTATTTCTTTCAAACCTAGTACCCTTGCTTTAGTGAATCAACTCAAGGACGGCAAATTCGATGAATTCTATACAATAAGCTTAACTGCGGATGATTATCATTTATTTGAACCTTATGCTGCTGATATACTTGCTTCATTAGACCCATTATCAGTTAGAGGTCTTGAAGAATATAAATATGATAAAATACTTGAAACACAAAAAGAACAAATTGAGCAAATAGTTACTTATCTAAAGAAGCTTGCTAAAGAATATGGCAAAATTATCATTTATCCTTTTAAAACCTTTAGCAATGGATTCGGGTATCGTAGAGCCGAGACTGGAAGTATTAAGATAAGCCCATTCTTCCCTCAAGCCTGGGATAACGACCTTACTACAATGCCTGGTAATGAAAAATATTACATACTTGATTCAAATACCGAATTTGGTGAGTTTCAAGATGATTTCGTCTATTTCCTTGGCGGTTTACTCCTCGATAACCACATGTTTATCATCAAGACTGAAAGTATGAATGAAAATGAGATGATTACCGCTTTTAGCTTACTGGATGGGGCGCTCAGTCCTTCTGAAATTATTCCAAGCTCAGACAGACATAATATAAGACCACCGCTCATCAAACATCATAACACTGATAAGTTTAAAGAAATCAATAAATTAATTTCTGATTTCGTAAACAGCCATAATATGATAGGCTATCAACGTTCTAAGACTCTCGACGATCAATTCATAATTTGGAAAATAGCGTTCGAGGTTGTTTCATACCTTAAATTTTTAATTTAATACTCAAATTTTTTTATTTTTTCTTAGCCCTTTTATTAATTTTGGTGAGGTCGTTGCCGTTTAAAGTAACATACTGTAATGACACTAATTTTTTCAGATGGCTTTTTTCTTTGATTTTATTATAATCTAAGTATAGTTCTTGCAAATTGTTTAATTTTTCTAAATTTTCAATTTTAGAAATATTATTGAAGCCTAAATTTAATATTTTTAATTTGTTCAATTGAGTTAAATTCTCGATTTTCGATATTTTATTAAATGCTAAATCAAGTTCAAATAGATTTGTAAGAGATTTGATTTCACTTATATTTTGTATTGAATTACTATTTAGGATTAATTTTTTTAATTTCTTAAGTGAGTCGAGACCCTTAATGTTAGCAATCTGATTACTTGTTAAGTTTAGAATCTCTAGACTGTTCAGACCTTTTAATCCCATTATTTCAGTTATGTTACAATTGACAATTTCAAGTTCAGTTAACTTTTGAAGCTTGCTAAAATCATAAGTTTTTGGGAAGGAGCAACTAATAATTCTAATTGATTTTAGATTTTCAAGTTTTTCAATACCACTAATGCTATCAATTTCGCAGGCTTTTATTTCCAATCTTTCCAATTCTACACAATTTTCGAAATAAGAGAAATCAGATATATGAAAATTACCTAATTTGATATCTTTTAGCCCACCAAGGAATTTCCATCCAAAGACTTCTTTTATGTCCATATTATTTTTTTTTTGCTTACCAGATAACCTTAGATGTTTAATACACCTAATGCCTTTTTCTTCATCAATCCAGAGGATAGATTTATCTTTATCAACGGGGAATTGTTTTTGGAGTTCAATACTGATAATTTTTTTAATGATATTCCAGCAAATTACTTCTAAATTGTGATTATTTTGGTTGATTACATCTTCATATAACTTCAATAGCAAATTTTCATAATTTTTTCTTTTGATATACTTAGTCAGATTTGAATAATGACCTCTAACAAGGGCTTGAAGAGCGTATATTAATCGTGCTGTGAAAAGCTCATCGATTAATAAGTCTAACTCTTCATGGTCCATAAGATTTAGATAACCCTCTTTCACTAAGAAGGTTACTACCGAAGGAAAGCCAATTGAGAATCTTGTAGCAATTTCATTTTTAAATATTTTTTTAGCCTTTAGGTCTCCAATTTCGGTTAACTTTTTTAAAAGTGGAAATGCTAAATTTCTATGAAGCAACCGTGTATCATAATCATGGTCCACCCATACTTGAAGGTTAGAACAATGCCCCCAAAATTCATCTTCAGGAAGAATATCACTTCTATACCCAGATCGTAATATTCCTTCGAATTCATCAATGGAGTCAATTTCATTAAAAGAATTTATCTTAGATTCATGAATTTGAAAAAGTAGATGTTTACATTGTCTAAATTTATTATCTCCTATATAGATAAAAGTATTGTCATTCTCTAATTTAACAGTAATATAATCGTTAATCCTAAATTCTTTCAAATCGTTCATTCTCATATAAAAATATGCTTTAATAATTTTTAAATTTAATCTCATTAATGACTTATTGATTTCTCTATTTACATTTTGAAAGTAAGCCGTCTTTTTTTAGGATCACCAGAATTTTTCAAGATGTCAACTATGAAATTTTTATTCTATTCGCGTGCTTAAAGGCTATTCTTGTTTTGGGAAAAAAAGCAGATTTCCAAAACATTTTACATTCCCTCGAGGAATTCCTTCAAATCTAAATTTTTAATTATTTTTTTTGTATGACAATTTTTATAGGAATTTTTTCCTTTTAGGACATATTAACAATAATTATGGAAATTCGGTAAATTTAAGTCGTCTATTTCATTAATTTTAGCATGAAGTAGTATATTAAGAATTTATTACAAATGGAAATACTAAAAAAGAAGGAACAATGATATCTTCAAGCAAAAACTTTTAATTAGAGTGTAAAAACATAAATGTTTCTAAAAAAAAAATTAAAAATTAAAAAAGCATTATTCTTATTACTTATTATATAGATATTGATTGAAATTATCATGGCAAAGGGAAAGAGTAAAACCGTTACTGAAAAAGTCGATCTAAGTAGAAAAAAAACTAAGGAGTTTGATGTTGATACCAATATCAAAGTTGCTTATAAAACGGGTAAAATAGTCTATGGTAAAAATCAAGTTCTGAGGAACATAAAAAGAGCAAATTCTTTTAAAATGCTCATCGTGAGTAATAATTGCCCTACAGAATTGATCAATCAATTAAATTATTATAATTCTCTTTTAAAAGATCAAATCTTTATCTATAAATATAAAGGTTCAAGTTGGGATTTAGGTCTAGCTTGTGCTAAGCCATACATGATTTCTATTATAGGAATAATTGATTTTGGAGATTCAGCTTTGATCTCTTTAAAAACTAAATGATTTTAACAACGCATAACAAGTTTTTTCTATGTTAAAAAAGAACATTAAAATTGATCGGGAAGCAATGGAGCTTATTTCGCTATTTAATAACATATCTGGGGCAATTATTAAAGATTGTCTGACTTTTAAATCACCTGAGAATAGATCCGAAATTATTATTTTTTTAGTAAAAGAAGAGGATGTAGGAAAAGCTATTGGAAAAGCGGGCGAACATGTCAAAGATTTAAAATCAAAACTCCAAAAAAAAATAGATGTTATTGCCTTCTCTGAGAATCTTAACAGATTCATTCAAAACATTTTACAAACTACAAAAAATTCTATAAAGGTTCAAAATATAGAAGTTAAAGAAAGTAGAAATCTAAAAAAAACCGTTATTATTACGGTAAGACCTCAAGATCGAGGAAAAGCAATTGGTAAAGAAGGCTCAATGATAAGAAAGATTAAAGAACTGGTTCTAAGGTATTTTGAAGTCGATAATGTAATTATTAATACGAAAAATATCTAATTTTTATTACCTAAAAATTATACTTAATAATTATAATTAATTTGATCACAAAATTACCATTTATAGTGATTAAAATTTCAAAATTGAATCTCTATGATGAGCAGGCTGCTATCAATCATGTTAAATCGCTAGATTTTACACGACACGCAGCAACTGATGGTGAAACAAAAACTATAAACTATATCCTAAAAGAACTAGATACAATGAATCTTGATACTAAAGTTGAGTCTTTTGAGTGGACTGCTTCATTATATAAATTCAGGAAATTATTGTTTTTATGGATATTCATCTTTATTTTGAGTAGTGAGATATTATTACTGTATCCAACTAATACGTGGCTAATCTTTCCTCTTGATGCTCTCTTTTTATTGGTATTAATCTTAGGAATCAAATATGCTTTTGATCATTCAAAACTAATGTTCATAGGGAAGAAAAGAGAGTCAAAAAATGTTATCGCAACCATTCAAGCGAAAGATATATATCCGAAAAGACCTGTTATATTTTTTTCAGCTCATCATGATTCAGTTTCGCATAATTTTCCACACAATCTAACAAAATTATTACTTCTTTCAGCAGTATTTTTACTCCTCTCATATCTATTAATTAACTTGATCCTCGCAATTTGGTCAACAATAACATTATTTACAGCAATTCAAATTGAAATTATTTATTTATGGATAAGAAATGTTTCCCTAATTATCGGGAGCATTCTACTTATAGAAATATTTATTACTTTTTTCATGAAAAGAACCAATGAATCTATTGGTTCAGTTGACAATGCTTCAGGAGTTGCAATTCTATTAGAATTAGCGAAGTTAATCCAAAAAAAACCACTTGAAAAAACTGACGTGATTTTTTTATGGTGTGGAGCAGAAGAGATGGGTATATGGGGGTCTAAACAATACTGTTCTAAACATTTCGAAGAATTAGATACTGATTATGACTTGAATAAATCATATAATATTAACATAGACATGGTGGGTAGTTATATAGGGTTAATTGATGAAACTGGATTAATTAAGAAAAAAAAAATAAATGATAATCTCAATAATATCTTAAAAGCATCAGATACACAGCATAAAATCCCCACTGAGAAATCAAAATTATCATTAGGTTCTGGAAGTGATCATTTAGCTTTTCGAGCATTTACAAAAAAAGCAGAGAAGAAAGGGTTCCAAGTAACTTGCTTTATATCAATAAAAGACGCAAAATATATACATTCTAAAAAGGATATTCCTGAATTGTGCTCTGCTGAAAATCTAAATGGATGCATAGATATTTGTTATAATGCTATTAAAAGTCTCGATCTGAGAGTAGAATAGGATATTCAAAAGTAGCATTTTTTCATTATATACATAAATTTTAAGTTTAAAGAAACATTTTTTCTACTACTAAAGTACTATCAATTAATAATTATTAGGTGTTATCAATAGCTCCCAAAGGGTTATATGCCGCAAGAAAACTTAAAACTAATCGAAAAAAGTTTAAATGGTCCAAAACAAAATATAAAAGAAGAATACTAAAATTAAAACAAAAAGTTGATCCATTAGAAGGAAGTCCTCAAGCTCTTGGTATCGTTCTTCAAAAAGTTGGTCGAGAAAGTAAACAACCAAACTCAGCGATAAGGAAGTGCGTAAGAATCCAATTGAAAAAAAATGGGAAAGGAGTAACAGCGTTCCTTCCAGGAGATGGAGCACTTAACTTCATAGAAGAACATGATAGAGTAATAGTTGAAGGAATTGGAGGTGCTAAAGGACGATCTATTGGAGATCTCCCTGGAGTACGTTATAGGGTCGTGAAAGTGAATGGTGTAAGTTTAGAAGCTCTTTTAGCAGGAAAGAAAGAAAAGCCGTTGCGGTGAAGAGGTTAAAAGTTATGAGTAAAGTAAAGAAAGAAGTAAAATTATTTAATAATTGGTCTTTTTCGGACATACATATAAGGGATATAACTCTTGAGAACTATATTAATTTGAAACTTATCATCGTACCTCATTCTGCTGGTAGACATGAGCATAAAAGATTCTGGAAAACCTCAAAAGTCTCGGTTATTGAGCGTTTTTCCAATAGATTACTGTCTCCTGGTTTCATCGGTAGTAAGATTAGAGGTCATAAGAGTTCTTATCATTCTGGCAAGAAAGCTAAACTACTGAAGTGTATAAAAAATGCATTTACATTAATAGAATTACTCACCGAGCAAAATCCTATCCAGATTTTAGTAGATGCAATCTGTAATTCTGCACCCAGAGAAGAAACCACTAAAATAGCAATGGGAGGCATCTCATACGCGTCAGCAGTAGATATCGCGCCACAACGTCGAGTTGACCTTGCTATCAAGTATCTCGTTCAGGCAATTGGTGCTCGTTCACATGGAAATGAAAAGATGTTTGAAGAAAATATAGCTCAAGAATTAATACTAGCAGCAAGTAATAGTCAAGAATCTAGAGCTGTAAAACGCAAGGATGAAATAGAAAGAATAGCGGTCTCGGCAAGATAAATTGTTTTAAAATTTTTTAAAAAATCACTTTTTCTAAAAAATTAACCCTTTTATCAATGTTTACAGCACAATTCTCCAATTTTTAGAGTTTCTTATTCCTAACTTTTATTTAAACTATGTTTGAAAAATTTAATACTTCAAAAATTTATCATTTCCTTTTAAATAACATTGAAGAACTAGAGAATATAGGGTTATAACAGTTCTATTTCTATACGTTATGATGTTATATTTAACCTAATTTAAGGAGGTTAAGCAAAATAAAGACTCTTAAAAAACGTGAATGGTTAATTAAAAATGAAAAACAACTAGAAATGAGTCCAAAACACTATTATAAAGAGAGATTTAAAAAAGTTGTACATGAAATTGAAAGTAATGCCAAGAAGAAGAATTTTCATTGTCTGGACAATTTATAAAGCGGAATAATGAAATAGAGGGAATTCTGTTCAGTAAGTTAAATTTTAATGAATTTTCTAATAAATAACTTATATAAATATAAAAAAAATAGAAGTTATTGATATTATCTATTTTGAATTGAATCTAGAATGGTACCAGTCATCGCAATTGTTAGTGTCCCCCCAATAGAAAGCATTGTTATCAAATACTCATGAGTTTGAAATAAAACTACTTGAAGTATCATCATTGTAAATGTTGTTACTAAAACTAAACTCCAGAAACCTAAAAGTCTTGTATTAAAGGATCTCTTTATTATATACCGAGTAATTAAAGCTCCAATCGCATACGCAAGAATGATAAAAAGAGGTATTGGTACCCAAAACTCTTGCAACCAAAAAGTAAAAAGCAATACTGAAGAGAAAACTATGAAGAAATTGATGTAATAAAGCACCCGTCTAAGTATGTTTTTATTTTGATCTATTTTATACCAGAGAATTCCGAATGAAATGAATAGGATCCATAAAGCAACTAGGTTTACAACCGCATTGAGTATTTCTGCTATATCATTTTGGGAAAAAGGGAATGTAACAAGAGTGTATATAGCATAATGATCTCCCCAAAAAGCGTAAATCATCCCATATCCTAGTATTTGAGTAAGTAAAATATGATATGTGGATTTGCTAATCAAAGAAATTCCTCTTGAAAGCCGTCCTTTTGGGTTCTGAGGTAAAAACTTCATTGCTAGTAGAAATAAAAATGCAGAATATGGAATAATTAAGAAATGATAATCTCCTCTTAGAAGTGGTACACCATCAACCCTGATTCTATAGGAGAAGAACTGATGTGCTGTAATAAAAGCTAAACTTATTGGATAAATAATCCACATAAAGAAGTTTCGATTATCATTAAGTTTATATCCAAAGGAAAACCACATTCCTAAGCCAATAGCAGGAAGGTAAAATAATACAGAGGTCATAAAAATCGTCACGATATACCCTTCTTCATATGAGGTAATGTTTCCAATCAAGAAAAACAGTGTTAACTGCAATGCTATCTCTACCACGAAACATAGAATTAATGTTATAATTGGCTTTTTTGTAAATGCCCAATAGAGTAAAGGAAAGATTAAAATAGATTGGAATAGTAATGGGAGAAACCAATTTCCTGGGCCCCAAAATGGTAAGAATCCTAGAAATAAGTGTATAAATCCATGATCTGGATAATATTGCCCATTCCACATGGCAGTAATATTAAATCCATACATAAACAAACCTATAAATGTTGATGCCGCATATAAAACTAGGAATGGTACAATATACCGTAAAATTTTAGTTTTGAAATAACTCCAAGAATACATTTCCCTTAATGCCTTTGCTTCACTTTTTTGTATTGAGCAACCCATATTAAAGCCCAATATCACTAGAAACACTGGTATTGAGATTCTCTCCCAAAGAGTGACAGCAATATAAGATTTTACAGTCCAATAAACTATATGATCGAATATAACTAAAAAGATCATTGCTGCTTTTAAGAAATCAACTTGGAAATAATGCGCCCCTGATTCAACTAAAGTCTCTTTTTCAGCTTCTTCTAATACTACTTCACTAACTTGTTTTTTAGATGTCATTATTATCTGTTTATTTTTTTTTAAAATTTAAGATTCAATTATAATCTTATTGAACTTTTTGAAAAATATAACGAAATAGGAGTCCAATTTTTATTTTTGAAATATTAAAATAGGGTTTTCTATAGATAAACTTTCAATCTTTAGTGCTTGAATATATTTTTAAAAAAATCTTAATAAAAAAAGAAAGAGTGTAATTTTTATTGTTGAGCACCACAGAACACACAATACCTAGCATCTGGTTTAGCTGGGGATCCACATTGAATACATGTTTCTGTATATCCTTCAGATTTAAATTTAATATTGGAAGAATGAGTTTGAACAACTTCCCTTTCACTTAAATTAATTCCACATTTTACGCAAAATTTAGGATTTCCTTTTACTTTCGTTCCACAGGAAGGACAATTCATAAGAATTCTTGTACCACAATCTTGGCAAAAACCACCTTTTCTAGCAAATAATTTTCCGCATTTAGGGCAAAATCTTACTTTTCCGGCTGTATATTCTAGAATTGTGGGGACAATGGCCAAGACCAGTAAACTTCCGATAGGGATGATCGGAATCCAATATTCATCAGGTTGAAAAACCTCACCTATTATAAGAGCAACAAATACGATAAGAGTTAATGCAAATAATGTCCAGATTCCAACAATTCCCATTTTTATCTTCCTTTCAGACAGAATATCTACAATCGTGGCAGCTATAGATAAAACTAATAAAGTACCAATAGGAATTATAGGAATCCAAATCTCATCATAAGAAAAAACATCTCCCAATATAAGAGCTATCATTACAATAGTAGTCATTCCAAAAATAATCCATAATCCGATAGTTCCTATCCTTAATTTTTTTCTAATTCCATGCCATGCCATATTATAACCATGCTATTTTTTTATTCCCATAAATTAACTGATGATAAAATTAGTATTTTTTTCTTATTAAATTAAATAGGAGTCCAATTTTTATTATTAAAATTAAGCATAGATAAGATTTGATAATAGTATTACCATGAAATTAAAAAAGTTTGAATATGAAATAAAATCTTTTAAATTCAAGTTTGATATCACCCACATATTATTCAAATTCATTGACGGATTAGAAGATTCCTAAATTTTTATATAATTGATACGTATATTATTTAGTTAAGCAGAATTAAAGAAACCGTATAGGGTCAATAAGAAAAGTGGATGCCGACAAAAATCAAAATATTTTAGAAAAGCAACTGAAAACGTTGGGTCAGAAGATTAGGATTGATATTTTAAAAAAACTAAAACATGCTCATACTCCATTATCATTTTCAAAGCTTCAAAAGGAGATTTTTGGAAATGATCTTACTTCTATAAATTTATCATTCCATCTAAATACATTAAAGAAGAGTGATTTAATTCTATCGTCGGATAATGGATATTCAATTACGTTTTTAGGGGAGCAAATAATAGAAAAGATTTTATCTATTGAACAAATTTTAAATAGACAAAATAAGGCGTTAATGATCCGTACTTCGAAATATTCTAAGGAAGTATTTGATATAAATAAAATTGAGGAATATTTAGTGAAAGAAGGTGAATTGGAAAGATATTTAGCAAGACAAGTTGCCCATGAGGTAGAGGAGCGTTTATCAAAAACAAATATAGAATACATGACTGCTCCATTAATGCGAGAGTATACAAATGCAATATTATTAGAGAATGGTTTAGAAGAAGTAAGACACAAGTTAACTCGACTAGGAACTCCTCCATTTGAGGTATTTAAACTATTTAATTCAAATAATGTGAAGATAACACCAGAAAAATTTATTAAGAAGTTAGGTTCTGACGTTTCAGAGCAATTTTTACTTTTAAATCTCCTGCCAAAAAACTTAGCTGACTTATATTTATCGGGAGAAATTGCTTTACTTCATTTAAATTACTGGGGGTTAAGACCATTAAGTTTGTATATAAATACTAAAACAATTATCAATTATCTCTTTAGTATTGATTCAAATATTCCGCAGAGAGATAAAAACACTACAGGATATACGCATTTTATTATTAATTTTATAGATCTTTTGCAACGGCTAAAACAATTTTATTCTGAAGATTTAATTCTAGGCAATTTTAACAATGAATTAATTTCTTATTTAGAATTACCAAAAATAAGATCAGCCAATTTTAATTTCTTTATTTCTCAAATTTCCCAATTTAATACTTTTATTAATAATGGTAAATCTCATTTATCTTTAGAATTTAATTACAATGAAAAAACAAAAGAACAATTTTCAAATCAGATCCATAATGATATAAATTTTCTAAATTCCTTAGATATGCAGAGTAAAGATCGCATAAAACCATTCCTTATTTTTGAAGGCTCTAAGATTTTTACATCAGATCTAGGAAATGGTTTCATAAAAAATCTCATTAAAGGATCCAATAAAAATAGTCTTATTTTTTATAATAAAGATTTTTCAAATTTAATAAATTCATCTCTTATTCAAATACCGGACCCTAATGAAGATAAAATTATTTTAGATAAGATTTTAATAAATTTGCATATGATTTCTGTAGAAGCGAACCAAAATGACGACTTATTTTTCGATTTATTACAAAAAAAATTAATTTCTGTCTTTGAATTATTTAATTTTAAGGAGAAATTAGTGCAACAAAAATTAAATTCTCTTCAGCAATGGGACTCGATAGTCACACAGATTTTTAACAGAAACAAGAGTAAAGCATTTGAAAACTCTGTTAAGTCCATAAGTTTTTTCGGGTTGAATCAAGCGATTTTAAACCATTGCGGAATAGAACTTGATAGAACCGAAAATAGCGAAGAATTTGCTCTAAAAATCTTGGTATTAATGAAAAAAATTATTAATGAAAAAAATGAAACAAAAAATGATACTTTTATTCTTAGCTCGCCTCATAGAGATTCATACTTAAGAGATTCTTGGTATAATGGCATTGTACCACACACACAAGACATAAATGAATATTCTGCCAGATTAATTAGAACAGCATCAAACCTTTCCCTGAGTAAGAAAATCATATTATTCAAAAAATTTCAAAAAATCATTGATGGTGGGTGTTTATTTATTGAAAAAAAGGCAAATGATATGTCATTTCAAAAGTTTTTAAAGACTTTATTACAATCCGAAATCGGTACAATATCTTTAAGAGATTGCGCATTCTAAGAAACAAAGATTTGAAGAAGAATGAACATTTTAAAAATTAATTAGTCATTAATTCTGCTAAGAGGGCTTTTCTCATTGGGATCCCGTAATAAGTTTGTTTAAAGTAAATTGCTTTTTCTGAATTATCAACTTCTGGAGAAATTTCTGTGATTCTCGGAAGCGGGTGCATTAATTTAAAATTGTCTTTTGTTTGTTTAAGATCTTCTTGTCGAAATATGTAAAATCCTTTAATTCTTTCGTACTCTTCTGAATCAACAAACCTTTCTTTTTGGACCCGAGTCATATAAAGAATATCTAGAATACTTAAAATTTTTCGGAAATCTGTAATTTCTTTATATTTCACTTGTCTTTGTTGTAGAAAATCTTTATCACGGTTTCTCATTCTTAATTCTAAAGGGCTTATAAAGTAAACATTTACATTAAAATTTGATAACAAAATTGAGAGTGAATGTGCGGTTCTCCCATATTTGAGATCACCCATTAACCCTATATTCAACCCATCTAGAAAACCTACTTCTTCACTTATGGTTAATAAATCTAGTAATGCTTGAGTGGGATGTTCTCCACTTCCAGAACCGGCATTAATAATTGGAATTTTAGCAAATTTTGCGGCCATTATAGCAGCTCCTTCAAGTGAATGTCTCATTACTATGCAATCACTATAATTTTCAACAGTTCGTATTGTATCTGCAATGCTTTCTCCTTTTTTAATGGAAGACATATCTCCAGAATGGAATCCAATAACACTCCCCCCTAATCTACACATAGCTGATTCAAAACTAAGACGGGTTCGAGTAGAAGGTTCAAAAAATAATGTAGCTAAGATTTTACCGTGGAGGAGATTTGAATTCTTGATTTCAATCATTTCTTTACCTTTCTTTATTATATATTCAATATCTTCTCTATCAAACTGCTTAGCACTTATTACTCCTTCACTAAATTTCTCTTTGAACATTTAAAATCTCATTCAAAATGTTTTTATTAACATTATGTAAATAAGATTTAAATTATTTTTTATTACATTATAGTTTTTCAAAAAGAACCATCAGAACTAATAAAATTTAAAATTTATAAATAATTACTATATTTATTCTTAATACTAACGGTCACTAATAAATGAAATACCCTAGAACTATTAACCGCTATTGTCCAACTTGTGGATCACATAAGAAGCATACAGTTGTTCTTTATAAAAAAGGGAAGGAAAGGATGCTTAATCAAGGAAGGAGAAGAGTAGAAAGGAAAAAAGCGGGCTATGGCTCATTTCCTAAAGAAATTTTCCATAAAAACGCAAAATTAAATAAGAGGACCACCCCATTATTAGAATGTACTGAATGTGGGAAAAAACAATATGCCAAATCATATCGTGTTAAGCGGTTTGAAGTCCAGGAAGTATAAAAGAAGTGAAAGATATGGTACATAAAAGAAAAAAAAAAGAGCTTATTCCACAACCAAAAAGCAGGTTTTTACGCGTAAAGTGTTTGAATTGTGGAAATCAACAGATCATATTTGGTTGTTCAGCAACAGATGTGGAATGTTTAGTGTGTGGAAAAAAATTGCTTCAATCAACAGGTGGGAAAGCAAGAATTCTTACCAAGATTTTAGAAGTTCTTTCTTAAAGAAATTTTTAGCACATTACATCTTAGTTAAGTAAAATCTCATCTTAGCTATTCTTTTAATCGTAAAATAATGAATGGAAATGTTAGACTGAAAAAATAATCTATTGAATCTATTCATTTTTTATTTTTTCGTGAAACTGTTCTTTCACGTAAAAATCTCAATACCCAAGTAATATAATTATTTAATTTGAATTCAGAAAATGCTAACGTTATTTATAATTAGATTTATTCATAACCCATTTTGTCGCTCCCGCTGCTAATCTTCCGATCTGTATCTTTAGAGATAATTTTGGTCCCCATTTATTATAGGAAAACCTCAAAAAAAGATAATAGATTATAACCATTATAAGAATAAAAAACCAAATATTATAAAAATGTAAAGATTGATAGAAAAAGAAATAATTAATATTCTGCAATAAAAAAACTGTTAGGGAATAGTAAGAAAAATAATATAAGAACTTATAGCTCTTTTCTGGTTTAAAAAATTCATATATATCAATAGTTATAAACACAGAAATTAGAATTACTTCAATACCTAAGGAATACATTAACCACCATATATTTGATTTTATTGACAACATTGCTTCTGTAAATAATAAAGGTAACAAAAAATTAAATCCAACCACAATAAGAATAGTACCTATTAACAACGAGGGTATCAATAATTTACTTTTTACTGTTTTCCTCTTCTCTAAATCATTATCAATAAGAGAGATGTCATAGATTACATCACCTATAACTGTTCCTATTAAAAAAAACGTGAAAAATGATAATATAATATTTTGGTCTATAGGATTATACAAAATATGATATAAGATTCCAAATAAGTTAAACTGTCCTTTATATGGTATTAACACAATTAACAATATTTGATTAATTATCCAAATTAATACTCCCACTAGTATTCTAAATATCTTTGATCTTTTTAATAGTGGCCATGACATTAAAAGACATACACCTAAAGTTAATAAAATGAACCACCCCCAAATTTCTGAAGGATCCATATACAATATCGCCACAAATATATTATAGATTAAACCAAGAATTACAATAAACACCGCTCTAAATAAATATTCATATTTAACTTGAGTAAATCTATAATTTTCATTTTTATCTACTTTTATGAGCCGATTTCTATAAGATATCATAGTACTTATTCCTGATATAAAAGTAAATCCGACGGCACCTAAAGTAGAAAGAATGGATATATAACTACTCATCAAAATCAATTTTATTTCAGGAACAGGCCACCATGTAATCATGTGGCCTACAATCATATATAACATTGCTAATCCTCGAAACGTATCTAGGCTTTTTAACCGTTTCATATAATTCTGGTGAAAATTAGAGATTATCTGATAAATTTAATGTTAAATACCAGAACTAGTACAATTTTTTATTTTTTTTAAATTGTAAGGTTTTAATTAATTTAAAGGAAATTCTATTCCTTATATAATGAGAAATTATTCCCGCCATGTATATCTGCAATTAGTACATTTAAAAAAGTGAGTACTTGGTTCATCAGAACTCCTTATTTGCACTTGCCAGGTTTCGGCTTCAAGATTCCCACATTTAGGACATTCTTTTCTTGTCCTAGGGTTTGCTGAGATTTTATCTTCTTCAGAAAGTATAACTAGGTTCTTTTTTAAATATTTTTTCTTTTTATGGATACTTTCTTTTATTTTATTAGTATCAGACTCCATCTCCCTTTCATAACCACACTTACATGCTAAAAATGACTTTTCATTTACTTTTTTTTTGCGTAAGAGGTTTGAGCATTCGGGGCAAAATTCAACCATATCAATTACTCTAAGATAAAATATTAAATATATAGATTAAAAATAATAATATTTAAAAAATCTTACCTTATCTATTAATGTACACAAAAAAGTGAATTATTTGAAATAATCAATTACGTAAAAATGAATTTTATGAAGTTTAAGGAATTTATTACTTTTTTAGGAACAAAGGATCTTATTAAAACATCACATTTTTATCAAAATATCCTAGGAATGACTATATATAAAGATCAAGATGTTTGTTTAATTTTTAATATTAATAATCAGAGTAAAATCGGCTTTTGCAAACATATGGCAGTTATTCATGAAGATAAAAATCCAATCCTCACTTTTGTTACAGAAAAGGTTGATGAAATATATCACAAATTGATTAAATTTAGGGTGGAGAGCGTAGAACAACCTAAAATTAATGAAAAATTTAATATTTATCACTTTTTCTTTAAAGATCCTAACGGATATACGATTGAGATACAAAAATTTTTGGATTAAAAGAAGGATATTAAAAAATAGATTATTAAATCTAATCTAATTCTTTCTTCATTTGATATAATTTTTGATAATATTTAAAATTCAATTTCTTCATATCTTGGATAATATCTGCATTAATCCGTTTTTCTCCCGTAGATTGAAACTCTAAGTCGCCAATTACATTAATTAAATCATTCTCTTTAAAATTAAAATCATCGATTTTAATAATGCTAACATTAATTTGGTCTGTTTGATCATCTAAAACAAAAAGCTCATCATTGATTCTGCTTTTTATATATCCTGTAACTTGGATTCGCTCATCATCGATAGTGATATCTTTAATCATTCTTTGTTTTGCGTGCTGAAATGACATTTTTTTTTAAATAAGAATCATTTAATTATCTAGTACAAATTTGAAAATTTAAGATAAGTATAAATAATTAATTTAAAACCTAAAATTGATATTATTAAAAGACTAATATCAACCATTATTAATAATGCGAATTACACAATATTATCTTATTTATAATTGAATAATTGTACTGAAAGATTATGACCTTCAAATTAAAATTAGAAAATAGTCGGATATTGAAAGGAATTGTTGAAACTCTTTCAAGCATTATCGATGAAACAGAGTTTCGAGTCACTCCTAAAGAGTTTACAATTTCAGCGATGGATCCTAGTAGAATTTGTTTATTAAAATTATCTGTTAAAAAGGATAATTTTGATGAATATCAATGTGCCAAAGAATCAAAAGTTGGACTGAATTTAGATGATTTAGATAAAATTTTAAAAAGATGCGCGGCGACTGATTCTGTTGAAATTGATTTTAATGAAGCTGATCAGAAAATAAAAATCAAAATGCAACGTGAGGGCATGACTCGCACTAGAACTTTTAGCTTAGCTTTATTAGATATTGATATTGAAGAAATTCCTATGGATAATTTATTAAAGATAGAATATCCTTCAAAATGGGTTATTGAGCCAGATTTTTTAGTTGAAGCAATAAAGGATGCTGAAATTTATTCCGAAATCCTTAACATGATTTCAACAGAAGGACAAGGATTAATTTTTAGTTCTACGGGGCAAATTGGTGAAATGGAATATAATCTTAGTGAAGATGATTTAATAGAAACAGATCTTAATGGAACTAGTAGTGGTGCATATTCCTTAACATTTTTAAAAGCAATTTTAAAAATAGCTTCAATCACAGAAAAGCTAGAAATATCTCTAAAAACTGATCATCCCTTAAAAATGATATTCAATCTTCTTGAAGGTGGCGAATTAAGTTACTTCTTAGCTCCTAGAGTCGAAGAAGCTGAATTTGAAGAAGATGAAGATATGGATGAATTTTAATCAATTAAATGTAATTTTTGTAACTACGATGAAATAATTAAAAATACGATTAAATAATGAAAAAACATTTTATAATTTTAAATTATTTAATCATCCATTTTTAATGTTTCTTGAATCTCCTCAACTCCCTTTCTTATTAAATTCAAAATTTCCGATATATCATAGACTCGAATTATTTCTTAAATAAATCTCGAAAAATTAATGATTTCTTTATAGATAGGGAACTTTTTTTCATTTATTTTCCAATCTTTTTTTAATTTAATTATCGTATAAAAATTATAGATTATCAGAGAATGCTTGGATCATCGAAATTTCAAAGATAAATTTTTCATTAATTCGTCGTAGTTACATACCTCTTTTCTTATTATTTATTATTTTATTAATAGAATAATTAAAATTATCAGTAAATTAATTTACTCTTAATCTATTAAAATATAGTCCCATCATTTTTTTTAGACTTATATTATTTAGATTTAAATGAAGAGAACTTTTGAGCTATGAGCGACATCTATGACTTGGTAAAGCGGTATCCATGGCTTCCTTCTTTAAAAACATACTATTCGGATATGGCTTCAAAGGATCCTTTAAATTTTATTAAAGAAATCTTTACCTCAGATAATTTTAAAAATCTGAAGATTAAAACATTAAATATATTCAATGATGCGTTTAATAACATTGAGGAGATATCAGATTATGATTTTGATGAAACCAATATTTATATATATCTAATATTAAGAATTTTGCTTTATATTTTGAATAACAAAATTCTCTCCAATCGTGTTGCTAACATATACTCTAAAACCACCTACAATGAATTAAATAAAGAAAATGAATATAACTTATATTATATTTATAAGGATTTAGATTTAGAGGTATTATATGAAGATTTTCAAACAATATATAAGAAGATAGTTGTAAAAGGTCAACAAGAAATATATAAAACAAATTTTAAGATTTCTTATATAGATTATTTAAAATTAGCATCTAACTTGAAGGATGATTATAGAAAATTAGTGAATAATGCTCTTCGGCAGGGCTATGTATATATTAAACCAGAAAATCTAAATAGATTGTTACAAGAACATGTACGGATGAAATTGTTGGCTCAAAAAATCGTTGACTCTACTAATTTAAACAAATTTAAAGAGAAATTATTTGAAGTTCAAGAATTTAAAGATTTATATGATTCTATATCAGAGATTTGGGAATCAAAAAAAGAAGAATTTGAATACTCATTAGATATCACCTATAAAGAAGGAAAAGATATTTCGAAATCATTCCCTCCCTGTATTAAAGAAGTTATAACTAAAGCACAAGAAGGCCAGAATTTAATACATACTGAGAGATTGTTTATTTTATGGGTTTTAAATGCACTTAAATATCCTGAAGAGAAAATAGTCAATGTTTTTTCAACTTTGCCTGATTTTGATAGAGAAAAAACTGCTTATCAAGTCAAATATGCAATTAAAAAAGGATATACTCCTTATTCATGTAAATCATTAAAATCTTACACTTTATGCATGGCGAATAAATATAAAGATAAGTTATGTTTAGAGGGTTATTTTTCTAAGAAATTGCAAGAACAACGACAAATAACTCATCCAATGTTTTATATTAATCTTAAGCAAAATAAATCTACAACAAAAAAAAATCCAGAAAAAAAATTGAATGAAAAAGATGGCTGATGAGAAATATTTAAAAAGGATTTTCCAAGCATACTATAAAGAAAAACAATCTGAAATTCCATTAGTTAATCTTTATGAACAAAGAGAATTTGGATTCATTCCTTGGGAGAAATTAATAATGATAAGGCATATAGGATTTAATTCTTCTGTGAATTTGAAAAAATATTTCATAGCTAATACTCCAAAACATGCTTATGCGAGTGGTTCACTGTATCTTCAACCTGAAAATCAGGATATGCTAGGGAAAGGGTATCAAGGATGTGATTTGATTTTTGATATTGATGTTGATCACTTCTATACGCCTTGTAAAGAGGATCATGATATCTGGTATTGTAAAGAATGTGGAGAGAATGGAAGAGGTATGGTACAGAAGTGCCCAAAATGTGGTAAATTAAAATTAAAGAAAATTACTTGGATTTGTGAAGATTGTTTAGATGCTGCTAAAAATGAGATTATTAAGTTAATTTATAACTTTTTAATTCCCGATTTTAATATTGATATCGAAAAGATGAAAATTGCATTTTCAGGACACCGAGGGTATCATTTGAAAATTGAAGATGAAAAAATGAGAACCCTGACTAGTGATGAAAGGAGGGAAATTGTTGATTATATGACAGGAGAGAATATTTCATTCGAGATCTTAGGTTTGCAGGAAAAAGGAGGAAATATATTTGGATTTTCAAGAAAAACAATTGGATGGCCTCAAAAAATAATTAATAAAATTGAAAACATATTAAAAAAATCTAACATTGAAATAGAAACTCTGCTATCAGAAAAAAGAACATATAATTTAAGTCAAAATCTAATAGAAAATTTCTTAAACTTTAAGGAAAACTTCCTTAAAATAATTGAAAATAATAATAATAACAATTGGACCTTAGTCGGCTTTACTTTAAATGCTTGGATTAAATTTTTAAGAACAATAGTTACAGAACTTGGAATCGAAGTTGATATCCCTGTTACAATCGATACTCACAGATTAATTCGATATCCTGGATCATTACACGGTACTACAGGATTTAAAGTTCAAGAAATATATCATGATGATCTCGATCTTTTCAATCCGTTAGACGAATCGAATGAAAAATTAGATCCAATCGTCTTTAAAAGTGAAAAGATAATTACTCAAAAAATCGAAATTATTGAAACTAAGATACCAGCAACAAAAATTAAAGGAGAAACATTTGGACCTTACACCCAAGGAGAGAAAATTGAAGTACCTCACCATATTGCTGTTTTTTTACTATGTAAAGGAGTAGCTAAAACCATTTAAGTTAAAAAATTTAAACTCACAACACTTTTTTATTATATAAATCTTAAAAATTCGATATTTATGGAATTGCAAAAAGAATATGAAAAACTCTATCAACATTGGCTCAAAGAGTTCCAAAATACAGATATAACTGAATTAAGGCAAGAACATTTCAATGATTACATAAAGATTTTGAATTTTATTAATGAGCATAAAGAAAAAGAAAGGGATGTAATAAAACAACAAATATTTGAATCCTACAAAGATAATATAAATTATTTATTTAATGATCTATTGAAGATTAGAGAACTCAAGATAATAAACTCAGCATTAGCTCTAAATGAAATTAGTATTGATAATCTTATTGAATCTGAGAGATTGCTTTATGAAAATTTAGTAAGTTCTATTAAAGGGTATAAAAAAGTAAAAGCTATATCAATATATAATGAACGCCAAGTTCCATCAGAGATCTTGATTGAACCAAAAGCAGAAGTACACTCTGTTGTTGAAGAGGAACCAATCTTGAAAGAAGAGAACCTTTCTAGAATTCTTGATTATAAAAATAAAGGTGACCTAGAAAAAATCAACTTTACACTTATAAGATTTTTAAGGGCTACTCCTCCATTAGTAGGTGTTGACCTTATAAATTATGGACCTTTCGAAAAGGAAGATATTGCAAATCTCCCCCAAGAAAACGCCAAAATTCTAATAATTGAAAAATTTGCTGAAAAAATAGAGCTTCCTTAACTTTATTTAAACTTCTTATCAAAATCTTCTTTAAAATATTCTAATCGATACTTTCCATATTTGTCTATCAAAGAAAACTTTGGAGGTCTTGGATTCATTAACATCCCTCCACAATAACGACACTTTGATTCAGGATTCTGTAATCCATATTTATTACAATTATTACATTTTTGGAGGTATTTTGTCATTGTTAATAATACTTTCATATTATAAATTTTTAATCTCGAATAAACTCAAACGTCCCATTATATTTTTCTGCATTTTGTTCTATAATTTCTAATGCATCAGATAAAATATTTTCTGCATCAAGATAATCTTTTGAAACTATTTCTAATCGATAAAATGGTGCTGCAATATAATGGATATTAATATTTCTTGTTTCCTTTGGTTGAATTATTTTTAAGGCTTTTATTAGGGATTCTTTGATATGGTCTACCCCATTTTCTGAAGTAAATGAAAGTTTTACCTTACCAGATATATTTACAGTTGAAATACTTACATTTTCATTAATGATTCTTATTAAAGCTTTCTTTGTATCCTCTGTAATTCCTTCTAAGTCAGATAAAATTTCCTCTCCATTTTCTTTAAGGCTTTCAATAGCTTCTTGATATGTCTCGAAACGATCTAAAACTGGAAACCCAATTAATTCATACGTTTCATCCAAAGTTATATCAATCCCTTCTGTTTCTGTTAGAAATTGTAGTAAATTTTCAAACTTTAAGGCATATTTCCATTCCTTCATTCGATTCTCTTTTTGAGCTGAATTTACTCTTCGCAAGGACAAGTCCACATGCCCTTTCTCTACATCTACTCTTAGTACTCGTAGAACTACTCTTTGACCGATACGAACATAATTACGTATATTTTTAATCCAACGAGAACTTATTTCAGAAATATGGATCATACCTCTAGCATATTCCTCAGAATCCAAACCCTCGAAATCAATTAAATCAACATAAACATATTGGTTTTGAACCTCAGTTACTTTAGCAATTACAAATTTACCTTCCTTTGGAAACGCACTTTTACTTTTTACCATTGTTTTGACAAAACTTTAGTTAGTTATTTAATTTTTATGAATTCTTAATTTTATTTAACGAACTATAATTTTTTATTTTTATTATCTTTCAAGAAAAAAAAGTATATAAAAAGTGATTAAGAAATTCCTAATTGGTTTATTCATAATAAGTGGGCAAAAAAAGCGGGAATTAAAAAAAATGTTTCAGATTTGGTAAATAGAGCCCTAGATTATGGATTTAATTGGGCTTATTATAAACAAGATCAAATAGAATTTGAAATAAACAACGAGAGTATAATTTTCCGTCAACTAAAATATTTTTATGAGAAAAATAAAAATAAAAAAGGCTATATTAAAGCACTTTATCTACATCATATTTTAGATTTCTTTAAGGAAACGCATGTTAATATCTATGATATCAATTTAGTTTTCGAAAAATTTCTACAAAATAAAGTTATACTTGAAATTCCCGATGCTGAAGGTAAGAAAATAAGCTTCCAAGAAGATTTGCAAGAAATATTCAAACTATTAAAAGATAATAAAAAAGAATTGTATGAGGATTTAAAAGGAGAATATTTGGCTGATTTATAAAATGCTAAAATCATAAAATAATGAATTCAAAGATATTGAGAAACCCAATCTATATCTAATTCTTCTAATTTTGATTTTGTTGGGATTCCATCCTCATCCCAGCCCATCATCTTATAATAATTAATTATCGCATTTTTAAGCTCATCTGGTTTAATTGCTGTTTCTACGAGGGCTCCTGATGTATGAGGTTTGAAAAATCTTTCAGGTAACCAATCATCCTTTTTTGTAAGCCCTTCTCTCATATTAAAAACTCTTGCCATCGTTGTAATCCTCTCTCCTACTTTCATTAATTCCCAAGTTGAAGTATGCCATCCAGTCACAGCTCTTACAATTTCAGGTATATCCACATAATCCCACGGTACGAAATAGCACATTAATAAAGCATTCAACGAGTTCTGCCAATTAGTATAATAAACCAATGCTCGAACCTTCTTTATTCCTAAATCATCGATCTTGAGAGGCTCTAAAATCCCAATAGCACTATGAGAAGCCATCGCTCTTTCACTAGCAATTGATGTATCATGCAAATTTGCCATATGTTCTGCTCCTGTAGGTGAAACTGTATAACCAACCCCTAATCCCTGCTTTAATCGAGGTTCATGCATTGGAATCTCTTGTCCTTTAACATGCATAGCATACTTATCTGCTCCATTTTTTATCTTTTCAGCAGCTCTTTTAACACCTTCTGCTAAAATATCCCCTAAACCTTCACGTTTCGCAATCATTTCAACCATCTTAACTACGGCTTCAGCGTTTCCAAAATTTAATTTTATTCCATTTGTATCCTCATCTGTTAAGATTCCATTCTCATAACATTCTATCGCAAACCCAATTGAAACACCAGTAGATATGACATCTAAAGAATATTTATTACAAAGTTCATTTGCTTTACACACAGCTTTTAAATCATCTACTCCACAATTTGAACCAAACGCACCAATTGACTCATATTCCGGACCCCCATATATTGGATTTACATTCCATGGTTCTCCAATTTCTACTACTTTTTTACAACGAATTGAACAAGCATAACACGCTTCCATTTTAAGACCAATTTCTTCTTTCATTATCCCAGGATCTAAAGCTTCTGCACCCTTAAAATCACCATCTCTAAAATTACGTGTTGGAAGATTGCCAGATGCCGCAAATGCTTTCATTATACCATATCCTGTGCCATACTTAAAATAACCCGAAACGGCTTTATAAGCAACTTCGTTAAATTCTTTTATTTTCGCTCTTAATTTTTCTTTATTACTAACCTCTAGTCTTTTATGACCTCTAACAGCAATAGCTTTTAAATTCTTGGATCCCATGACAGCACCCATCCCAGTACGACCAGCAGCATTTCTTAAATCATTTATAATACAAGCATAACGTACTAAATGTTCTCCTCCCGGTCCAATTTGGGCTACTCGGATAAATTTATCTCCCAGCTCTTTTTTAATTATTGCCTCCGCTTCCCCTGTGACCTTGCCCCAAAGATGACTCGCATCCTTTATTTCTGCTTTACCATCATTTATCCATAGATAAACAGGATTTTTAGCTTTTCCTTCTATTATTATCGCATCTAATCCTGCATGCTTTAACTCGGCACCCCAATGCCCACCAACTTCAGCTTCACCAAAACCCCCCGTTAAAGGGGATTTAGCACCAACACTATTTCTCCCCGTCCCAGGTATCGCAAACCCAGTTAATGGACCTGTAGCAAATATTAATTTATTTTCTGGACTTAATGGGTCAATACCTACTTTTAATTCCTTTAAGAGGTAATAGGCTACAAAACCCTCACCTCCAATATATCGACGGTAGAAAATTTCCTCAGGATTTTCTATTAAGGTCTTCCCATTTGTTAAATTTACTCTAAGAATATTTCCAGTATATCCATTTACCATATGAATCCCCTATTTTTTAAATAATTTTAATTGTTATTTAGTTAAATTTCATGTCATTTATATTTCTTATCTGAATCATATCTCTGTTTTCCAAATAATGTTTAAAATGATATTGGGTAATTTTCCAACGATTGAATAAAAAATTATAAACTCAATAACTTTCCCACCAAGACTTTTTGGATTACTTTCCTCAAAAACACTTCCGAATTTTGTGGCAATCACAACATCATCCCTATATTGACCGTATACAAATATATGTTTTCCTTTTTATTTACATAGACCATAATTTATAATTTAATCGAATAAAAACAGTTTATAATCAGATGAAAATATTCGAACTCTTAAGTAATAATTATCAATCTAAGGATCGATATTTTATGATTACTATACTTATTAAAACACGATAATTTAGCTGAAATATAGTAAAAAATATAAACTCAACAACATTTACAATTAACATCTAATAAAAATAATTTTATTTGATAATTAAAAATTAGAAAATTTTATTCAAAATAAATTAAAGAAATTGATGAAAATGGCCGATAAGGAACATTTAAATCTCGTAATAATAGGGCATATAGACCACGGAAAATCTACTATGATGGGAGCGATGCTCATTGAGACAGGAGCAGTAACCGATAGAGAAGCTCGTGAATTGGACAAACTCGCAAAAGAATACGACCGAGATTCATGGTCATACGCTTTTGTTTTTGACAGATTAAAAGAGGAGAGACAGCGAGGCATTACAATTGACTTAGCATTTAGAAAATTTGAAACTAAATCAAAATACTTCACAATCATCGACGCACCAGGCCACGCAGATTTTGTCAAGAACATGATAACTGGCGCGAGCCAAGCTGATGCTGCCATTTTAGTTGTTTCTGGCAAGAAAGGTGAAATGGAAGTTGGGATCGCCGCTAATGGACAAACTCGTGAACATGCTTATTTAGCTCAAACTTTAGGCGTAAAACAACTAGTTGTAGCTATCAATAAAGCTGATGTTTATGAGTATTCTGAGGCAAGATTTAATGAATGTAAGGAATCAGTTGGAGATCTTCTAAAAAACATCGGTTTTAAGCTCAAAGATGTACCTTTTGTCCCTACTTCTGGCATGCAAATGGAAAATCTTTCAAAGAAAAGCGATAAAATGCCATGGTATAATGGTCCAACCTTGATTGAAGCTATTGATCAATTCGTCCTTCCAGAAAAACCAACTGGTAAGCCTTTGAGATTACCTATCCAAGATTGCTATAAAATTAAGGGAACTGGTGTAGTCCCTGTTGGTCGAGTAGAGACTGGAATTTTAAAGAAAAATGATAAAATTATTATCATGCCATCTGGATTTCAAGGTGAAATCCGAAGTATCGAAATGCATCATGAAGAAATTCCACAAGCTATCCCTGGAGATAACATAGGATTTAGTATTAGGGGTATTACAATGGCAGATGCAAGCAGAGGAGATTGTTTAGGACATCCTAAAGATCCACCAACTGTAATTACTCCAAAAGGAAAATGGACAGGACAAATCATTGTTATTTGGCATCCTACAGCAATAGCACAAGGTTATACTCCGGTAATTCATGCACATACAGCACAAGTAGCTGCAAAGTTTTCGAGTTTACTTAAAAAATTAGACCAAAAGACAGGTGCCGTGATTGAGGATAATCCTAAGTTTCTCAAGAAAAATGAATCGGCAATTGTTGAACTCACTCCAATCAAAAAAATGTGTCTTGAAAAATATGAGGCATTCCCTGAAATGGGCCGATTCGCAGTACGCGATATGGGTAGAACTGTTTGTGTAGGGATCGTAAAGGATATAGTTACAGGCGCATAATACGCATATATTTTTGATTTTTTTTTCAATATAATTTATATCTTTATTTGTTTTTTTAAATACTCTATTTTTATTTAGAATCAATTTAGTTCAAAACTAAAATTTCTATATATTCTCATAGGATATTCCCATGATACACGAATAATATTTTCTTTTTTGAAGCTTAATTTGCCTTTTCTACTTAAGAAGGTTCTATTTAGAAAAGGTTGATTTAAAGTTCTTTCGACTAAAACAAAAATTTGTGTATTAGGGTTGAGCAGTGTTGGAAAATCATCACTCTTAAGCTTACTTCAAGGTCGTGAAATAGCGAAAGGTGCAAATCCAACAGTAGGATTAGAAATCGAGGATTCAATTCTTAATGGGAAAAAGGTTAATATATGGGATTTTGGAGGACAGGAACGGTTTAGATTCATGTGGGAGGACTTTCTAAGAGGAACGGGCTTGACTGTTTTAGTATGTGATTCTACAGAAGATAACATAACAAAAACAAAAGAAATTTACAAAAAATTTTCACGCTATATGAATACTAAAATTATTGCTATAGCAAATAAACAAGATCTTCCTTCTGCCTTAAGTGCAAAGAAAGTTCAAAAGAAGTTAGGTATTCAAACATATGGAATGTCTGCGATAAGGCCAGATTTACGGGATAGAATTCGTGAAATTTTAGAGTATGAAATTGAAACCGAGTAAAAAAGGATTTAAAATATTAAAATAATTTTCCAATTAAATGTGCTAATCTTACAGATTCCGGTAATTTGGAATCTATACAGATTTTTTTTAAGAGAGATTGAACTTCTTTAATTTCAATTCCTTTACAATGGAAATATAATTTTGACATTCCCCCTGCGGTATCAATTTCTGTTTCATATAAATTTCCCGCACTGAGAATATTTTTCAGTTTATTTTTATATGTATTTGGGAATTTATTAATAAGAGCTTTCTTTACAGAGTCAAAATCTACTTCTCTTTCTGTTATAGCAATAATAGGTTTATGGATTTCTGAATATATTTTATCTAAATTTACTAAATTAAACCCCCCAAAAGTTATTGAATGAGTAAGAACATATTGTACTTGCTTTTCGTTTTCTTTGACTAATTTTATTAATTTTTCAGTAGCATCCTCACCATCTATCATGATTTTATCTCGAGTAACACCTACCATTCTTGTTCCTTGACATATAACCCCAATTAGTTGGGTATGCTTTATCTCTGAGTGTAGTTCAAAAGCTGCATCATCGAATCCAATTGTTATGGGGTTATCTTTCATCTTTTTATTTTTCTGGTAAAAATTCTTTAATATAATTTAAAAGATTAGTAAATGCGATAGTTGCACTTTTAATTTCTTCGTTTCTATTATATAGATCCCCAGAAAGATTATCTGCTAAAAAATTAGCCAACTCCTTTAAAGTCATTTTGTTACTAAACCACACATAAGCTACTAGCGCTTCAACTGTATCCGCAAGATCATGAGCATCAGCTCTAGTTTTTGCGAAATTTTTCATATTTGCTTTTTTTAAAGCTGTTTCTAAGACAGTTTTACTTACTTTTTTTCCTGTTCTAATAATTTTTTCATTAGGATTATTTTTCGTTAAAAAAATAGATTTTGCAACGGAATAAGCTAAGTTTACAATAGCATCTCCAATTTTAGCTAAACCTTTATCGGTTCCGATAATTTTTTGCGATTTATTAAGAATTAAATCTGAAATTAAAAACTCGTAATCCATTAAGATAAATATGAATTAAGACTTCTTTAAAGTTTTCATAAAAAAGAGAATAATGCCTTAGGTTAGTTTTTTGAATAATTTTTGAACTTTGACTACTTCTTCTCTTAATAATTCAATTCCTTTATGTAAAACATCTTTAATTTGGTAATTTTTTTCAAGACGGATGTATATAGTTGCGGGTTCTAATTTAGTATATTTATATGCCGCTATATTAACTCCCTCGATATTTAATAAATGCTTTACAAGTATATTGCATAATCCATGTGATTGTCCTTCAATAAATAATTCATAATCATTTATACCTCGCCCTTTTTTTATTTTGATATTGAGATATTTATAGTCAGGAAATCTAGCTTCTTCTTCAAGTTCAAACTCAAATTCTTCCTCTTCTATAGGTTCTTCAAGCGACATGGGTTTTGTTTCCGTTTCATTTTTTTCTTTTAATTTAGGATAAATGCTCTCAATTTCATCATCTTCTAAAAATTCATCCCCAAAATCATCGATTTCATCTTCATCTGTTTCTTCTTTTTTGACCGCTTTTTTTTTTCCCATTCTTATTACTCCTACTGCTAAGGATTTGATAACCTTAATAAAGAATATATAAAATATAATAAATTTTTTATGGTTTTATAAAAAAAACTGATTTCTTACAAATATTGATTTGCTAAATCTTTTAATCTTTCAGACGCTAATTGTTGAAGGTCTCTTGAGCCGAAAAGGGTGACTTTTATGTTTTTTCCTTCAACAGAGACATTTAAATTAAGATAATTCACTTTTTTCTGAATATTTTCAAGAAATTGAACTACATTTTCCAGTGAACCACTATTATTATAGAAATGAATTACTTTTTTCCCGACTTTTCTCACTAATACACACTTAAATTTGTCTAAAAATAAAAAATACTTTTAAAATCTTAGATTATTACTTACATTTCCATAATCATTAGCGAGTTTTCTGCTCTCTACGTTTCCACACCGTTCACACTTTAATTTATTATATCCTATTTTTATAAGGGGATTTCCACAGATTACACAATCTGCATAAATGACACCAAGATTTTTCCCAGTGGTGCTTAATTTATATTCATTATACTCTTGTTCTACAACACGAGCGCGAACGATGTCTGTTATCTGAAAAGCATCATGTATCTTTTCAACATACTTATCTGAAATCTGTGATACATGGATGTTTCCAAAATAATTTGAATTAAAATGTATTTTTTTATTTATTGTATAAAAACTAATCCCGACTGAATACAGACGTAAAAAAAGAATAGCTCCTATAACAGTATCTCCAATTTTAACAACTTTACGATCTTTTTCTTGATGAGTGCTTATTTCAATTTTCCTTTCTTTATTATTGACAGTAATCATACCCGTTTTGGTTGCAAAAATTTTTCCGTCTTTAACAAATGTAGATTGTTTATCAGGGAGGAATTCCTCCACTACTCCGAGATATTGACCAGTCAAGACAATATCTTCATCATCTAAAGACTTTTTACTCAATAATATCAACAATAGTTTTTTAATTTCTCAAACTCTTTCTAACTTAAATATATATTATTAAATAAGATAAATAAATTTAATGTATTAATTTTAAAAGAGTAAACATTTTTTCGGATGAAATTTAGCAAAAAAAATTTGGTTTCTGTAATTCAAAACACCGAATCATATAGTAATCCTATAATTGAATTAGAACAATACTGTATCGATGCATCTAGTGCAGTGGACATTATTTATTACGCAGGGTTTGAATATAATGATATCAAGAATGCATTTATTATTGATTTAGGTGCCGGAACAGGAAGATTATCCATTGCAAGTGCTTTTTTCAATGCTAATTATGTTCTAAGTGTTGATATTGATATAAACGCGTTAAAAATCTTGAAAAGAAATGTTCTTACTCTAGATTTGAATCAGGTAATTTTTCCTATATGTGCTGATATTGAATATTTCGAAATTTCACACAAAAACATACCTACGAGTATGAAAGTAACAACAATAATGAATCCTCCATTTGGAGTACAAACTAAATATGCAGATAGAATTTTTTTAGATAGAGCCTTTAATTTTTCAGATATTGTATATTCCATTCATCTAGCAAATGAGAAAACTCAAAATTTTATTTCAAACTACATTAAGAAACACAATTGGAAAATAGATAATATAATCCCCTTTAGTATGGTTCTAGAAAGAAATTTTCCTTTTCATACTCAAAAGACTAAAAAAATCAATGTTCACGTGTATAGATTTATTAAAAAATAATAAAAGAAATTGAAAATTAGAATTAGATATAATTTTTCCACGAATCAAAATTTTCTGGATATTTTGCATTTTCCCCTAGCACTTCTTCTATTCTTAGAAGTTGATTAAATTTAGCACAACGATCACTTCTACATGTAGCACCAGTCTTCAGTTGACCTGTACATAATCCAACAGCTAAATCTGCGATAAATGTGTCTTCAGTTTCACCAGAACGATGTGAAACCATAACATTAAACCCATTATCAAAAGACATTTTAGCAGCTTTAATAGCTTCAGTCAAAGAGCCGATTTGATTCACCTTTAGTAATAAAGCATTTCCTGCTTTTTCCTTTATAGCTTTTTCAAGAATTTTAATATTTGTTACTGTTATATCATCATCAACAATTTGAATAGATTTATCGATTTTAGCAGTTAAATTGGAGAAGTTCCTAAAATCTTTTTCATCAAAAGGATCCTCAATTGACTTGAAAGGATATTCATGGATTAGATCCATATAATACTCTAGTAATTCTTCTTCAGAGAGTCTTTTACCGTCAATATTGTAAGACTCTTCATCAAAAAATTCACTCGCAGCGGCATCCATACCCAATACAAAATCAGTACCTATTAGAAATCCCGCAGTTTCAATTGCTTCAATTATTATATCCACTGCTTCAGAGGTTAAAGATAAATTTGGAGCAAATCCTCCCTCATCACCTACATTAATCGCAGAAGGACCATACTTTTTTCCTAATAATCTTTTTAGTGTTTGATATACTTCAGCAACATTTTGTATTGCTTGGGAAAAAGAGGTTGCCCCTACAGGTAAAACCATAAACTCTTGAATCGATAAATTATTTCCTGCGTGCTCCCCTCCATTTATAATGTTACAGCATGGAAGAGGTAGTAAATAATCGTCTCTTGATTTTTTATGTGCTAAATTATAGAGGTGTTCAAACAAGGGTATCTCAGATAATTGAGAAGCTAATTTTGCTACAGCCAATGAAACAGATAAAATTGCATTAGCCCCTAAATTGCTTTTATTTTCTGTTCCATCGATAGAAATCATTTCTTCATCTATTTTTGTCTGTTCTCTCACATCAAATCCTAATAATTTTTTTCCCAATATTTCGTTTACATTAGCTACAGCTTTTAATACATGTTTTCCCATGAATGCTTTTCCACCATCTCGTAGTTCAAGGGCCTCTAAAACACCTGTTGATGCGCCAGAAGGAACCGCTGCTCTGGAGAAGCTTTTTCCCGCAAATACATCAGATTCAACAGTAGGGTTTCCTCTTGAATCTAAAATCCATCTAGATTTTATTTTGGTAATTTTAAAATCAGTCATATAAATCTTAATCTTTTTTATTAGATATGAATATTAATAAAGAATTAAGAAAATTTAATTCTTAATATAATTATAAAATCTAATTCACACTTTAAAAATATGTCCTATGAGAATAGACCTTGGGTAGAGAAATATCGACCAAGGGTATTAGCTGAAGTTGTAAATCAGAAGGGAATTCTAAGACGTTTAAAACAATTTGTAAATAATGGATCTATGCCTCATCTCATCTTCGCAGGTCCTGCAGGAACAGGAAAAACAACTTCAGCGTTAGCAATGGTTAGAGAACTATACGGGCGAAACATGGCGGTTAATAGAACATATTTAGAATTAAATGCTAGTGACGCTAGGGGTATTGATGTTATTCGAACATATATAAAAGATTTTGCAAAAGCGCGTCCTCCCATGAATGTTCACTTCAAGGTATTGATTTTAGATGAAGCGGATAATATGACGGCACCCGCTCAACAAGCTTTAAGGAGAACCATGGAAAAATATACTAAAAACTGTAGAATGATTTTAATTTGCAATTATTCTAATAAAATAATCCCTCCGATTCAATCAAGGTGTGTAGTATTTAGATTTGCTTTTCTAAATAATGATGATATAAAAAGTAGAGTAAACTATGTAGCAAAGCAAGAAAATGTTGGTCTATCTCCTGGAGGTTTAAATGCTATAGTAGATGTTTCTCGTGGGGATTGTAGAAGAGCGATCAATTATTTACAATCATGTGGCACAATATCTAAAAAAATTGATCAAGAGCTTGTTTTTCGCGTTGCTGGAGAAGTTCCTCCCGATAAAATAAAAGATATTTTAAATACAGCAATTAAAGGACAATTGCAATTATCTATCAAGCTTTTAGATGACTTAATCATAGAATATGGTCTTTCTGGGCAAAACATTATTAAGAATTTGCATCGAGAGATCTATGATCTTAAAATTCCTGAAGAAATTAAAATTGAATTATCGAAATTATTAGCTGAATTTGAATATAGATTAAGCCAAGGAGGAACAGAGATAATTCAACTTCAAGCTTTGCTAGCTAAAATTGTCTTGTTGCAAAGTTCTGAATAATTGATATCTTAGACCATAATCAAACTCTTTTGTTAGGAAAAAATTATTTCTTCTTTCTTTAGCTTTTGGATCTTCTATAAACTTAATTTTATCATCAAATTTTATATCCCATAAAATTAATCCTCTAGGATCTGCTGGTTGATAGGAAATGACTTTTGATTTATCAAATAGATCTAAGAAATCATCATAAGTAATTTCATTTTTTCCTAACTCTAAAATCTTTTTAACCATTCGTCTGATCTGTTGTCTAAGAAACGATCTACTTTTAAATTGGAAAATTAAATAATCGTTTTGTATTGATAGTGTTGCAGAATCCATATCTCTTATCGACTTTATCAAATCCCCTTCTCTTTTAAAGAAATTTACAAAATCATGGCGACCTTCTAGCTGTTTACAAGCTTTCCTCATTACGTCTACGTTTATATCAGATATTTTTTGAAAATAGGACATTGGAGTAGAAACTATATATATATAATGACGAAAAATAGCATTATGCCTTGAAGAGAACTCTAATGGCACTTCAGTATATGCCCAAATACCTATTTCTCTTGGTAAAATACTATTAATTTCCATCAATATTGGTTCTTTTTGAGTTATACACGTAAAACAAGCTCCTCTTGCAGAAACAAATCGATCTGTTCGACTGGCAAATTCAAAATCACCATCTTTAAGTTTTTGAATGTAATTCCTTTTTTCTAACGCTTTTAGAATAGTATGCTCAATTGTTAAAATATCCCCTTGCCGTTGAGATCCATAATACTTTTGGGTCCCAATATAATAGAATTTAAAGAGAAATTTTGATTTTGTCATATATATGTAACTCCATTTTATTATTCATATCCAATTTTTACTATCTCTTTTCACATTATTTTGAATTTTACAAAATGTTAGATTAAAGAAAAACATTTTAATCTTAAGGATTTTTTTTATAAACAAAATTAAATTATGGTTATTAAATTAGTTAGTAATTAAGCTTTGATTGATAAATTATGGTTAAGATCCTCACCTCAATAAGAAATTTCCGTGATCGTCTCAGAACATCAATATCTGTGAAAGTAAGTAATATTTTATTTTTTCTGGCAATTTTTTTACTTGTAACTCTAGCCATAATTATTAGATGCAGCCCTCTTATCAGAGGTGTAAATTTAATAAAAGCTTTTGATCCATGGATTCAATGGTATAATGCAGAATACTTAAATACTCATTCTCTTTATGAATATTTTAATTGGCACGATCTTAAAAGTTGGTATCCTCAAGGAGTCAATCGTGGAGGTTTACGACCGGGATTAACTTTTACTGTGGTAATACTCTATAATATTTTTCACTTTTTTGGGTTACCTATTTCATTATATAATATCTGTTTTTTCTTCCCTGCATTTATGGGTGGGATAACGGTATTAGTGATATATTTTCTGGGAAAAGAAATCAATAATCGCGCAACTGGATTATTTGCAGCCTTTTTCCTAGCGTTTAACCCCGGTTATTTACAACGAACCACCGCAGGATTTTTTGATAATGAAACTATTGGTGTTTTTGCGGCTTTAATGACATTCTTATTCTTTTTAAAGGCAATAAAGACGGGAAAATTTTCACATTCTGTAATTGGTGGAATTTTCCTTGGTTATTTATCCCTCAGCTGGGGAGGATATCAATTTGTTTTCTTATTGATCCCTCTTATCTGTGTTATAGTAATTTTAACTAGCAAATATAATGAAAATATTTTAATTTCTTATGCGGGGATTGAAGGAACTGGTTTATTGATATTTTCTTTATATTTGAAATTTAACTATCAAAACTTCTTCTCAGATTTAGCTTTAGGGGGAATTTTTCTTTTAACAATTATTTTGTTAGTTTTCCACATAATTTATACAAAAAAGAGTGAGCATCCCAACCTGTATAATAATTTGATAAATTTCATAAAGTGGGGTTTTATTCCAATTGTTTTAATAGTTGCTGTAATAATATGGGTCGCTCCTGAAATTATACCCTTTGGTTTTGGTTTACGGTTTTGGACAATACTAAATCCTTTACTTCGTGGAGAAGTAGCTCTTGTTGCTTCAGTAGCAGAACAGATGCCCAGTGCATGGAGTGTTTTTTATTATAATACATTAATTCCGTTAATGCTTGTACCTTTAGGTATATATTTCTGTTTTAAGAGATTAAATGCCGCAGATATCTTTGTAATTGCGTTTATTATTCTGATGTATTATTTTACAGGAAGTATGATTCGTATAATTTTAATTTTTGCTCCAGCAGCAGCATTAGCGGGAGCATATGGATTAGTTAATGTGTTAAAAATTTTCGGTAGTTTCATAGGGGAAAAAAAAGTTGGAGTCAGTAGAAAAAGAAGAAGACAGTTAAAGGGAACATTGGGAAGTTCAGAAGCTCTTGCTGTGTATCTTATTGTTGGGGTATTGTGTGTTGCTCAAGTTACTCATACTAGTCAGATTGCTATTTCACAGATGTCATTTGCACAAATGTCGCCTGGCGGCATAATTCATGATTGGGAGGAGACTTTAACTTGGATGAAATATAATTTAAAAGGAACAGACGTAGTGGTTTCATGGTGGGATTACGGTTATTGGCTTACTCCAGTGGGGAATGTCACAACGGTAAATGACAATAATACGAAAAATGCAACAAGAATAGGTTTGACAGGAATGGCATTGATGCAGACCAATGAGATTTATAGTGCTAAAGCATTTCGTGCTTTAAAAGCTGATTATGTATTAGTCTATTTTGGATTTCTTTATACAGGATTAGGTGGTGACGAAGGAAAGTGGACTTGGATGGTGGATATATGCAATGATAATTATGCGGGATATCTTAATATGGGATTGGAAGAAGATAATTGGGCAGAAAATGCGGTCTTTGATGTTAATGAATATCAAAATCAAAGCACTGGAGCTATGGGAGACAGTTGGTTTGACAGTCAATTAGTGAAGTTAATGTTTTGGGAAGAACCTACTTCAGATGATGGAAATTTAAACCAACTTGAGGAGAATTACGTTCGTGAGATAAATAGGAGAACTGATGATGATGGTGACTTATGGAAAACTCATATTCCTGATAACGGTAAGTATAATTCTATCGTATTTATTCAAGAACATTACTCTATATCAAAATTAGTCAAGTTATACAGAATAGACTATACTGCCTTAGATTCTAGTTTTATAATTAAAAATCCAGAGGTTTTTGAAAATGGCTATGCTACATTTAAATTAGTAAACACTGGAACAAAGGATTTACTCATCAATAATGTAGATATCAATGGATTAGATTATCAATTTGCTATGGGTACTGAAGATTATACAGTTAAGGCGGGGAGTGAAGAATTAGTATGGGTAGATATGACAAACACAACTTTAAAAAAAGGGGATATCGCAAAATTAACCGCAACCGCTCAATCAAAAGCTTTATATGACAGGACTTTTGAATTTACAAATTCGACGAGTAACTTATTTGTTAAAGAAGCAGTGGAAGGTGCCATTAAAATAAATAAGGAAAATAGTAGAGTTATTCAAAAAGATTCATCAAACGTCGATATATATCTTGAAGTGGAAAATGTTGGTAATTCAGTTGAAGTACTAGATAGATTTTACGCAATCGAAGATACTATAGAAAATAGATTTAGTCAAGAAACAATCACATATTTAGAAGGATCATCCATCCTTGGACCAACTGAGAAAGCTTATGTTATGATAGAAGATGCAGATATAAATTTCTTCCCTATTAAAAAATATAATAAATTAGGTGTGGCTACTCCAAATAATATATATGACGAAGTCTTATTCACATCAAATAAAGAAAACTTTTCTCTATCAATTTTAAGTGAAGATCGGATTGTATCACCTGAAGTCTTGGCCGCTCTTAATAATAATTTTAGGAACCATATTCCAATTGATTTCGATAACTCATATGCTTATACGTATGATAACGGGAGCACAATTTTAACTATAAAGGTAAAAAATACAGATGACTTCATATTTGGATTAGATTCTGTATATTTGAATGGTATTGATTCCGACCATGAAGTTGACTTCGAAGATTGGGATTATACTTCGATAAACTTAGAACCTAACACAGAAGAATTAATTATAATAGATGCAACTGATTATATAGTAGGAGATATAAACGAAGAAATATTGGTTTGCATCACTGGAAGTTTCGGAACAACAGTTGCTTCGGATATCGGATATATTTACACCATAAGAGATCAAGAGGATATTCAAATTATTGAAACTATTGACGGAACGGCAGTTTCATATATTAACGCAAATGAAACAGGCAGAATCTTGATTAAAAACACAGGAGATACTCCTATAACGTTAGAAAATGTCATTCTTAATAATACTATTACGCTTGATTGCTCAAATCTTAATGAAATTGAATTTTTATATGGGGATACTTCACTAGATATTCAAGAATGTGCTTTGATTTCTTTTGATATTCCAACTTTTCAAATAAATAAATCCGATGATATTATGGTAAACATTACAACCATTTCCAATGTTTGGTATGCAACAACACTTAGTGCAATAGTTGACAATGAATTTTTTAATATTACAATTAATCCTGACATAACTAGAATCGACCTTAGCGATGATGAAATCACAATAAAAATAACAAATAATGGAAAGTTGAATGTGACGGTTGATTCAATTTATATAAATGATACTTATATTCCTCTTGACATTGGCACTTATTTTAGCTTTGAAGATGGAACATCGTATGAAATTGGTAATCTTGGAGGTTCGATTACCATTACTATGAGTGTTTCTGATCTAGAAACTTTCCCTGACATTGATCCTCTACTTGCTAACGATAAATTAATAATTCTTGTACGTACTGTTGAAGGTGCTGAAGACATCCTAGAAGAATTGGTAAGAAACTAATTTTCTTATTTTTGATTTAACTATTAATAAAAATCTTAAGTTATAGAATATTAGAATATCATAAGTCTTATCTTTAATAAATTGACTTTATTTTTATGTTAAATAAGTGTAAAATTTATCGTTTATATTTATGATCGTTGAATTCAAATTAGAATCACAATTTGTCCCAGCGGGAGATCAACCCGAGGCTATACAAGCTCTATCAAATAATATATCGAAAGGAAAAAGATTTCAAACACTTTTAGGAGCTACTGGCACGGGAAAAACTTTTTCGATTGCTAATTTAATTCAAAAAATCCAAAACCCAACTTTGGTGATGGCTCCAAATAAGACACTAGCCGCTCAATTATATAATGAATTAAAAGAGCTTTTTCCTCATAACGCTGTTCATTATTTTGTATCTTATTATGACTATTACCAACCAGAAGCATATATGCCAATTTCTGGGTTATATATAGAGAAAGATTTTAGTGTCAATGAAGAAATTGAACGTTTAAGACTTGCAGCTGCTCATGCTGTAAGAACTCGAAGAGATGTTATAGTTGTTGCAACTGTATCTTGCATATATGGTTTAGGAAATCCAGATCTCTGGGAAAAAATCGCTCTATATATAGAAGTAAATACAAACGTTAAACGTTCTGAAATTTTAAAGAACCTAGTAAAAATGAATTACGAACGAAGTGAAATCGAATTTAAGCCAGGAAATATGAGAGTAAAAGGTGATATTATTGATGTCTATCCAGCGTACTTAAACAATGCTGTTCGAATCTCCCTATTTGGGGATGAAATTGAATCAATCACAGAAATCCATCCTGTATCCAATAATCCAATAAAAAAAGTACCTAATTATAGAATATTCCCTGCCACGCATTTTATCATACCAGATGAAAATAAAACAAGAGCTTTAGAGTTAATTAAAGAAGAATTGGAAGAACGAATTGAATTTTTTAAAAGTCGAAAAAAATTTGCTGAAGCGAAATGGATTGAGAGAAGGGTTAAGTTTGATTTAGAAATGATGAAAGAGATGGGGTGGTGTAAAGGTATAGAAAATTATTCGAGACCTTTAGATGGCAGACCACCAGGAACACCTCCCATGACTTTAATGGATTACTTTCCAGATGATTTTCTAATAGTAGTTGATGAATCTCATATAACAATACCACAAATCCATGGAATGATTGGTGGAGATCGGTCTCGTAAAAAAAATCTTATAGATTATGGATGGCGTTTACCTAGCGCTTATGATAATAGACCACTTACATTTGAAGAATGGGAAAGTAAAATAGATAACATAATCTTTATGAGTGCTACACCAGGAAATTATGAGTTAGAAAAAAGTGGAGGGATTTCCGCAGAACAGATAATCAGGCCAACTGGTCTTGTTGATCCAAGAATAGAAATAAGGCCGGCAAAAAATCAAATTGATGATTTATTAGGAGAAATTCGAAAAGTTATTGAAAATAATGGAAGAACTCTTATAACTACTCTAACTAAAAGAATGGCTGAAGATATCTCAGAATATTATAATGAGCTAGGATTGAAAATAACGTATTTGCACTCAGAAGTAGATACAGTCGAAAGATTTGAAATTCTACGTCAATTGAGGGATGGAACATATGATGTTTTAGTTGGAATAAATCTCTTAAGAGAAGGGTTAGATCTCCCAGAAGTTCAATTAGTTGCGATATTAGATGCTGATAAATTAGGATTTTTAAGAGATACTCGGTCTTTAATTCAAACTATTGGGAGAGCTTCTAGAAATGTTGAAGGAAAAGCTATTTTGTATGCTGATAGGATTTCTCCAGCAATGAAAGCAGCAATTAACGAAACAAATAGAAGAAGAAATAAACAAATGAGACATAACGAACAGAATAATATTACACCTCAAACCATTAAAAAAAATATCTTAAAGTCTCTATCAGAGGAGCAGGAGTTTAAAAATAGAGAAATTAAAAAGCTAAAAAGAAAAGTAAAAGATAAAATTAATGAATTGGAAAAAAAAGGAGATCTTGAAATAGTTATTGAGTATTTGGAAAATAAAATGTTTTTGGCAGCAAGAGAATTAAGATTTGAAGATGCTGCTTACTTAAGAGATAAAATCAAGGAGATAAAGGAAACGAATAAAATAAAAGCATGAAGTTTTTGTAATATTTTTAATTGATAATATGTAGAATATAAGATGAGCGATAACTCTATTATAATAAAAGGAGCAAGACAGAATAATCTTAAAAACATTGACGTAATTATTCCACGAAATAAATTAGTTGTTATTACAGGAATAAGTGGAAGTGGAAAGAGTAGTTTGGCAATGGATACATTATTCGCTGAAGGACAGCGAAGATTTCTTGAATCTTTATCAAGTTATGCAAGACAATTTTTAGGAGAGATGGATAAACCAGATGTAGATTCAATAGAAGGGTTATCTCCCGCAATCGCAATTGAGCAAAAACCACTTTCAAAGAACCCAAGAAGTACGGTTGGTACTGTAACTGAAATATACGATTACTACAGATTATTATATGCTAATATTGGTATCCCTCATTGTCCTAATTGTAGGAAAGAAATAAGACCACAGACACCACAGCAAATCATTCAACAAGTATTAAATTCAATTGAAGAGAATAAAAAATTTATGATTAAAGCTCCTGTTATACGAGATAGAAAAGGAGAATACAAAGAGCTTTTACAAGATTTAAAGAAGCAAGGATACGTAAGAGTAGAAGTCGATGGGATTCAATATACATTAGATGAGGATATCTCTATGGAAAAAAACGTGAAGCACAATATCAATGTCATAATTGACAGATTAGTTATGCGCAAGGATATTAAGACACGACTAGCTGATTCTATAGAAAATGCATTAGAGTTAACAGATGGTTTAGTTATTGTTGATGTTATTGAAGATGAGCAGCATATTTTCTCCGAACATCTCGCATGTATTGATTGTGGAATATCTTTTCCTCCCTTAGATCATAAAATGTTTTCATTTAACATTCCGCATGGAAGTTGTAAATATTGTAGTGGTTTAGGAAATGTTATGGAATTTGATTATGAATTACTTTTAGGAAATGATCTAGACATTCCACTTGAGGAGACCTCTATTAGAGATATTCCTGGTTTTGGATCTTCAAACGGCTATTCTTGGCAAACAATAGTGCAAGTTGCCAAACACTATGGATTTGACACGGATAAAACACCAATTAAAAATATCGACTCAACAAAACTTCATAAAATATTATATGGTACTGAAAATGAATCAATTGATTTTCATTTTGAGAGTGAAAATAATGACTATAAAAACCATAATGGAGATTTCAAATCTTCTTGGCAAGTTGTAAGACCTTTCGAGGGAATAATTCCAATATTGCAAAGACGATACATGGAAACTCGTTCAGAGTGGGCTCGTGAAGTTTATGAAAGTTTTATGAATAGGATAAATTGCCCACAGTGTGATGGACAAAGATTAAAACCAGAAAGTTTAGCAGTGACAATTAATAACCTCAATATTGCTGAATTATCTGCTTTATCTGTAAAAGATTCTTTAAAATTTTGTAAAGAATTAAATTTAACAGAAACTGAAAAGATAATCGTTAAAGAAGTGTTAAAAGAAATATTAGATAGATTATCTTTCCTTGAAAATGTAGGATTAGATTATATTTCATTAAACCGTCGATCTGATACATTATCCATTGGAGAAGCAGAAAGAATTCGACTAGCTACACAATTAGGGTCTAGCTTAGTAGGTGTATTATATGTTTTAGATGAACCTAGTATAGGACTTCATCAAAGAGATATTAATCGTCTTATCAATATGTTAAAAAAATTAAGAGATCTAGGGAATACTGTTATTGTAGTTGAACACGATGAGGCAATAATGCGTAGTGCAGATCATATTATTGATTTAGGGCCATTAGCAGGTGAGAAGGGGGGTGAAATAGTTGCTGAAGGACCAATTGATTTTATAATCAATTCCAGGACTTTAACTGGAGATTATCTATCAGGAAAAAAGAAAATAATAATTCCCAAAAATAGACGGGAAATACACAAAGATTTTATTGAAATAAAAGGAGCAAACGAGAATAATTTAAAACATATCGATGTAAAAATTCCTTTAGGAGTATTTACTTGTATAACAGGAGTTTCTGGAGCAGGAAAAACTAGTCTAATTATTGATTGTTTATATAAAGGACTCCATAATCTAATAAATACACGGAGTTCAAAAATTAGTGAAGGAAAGTATGATAAGATTATAGGTTATGAAAAAATTGATAAAATTATTAATATAGACCAATCCCCAATAGGAAGAACTCCCAGATCGGTTCCAGCAACATATACAAAAGCGTTAGACTATATTAGAGAAATCTTTGCTGGATTACCCGAAGCAAGAGAAAGAGGTTATAAAAAGGGGCGATTTAGTTTTAATACTAAAGATGGACATTGCAAAAAGTGTAAAGGAACGGGATATATACTTAAAGAAATGTATTTCTTACCTGATGTGTATATAAAATGTGATTTATGTAAAGGAAAAAGATATAATACTGAAACATTGGAGGTTAAATATCGAGGGAAATCAATCTATGAGATTTTGAGGATGACTTTTCATCAAGCATTAGAATTTTTTGATAGTTATCCTAATTTAAAAAGAACTCTAAAGACAGTAGTAGATGTTGGATTGGGTTATTTAGAATTAGGGCAGTCGTCTACAACTTTAAGTGGAGGAGAATCTCAACGCTTAAAGATTGCGAGGGAATTGAGAAAAACAAGCACGGGAAACACCCTTTATATCTTAGATGAACCAACTACGGGTTTATCTTCTTATGACATAAATTTCTTGCTTAAAGTACTTCAAAAACTTGTAAATAAAGGAAATACTGCTATTATTATTGAACATAACATGGATATTATAAAGTCAGTTGATTATATTATTGATCTTGGACCTGAAGGAGGAGAGAAAGGAGGAAATGTTATAGTAAAAGGAACTCCAGAAGAAATAATAAGCAATAATTCATCTTTCACAGCTAAATATTTAAAAAAATATCTTAATAATAATTAATTCCTCTTTTGAATTCAAATATTACTATAATTTTAAAATAAAATTCTAAACCAAAGGAATATAATTTTATATTAATAGTAATTATCAGATGGATTTAAATTTCTAAGTGAAATTCGTGATATAAAATGACTGAAGTTGATAGTAAGATTATTCGAGCTCCAATTGTTTGTATTCTTGGTCATATAGACCACGGAAAAACCACTATACTAGATTATATAAGAGGTACAGTTGTACAACAAAGAGAAGCAGCAGGAATTACTCAACATATAGGTGCTTCTTATTTTCCAACTAAAGACATTAGAGAATTTTTAAGAAAATCTAGACAAGAATTCGCTGAAAAAGAAATTAAACTTCCAGGGATATTAGTTATAGATACACCAGGTCATGCTGCTTTCTTGAACCTCCGAAGAAGAGGTGGTGCTGTTGCTGATATCGCAATTTTAGTAATAGATGTCACTGCTGGTACTATGCCTATAACGTGGGAATCTGTGCGTATTTTAAAAGAGAGAAAAACACCCTTCGTGATTGCAGCCAATAAAATAGATAGAATTTCTGGATGGAAATCGACTAAAGATGCTGATTTTTTAGATTCTTATAATTCTCAAAAGCCTCATGTTAAAGATTTCTTGGATGAGAAGATATTGCAAATAATAGGAAATTTCTTAGAAGAAGGGTTCAAAGGAATCGATCGCTATGATAAAATAAAAGATTTTACTAAGAAAATTGCAATTATACCGACAAGTGGTAAAACAGGAGAGGGTATTTCAACACTATTAATGATCTTGATGGGATTAGTTCAGCAATATTTAACCACAAATCTTCGATTCTCTGAGGGGGCTGCTAAAGGTGTTGTGCTTGAAGTTAAAAAGGAAAAAGGGCAAGGAAAGACCATGGATGTTCTTATATATGATGGCATAATTCATAAAGGAGATGAATTTATAGTAGGAGGGTTAGAAAAACCTATTAAATCGAAAGCAAGAGCTTTATTAATTCCAAAACCCTTAGATGAAATACGAGACCCTAGACAAAAATTTGATTCTGTTGATGTGATTAGTGCTGCAGCTGGTATTAAAATCCTTGCTCCAAATATTGAGGATGTGGTAGCAGGGTCTCCATTCAGAGGTATTACAGATACTTCAGAAGTAGAATCAGTATTTAAGGAAATTGAATCTGAAGTAGAAAGTATTAGGATAAAAACTGATAAAGCGGGGGTAGTCTTAAAAGCAGATACTTTAGGTTCTCTTGAAGCCCTCGAAAACCACTTTACAAAAAGTGGTGTAAAAATCAGTATTGCAGATGTTGGACCAATAAAAAAAGAAGATATAATTAATGCTAACATCGTCAAACAATTGGACCCATATTCCGCCGCAGTCTTAGGTTTTAATGTTCCAATATTACCTGAAGCTAATGAACAAGCAATTAATGATAATATAAGAATTTTTACAAATAATGTTATATATCGTTTACTAGAAGAATATATTGAGTATGCAGAAACAAGAAAAGCAGAAGATACTGCTAAAGGGTTAAGTGAACTAATTTTGCCGGCTAAGATGAAAATGTTTCCGGAATTTATATTTCGAAATTCAGATCCCGCAGTATTTGGAGTACGTATTGAGGCAGGAACATTATATCCTAAAGTCCCACTAATTACAGACAAAGGCAAAAGAATCAGAAGGGTACATCAAATTCAAGATAAAGGTCAAACAATTGAGAAAGCCCCTAAAGATTCAGAAGTCGCAATTTCTATCCGTGGCATTGAGATAGGACGAGATTTAGAAAAAGATGAAACTCTTCATGTCAATATTCCAGAATCTCATGTTAGGCAATTAATGGGAAGATTTATTGATGAATTAACTTTAGATCAAAAACAAGCCTTAAAAGATTTTATTGATTTGATGCGAAAAATAAACCATCCCTGGTGGGGAATGTAGACAATTTTATGTCCTCAATTAATGAAATCTTTTTCGAAGTGTTAAAGGAAATTATTCCAACTCAAAAAGAAATAGCTTTAATTAATGGTATAACTGAAAAATTAAAAAATCTATTAACTAATAAAGCAAATGAATTACAAATTAAATATACAACAATAGAACCTCAAGGTTCAACTGGAATCAAACAAACACAATTAAAAGATGATTTCGATATTGATCTTTTCATAGGTTTAGATTACAACCAATATAAACCAAATTATAAAGGTCTAAGCAAAAATAAATTAAAAAAGGAATCCAAAAAAGATTTTTTAAAGTTGTGTAATAATTGGATTCTTCCAAGTTTAACCTTACACGAATTTTATAAACCACGTCTTTTATATGCTGAACATCCATATATTACTGTAAATTATCTTTTAGATGATATAAAAGTCAAGATCGATATTGTTATGTATTTTGAGTTAGATTTGGAATACATTAATAAGAATGGTCCTATTACTGCGGTTGATAGATCTCCATTACATGGCTGTTTTGTTAGAGATGAGTTAAATTCTACCCAGAAAAATGAAGTAAGGCTTTTAAAGCAGTTCTTTAAATCTTGTTATTGTTATGGTGATAAGAGCCCAGTAGGAAAGGTAGGATTCATAGGTTATAGCGCAGAACTATTAATTTATTATTTTAAAAACCTAATCAATCTCTTTAAAAATTTTAATAAATTAAATTCAAATCCACTTGATTATTTTAAAAGAACTGAGGAAGAATTAAGTAATGTTACCCACTTTCAGAATGAATATCTTATTATCATAGATCCCATCGATAGAAATCGAAATGTTGCTTCGGCGATATCTGAAAGAGCATATAAATATTGTAATTATAAAATTGGTGAATTTCTAAAAAAGCCAAATTTAGAATTTTTTAAAATTAAACCAATTCCAAAAGCAGATTTATCTAATAAACGAGATCCTCTACTCTTACTTATATATATCGTTGAATTACAAAATATTAACAAAGAAATTCATTATACAATTAATAGAGATAAATTATACTCTCTAAGCGAAAGTCTTAAAGCAAATGGAGAGAAAGAATTTTCACATGTTGAACGCTTTGGAAAGATAATTTATGAAGTCTATTTCGAAGAAGAGAATGATCAATACAATGTGGCTATCTATTGCGAAAAACCTAAAATCTCCGAAACTTATATTCGTAAAGGACCACCCATTACAGAAGAAAAACACGTTGTTAATTTTAAGAAAAAAAATCCAGAATATTTTGAAAAAGAAGGTTATTTATGGGTAGAAACTACTAGAGAATTTATCGAATTTTCTGTTTTTCTAAAGAATTTTGTTAAAAATAAAATTCCTGATAATTTTAAGATATCTAATATCTCATCTGCATTTCACACGTTAAGTTCTTCAGGAAAAAAAGCAATATATATATTAAAAAATATGATTTTACCTTTGTATTTATAATTTTAAAAATTAATTTATAGATGCAGATTCTTAATTTAATTAGTATAATTTTAAGATCTAATTGAAAATTGGTGTAAAGTAAATGGTCTCTGTTATAGATCCTGAAAATTTAAGTGTTTTAAAAGAAATTGCTGGTTTCTTGAAAGTTACAGCCGACAAAATGCATAACTTTGGAAAATCCTTAACTAAAGCTATAGAAAAAATAGAAAAATTTGAGACTCAAAAATCAGAAGAAAAAGATTTAACAATTAATAAAAAATTAATCCCGAAAATTGGACCTCCTAAAAAAATAGAGTTGAAAGAACCCTTGCCCCCTAAACCTAAAGAAATCTCCTCATTAAAACCTCTGAATGAACAACTATTAAATCCACCTCAAAAAGAAGAAAAGTTTTTCTATTTTTGGAACTTTAGATCCGGATGAATTGTAAATCTGAATCATTAACTGATGTTACTCACTTCTAGAAATTGATATACTAAAAGCGCAAGATATTATAAATTTTGCAGCAATAGTGAAAAATTATAGAACTGTTGTTTTATTGCTGAAATTCATAAAATTTTTATGATTTCTCGTATTCATTTCTTTAACTATAACATAAGAATTAATTATAATTAGTAAGATGTGAACAATTAATGGTTAAAGTGAAAAACCCAGACGAAATCGCTAAACTGGTTACTTCTGGCTCTTATGAAAAGAAAAGGATATTCAGTATCACAGCTCACATTGATCACGGTAAAACCACTGCTACAGACTACCTGCTTCGTAGAGCTGGACTTATGAGGCCTGAAGATGCAGGTCAACTTCAGATGACCGATTCAGACGATGAAGAACAAGAAAGAGGAATTACCATTTTTACCTCTGTAGTATTACTTGCGTTCCAAGATCCGAGAAAAACAGATGATGATGAACCATATATTATTCAGCTCAATGATACTCCAGGTCATATCTCTTTTACAGGAGAGGTCTCAAGAGCATTGAGAGGAAGTGATGGAGCAATAATATTAGTAGATGCTCTTGAGGGAGTTATGACTCAAACTGAAACGAATATTAGGTTATCCGTTGGTGAAGAATACTGTAAACCTGTTCTTTTTATCAATAAAGTTGATAGATTAATCAGCGAATTAAAATTAAGTCCCCAAGATACTTTTGCAAAAATCGATAAAATTACACGAGAAGTCAATGAGTTAATTAGAAGGGTCAGACCCGAGGGATCAGACTGGACAATTGATTTTGCAAAGAACTCCGTAGCGATAGGTTCCGCAAAGCATGGTTGGGGGTTTACGTATGAGATTTTATTGGAGAAGGGGCTAAAACCTCAAGATGTTTTTGCTAAATATAATGAGGGAGATATACAATGGTTAAGGGATAACTTACCCTTAGATGAGCCAATGTTAAGAATGATAGTTGATCATCTTCCGGATCCTATTACCGCTTCTAATTATAGAATCCCTCATATATGGGGAGGGGATTTAAAATCAGAGCTAGGACAAGCACTTCAAAAAAGCGATCCAAATGGTCCCCTATATGGAATGATTACTAAAATTTTCCTTGATCCTAAAAGAAATTATCAACCTACCCTTATAGGTCGTGTTTTTTCGGGTACATTTGATCAAACTGATTCAATTTACCTAATAAATAGTGATTCAAGCAATCGAGTGAAAAGGTTAGGTGTTATGGAAATCACCGACATTTTAGATATTCCTAAAATTCCAGCAGGAAATCTATTTGCATTATTTGGTTTTATTTGTCCTTCTGGCGAGACTTTTATGTTATCCAATGATGTCCCTAAAGATAAAGAAGAAAAGAAGAGATTACCCTCTTTTGAAAAAATTCATTATGCTTGTGAAGCTGTTGTCTCAAGAAGTATAAAACCGAAGGATCCACATGAAATTGATAAATTGGATGATATTGTAAGCAAATGGTTAAAAGCTGATCCTACTGCAGAATATAGGAGGGATCAAGAGTCGGGTGAATTTATCCTTTCAGGGATAGATCCCCTCCAAATCGAGATCCTTGTCAAGAGAATTAATAATCAAGTTCAAATTAATATTGGAGAACCAATTATCGTTTATCGAGAAAAAATAACACAAAAGAGTCCAGATTATTATACTAAATCTGCAAACACTCACAATCGGATATTATTGTATATTGAACCACTGGATGAAACAACTGAAAGATTAATTGAAACTGGTAAAGTAAATGATTTACAAAATGATAAAGATAGAGCAACAATACTTAGGGAAGAAGCGGGATGGGATGCAAAAGAAGCAAGACGTATCGTCGATGTATATCATGGAAGTGCTCTTGTAAACGGTACTAGTGGATTACAGAGATTTGACCGTGTTAAATCCTATTTGAGTGCTGCTTTTAGGGATTGGCTTGGAGATTGTATTATTGCAAAAGAACCTGCTACTGGAATTAAAGTAGTATTTACAGATATGACAATCCATGAAGATCCGAGACATACGTCCTATGGACAGATTGCAGGAATGGCGTTTTCAGCGATGTCCTTAGCTATGTTAGACGCAAAACCTCATCTCTTTGAACCGATTCAGAAGATCGACATAAAAACACCCCAAGGAAGTGAAGGAGGTGTAACAGCAGTCATAACTAAGCGAAGAGGTCGAATTACTAATGTCATCCCTGAAGGAGAATATGTAAGAATTCAAGGGCAAATTCCTGCTGCTGAAACAATTGGAATTGCAGACGATATTAGAGGTTCAACTCAAGGAAGGGCATTTTTCGGATATGAATTCAAGGGATTTGAAAAGGTTCCTCCCTCTTTAGAAGAAGATCTTATTATGGAAATTCGTAGAAGAAAGGGAATGCCTGAAGAAATGCCTTCCAGAAAGAGTTGGGAGCGATTTATTTACAAAAGAACCTAAATTCTTTTTTCTATTGTTATTTTTTTATTAAATTATAAATAAGTTCTATTAATTGTTTATAATCAGATTCAAAATTCAAACTTTATCCTCTATAATGACCACTATTCCACTGTAAAATTGAAATTCACCTATAAATGCAAATCGAGCACCAGTGATAGTATTAGGCCCTAACTTTCATACAATTTTCTTCAATTTATTTGGAATATAAAAGGCTCATTATGCATGTTTTTGAAAACCGGATGGAGCATCATGTTCGATTTTTACCCTCCCTATTTTTTTGATAATCCTCTTTCCTAGAATATTGTCAGTATCACTAATTAAAAGATCATCCACCTTTTTTTTTCCATCTTAATATAAATAGCTTAATGTCAAAGAGAGTGTTTCAAAGAAAAAGTATAATAAAAAATCATGCGAAAAAAACCGACAACAAGAGTGATAGAGCGGTTTAAGTTAAGATTAAGAAAAGTCTGAAATTTTAGCAATTGTATATAACTTCTTGACAAGTACCTTAAAGGCATCAGTCACTCCTTGCCCTGTCAATGCACTCGTTTTATAATACCCAACAAATCTATTATCCTTCGTATATTGTTCCACATTTACATCAGAAGTAGATAAACCCGGATTTGAGCTTAAAGCTGCCGCAGCAACTAAATCTACTTTATTTCCAAATAAAACCATTGGAATATTTCCACAATGCTTTTTTAGATCATCAAGCCATCGAGCAACATGGTCATAACTCTGAACTTGTTCTGGAGCGTGAGAAAAGACAATTATGGCCCCACTACTCCCTGTATAGAACCTTTGACGTAATGCTTGAAACTGATCTTGACCTGCAATGTCCCAAAGATACAATTCAACTTTTTCTCCATCAACATTTTCTTCATATTTAGAGAATTGTGTACCTAAAGTTGCTATATACTCCTTTTGAAAAGACCCTTGAGTATATCTTTTAATTAATGAGGTTTTACCAACTGCTCCATCCCCTACAACTGTGATTTTAAATCCATATCCTTTCTCGTCAGCACTCATTTGATTAAACCATCCATCTAAATTTAATATCCCTTTTTTATATAGTAATGGTCAGATATTTTAAATTTTTACAATAGAATATCCCATTCAAATTATTATCAATCATATCAAGTATCTAAAATTAAAATATTTATGTTATCTCTATATTTTAAAAGAATTTTTAGTCTGAATCTAGAAATTAATTCGTATAATAGGATATTGATAACATAGTGTATGCAAAAATAAGAATTTGATTATTATTAATTCTTTATTTTAGTAAATATGATAAAAATATATAGTAATTTTCATAGAGTTGCTCGTTGATATAATTTCTTAACTTAACTCTGAAAGGCATCTTTTACCCCTTGACGCGTTAAAGCACTTGTTCTGTAGTATTCCATAATGTTATGATCTTGGGCAAATTGCTGAACATGAATATCTGAAGTTTTATAATTTGGACTAGTCTCTAATGCATTTTGATCAACTAAATCCGCTTTATTTCCAAGTAATACTATGGGTATTCTCCCACAGGTGTCTTTTATGTTTGATAACCACTTATGAATATTATGATAAGTCTCAATTTCTTCGGGAGCAAGAGAAAATACAATAATAGCTCCACTACTTCCTAGATAAAATTTTTCACGTAAGGATATAAATGATTCTTGGCCCGCTAAATCCCATAAAAATAATTCAACCATTTCGATCTGTATTTTTTCTTCATATCTCGAAAATTGCATACCTAATGTAGAAATATAATCTCTTTCAAATGTATTTGTTGTATATCTTTTAATTAGCGAAGTTTTCCCGACAGCACCATCACCAACAACGGTTATTTTAAAACCAAAAGCTTTATCGCTCATTATTTACCATTATTTTTTTTTCTTTTTTTCTTAATAGTATAAATATGATTTTTTAAGCCTTGCTAAAACGTCAATTATTAGGTAATATAATAAAACGATTACTACTTTAAAAAAGCTTAAAATGAATAAAGGCTTCAAATCATCTAAGTTTCTTAATTAGATGTTAAAGAGTTTAATCAACTGTTCGGTATTCTCTACTAAGATATCGGGGTTATGCTTTTTCAAAGTTTCTTTTTGAGCTAGTCCACTTGCGACACAAATAATTGAAACTTTTGCTGCCTTACCTGCTTCGATATCAGTTGTCATATCACCAATAAAAATTGCTTCTGAAGGTTTTAGATTCCATTTATTAAGAATTTTTATTATTCCTTCAGGACTAGGTTTAACTTCTGTAACATCGTTAAAACCGATAATAGTTTTAAAATATTCCGAAAGGTTAAATTTTTCTAGAACCTCTTCGGCATATTGACTTTTATTATTTGTCAAAATTGCTAATTTCACATGTTTAGCCAATTTCGAAATTAATGCATCAATACCTTTGAAAATTGTAGATTCTGCTTCTTTATATTTATTAAATTGGTTAAACATAAAGATTGCGATTCGAAGTTTCTTAAAGAAACTAAGTCCTTCTAAAAATTTCACTTTTAATAAATCGTATGAATTTAGAAGGATTTTAGGTACGGGATAATTTTGGATTTCTTCAATTAGTAGGGCTATTTCTTCCATGACATCATCTGGGTTGACGTTCATATCATACTTTTCTACTGAATCATTAACTGCCTTTTTAATTGCTTCAGAAATATCATAAATAACACCATCCATATCAAAGATAATCCCTTTATATTTTCCCAAATTAATTTTTTCCATACTAAAGTCTATTAATATTTAGAACAATTTATAATTATACGAATATCAATAATTTAATTATATAACTATTAAAAATTTTATTTAATATCTCATTTTAGTTAAAAATGAACGAAAACCAAGAAGAAAAAAGCGAAGAATTAGGAATGGATGAAAATGAAGTGGAAGATGATGATTTAGAAGCGTATCTTAGAGATATGAAAGCGTTGGAAACTGACTTTTCAGATATTGAAGATTTAGACATGGAAGAACTTCAAGAAATCCAAGATGCAATTGAGAAGGTTAAGGAAGGTGAAGAATTACCTGAAAATGACTTAATTAGTGAAGAAAGCTCGGAAGACGGAGAAATCTTTGATGAAATTAAAGAAGAACAAGAATTAAAAGAGATAATGGTTTCAGATTTTTCTGATATGGATGAAATTGATTTTGATGAATTAAGAGAAATGAAAGAAGCCATAGAAACTGTAAAACATGAGGAAGTTGAAGTTTTAGGTGATAAAGAAGGTGAAATTCAATCAACACCAGCAATTTCAAGTGAATTGCAGCAACGAATAAAAGAAGAACTCTTAAAAAGAAAAGAAGCAGAAGTAGAGGAAGTTATAACTCCAGAAATGTTTTTAGATTATATTAAAGAAAAACGTGATAAGATTTGGTATCATGCCCTCTATTATTTAGTGTTTAATGTTGAAGACCATACTGCTTCGAAATCTTTATTATATGATGTTTTAAAAGAAGTAACAAGTAAAAGTCCCATTGATCCAATACCAGAACATCAATTTTATTTTGGATTAGGGTATATATTAAGATTAAATTATAATGATAAACAAGTAGTACGATTTCTTAGAAATGGAACGCTTAAAATAAATATAAATATTAGCACTCTGAAAGAACTTTTAGAGGAATCGGGAGAACCTATAAGTACAAGACCAGTTATTAAACCCGAAGAGAAAAAAAGAATGTTTAAGGATTTTCTTAATGAGGATTTTCTTGATATTTAAATTTTGATTTAAATAAGAGATAAAATGAATCAAAAGCCTTTACTTTTAATTATTGGAAATTCAAATGTAGGAAAAAGCTCAATAACTAGATTACTGATGCCAAATCCTAGAAAATTTAAGGGTAAAATTGGAAAATCTCCGGGTAGTACGCTATTGATAAAACCAATTACTCAAAATAGTTTACCCTATAAAATAGTTGATCTTCCAGGATTTGGATATGTAAGTCACTCCAGCCGTAGACGAGGAGCCCATATTAAAAAACAAATTGTTGTTCATATCGAAAAACACTATGAGGAATATTTTTTCGGGTTAGTAGTAATAAATATTTTAAGAATCGAAGATGAAATAGAGAAGTATTACATTCAAAATAAGAGAACTATACCATTAAGTTTTGAATTAATTCAATTTTTAAGCGAGTTTAAAATCCCTTTTCTCATAATTTTTAATAAAATTGATAAAATTTCTAATCTGAATAAAAAAGAAAAAATTAACTTGTTTATTGAATCAGCAAAAGAATACGGTTTAGATCTGATTAAATTGAATGATTATAGTGTTGAAAAAAATTCAGAAATACCATATTTGGAATTTTCAGCTTTAAAAAAGATAAATATCATAAAATTAAAAAGCATAATTCAAAAATCTTTAAATAATTTTATGAAAAAATGTCCCTAGGATTCACATTTGTTCTTGAATTATTATAGATTTCTTCTTCCTTATTAACGTAATATTTCTATTTGTGTTTTATATATTTAATTAATCCTAATATTAAATTTAATCTAGGGACTTTTTGTTTATATCTCTTGTAATCTTCACCAAATTTATCAATAAGATTTTTATCCTCTACGAATGTCCATTGATATGTTAAAATTATAATAATGATGCTAAGAATTAAGCTCAACCATATTTGAGTCCAGAATGTAATACTTGTACTAAATAATATACCTCCTAAATATTGTGGATGACGGATAATAGCATATGGACCTCTTTCTACTACCTTTGTCGTATGCATATAGCTTTTACCCTTTTCTACACCCCCTCTTTTCTTAAAAGTCCAAAAAGAAATCAAACCAAAATATAGACTAAATACCCAAATTACATATCCTATATATACTAAAATGATTATATTTAATTCATTAAAGAATAGGAACATTAAGATTATTTGAATTATAAATGACAATGTAAATATTGATGTAAATATTACATCTGTAATTCTAACTTTTTTCTTCTTTTCCTTAATAATATCCTGATTTTTCTCCATATTTCAAGTGACCCCCTAGATTATTCTCTTCAAAATATTAATTACTTAGTAAATTTCTTTTTTTATTAGAAATTAAATCATTCTCTAACATTCCTAAAGTTTCACCTAAAATCTTAAATATTTAAAGTTACTAGATATAATTAAGTTTGAATATTTAAACTTAATCATTCAAAGTTAACCATAATATTTAACATTAAATTTAGTATTTCCTGTCTAAGATATGAATAAAATTCATGCCGAAAAAGAGATATACTCCCCTTAAAACATTTATATTAGGTGTAATGAATACAATTCCAAGACCCATGAGCGGTTATGAGTTAATTTCATTAGCAAAAGAATGGCGATATGATCATTATATCAAAGCTACAAAAGCATCATTCTATTATGCATTAAAAAATCTAGAAGATGATGATCTTATCAAAGAAGTAGGTTCTAAACAAAAAGGTAATCGACCTGAGCAAATAACCTATAAAATGTTGAATAAAGGCAAGCATGAATTCCAAGAACAAATTTCTTATTTCCTTAATTATCCCCAGGAAATGTATTTCGATATTGATGCTTCAACACCTTTTATTATTCTATTTGGTATGTTTAAGGGAAAACAATTCATATTGGATTCTATTGATAATCAAATTAAAGAAAGACAAAAAATGTTAAAGATCGCCGATGATGGGGAGCAATTTGTTAAATCTCATTTTCTTTATGAATTAAGTCCTTTCTATATACTACCTTTGAAACACTGGAGGCTTCATAATGAAGCAGAGATAAAATGGTTAGAACTATTTAAGGAAATGGTAGAAAGTATTGATGATTTTAAAGAACAATATAATGAAATGATAAAACGCGCAATTACGAAGGGATAATTTAATATAAAGAGAAAATAATATTAAACGGGACTATTCAGTGGGAGTTATTTTTGGATCCTTATCAGGATCCCAATTTACTGTAAATAAGAAATCTCTGCTTGTTTCATTTTTATAAATTAACGGAAATCCGCTAACTTTTTCGAATTTTAAGGCAAAATCTTCTAAATAATCATAATCAGGAAAGTAATCTTTAACTTGATTTTTACTTTTCAGTCTTTCGTTTATCAATAAAGCTTTTGCTTGTAATGTAAATCCTTTAATTTCAAAAAAATTCGGATTTGTTTTTTCAATTATTTTAGCATATTCAGTTATATACTTATCTTCTATGTTCAAGTTTTTTACTGCAGTCAACCTGACTAGAGTTCTACAAGATAAAGATTCTACCAAATCTAAACTATTTAATACTTGATTCCAACCATTTCTAATCATTGGACGACAAGTAGTCTTATAAATTTGTTCGTTTGGAGCAGCTAATGTAATATATAACTGCGTAGGTAAATGTTCCAACTTTTCAATCTTTTCTGTTAGAGTTCCATTAGTGACAATAAATGTCGTCATATTACGACTTTTAAATTCATGAACAAATTCAGAAATTCTTGGATATAGAAGTGGTTCTCCATCTAGAGAAATAGCTGCATGATTTGGTGTCATTGCTTCATTATGAGCTTGCATTATTTCATCAGGTGATGTCAATTCTCTATTAATTAAAACTTCTAACTCTTCTCTGGAGCCAATGCAACAATTAATATCATCATCTAATCTAAACTTATTGAATAGGCGATCAGTTGATTTAATAAATTTTTGATTCTTTAGAAGAGTGACTGCCCGTTCAATTTTATTTTTCGAAATGTGAATACTATTTGCAATGGAATTTACACTGTGGATTCGTTGACTATTTAAAAGCATATAATAGAGGATGTCAATCATTATTTCATAATTATCAAGGTATCGTCTCAGAGGTAAGTGATTCTTAATGATGTCTTTATGATGTCGCAGCATTTCATCGATAAGTAATTTAGGGTTATCAGGTTCAACAATAAATTCACTCCCTAGTGATCCAGACTCTATATCCCTCCAACAAAAAACACATTGATGGTTACAAAAGGGTAGTGAAGGGGTATTTTGCATGCACCTATGGCTTTCTATTCCAAATACACCCTTATAGCAATTACGATTATTTCTTCCAGTTGAAAGTCTTTGCTCAAGCCAATGACAAGGTTTAATAGAAGAATGTTTATTTTCTCCAACGATTCTATAAGTAGTTTTAGTGTAGTTTTCTACAAATTCATTTGTGATTTTGTTTTCAACGATAAATCTATTTTTCATTAAGGAACCACTTTAACCAAGAAATTCTCACTAGTTTATATAAATAATTGTATCTTATTAAGATATTAAATAATATTCTTTAAAATTATAAGTACTTAAATAATTATTGCAGTACTTATAGAATATAACTAAAATTATGGTTTTAGTTAATTAAGATAAATTAAAAAATGGTTCAAAATGCTAAATAGAATGAAAAGCGAGTTGTTAAATTTAGGCTTAAAATTTATTGATGTTGATGAGAAAATCGTTCGAATGATACTAGAAACTAGCCCTTCAAATGTAAATGAAATAGTAATACTCCCAGCTATTAAAATTGTAATGAAAAAATTATTGAAGAAATTAGAGAATAAAAGGATTTATGGAAGAGTATATAACGGAGAGCTAAATAATGTTAAAGTCAGTATTGTTCGTTCTTTAGTTGGATCACCTAATTGTGCAATGGCGGTAGAGTCCTTAAGACGTTGTAAAACTAAGGTTATTATACGAATTGATGTATGTGGAGGAATTGAAAATGAAAATGTACCAATTAATATTGGAGACATTATAATCCCAAAATTAGCTTTTTGTGATGAAGGAACAAGTCCTCAATATATTAGAGAACACCCTTCTTTAGTAAATGAATTAGAGTCCATTTCTAATCCAATGGGAAAATTTCAAAACTTATTCACAGGAAATCAAACTATTTTTATATCTAAACCTAATGAGAAACTAAGAGAATTGTTTTCAAGCAAAGCTACCGAACTTTTTCCAAATAACTTTAAGGAAACTAATTTATGGACCACTGATGCTCTATTTTGTGAAAGTTTAGATTTCATAAGGGCTCTAACTTCGATTAATGTACATACTATTGATATGGAATCATCTATATTATTTTTATTAGGGAAGATTTACAATTTAAAAACAGTATCCATTCTCTCTGTTTCGGATTTACCGGGGCATCCAAAGTATGATTTACTAAATTCGAATGAGATTCATCCGAATATGGAGAATGGAATTGATAATGCGATTAAATTATTAATCCAACTCTTATCTAGTGTTAAGAAAGAAATTTAATACCGATAAAAGAAACTAAAATTTACTTAAAGTCCTTTTAGGAGTGAGCTAAAATCAGGTTCATCAAAAAATTCATTATATAATTTAAGGAGCTCAATATTAACTAAATGAATTTTCTTACCTGACTGGTTTTTAGTAGATTTTACAAGATTAAGTTCTTTTAATTTTTTAATGTGATATAAAATTGTTCCTGAATACATATCAAGGATTTCAGCCATTTTTGAGACAGTTACTAATTCATCCTTAAATATCTGTTCTAATAGTTTAGGAATCAAGGGATTTAAAAAGATAATTTTGTATTTATCATAATCCTCTGGCACATCACGAAGAAAATAATGAAGAGATTTCCCAATTTTCTTGGATCTTATTAACTTAAAACGTTCAAGAGTCATCACATGTTTTAAAAATGGGGTTCTAGTAATATCTAATTCTTCTTCGATTTTTTCATCTCTAGCATGAATCCCTGGATTTTCTTTTATGAAATCAAGTATTTTTACCAGTCTTTCATTAGTAAGTATCTCTAATTTAGTACGTCTTTCATTGGTTACAATCCAATTTTTCTCTTCTAAACTTCGAATAGCAATAAAAATTTCTTCCTTGCTATAACCTTTTCTGTATGATAATTTTGCGATGCATTTAGCATATAATTTTTCGATTATTGGATACTTTTGGATTTGACTTTCTGATTCAATTTCAAATTCACTTTCATATCGCTTTAATTTCAATATATCCGTAGCAATATCTAATACATCTTTTTCAATTTCGTTAAGTTCATCAACAATTTCTTCTTGTTTTTCTTCTTCTTTCTCCACTTCTTGTAAAGGTCTAAAATCAAGGCGCCTATATGAACTATCCTGTAGATTTTCTTCTTCCTTGCCTCGTTTGGGTTCTCTTCTTCTTTCAAGCGACATATTTAGGCGTTTTCCTCTAAAAATTGAACAAATTTTATTTGTTCTTCAACATCCATATATTTTAATTGTTCTACAATCTTATCATAATGTTTAGGTTTAACATTTTGAAGTTTTCGAATTCTATTGATTAATTTTTTAGGTATTTCTCTATAAAGTCTTACAATTGCATCAATATATTTAACTTGTTCCTCTTTTGTTAGGAAAGCAAGTTCTTCTAACAACTCCCTCTTTTCTTTTTTAGAAACTTTTAAATCTGTTATCTGCTTCCTTAAATCTTTGGATAACAGAACAAAAATTTTAGAGAAATATTCTTTTACCAACTTCTTATCTTTTTCATCCTTTACTGGTAGAAGGGATTCATGCAATTTTAAATTGTATTCTATTTCTCTTTTTGCCCTTTCTTCTTTATCTATTTTTAACGGGATCTCCTCAAGCTCCTTTATAGTAATTTCCTCTATTTTTTCTGGTTCACTGCCAATTTTTTCTTCTTCAGGACTAATTGGTGCTTGAGTTTCGATCGGTTTTTCTACGAGTTTTATTTTAATTTCTTTTTCTTCAAGGGATACCCTCTCTGGATGTTCTATTTTTCTATGCACGAGAATTGGAGGTGTGGGCGGAATTGGAGGAGTTGGGGCGATATATGCTGGTTTTGTGACTGTTGATTCTATTCGGGATTTTTCTTTTGGTTTTCCAAGAAATAAGAAAAATAACAACACACCTTTCAGTAAGATAAAGATTCCTGCAGCATAAAATATTATACCAAAAATCCCAAGAAAGAAAAATTTGGCCGAATCTTTAAATTTAAATTGTTGTTTTTCTTTAATTTCATTTTTTGTTCTACTATCAATAAGTAGAACTGATAAAGCAATTAATAGAAAACCGAAATAAAATAATAGTATTGACGGAATTTCGATATTAAACGGTAAAATTATTCTCCAATCACTCATCCTGGGGATATAAATTCCATCTGAATATATTCTAAATATTCCAAATAGAATTATTAAAAAACCCGCTTTTGCAGAAAAATAATTCAAAGAATTTTTTGCAAGTAAACCAAGATCATATTTTTTAAGGTCCTTATTTTTTGAATCTGTAATAACATAGATTATAATAAAGATACCTTTAATAAGGATTATAACTCCAAGCCCATATAAGATACAACCTAAAATCCCAAAGACAAATGAGTCTAGAAAAATCTCATTATACTTTTTCTCCTTTACTTTGTGAGAAATATATGCTCTATCATAGATTAAGAGAAATAACCCCATCAAACCTTGAGAAATTTGTTCAAATAGAATCCCTGCATCCCAATAAATAGCAATTTGAGATATCAATCCAAAAGCAACAAATGTAAAAATAAATAGTGGAATAAAGGATATTTTATTTAAAAATTGTATTAGTTTCTCTAAATTAGATGATTTTTTTTCTGAAATTGCTTGATATGGTTTTTTCTTCCTCATATATGGAGTTTGAGCTGGTTTGAATACAACTCCTTCCAAAATAAAGGGAGATCCACATCTTTCACAATAAACTTGAACGTTACTTTCAATTAAGTGGGATAATTCATCAGGAAACGCATAATTACATTCCCTACATACATACATCTTCTTTGACATATACTTTTACTACACCTATATAATTATATTCTTGATCGTTTACTTTAATGTTTTTTGCTTAAAAACGTATAAAAATTAATTAAGGAGAGACAGATAGAGCCCTAAGGGCGTTACTTAGAGTAAGAAGCTTTCCACAATTCTCACAAAAAGCCATTCCATTCTTTTCAAAATGTATTTTCATTTTTTCAGAGATCTTTCTCCCACATTCACTACAATATTCTAAAATGTAAATATTATCATTTGTCATATTATTCTGAATATCTACATCTTCAACCTTTTGTTTGGAGGGCTTTTTTTTACCAGAAACTAGGAAGTAGAATCCTTCAAATAGTTTATAGAAACCAAATCCGACACCTTTAAGAAGATAGTATATTCCTTTTAAAACATAATATACTAAATATGCTATTCCTTTAATGGTGTAATATACAAGAGTTATAGCTAATACCAGCACAGTAATTAGTCCAATTATTGTTAAAACTTGCCCATAAATAGGCTGTACTAAATACCATTCGACAAATACATTATACCAGAAACCAATAGTATCAAAAAAATTCTCCCAATCCAATTTTAATTCACCAATTTTATCTATTTTTATTCCTACTAAAAAGAAGTTTAAAGTTGATTTTAAAAAAAATGGAGTCCAATTTTTAAAATAATGGAAAATGAAATATTAATAAATTATTTTTTTCCACTCTAAAGCTTGAACTGTTTTTTGAAGGGAATGATCATCATCTACTATATTATACACAAGATTTGTGAATAATTTTTCAGCACGAACCCGAGATAGATTAATTGGAACGACTCTATCCTGGTTACCATGAAAAACTATAACCGGGACGTCTACAGGGGTATACTTATTAGGATCTAGTTCCTGGCATGACAAATAAGGTGCGAGTAGAATTAATTTAGATACTTTTGATGGATTTTTTAGAGTGAAAAGGGTTCCTAATAGCGCTCCAAAACTACTAGCTATAATACTCCAATTTGCTTTATCCTTCATAATGGGAATTAATTGCGCCATACGTTCTTTTAATAAATTTATAATTGGAATTTTTGGAGTATATGGAGTAAAATTTGGAGTCAAACAACCAGGTAATGCTTTCCTTAATAATTGTCCCTTAAATCCTTCACCAGAACTCTCAAGTCCATGAATAAAAATTATGTTTGACATATTTTTATAATTCTTTTTTACTTTTCTACTGTTGATGGAAAATTCTCATTTTCCTCTTTCCATAATCTCATTTCCTTCTTATGCCCAAAAAATACAAGAACAAAAAAAATTGAAAAATAAATTGTTAAAATTAATAATGTAAAAAAATAATATTTGTATGTAAAACTCATAAAATGTAAAGCCAACCCTATTATAAAACCAGTAAATAACCTCGATCCTGTAGTACTTTTTCTTAATAAAAGCCTTTGGGTCCCCCAATCTATAAGCCCTGGTATTGGCAGGATTATACACATAAGTAATGCTATTTCTGCACTAAATTCCACTTGGAAGATTTTAGCAGTTAAATATGTCGTGAACATTGCAGACAATCCCCCAAGTATTACACCCGAACATCTTGTGCAAAAATATATTTTAGTTCTTCCAAATTGGAGATAAAAAGTATGATCACTCGCTGAAAGAGGATGATGTGTTAAGATCATATAATACAAATGTTTTTCCTCTTTAGCAAGAATTCTATCATAGATGAGGAGAAATACTGGTATTACAAATATTACTGAAATAATTGCTTGAAGAAAGAATTTAAAACCATAATTTATCACGATAACTTCGATTGTGTTTTGATTAGGATAAATGAAAAATTGAAAAACAATAATGAGACTAAAGACTATAAAGGATGCAATGATAAGAGCAATAAACGTATAATATACTTTAATCCCATCATGATATTTTAAAGGGTGATATTTATAGATTCCATATAAAAACCCTAATGCGCCTATAATAATACACCATTCAATATAAAAAGTATGATAAAAAGCTAATTGATATAGCAATTCTCCTAGAAAACCTGATATTAATCCTTGAATTGGACCTGCTAATATTGAAAAAAATGTAAAAATCAGAAGAGTTATGCCAAATTGTATTGAAAATTCCTGATTCGTTATATAAATTGTAGAAATGGAGCCAAAGGGTTCAGAAATATACACATAAGAAATTATAATAAAAGCTATAATTAAAAGATTTAAAAAAATGACCCGTACAATATTATTTTGCTCCTTTTTCTGAGCAGGTTCAGTCAAGGTAAACCCATACTTTTTATTTATGTGTCTTTCAAATATTAAATGTGAAGAGATCTTAATTAAAAATCTCGTCAAGGTCTTCGATTAACTTCTTCTTTGTCATTTCAAAACCCAATCGCAGTACTTTCAGGATAATATTCCTTCCTAGGAACACCTTTAAAATAGTATCATCCTTTTCCACAACTGCAATTCCTTCATCATTATAATCAAGCTGACGTTTTAAAGCTTCATATGCTTTTTCTTTTGTTTTAAAAGTTGCTCTAGATAACTCACTGTATCCTTTAACATCATCAGTTACTTTTAGAAAAAGGATACTTTCTTCTATTTGCGTTATAAAGCATTTCTTAGTTACTTCCTTTAATTTTCTATAGTTTTGGTGAGTATTTTTACACTGACGATCTGTCTGATCGTTTTCTAAATATATAGGAAAATTCTTATTGACAATATGATCAAATTTCTCTTTTGAGATCTCTCCATTTTGAACTAATTCTTTCGCGGAATCAAGTGTAACTCGAATTTGTTCTAATGTACCAATTGTTGCTTCCTTGTCGCTCCAGTATTTATAAAATGCTTTAATTATTGGTTTAACTACAAAATTTAAAGTGCCAGCATCTAATTCAGTATCAATGAGATTTTTTCCATAATTAAGGCTTGTCTCCATTTGCTCAATCATCCTTTTCTCTAAGATCTTATAGTTTCTTTCTATGTAATCCATTATTAAGCCCAAATCTCATTAATATTATAATAATTTTAAATTTCTAAAATTTAATCAAAAACAACCTACAAACTTTATTTGTAAAATCTATCATTAAATTAATATTTTAATTATTTATTGTTATATGTCTCATTGAGTGCTTTAATAAACTCTTCCCTAGTCTGATCAAAACCTTTCCTTAATGCTTTTACAATTATCTTTCTCCCAACGGGGAGTTTAAGAATGGATGGATCGTTTTCAACTATTTTAACACCTTGATCAGTAAAATCTAATTGTTTCATTAAATTTTTTTTAGCTATTTCTTTTGAAGGAAATGCTATTCGACATAAATCTCCATAATTATCTACTTCATCCGTTATCCCTAATAGTTTTACTACTTCTTTTAAATAATTGATAAATGTTTCTTTACTAACATGCTTTAATTTTTCATAATTTTTATGTTGTCTCGAGCATTGGCGTGTTGTTTGATCGGCCTCCAGGTATTTAGGAAAAGATTCATTAAGAATTTTATTGAAAACATCATTAGAATTACCCTTTAATAATAATTTCTTACCTGCATCTAATGTGAGGTTAATCTGTTTAAGTGTGCCATCTCGAGCATCATGTTGAGCCCAATAATCGTAGAAGGATTTTACGATTGGTTTGATAATGAAGTTTAAAAGACCTGTATCTAATTCTGTTTCCACGAGATTTCTTCCTCTAATAAGGGAATTTTCCATTTGTTCCATCATTCGTTGTTTTATAAGTTGATAATTCCTTTCAATGTAATCCAATGTTTATACTCCTTTTAAGTCTGAAAAAAAATTTATATTAGCACACTCAATTAATTATAATTAAAAGAGTTTATTTCTTTTAAAAGAATTTCATAAGTTTTATACTATTATTTTTATGTGTTTATATGAATAATTTAAGTTTTATAATGAAAAAGAAAAAATATTAAACAATTAAAAATCATAAAAGTTAATTAAATGACAACCTATTATTTTAAAATCTTAATTCTGGGTGAAACTGACACAATCCATTTTTATGTCTCAAGAGCTTTTGGTGAGCCCGGGGAAGACCAAGAAACACATTTCAAATGGTATAAAGAAACTAAAGTTTTTGATGATATATGCGATTTAGAAATTGATGCAATTACAAGTATCTCTGCAGATTTAGATGAAATAATTCCCATGGTAGACGGGATTATATATTTTTTGAATCCTGTAAACGAGGAAGAATCTGAGCTATTTGAAATGATACTTCCTGATATCTTTTCAGTAAAACGCGATATCCCTACAGTTGTTATGTTTTATGATCAGAACGGAATCCTCCCTGTTTCTGTGAATGATTTATTACAACATATATGGGTGAATTTTCCAAGTTTGGAGGCATTTGCGAACCTCGCTCCCAATAATTTTCATCAAGCACTCCAATCTTTATGTTTGGCAATGATTAACGGCGATACACCATTAAATATTGAAAATGCATGGATGAGATTTCCAATATTTATACAAATGGCCAATATCTATTTTAATAACCAAAATTATTATTATGCTGCTCAAGCTATTAGAAAAGCAGCACTCATAGCAGAAATATACAATAAAGAAGAGTTTTTTATAATTAGTGAACAAGCTGCTTATCTATATTCTAAAATGAATCTATATTTAGAAGCGAGTAAAATTTTAGAAAAAATAGATAAAAGAAAAGCGATAAATTTTAAAAAATTATATGCGGATGCGATAATACGAGAAGGTAATTTATTCTTTAATAAGAATGAGTTTGAACAAGCTGCAAGAAACTACGAGAGAGCAGCTCAATGGTCGAGCATCGAATTATTAGATAAAACATTTATTTATGAGGCTTTTAGATTAGCAATTAATTCTTGGATTTCAGCTTGTAGAATTGATGATGCATTAAGGATCTTAGATAGTTTACCACATCAAGGTGTTATTCTTTTATTAAAAGAAATCTCAGATAAAATTGGTGCTGCTGCTGATTATTTAGTAAATATTAATAATTTTGAATCAGCAAGAGAACAGCTTTACCTTGCAATCAATAAATATCAACGTGAAGCTCTTTCCGATGAATTAAAAGAATTAACTAATAAACTTACAGAAGTATTAATTACATTTTTTAAACAACAGGTAAATGAGGAAAAAAAGCACGCTGCTAAAAATACATATGATGAGCTTGAAAATATGTGGAGCTCCTATAAAGTGAAAAAAGCAAATTTAGATTCAACTTTAGAAGAATTAATTAACCAGTTTTTTGAGGCTAATAATTTTGGAACAGCAACTATTTTGATTGACAAATTAAATTCAAGAAAATTAAAACAACAGTTAGCAAAAAATAGAGATGAATTTGAAGATAAATATGAAGCATTAAAAAAGAAAGAAGTAGAAGATTATATTAATAGGGGTGTGGCAATAATAAGAAGTTTTGTCGAAACTGAAATAGATCTCATAGCAGAAATGAATACAAAGAAAATAACAGAAGCAAATGAATACGTTCAGCAAAACAATTATATTAGAGCAGCAAACATCTTAAAAAAACAGGCAGAATACCTTAAAAAAATTGGTAAAGAAGATATAAAGGATCAAATCCTCACAAAATCATTAGATGTATTATTAGAAGGTATGGAATTTGAAAGTTTTTTTGTTTTTTTTAATGAAATCTCAGCGGATATAAAAAAAAAATATTTAACTAGAATCTTTCCGAGATATTTTCAGAAATTACAAGATCTTCGAAATGTAGAAGATTTTGCAAGTAATGAAAAAATATTTGAAAAATCGATTAGAATTTATCGAAATCAAATGCTTTATGATCAATCTAAGGAAATTAGTTTAATTTTTATTAAAGTAATTAAAAGTGAAGCCTTAAGAATATTAGAAAGCGAGGGAGATCTTTCAGCAATTAATAAAGCAGAAATGTCTGTTAAAAAAGTTTTAAATATAGCATCAGCATATTTAGAGAAAGAAGAGAGCATAAATATCACATTTAACAAGATCTACAAGAAAGTATCTGAAATTTACATTGAACTGAATGACTTACATTTAGCTCAAGTTTATAATGATAAAATTGAAAATAAAGAATACAAAATTGAAATACATAAGAAAATCGAGTCATTGGAAGCTGAACAAAGTGCTATTAGAGCTAAAAAAGCTATTGAAACTCGAAAAGGAGAGGTATTAAAAGAAAAAGGTTCTATTATTGAAAAAAGAGCACAAGAAGCGAAGTTAGATAAAGAAAATCAAATGAGGGAAAGAAGAGGGTTAAAAAGAGGTTACTTTAATAATGGGTTAACTCATTTGAGAAATCAACAATATGATAAAGCTTTTGAAGTATATAAAAGCACAATTAATCGATTAAGTTTAATAAAGAAATATAATCTAGCAGGAGTATCCTTAGTTGTTGCAATTCTAATATTTATGAAACAAAATAAATTTGGAGATATCAATGAGTTACTGAATGAGACAAAAACAATATTATCTGGCTTAGGAAAATCTTTTTCTGAGACATTTCCAGTAACTCTCATAGAATATATAAATGATTTAAAAAATCTTCAAGAAGAGCAAAAATTCAAAGAATCCTTAAAGTTCTTAGAAAGTATTCCATTATTTGATGAGGAGTTGGAGTTATTAGAAGATTATTTAGGTGCAGATTATCAAAAAGAAGAAAAAGTAGAAAAAGTTAAAGATGAAGAACCTTCAAAAGAACCAGTAAAAGAAATATTATCACGAGCAGAAGTTGGGGAATTATCTAAAAAACAAGTGGAAATGGATCAGAGGTTTGGAAAAATCCACTCTAAAAAAGGAGATGCTAGAAGAGATAAAGAAAGAATCTTTATGAAAAGAAAACCAATGAGAAAAAGATACTATTCACCTATATTAGATATGCTAGAATCACAAAAATATGAAAAAGCAGCAATTAAATACTTAGAATTAGCAAATATACTTTTAAAAAGAAAAGACCTCGAAACCAGTTCTTTAATGGTCAATTTGCATTGTTTAGCTCTATTAAAGGTAGGAGATTCAATAAGTGAAATTAAAAATAATATTAATGATTATTTAAATAGCTTAGGAGTTAATAAAAAAGTAGTTGAAGAAACATTCTATATAATGCTTATCTTGTTTCTAATTGACAGTAAACTATATAATTTTAAGAATTATCTCCATAAAATTAAAGAAATGTTGGAAATCCTTCCCTTATTTGAAGAAGAGAAATTTTTGATAGATATTGAAGAATAAATTCATATTTCCCATAAAATTTACAATGAGAGAAATCTTAAGAATCACTTTGAACTCTAAATAAAATTAACAAATCCTTTTAATCAACCATATTTACATACTTCTGCAAATCCTTTACTCGCATACGAAGGGTCACTTCAGTAACTCGGGCTAGCTTACTTATTTCCTTCTGCGTTCTGTTTTCATTACATATTTTTGAACCAATATAAATAGCAGCAGCTGCAATTCCCTTAGGGTCCTTTCCAGCTGAATTAAATCCACTTTCTTTTGCTTTCTCGATTATTTTGACAGCAATATTCCGACATTTCATAGAAAGTTTTAACTCTTCATTGAATTTATCTACATAGCGATCAGCTGAGAAATGCTGAACTTTAAGGTTTAATTTAGGTAATACTTCCATTAAAATTAGTCTATAACTTTTTATAACTTTCTTTTTAGGTATTTGTGCAACTTTAGTAATTTCTTCGGCGGTTCTAGGTATTCCATGAACTCTTAAAGCCGCAAAAATCGAAGCTGATAATAACGTATCAATGCTACGACCCATAGTTAGCTTTTTTTTTACTGTTTGAGTATAAATTCGTAAAGCATCCTCCGCAACCGCATCAGGAATTCCTAACCTTTTTTGTAAACGTTGTAAATTTGGTAAAGCAATCCATAAATTTCTTTCATAGCTAGTAGTTAGTGATCTATGAATTTTAGCTAGTCTATTGAATTTTGATTTATACTTTGGGCTTAATAACGTGCCTCTGGCATCTCTGGATCCTCTGATAATGGTTCTAGGACCAATTGGGCTGTATACCCTTTCGTTACTCTTTCTTTTTTGTATTTCTTCTTGAGTAAAGGCTCTACGAGGACTATCATCAAGAATCCGGGAATAAACAAATCCACAATTTAAACAAACATAAAAACCATCCTCCTCGCTGATTTTTGGATTATCACAGCAGGAAGGCCCCTCCTCTGCATTATCCTCAAAAAAATCATTATCTTCAAAATGAGCTGGCATTATTAAAAAAAAGTAAAAGGATGATTATTGAATTTTAATATTTTTCCTTAGCTTAGATTTACATAAATTAATAAATATATAAGTTTGATCTATTTGTAAGGTAGACTTGTGAAAATTTAAATCTTAATCTTTTTAACTAGTATCTTAAAAGTTTAATAAATAACAATAAAAATTAAATCAACCTATTAATAATAGTATGTCTTCAGAAGCTTCTAGTTTTATAAAAGTCTTTTCGAAATTCTTGGATCCAGAATCCGTGAAAATTGATAAATTACATAAGGTTGATGATATTATAAAATTACCAATTCTATCATACAAATTTATAGATAAAGAAGAATCGACCATAATGAAGCAGCTACTAGAAATTTCTACAATTGGAGATGCTTCTAAGTTAAATAAAGATGATCCATTTGAAAGCTTAACTGAAATTGAAGAAACAGATGATTCAATTGAATTAACAGCAAGTCTACAACAAAAACTTGAGGAATTAAAGGTCAAATACCCCACTCTTGAAGAAAAATTAAAGAAAACTATCACCATCAGCTCACTTATTGTGAGTGTTAAAGAAGAAAAAGAAGGAATTGACGAAACAGCACAAAAAGTACTTGTTGCGGGACTTGATAATGCTGGAAAAACAGCAACACTATCAAAATTTGGCGGACGATTAGGAATAAGTGATATGATCTCAACACATCCCACGAAAGGAGTTGTTCGAATGAAATTTGGAAGCAGTCATTTAAACTTATTTATCTGGGATTTAGGTGGGCAAGAAGAATATAGGGAGAGGTATTTAAAGAATCCAGAGCAATATTTTATGATGCTTGATTTGCTAATTTATGTAATAGATGTACAAGATCCAGATAGATTTGATGATGCTCTTGAATATTTTGAGAAAATTATAAACTCAATAATTTTATTGGAAGAAAATCCGTATATATTACTTTTTATCCATAAATATGACCCAGACTTGAAGAATAACCCTAAAATTCTCTTAAATATAGAACTTCTAAAGGATAATATTAATGAACTATTTAAAACCAAGAATTATGATCTTCATTTGGAGATTTATTTAACATCAATATACTCATTGATCTCACGCGAACCACAATTCGCAAAATACATAAAGAATCTTATGAGTGCTAGTTATTCTTTGAGTGATCCTACAGTTAGGAAAGTTGAAGGTCTTGGAAAAACATTAGAAGAAACATTAAATGCGGTTATTCGACTATCAGAAAGTATTTCCACACAACTCAATGAACTTGACAATCGTCTTAGAGCTATAGAATCAGGAGCATTTCAAATTGCTCAAAGTGGGTTCCCTATTGAAATTGCCAACCCAAATCAACCTTCAGCAAGGCCTCAAGAAAGTGCAAGGCTACAAGTATTAAATGAACTAAAGGATTTATTTGGTAAGAGACGTAGATTGGATCTTTAAACCTTTACTCTCTTCTTTTTTAATAAGGCTTGAATTGTTTTATTAATAGCCAGTAAAAATATAATAAGGAATATACATAAAGAAAGCATTAAATAACCAATATTATTCAATAACATTGGATTGATTTGTCGATACTGAATTTCAAATTCAATAAACTGTTCAAAGTAAATTAAAGTGTGTAAAATAAGTGGACCGGTTAGAAACACTGTTATTAAAAAGCCTATAATCCCAATGATGCAACCAAATATGACATCTGAAGGGTAATGTACACCAAGCTGAATTCTTGAAAAAGAGACTAAAGCAGCGAAAAAAAACGCCAAAATACTTATAATTGGTGATTTTAAAAAGAATAATCCAAATATTAAACCATATGCCATAACATTATAAGAGTGCCAAGATGGAAAACTTCTTGAGGTTGGTGTTCGCTCAAAAACAGTAATTTTATCTTTTTCAAATCTTTCAAACGGTCTTTTTCTTTTTACAATTTGTTTTATTAGTAAAATTAGAATTAACCCTGTAAGAAATATAGCAGAGATATAGGATAATAAAAAAGGATCATACCAAATAAATAAATAGAAGGCGATTAAAAAAAGCCATAGAGTTTCTCTTCCAAAAAAAGAAAAAACTCTTAAAATGAAGGTTATTGGTTTACCACCTAAACCATTATATTTTAAAATAATTTTTTGATCCCATTGATCGATTCTATTTGAAAATTCTTTAAATTCCATAATAAATTAAATATTATATTTTTTTAAATTTGGTTCAATAACTTATAGGCATCTATTAATTTGGGGATTTTATCTTTAAAATAGTCTAAAGAATGTGAATCGGATCCAACGAAAAATCCTGCTCCTTCTTTCTTTAACTGCTTCATAACATCCATAGATGGAAACGTTCTCTTTATTGGAAATCGCAATCCAGAAAGATTTAATTCTATTTTTATTCTATTTTTTATACATAAACGACCTAAATCTATTACGCGATCATGAGAGATATCACAATCATCTGTAGGTATGAATTCATTATTATTAATATAGCGAAAGATAGTATCAATATGACAGATATTTTTGAATATTTGTGAATTTATCATTTTAGTACTTAGTTCAAAATAATCATCTATAATTTGTCTCATCGGTAATTTTTCTAATAATTTAGTCAATCCAGCTTTTGTTGTAATGGGATAACCAATTATCCACTCATGAATAGATCCTCCAATGAAATCTAATTCCTCCCCATAATCATCCATAAATTCCATTAGTTTAATTTCCTTATCCTTATAATAGTCAACTTCAAGTCCGCTTAAGATAAAATCATACGTTTCTTTATATATATCAATCTCCTCAAGATAGTCATCTATTTTGCCATTATAGAAGGGATTAGTCTTATCATTTTCAACATAATGAAGTTCATAATGATCAAGAAAACAGACATTAATTTGTTGTTCTTCAGCAACTCTTATATAATCTTCAAAAGTGGGTCCTTCTTCTGCTACATCTACACTCCAAGGTTTGGTATGAACATGATAATCTGTAAACTTAAACCGCATAAATCATCATATTTGATAATTAAAGAAGAAAGATAAAAATTTTGGATATTTATTCCATAGAATCTTCTTTATCAAAAAAAACTTCATAAAACAATTCTTTTTCTCCAGCTTCGGGAGGAGTTATTTTTGTATATCCACCTGTTTGAATAATACGAACAGCTCTTTTATTTTGAATATGAATGTTTCCATATAATCCTTTTAATCCTTTCTCTTTTGCAATGATAATTATCTCTTGATATAGAAAAGCTCCAATTCCTTTTCCTCTATAATCTTCTCTCACAATGAAACTATATTCTCCCATATTTAATTTAGAGTTTAAATAGTAGGTTGCATTTCCAATCATTTTTTGATGTCCAATTTCACCTATAAAGGCACCAATCGAAAAAATGTTGTTATAATCAATATTAACTTCAAATTGAGTTTTGGAGTGAGTGAACTCTTTTTTTAGTTCAAAGAATCTTAAATATCTATCTCTCTCGCTCAAGGAGTAATATAAGTCTTTTAATAAGGGCTCATCAGTAGTTTTCACAGGACGGATTCTTACTTTTTCCTTTTCAATTGTAGTATAAACAGTCTCATATTCTGAAGGATAAATACAAATACGACCTTTCTCATCACAGGGTAATAATTGATCAGAATAAATATACTTCAAGTTTTTAGCAGCACTTAACAATAATTGCCTAAACTTCGGATGGGCTATACAAATTAGTTCGATTACTCTTTCGCGAATACTTTTTCCATGCAGATAAGCAACACCCCATTCAGTCACTACATAATGTACATCTCCACGTGGAAACATTATCCCTGCTCCTTCATCTAAATGAGGTACGATACGTGATTTTTTCCCATCTCGTGAAGTAGATGGGATAATTATGATTGGTTTACCTCCCTTAGAAAAAGCAGCTCCTCTCATAAAATCAATTGTTTCACCAAGTCCGGAATAGAAACGATAACCCTCTGTTGAGGCATTTACTTGCCCTGTTAAATCAATCTGCCGAGCAGAATTTATAGAAACCATATTGTTATTCATTCCAATATTTCGAGGGTTGCATACATAATCGGATGGATGAAACTCAATGAAAGGATTGTTATCTACAAATTTATATAATTTTCTTGTACCCAAAGCAAAACTAGTAATAATTTTTTCAATGTGGAAATTCTTTTTTCGGCAAGTCAAAACACCTTCTTCTATAAGTGGTATTATATTATCTGTGATATAGTGAGAATGCATTCCTAAATGTTTTTTATCTCCTAGACACCTTAGTGCAGCATTTGGAAGATCTCCAAAACCTACATGAATTGTTGATTTGTTTTCTATTAGATTTGCTAAATTTTTACATATTCTAACAGCGATTTCGTCGGGTTCATCAAAGTGAAACTCTAGCAATGGAGTATCATTATATACAAAATAATCTATTTCTTTCATATGAATAAAACTATTTCCTAAAGTACGAGGCATCTGGGGATTAATTTCAGCAATAGTCATATAAGATGATTGTGCTATTGGTTTAGCAATGTCTACATTAATTCCTAAAGAACAAAAACCGTACGGATCAGGAGGAGAAACTTGAATGAGAGCGACATCAATATGCTTCCGACCAGTTAAAAATAATGGAGGAATTTCACTAGCATATATTGGTGTATAATCTGCCTGTCCCTTATTAATTTCCTCACGAAGAGTCTTCCCTATAAAAAATGCATTATGTCTAAAAAGATCCTCTGCTTTATCTTTAAAATATTTTTCAGGACCTATAGTTAAAAAATGGAGAATTTCAGTATCTATTAGTTTTTCTGAATTTTTTATTAATTCCGAGGTTAAGAGCTGAGGTTCAGAGCATCCTGAGTCTATAAAAACCCTATTCCCTGAAATAATTTTTCCTATTGCTTGTTGGGCAGTAATTTCCTTATTCTTCCACTTTTCTTTCCAAGTAAAATCCATTGCATTTATTCACTCCATTGAGAATGCTCACACTCAAATATAAATTTATTTTTCATTAATTTTATATCTAATTAAACTGATATTTCTATTTTCACTCATTTATAATTTTTGAAATTATAAATAAAATGTTTAAATTTCATTCATCTCTTTTTTGAATTAGAACATTTCTTTTGAAATGATATATTTTAAATGGTATCATTAAATAAAAATTAAAAGTATACTAAATGAACTTCTAATTTAATGAAATTCAAAAATGTGAAGAAAAAATGTCTAAAGAAGAAAGAATGGAAAGTATTCTAACGGAAAATCGAATTTTTAATCCCATTGATCTAAATCCTAAATTTGCAAAAACTGGGATGACAATGGATGAATATAAAAAACTTTATACACAATCAATAGAAGATATGGAAGGCTTCTGGGATGAACAAGCAAAATCTATAGATTGGTTCAAACCCTACGATAAAGTTTGGGAAAAAACTGATCTATTTCCTGGTAAATGGTTTGTTGGTGGAAAACTTAATGTAAGTTATAACGCTTTAGATAGGCATGTTAAAGCTGGAAAAGGAGATAAAATTGCGCTAATCTGGGAAGCAGACGAACCTGGAAATGTAAGAAAATTTACTTATAAAGCCCTTTTGAAAGAAGTTAGTAAAGTTGCTAATAGAATGAAAAAGTTAGGATTGAAAAAAGGAGATCGAGTGACTATATGGTTACCTATGATTCCTGAGCTTGCGATCATCATGCTAGCTTGCGCTCGAATAGGTGTGATTCATTCAATTGTATTTGGTGGATTCTCGAAAGAAGCTGTTAAAGGTAGAATTGAAGATTCTAATTCTCGAATACTATTCACGAGTGATGAAACCTTAAGAGCTGGGAAATTTTACCCAAAAATGGAAGATGTCGTTCAAATTATCAATGATGTTCCTACTATAGAACACGTTGTTGTTGTACAACGTTCTGGAAGAGAGATATCCCATACTGAAAAGGATATTTGGTATCATGACTTTATTGATGGTATGAGCGAAGAATGTGAACCCGAAGCTATGGATTCTGAAGATACATTATTTATTTTATATACAAGCGGAACAACTGGAAAACCCAAAGGAGTAAAACATACTACTGCAGGATATACACTATATACTTCATTTACTCACAGAGTTGTTTTTAATTATCATGAAAAAGATATCTGGTATTGTACTGCTGATATTGGATGGATAACGGGGCATTCTTACATAGTTTATGGGCCATTAGTAAATGGTGCTACATCATTAATGTTCGAAGGTGTTCCAACGTATCCAGATGTTGATCGATTTTGGGATATTGTCGAACGTCATAAAGTAACTCATTTTTATACAGCACCCACTGCAATACGTGCTTTAATGAGATATGGTGATGAACCAGTAAAAAAACATAACTTAAGTTCATTAAAAGTGCTTGGAACTGTTGGTGAACCAATAAATCCAGAAGCTTGGACTTGGTATCATCGAGTAATAGGTAAAGAACGCTGTCCAATTGTTGATACCTACTGGCAAACTGAAACTGGAGGATTTATTATGACTCCAATAGCTACTGCAACTCCTACAAAACCGGGATCTTGCTGTGTACCATTTTTGGGGATTAAACCGGTGATCTTTGATTTAGAGGGTGAAGTGATTACAGAACCAAACGAAGGTGGATACTTAGCAATTGCTCAAAGTTGGCCGGGTATGTTACGCGATGTTTGGGGTGATACTGAGAGATTTAAATCAACTTATCTCGAAAAATATCCTGGGCATTATTACACAGGTGATGGAGCTCGACGAGATGAAGATGGATATTACTGGATTTTAGGTAGACTTGATGATGTTATTAAAGTGTCAGGACATAGAATAGGTACTATGGAAGTCGAGTCTGCTCTTGTAAGCCACCCTAATGTTGCAGAAGCTGCTGTTGCTCCTTTTCCTCACAAAATCAAAGGTCAAGCAATTTGGGCATTTGTGACTTTAATTCAGGGAGTCCAAAAATCAGCTAAATTAGCTAATGAAATCAGGATGCATGTAAGAACAGAAATAGGACCTGTTTTCCAACCAGATGTAATTCAATTTGCTGATGACTTACCAAAAACTCGAAGTGGTAAGATAATGAGGCGAATTTTAAAAGCAATTGCTGCAGGCACTGATATTGGAAATGTGACTACTTTAGCTGATCCTTCCGTTGTAGAATCTTTATTAGAGGAACGTAAAAAGATGGATGTAGAAATAGGTTAAATTTCTAATTTTTTATAATTTTTTTTTATTTTAATATCTATTTGTAACTTAGATATCGATAAATCTAATCATAAATATAAACATGATAATTGAATTAGAAATTGATTCAACTAAAAAAAAGAATAAAAACGTTTTGAAAAGTAGTTAAAAATCAATTTAAAAATTATAAAGTAAATTCCATTTCTTTATTATAACCTATGAGATAACATAATATTTTTAAATTAAAGGATTGAACTAATATTATATTGATTATGAAAGAAGAAGAATTGTTAGATAAATTAAAAAACGCAATTTTGAAAGGAGATCCACATGAAACAATTAATTTAGTTAATAATTCTATTAAAATGGGAATACAAGCCAAAGAGATTTTGAATAAAGCAATTCTTAAAGGTGCTGAAGAAGCTGGGAATTTATATGAAGAGGGTGAATATTTTCTTCCTGATTTGCTAATGACCGGTGATTCCATTACCGCCGCTACTGAAATATTAAAGAATTCATTAAATGAAAAATCTGAAATAGAATCTAAAGGTACTATTTTAATTGGAACAGTAGAAGGTGATATCCATGATATCGGCAAAAGTTTGGTAGTCTCACTATTAAAAGGGCAAGGTTTTGATGTTGTTGATTTAGGATCTGATGTTCCACCAGAAAAGTTTCTTCGAAAAGCAAAAGAAATAAATCCCAAACTGATAGGATTGAGTGGATTAATGACAATGAGCATCTCTAAAATGGTGGAAACAGTTAATTTACTTAAGAATGAAAATATACAGTCTCGAATAATCATTGGTGGTGGGATATTATCAAAAGAATCATGTGAAATGATAGGAGCAGATGACTTTGCCAAAGATGGTTGGGAAGGAGTTAAAAAAATAAATAATTTAATTTGAATCTAAGAGGTGTAAGAATAAATTGACTAAAGATTGGGCTGCTTCTGTAAATAGAATATTTAGGACAATATCTGGATCAAAAAGAGTTGATAAAGTTCCTTTTCTTGCATTCGCCGGGGAACAAATGATTTGTCGAGTAACTGGTAAAACGGTGAAAGAATTATATAGTTCCCCAAAGGTTTATGCTAATGCTATTATAACCACTTTTGAGTTTTTAAATACCGATTCTATAAATGTTCCAAGTGCCTACGCAGGACCAAGCGAAGCTTTAGCATTTGCGGAAGCGAACAACAAATTAGATACAATTAAATGGTTTGATTATCAACCTCCAATGTGTAATCAAGGAGCGATTTGTAAATCGGAAGAAGATATTGAAAAACTGGAAATTCCAGATCATAGTAAGAATAATCTATGGAAAAACTCCTTACTAGCTGCAAAAATGATTAATGAAAAAATTAAATTTCCCCAGGTAATAAGCTTAAGTATTTGGTCTGTTGTCCAGGAGTTGCGTGGCATAGAAGCCTATAAGGATATGCGCCGAAATCCGGATTTGTTATTAAAACTGTGCGAAAAAATTTATGAATCTCAAATGGATATTTATGAGAATTGGCTTGAAATTGTGGGTATGCCTCCTAATGTTTTTATTGCAGGATATGCATTTAACCGTCATATGATGAGTTTTCAAGATTCTATGCGCTATGAAGGTCAGTTCATTAAAAGGATGATGAATAAAATAAATGTTCCTTTCATGCTTCATAATTGTGGAACTTCACCATATTTCACAGAAGTTGTTAAAGAAATTAATTTTATTGCCGTTAATGGTAGTCATCCGTTAGATATTGAATATTGGATTGATTTTAAAAAGAAATATCCAAAAATTGTAATTATAGGTGCTAATATTGACGTAAGTCGAGAAATGCTCACAGGAACTCCTTCTGATGTTGAAAAAAAGGTAAAAGAAAACATCTTAAACTTAGCTCCTGGGGGTAGATATATTTGTTGCCCTGTTTGTAGCTTACCATGGGGAGTACCTATTCCAAATATCTTAGCAATTCCAAAAGCAATTGAGAAATATGGACATTATCCCATAAAAATAAATTAAAATTTAAAATTCATCTAAAAATAATTCTCTTCCATTATTTTTTTTTCCTTAGATCCAATATGGTAAGATAATGTGAAGAATATTAAAAGCTATTACCGCTACCACTGATTTTGGAAATATAAAAAAACTAGCAGATCCGTTTGTTGTAGATGCTCTATTAGAACAACGTAAGAAAATGGATATAGAGATGGGTTAATTTTTTTTTAATTTTATTTTTAAAAAATTTGCTTTTTCCTCAACCTTTTGCAAAAGTACCTATTGCGTATAGTAAATCTAATTTTTCTTTAATTTCTTTTCCCAATATCATCTTTACACAGGTCATATCTTCTAGTTCAGTTAAATTGAACAATTTAAAAATCCTTTTCGGAAAATATCGATGATTAGCTATAATCATATGATCAGCTCCTAATTCGATACCCCTAGTAATAATCTGTGATGCTACATTCGAATTCGTGGCTATTAATGGTCCTAGGCGTTTATTCGCTAATAATCCATATCCTTCATTTTCAATAGTTAAAATTTTCGCACCTAATTTAATTCTCAAGTTTAAATAATTAGTTCTATCAAATCCCATTGATTCTTTATCTAGAGTTAACACCCACTCTGGAATTCTATTTAAAATACTAACTTCATTATCTGCAATTCCTAATTGTTGAGATTGTATTGGTAACTGATACATCTCACCATAAAATCTTCTTTTAAACCCAAACTTTTTATAAATGGGCTCTCCTAACTTGGAAGCATAAAGAATCTTGGCTTCACAATTCATTTTATTAGCAATTTCTAATAAATTCCTAAAAATTTCTGTTCCTATTCCTTTTCCTCTGTATTCTTGCAATACGGCCATGTATCCAAAACTACTAACTTTTTCAAATATAAAAACCCCCCCCACGCCAATAATTTTTCCTTTCACTTCAGAAATAAGGAATTTTCCAATTTCCCCTTCTATTAAAGCTTTCCATATTTTTTCTTCTGCTTTAATATCCTCAGGAGGGGTCCTATTAAAAGCAGTATACATCAAGTTTATACTTTTGGAAATTTCTTTATCAGCTGGTTCTCTAATATTATATTTTATCATAAAAATCCTTACTAATGATATTTCTTAAAAGAATAAAAATAAATAAATCAATTTTTTATTAATATTTCAAAGATTTTTTGGTTTTCTATACTTTACATTAAATTCTAATATCCAAAGGTTTTAAAATTGAGTTTTGACAGTGAACTATTAACAGAAAAGATAAAAACAATGGAAGAAAATGAAGCTGTTGAAATGCTTCTTTCAATATTGTCTGCATCCAAAAATATGGAAAATAAATTAAAAGCAATTGATCTTCTAACCTCTTATGCTGATATTGAAAAAATTCGTTTTCAAAATATAAAAACTATTTTTCTAAACGATCAGCATCCTCAATTGAGACTAAAATTAATTGATTTATTGACATTCTGTTATAAGATAGATGGAATTGAATTCTTAAAAGAACAATATAAAAATTGTAAAGATGGATCAGTCAGAAAGAAAATAATTGAAAAGGTTGGACAAGGAGATTTAAATGATTCAATACCTTTTTTCATTGACGCGTTAAGCGATCCTGATATTGAAGCAAAAAATAAAGCGATAATGCTATTAGGAAAAACGGATGTGAGTGATGTGATATCGCCATTAATGGATGTTCTTCATTTTAGAAATAACGAGATTTATAATTCTTTAATAGATGCTATTGTAAAAATTGGAAAAAAAGGAAATCTCCAAGCTATTAATGATTATATCAATACAGAAGATTTTTACATCAAAAGAGAAATTCCAATAATTCTTGGAAAAATAAAAAACAAAGAAAGTGAAGGAATTTTAATTGACTTTTTAAAAGATGAAAATTCAATAATTAGGAAGAATTCAGTAAAAGCTTTAGATGGAATAATTGGATTAAGGAATGTAAAATATATTATAAATCTCTTAAAAGATCAAGACATTGATGTAAGGAAAGAAGTTATTCGAATCTTAGGTAATATTGGGAGTAAGAAGGCTATAAAACCTCTAATTGAATTACTAAAAGAAAAAGATGCAACCATCAGAAATTTTGCTAAAAATGCTCTTTATAAAATTCTTGAAAAAACTAAATCATATGAACCACTTTATGAGATTGTAAAAGGAAGAAACAATAATGCTAGAAGAGAAACAATAAAATTATTAGGGATGCTAAAAGATGTTGGTGCTATTGATTTATTGATATCTATCTTCAATAGTAGAGTAGCAAGTTTAAGAGGTTCTGCTTATCGGGCTCTCTTAAGGATTTTAGATAATAAGATTGAAAATAAGATTATTAATTCACTATCAGATAAGTCTTGGCAAATAAGAATGTTTTGTGCTAAAATTGTAGGTGAAATTGCAGATCCGAATACTATTAATCATATATTTAACTTAATTGAGGATGAAAATGGAAGTGTAAGGAGAGTAGCTGTGGATTCATTAATTAAATTTGAGAATAAAAAAGTTATAGATTTTGCGATAGAATCATTGAAGAGTGCAAATTGGAAGACTCGTAGATCGTCAGTCAAAATATTGTTAAGAACTGGAAGTAAAGAATCATTCAATTCTCTCATTTCTTGTTTAGATGATGAGGATGTATATATAAAAAGTTGGGCTGCTATGGCCTTAGGCAAACTTAAAGATATCGATTCTATTGAACCGTTTATTCAGTTATTAAAAGAAAATGACGATAAAATAAGAATATCAGCGATTAAAGCTTTAGGTGAAATTGGAAATAAAGATGCGATTAAATATTTAATTGAAGCTTTAGGAGATGATAACTGGGACGTAAGAAAAGAAATCGAGAATGCTTTGAATCAAATTGATCGAGATTGGATGAGCTACTTATGAAATGTGAATCTCAAATTAAATCGAATCTTTGAAAAATATACATTTAAAAATTACACGTTAATAATTTTTGGGATTATTTCCTCTAATTTGCTTATAATATAAGAGATATTAGATTCTCTATTAATAATTAATATAAAAAAAGTGGTATTATCACATTCAAAAATTAGTATTGTTTTTTCTTCTAATTCAGCAATAACTTTTTTGAATTTTTGATTACCTATTGTTTCTCCAATACCTATTGCACTTTCTAAAACAGTAGCACACATAGAAGCAAATTTTCTGCAATTGAATTCATCTCCTATATTTTCACTAATGGGTTCTCCATCTCTGTAGGCAAAAATTATCCCATCTAGATTTCCTTTATCCTTAATTTCATTTAGGAGTTGAAATACTTCATTAAATTTATGCGAATTAGAATGATTCATATAATTCATTAAATTATATATTTCAGTTTCTATAAATATGGATAATTAAATAAAACTATTGAATTATTATAATATATATGGAAAAAGCGAATTCTGAAACAAAATTAGTTGATTTTATAAGAAATACGAATGAGGACTTTATTGAAAATGAATTACGCCCCTTTTTAAAAATTCCAAGTAATACTCTTAACCATGAAGGGATTACAAGAGCAAAAAATTATCTCCTCTCTTATATCTCTGATTTTTCTGAAGAAATAAATGAATATGATGGCGAAATAAATCCTCTAATCATTGCTAATGTAAAAGGAAATCTCGAGGAATCGCTATTAATATATATGATGTATGATACCCAACCTATTAGTAAAGAAAATGAGTGGATTAGCAACCCATTTAGAGCTGAAATGAAAATACTTCCTTATCCACTCGATAATTTAGGAAATTGTATCATAGCAAGGGGGGCTTATAATTCAAAAACTCCCTTATTATGTTTTTTAAATATAGTGAAAATATTGAAACATAAGGATAATCTACCAATATCTTTGATCCTTTTATTTGATGGTGATGAGGAAAAAGGTTCAGCTTCACTATTAAAATTCCTTAAAAGCAAAAATTCTAAAACACTATTTAAAAACTGTCTTGACGCTTATTACCCTGCAACTAAACAAGATCTTAATAAAAAATCTATTTTAAAATTAGGATATAAAGGGATCTTATCAATAACAATTAAAATTTCATCCAGAAATAAAGAATCCCATTCCGCTTTTAGTGGAATGATCCCGAATCCCGCTATGGATTTAGTTTCTTTGCTTAATACCATTTATGTAAATAATAGATTTAAGATTAACAGTTTAAAAAGCCCATATAAAATTACACCTGAAGAGGAATCTCTCATCGATATTCTTATGAAAGATCTAGATATCGAAAAAATAAAACAAAAGGCAGGTATTGAACAAACAATCGAAAAGGATCCTCAAAAAACATTTATTAATTATTTATATAAGCCTACCTTTAATATTTCTACTTTAAAGTCAGGATTTTTAGAAGAAGGGGCAAAAAATTATGTTCCTAATCAAGCTATTTGCAATATAGATATTAGATTCGCTCATGATGTCACAACTGAAGAAATTTTTAAAGAAATTAAGGAAAAAGGTGAGAAACTTTCTGAAAGGACTAAATCTCAAATTGAAATAACTAAAAATATAGGTTATGAAAGTTCTCGAGTAAGAAAAGATTCAGTTCTAGTTAAGAGTCTTATAGAAAGTGCTAATGTTTTAAAGGTTTCAACTGAACTATGGCCATTAAGCGCCGCAGCAGCCCCATTAAGTAAGATTCAAAGAGATTTAGGATTGAACTTTATTACTGGAGGTTTAGGTATTGGTGGATTTGCCCATTCCGCTAATGAGTTTATTCAATATGACTCAATAATTAATACTAGACTGTCATATTATTATTTTCTACGAGAATATTCTAAGTTGCAATTAGAAAAATTAAGATTTAATCAAATAAACCAGCAAGACCCCTAGTTCTTGGTTTAATAGCGCTTTCTGAACATAATTCTGCGCAACAGAAACAAGAAATGCATTTCTTTCTTAGAAATACTGGAAAACTATTTTCTTTAAATTCTATTGCCTCTGAAGCACAATTTCGAGCACATTCGCCACATTGTACGCACTTAGACTTAATTAGATCAGGAATCTTTTTGATTATTTTATATCCTATATGCCCTGACATATAAGCGATAAAACTTGTAAAAGTATTTCCTGGGACATTAAACTTAGGAGTTTGCTTTTTAGCCTTTTCAAGAGAAATTCCTACAATATCAATATTTTCTAAATTTCCAATGCCAAGGTTGCGCTCTATTGCATTTCTAACATGAGGAACGTTTTTAACTTTTAATTTCCCAATTTCTAGAGCTATTAAATCTAACGCTACTTCATCTGTCCCTGCAAGAATTAAATCCCATTTTTTCATTGTTCCTCCCCCTGGTCCCATCCTACCTTCCATAATCTCTTGTAGATCGTACACTATTAATCTATTTGGTTTATTCTTGACTATCCACGAAAAATTATCTGCAAGGACTTTCCCAAATTGGTCAGCTGTTTTTCCAAATAGATGATAATGAGCTTTTAAACCTCCAGGGATGATTCCCCAATAATTTTTTATTGCTCCAGTCATTGTTGCTTCTAAATGTGATTTTAACCTTGGAAGGTTAATTAGTGTGTCACAATCTTTGACCGCCCTGGCAACATGAATTTGTTTTAGTCTTAAAGCACCATCTATTTCTTCGATTACAGGAGTTTTACTTTCAAAATCTACAAAATTTATGCCATATTTCTCACAAATTTCATAAACTCCAATATCTTTAGCAACATCAGAACCTAATTTTTGAGACTGACCTGGTGAGTCTCCTAAATAAACATTATTCATAGACAATCCCTTTTCTTTTAAATAAGAAACAACACCTTCAACGAAAGCTGGTTGAGTACATGCGTCTTTCTTTGAGGTAAGTAAATTAGGTTTCAAAAGTATTTGTTTAGAGCTTGAAAAATCAAATTGTAAAGTATCTTCAATTAACTTAATAGCTCCAACTACAGCTTTGGGTATAGATTCATAATCATTTACATTTACTATACTAACTCTAGTAGACATAATAAAAATTGAAAAAATTTTTTTTCTTTATTGATATATTTCTTCTTATAAATTGTAAAAAATATTTTAAAGTTGAGTTTATAAGGTATCTAAAAACATTTATTTTTATAAATCTAATATATTATAACTATAAAAATAATATAAAAAGAAATATCAGACTTAGTCAATCAAAAAGTCACTATATAACAATTTAAACTAGGTTTTGATTTTACAATAAGATTTATAAATATCGAATATCAATATATTTAATCAACCAAGTAGAAAAAACGGCTGAGAAAAATGGCTGACGCAATGTTTAAGATTGTCTTTTTCGGAGATGGAGGAGTCGGCAAAACAACGTTAATCAACCGATATCTAACTGGTGTCTTTAAGAGCGACAGCGTAATCACGATAGGAGTAGATTTCCACGTAAAAAAGGAAGAAATTGCGGGAAAGCGAGTTAGTTTACAAATCTGGGATTTTGCAGGGGAGGATCGATTTAGATTTCTTATGCCTAGTTATGTTGTTGGCGCTTCTGGAGGAATCTTTATGTTTGATATAACCAGATATACTAGCCTTAGAAATTTTAATGATTGGATTGAAATTTTTAAAAAAGGCTATAAAGGGGACAGCTCCCAAATGCCTGTGTTGATGGTAGGAAGTAAATTGGATCTTGAATATAAAAGAGCCGTTTCTAGAGAGGATGCTTTTGAATTGGCTAAGGAACACAATCTCTTTGGTTATCTCGAATGCTCTGCAAAAGATGGCCAAAATGTAGGAGACATTTTTCAAGAAATCAGCCGTCTGATGATGATTAAAGCAGGATTATTGTAAAAACCTTATAAGTGAGATTCTAATTTTTTTTAAATACATCATCTAACTTATTTAATACGATATCAGGGAGTAAATTTCTATCAGATAAATTTGAATTTTTAGAATTATTGTTTAATTCCTCAATCATTTCCATGCTTGTAACTCCAGTTAAAATCGCTATAGTTTTAATACCAGCTCGATTACCCGCTAAAATATCAGTATTCAATCGATCCCCAAAAATACATGTGCGCTCGGCGGATATTTGTGTATCATTCAATATCATATTAATACCAAATGGTTCGGGTTTGCCAAAAATTCTGACTGGGTCTTTACCTGTACAAGTCATCAAAGCGTTCACCATTACACCAGCTCCTGGTTCTAATCCTCGAGCAACAGGTAATGTAGAATCTGCATTTGTTGCATAAAATTGGGCACCACCTTCCAGAATACACTTTTGAGCAATTGCTAAATTACTATATTTAAAATCTCTATCAAGCCCCACAATTACAAAATCTATAGCTTTATAATCTTTTGGTTTAGTTACAATAGTATGACCTAAAGATTGTAGTTCTATTCTCAATCCTTTTTCTCCTATTACAAAGATTTTAGCATTTTTCTTTATTTTTGTAATTTCAGCAGAAGTTATTGAAGCACTAGTATAAAAATCAGAGATTTCAGTTTTTATATTAAAATTATTCAATCTCTCAACATAAGTTTTTCTTGTTGCTGTTGAATTATTAGAATTATATACTACTTTAATAGAATGGTTCTTAAACTCTTTTATTATATTATCCGCATTAGGGATTAAGGAATCTCCCCGATAAATTACTCCATCTAGATCAAATATCCCTAATTTAATATCTTTTAAATCGTCGATTAACTCATGCATAGTATTATTACCAACCGACTGGTAATCCTAATAAAAGTATTAATAATTGAATACCTATTGGGATGCAGATTGGGTTTAAAATATTATCAGCTGTGTATACTGGAAAATAATCAGTTAGAAAGAAAATTACCGCTCCAATTATTGCATATACTGGTCCTACAAGTATCAATCCAATTATGTATGCTAGAATCGTTCCCGCAAGAAAACCTTCTACTGATTTGGTGTCTCTACTCCTTACTGTAACCTTATGTTTTCCATATCTTCTTCCGAATAATGCTGCTGCTGCATCTGAAAGACATGCAATAAGGACTCCTGTAAAAAATGCTAAAATATGGAGAAATCCTACCATATAGAGCATATAAGAAAAGATAAATCCTGTAATAATGTAAATCTGTGGCCCCATAGCATTTATCTCTTTATTTCTTAGCATTGATCTTGTTAAAAAATTAAAAATTGAGTATTCTGGACTCCAAATTATCCTAATTAAGTCAGAAATTATAGCAAAAATTAGCGCTCCAATCAAAGCCATCATTGTAAGATCAATTACTGCTTGAAACATACCTGGAGTATAATAAAATAAAGAAATTGGACCCCAAATGAATTCATAGGCGGGTTGAATATCGTTGATTAACACAATTACACTATCACTTATTATACGAGTAACTGGATAGAGTGCAAAAAACCCAAAATATGCAATAACTAGAAGAAAACCCATTAAATGAAAACCTTTTCTAACTAACTCCATTTTAAATGTAATTTCCATTCGATAAGGGTCTTCTTTTGTCATTCTATCAATATATCTTCTTAAAACTGGTTTTTTTCCACTTTTTAATGTTCTCTCTTCAATTTCTGATTCAGTTCTGCTTACTTCTCTTTTAACTAATGCGAAAAAAGTAAAACTGATTAACAATGTAATCCCAATCCACCACACCATAAATCCATTATATGGATAAGGGAAAAATCTCATAATAGAATTATAATATCCAAAAATTAAGAAACAAAAACCACAAATTATTGTTGTAATTCCACCGTACTTGTTATTTGCTTTAATTCCCTTTCGAGCAACTTGAAACATCAAAACCGTAAGGATAAAAAAGGACAGCGATAACGTTACATTATAAATACTATCAACAACGTTCCAATAGTCCATAATCAATCGCGTAAAGAATTGTATTAATTATTGAAATAATTTATAATTTTATAATTAGTTTAGCTTTAATAATGTATACACATAAAAGTGATTTTTTTAAAGTATTATCAAAAGAGCCAACAACCCACGTTCCACTATATTGTACTGGATACCCAGAATTAACATTTATCGACAATTATGTTAACCAATACAAATTTAAAACTAATAGAAAAGACATGGAATTAAACCAGAAAAATTATAATATTATAGAACAGATGGGATTTGATGCTATATCATTATGGGATTTTCGCCGAGGAGAAGGAGGTTATAATCTGGATGATCAAAGAAGAATAGACGGATGGGGCCGAATTTATAAAGGAGAATGGTATTTATGGCAGGGACTTTTTAGAAATGAAAAAATACTACAAGAATGGGAATATTTGACATTTCCATCTAAAAAGAAATTAATGATTTTGAAAGATTTCTTAAGGAGGACAAGCAAACATTTAGAATATGTAATCTCTTTACCTGGTTTATTTGAAAAAACTTGGCAATCCATGGGTTTTAATTATTTTGCTAAATGTTTAAGAAAGAATATTGAATTTGTGAAAATTGTTATCTCATATTTTTCAAAATATGTTAAAAAATTAATAAATATCCTTCAAACCGTTGGAGCACAAATATATCTTTTAGCAGATGATATTGGCTACAGAAATAGAACATTTATTCCTAAAAATATATGGAAGGAATTATTCTTTAAAGCATATAGTGAGATTATAAATCTTATCCATAGTCGAAATCACAAAATAATTATTCATTCTGATGGATATATCTCTGATATGATTGAAACTTTCATTAATTTAGGTTTTGATGGTGTTCAAAGTTTAGAGCCTAATGCGGGAGTCGATATATTTCACCTCTTTAAAAAATTTAAAAATAGCATTTGTTTTATAGGCAATTTAGATATGTCTTTACTCACGTTCGGTACTCTAGAACAAGTAAAAGCCTATGTTATTAAATTAATTACTAACGCAAGAAAATACAATTGCTCATTGGTAGTATCACCTTCACATCAAATTACTTCAAAATGTAAAGTAGAAAATATTAATACAATGATAAAAACGACTAAAATATTTAAATAATAATTTTGATAATTACTACAAGGAGATACTTTATAAAAATAATAACAGTGTTTGAGGTAGTTTTTACAAAAATTTCTAAAGTTAATTAATAAAGAAATAATAATATAATTTATTAGAAAGTTCGAAATAAAAAAAAATAAATAAAATTAAAATAAGTTAATTATATCTATTATAGTAAGATTATATTACAAATCATCTCCGCAAAAATTATCTTATATCTAAATTACCAAAAAAATGACTTCTATGGAATCGACTACTGAAAATCTTGATGATATATTAAAAAAACTCCTTGCAGCTATCCCAGAGGTAAAATCTGCTGCTATTGTTTCCGCTGAAGGGTTGCCCATTGCCTCCGCACTCCCACAGGGTGTGGATGAAACACGTATAGATGAATAATAAAAGTATTTATCGCGTAAAGCAGCAATGACGGCAGCACTTCTCTCCCTTGCCGAAAGGGCGGTTATCGAGATGGAGAAAGGCGAGTTCGATCAATTATATATCAAAGGGAATGATGGGTATTTATTAGTTATGCAAGCTGGCCCCAATGCCGTATTAACTGTTTCTACAACGAAAGATGTACGGTTGGGACTAATATTTTTAGATTGTAAACGAACGTGCGAGAAAATAGCAAAACTCATATAATTCTCCTTCATAAAATTATAGAATTTCTAATTTGATAATTAACAAGTATTTTAAAGTAGAGCATTCCCAACATTCAGCTTTTTTAAGAAAAATATTATACTTCATTTTTTCTACCTGAGGTTTTTATTTTTTTCTTTTCAAATTTAATTAAACATTATTGGATTGGATTGCCCGATTTTAACCATTTTTGGACAACCTTCAAGGAGAAATCTTGATGCTTCTATAGATGATGTAGTTAGAATTCAAAAAACCAAAGATTATTTAGCTACCCAAGTCATATTTGCCGGATATCAAAAAAAGTATATCCTGAAAAATTCAAAGATTTTAGTAGAGAAATTAAAAAATAGGTTGGTGTCTAAAGGAGATATATTTTCCTTTCGTTCTGGAAGTAATAGAGTAGATCTTATAGTGGTAGACCATGCCCCTCAAGCGCAAATAGTAAAAATTCATAAGAAAACGAGAGTAACTATGCAAGAATAAGGTCCAAAATCTTCTTTTTTTTTATTACTAAAATAAATTTTAAATTTATATCGCTTTTTTCTTTAAATAATGAGGAATCATCTATAGTTGTATGATTAAAAATTCCGCATATAGTCAATTTTTTCCTTATTCTTCATTTCATTCAGAACAATAAGAAATTTTAAAAAATTATTAAATATATTTCTGTCTTGAAATTCAATTTACCAGATTAAAATCCTTGATTATTAAAAGTAAAATTGCTTTACTTTGTTTTTCTTTTAAATTGAGATAAGAAAGATAAGAATTATATACATTTTTATCCAATTATATATTGAAGACCAATGAAAGGATTAAAACTACTATATAAAAACTATCTGATAAATTAATCCTTTTAAGTTTGCAATAACAATTCAATAAGGAAAGTAAAAAATTTTAATGTTAACAATTAAATATAGTGAGGTATTATAGATGGCACAATATATTTGGAAATTAATAGGCGCAGGTGGTGTTTTTACACTATTTAGTGTGATTCTTCCTTCAGCTTTTTTCATAGAATCTGGAGTGTGGAGTTTATTATGGTCTATTGGTATTTTGTGGGGAGGTGACATTTCTGGAGATCAAATTATTGGTTTTTTTGATGATAATAGGTATATGCCAATTGGAGTAACTACAACAGTTTTATTAATAATAGCTTTGATATTAATGGCCATAGCAGCTATAAATACAAAAAATGAGAGAAATTTCAAACTAAATGCAGGAATGAGTTTATTCGGCGGGATATTAACCATTATTGCTCCAATAGTATATTATTTCTATTTGACCGCAGAAATCCCTGCCGTTTTTTGGGTTGAGTTTCATCCATTTATAGGAGTATTTCTTCCATTCTTCGCTGGAATCTTAGGAATTATTGGGGCTATTATGGTTGCAAAATCCGGGAAGTAGCTTGTAAATTTCATGAAAATCTATACTATTTTTTTTTATTATTAAATAATTTTTTAGGATAATTTCTAAGGATTTTATTGAATGTATTCTCTGATAAATTTCTTAACCACCTCGTAAAATTAATACCTTACCAATCATCAAATATACCATATTGTTCAGCAATTTCAGCTAATTCAAAAAATTCCTTGTATTCCGCGACAATTTTAAGGACTCTAACCAAATTAGTAATCAAACCCCCGAGTGAAACCATAGTACATAGAATTCCGATAAGCCATCCTATCGAGGGATCTCGGTAATCAAAATTATCCCAAATCAGTAATAACTCCACAATTCCTATTAGATACCAAAAAAGTAGGAACATAGAATGCCGTAGAATTTTTCTATTACTGTATGTGCTTAATCTTTTAATAAACATTAGAGGGATAGCTTAGAAATATTGAAGGATTTGTTCGAGCACAGGTAATAGTTGCTCATAATCTTTCTTCTCTAAAAATCGTTTATTATTTACATATATTATAGTTTCATTATTAACTAATAAAAGTGTGATATAATCATTTACCTTGAACTCATTCATTCCAAATATAATAATTTTCTTTCGTTTAAATTAATTACAAGATTCAAACACGTAAATGTTAGGTATCTAAGATTTTAATATTTTTAGATTGTAAGCGAACGTGTGAAAAAATCGCGAAATTACTTTAATCTTCTTCTATTTTGGTATCATTTATCAGATCATAATAAAGATAGATGTATGAATGTTTTAACACTTCACATTTCTTAAGCGTTAAAGTTTTGATATTGAATAAATCATCATCAGTTTGGGGAGGTATTCCATCTATCGATGTAGGGGTATCTTTTCCACCAATTAGACAGGGTGCTATTACAAGTGAAATATGATCTATGAGTTTTTTTCTAAGAAATTGAGAATTCAATGTCCCTCCTGATTGAATTGATAACTTTTCAATTTGAAAGTCTTGTTTTAGTTTTACAAATAAATCTACAATATTGATCTCATTTGGATAAAAAATAATATTCATTTCTTTTTCATTTGTTAATTCGAAAGCTGGATGGTTTTTATTGTTTGTAACAATATAAATAGATTTAAATGAATTTATTAGATAAATGACACCCTTTTTTGCAAGATGTGGTTTGCGATCAATGATAATTAAGTTGACATCCTTATTATTGTCAGCTTTTTCACGTAAGTTAACACCAATTTTAGCTAATACCCTTCCACTGATTAAAGCATCTCTATCAGTTTTACGTAAAAGATCATAGTATTGATAATTTCCTTCTTTTATTCCCTTGATTTTAGGAAAATCTATTTCTTGATCTCGTACATCGACATCCCCCGTAGAAATTTTTCCATCCAATGACTGCATGAGAAAAAGAGTTGTTTCAGGTCGATTCTTATCCATTAATTTCTCACTTTTTATATTCTTTTAATAATTTAATAATTATTAAGTATAGTAATAAAATAATTAATAAAATCATAGTCAGTTGATTTACTAATCTCTTATAATTAAATTAAGATGGAGTTGGTTAAAATCCAAGATAAAAGAAGTCCATTTTTTATTAATATTGAAGATTCTCCAAAATTCATGCAAATGGAAGGATTAGAAACCACAATTCTTACCGGTCTACACGGTGAGAAAATGACAATGGCACTCAATGCCACATTACCAGGTCACACTGTTCCTATGCATTCTCATAAGCATGAGCAAATAGGCATAGTATATGGGGGAGAAGCAAATCTTCGAATTGGAGATGAAGAGCGGATTGTAAAAAAAGGAGATTTTTATTGTATACCCTCTAACACACCCCACGGAGATAAGTGTATAGGTAATGAACCCTTTATTATGCTTGATATATTTTACCCAATTAGAGATGATTTTCTAAGAAAATTAAAGAACAAATAAAAGCTTCTAGAATGAATCATTTTATTATAATAAGCACTTAATTCATCTTATTTAAGGCAACTTTGATTGCTTCTCTAAGTTTACTTTTTTCTATTTCAGGACCTACCTCTATCATTTCACCATTCACATAAATTCTTCGCTCAATCCCATATTGTTGTAAAACTTTTTGATCAACTGCTGAAAATTCATTAAGAATAACATAATTTCCGTATTCTGAGATTACTTCTCGAACTCTTTGCGCTTCAATATCACTAGTTAGACAAAATCTATTCCAAAATAAATCAATAACAACTTTCCCTTTGACAGGTTTAAAATTATAGTGTTCCTCTCTGAAATGAGGAGGTTCAGCACTTCGATTAAATGATTTCCAAAGGATTGCTTCTTCACCCCGTTTTTCTACGACTTTAAATCCTAATTTTAGAAAAAAGTCTGCTGGCATAAACCAAAAATCCCAAAAATACCCTATAGTTACAATTCCATTTCGATGTTGGTTTTGAGCTTCTTCTTCAGCAGCTTTTATTAATTTTTTTCCTATTCCTTTTTTCGAAAATTTAGATTGTGAAACTAAACAAGGGAATACCATCAAATCTCTACCTTGAATATTCCAAGGATTTATTTCAATTGGCATAATGTATAGAAATCCTGCATGAATACCATCTAAAAGAGCAACTTTGACTCTCAAGCCATGTTTTTCCATATTCCTAAGCCATGAGATACGTCGTAAACAAGATATTTCGCGTTCGGTATTATCCTCATTTACATGAGTACACGTACCAACATAATATTCATCGTCTTTAGTCATATTTCGAATACTAATTGACATTTTTCTTTTTCTCTATCTTAGTCTTAAAATTCATTTTACTCAAGAATAGTGATATTTGAAAAACAAATATACAAGTTAATATTTATGTTATTTCCCTTGAAAAGAATATTAGAATTTAATAATAAAAAAAATTTAAATTAAATTTAGTTTACTTAGTGTTTAGTTGGATTCTTCTTAATTTTAATAAGGATAATCGATATTATGCTTATTAATGCTAGAATGTAGAAAATATTGTACCCTGGGATTCTTGGTCCACTGGGAGAAGGTATTTCAACAGTCACTTGAATAGAATTTGAAAGTTGATGACCTATCTCATTATAGGCAACGACAACATAATAATAGGTACCGGTACCTAAACCCGAAATTGGGTACTCAAGATCATTAATACCTTCATCAATCATAGTCTCAGATCCTGTAAGCGCTGTAATAGGAGTGTTACTTAAAAATATAGAATAATTATCTGCTCCCGCAGAGTCTGTCCATAGAAGATCAAAGGCTCCATCTGTGTCCGGGTCATTAGCATTGGAACTTAATATAAAATCACCAGGACGTAGAATTTTAATATATATAGGGAAGTGGTCTTGGCTTCCAGCAGCACCTGTGATATTATATTCAATATCCCCGATACCATTTTTATCTAAATCCTTACCAGTATAATCATCCCAATAATTACCAATTGAACCATTATCCCATTGGTTATTATTTGGATTGCTATCATCTTGAGCATTAATATTATTTCCAACGAAGTAATTTAAATAGAAGAGGTTGTCAGCACAGTTATTATCTTCTATAAAAGCTCCTATATTTTTATTATTATAAATGCTATTGTGAGTGAAGGTATTATTATCACAATCATCATTTAAAACTATTCCATTATACTGATCAATTGTAGCGTCATTACTTATTTTGTTTTTAATAATGTCATTATCTTTGCATCCTTGCCATAATTCTATACCACATTGAGTGTTATCCTTTATGCTATTATTCAAAATTGTATTATTATCACTGTCGTAATAGATTAATAATCCTTTCCTATTATAGCTAAGAGTATTGTTTGAAACAATGTTATTATCACATTCCCATTGAAAATAAATCCCATCATTTGAGTTTGTTATTATATTATTCTCTGTAATGTTATTCAAATCACAATTATATAATCGAATTCCATAGCTGTTGCTTTTGATAATATTTTTATTAATACTGTTATTAGTACAATAACCATACATCTCTATTCCATAATAGTTATTGTTTATTGTATTATTAGTGAATGAGTTATCATTGCAGTTATAATACACCTTAATTCCAAACCGAGTGTTATCTTCCATAGTATTGTTCTCAAAAGTATTATCAGAACTATAATATAATCCTAATCCACAGGATCCACTTGATAAATTTAAATCAGAGATATAAGAATTGCTACAATTAACTAATAATATTTGCCCTGGATTTGTAAAATTATTCTTATCCAATCCAATTTCGTCAACATAATAATAAACAGATTTTCCATTTACTGTATTGTTTGTAGAAATTATATATGAAGAGATACTGGTCAGTCCTCCTTCAATATATACACCACAATTTTTCATTTCATTTCCAGATAATTTACCATTCGTAGCAAACATTAGATATATCCCATAATAACTACAATCGTTTATTCTATTATTTGTTATAATATTATCATCACTATTAACCCAAATTCCATAATAACTAATACCACTAGTTATATTGTTTAATGATATGGTATTTTCATTACTATCCCCAGATAACCTGATTCCGTAAAAACATGTCTTAATTTTGTTATAAACAATCGAATTGTTGTTACATTCATCGTACAAAAAGACTCCTGCGTCTGTATTTTGATAGAGTGTATTATTGATTATAGTATTATTATTGCTGCCTGTCATTAAAAGAATTCCAGCATTTCCATTATCTGAACAGTTATTATTAAAGATCATTCCGTTAGTTACATTAACAAACTTAATACCCCCATCATAATTGTCTGTTCCAGAGTTATAGGCTGTACAGTTAATTATTTTAAAATATTTTTTTGAGTTTCTAATTTCTATGCAATTATCTACTGCGTTACCATTAATACTAATATTTTTGATTATATAGGGATCATTTTGAAGTCCATTTCCCTCACACCATGGTTCCGATATCGCTTCTGCCCATGTATAATTACCACCACCAGTGTCATCAATTATAAATGGTGAAATCTCCCAATATCCTCCCAGTTTCAAGCTTTTTATAGGGTAATCGCCATAATATTCTTGATCCTCAAACATTTCAATAGGATTATTAACGTCAATATTTTGAAGAGTATTCAATCCAAAATATAAGGGAATGCATAAAATGAATAAAATTAATAGCTCCTTTTTTTTAATTTCTCTCATAACTCTCTACTTTTTTAAAAAATTTTTAATAATATACATCACAGCATAAATATTAATAAATATGTTTATTTTAGATTAAAAATGAAAAAAAACAACATTTCTTTAGTGTTATTAGACCATATCGTAATGATTTCATAACTAATCTAAAAGAAGAAGAAAAAATCATGTCTGATCATTTTCTTTACCTAAAAGCGCTATTGGAACAGAAAAGATTATATTTAGCGGGTCCAACGTTAATATCCGAAGATCCATTTGGACTTATAATTCTTGAAGCAGAAACAGAACTAGAAGCGAGAAATTTACTTGAAAATGATCTTTCAGTTAAAGCTGGCATTCAGCAAATAGCAGAATTTAGACCTATACGACTCTCTTTAACGAGAAAATAGAGATTTTAAAATTAAATAGAAGAATTATTAATCTCATCAGTTTTATGATTATAAAATCACAAACTATTAATTTTTTAGTTCATAATATCAATCACTTAACTTCATTAAATTTCATCATTTTTACGAGATGTTCAAACTGTGTTTAAACTTTACACCATCGAAGGAAAGATAGAGATACCTCCATTTCTTTTTGGCCAAGAAAAAGAAATTAGTGCAAGAATCATTCTTTCAGAAGATTATGAGGGTATTATCACACGAGACTATGGGTTTGTTATAGCAGTTGTAGATGTTCTTAATGTGGGAATGGGGATAATTATACCTGGCAATGCAAATACCTTCCATGAAGTAGAATTCACAATACTTTCATTCAAACCAACAGTTTCAGAAGTCGTAGAAGGTACCGTAGTTGAAATTGTTGATTTCGGTTCATTTGTCCGTCTAGGTCCATTGGATGGGTTAGTCCATGTATCTCAGATCTGTGATGATTATATCTCTTACGAACAAGTTGGAAATCGATTTATTGGCAAAGAAACCGGAAAAATCCTTGAAGTTAATGACCAAGTAAGAGCAAAGATAATTGCAGTTTCTTTAGGTACTGGAAGAAGCGGGAAACTTGGATTAACAATGAGGCAAAAATTTCTGGGAAAAGATGAGTGGATAGCAGCTGATATTGAAGAAACCTATGCAGAAAAGGAACCAAAACAAACAGAGCCAAATAATGAAGATGATATTACATAATATTAAATTAAAAAGGAGATTGAATAATTGTGAAAGAGAAAGCTTGCAAAAATTGTCATTTGATAACTAAAAATGAGACAATCTGTCCTAAATGTAAAACACATACTCTAAGCGAAGACTTCACAGGGGAAGTTATAATAATAAATCCTAAAGAATCAAAATTTGCTGAGTATTTAAAAATCCATTTTCCAGGAAAGTATGCTTTAAGAGTTAGGTAATTTTTTTTCTATCAATTAAATACTTAGTAAGCCTTTTTAATGTTTATTTTATTTAGGATCTTGATATAAATGGATAATAATTTAGGAATTCCTCAAGATAAAAGGCATTTATTTGCAGAACCATTAGATATTTTAATAGCAGGTTCAAGAGAGGAAACAATAATTCAAGTAGAAAACATTATTAGAGATAATTTAGAGTCTGGAGTTGCAATAAACTTCTATATAGTTGGAGATATTGTTGCGAAAGATTTTTTATCTAACCAATTTCTAAGGAATTTTATTAAAATTTGCATAATTGATGAAAAAACACAAAGAAGTCATTTAAAATTAGAATTTGAGGAATTTTTTGAACATACTATTGAGTTTAAAAATCCAGAGGGAACAATAAATAAAGAATGCTGGAAACTCTTTAGAGAGGTTATCACTTCTGGGAAAAAAACATTAATTAAAATAATTGAAGGAGAAGAAGATTTATTGATACTCCCCCTTGTACTTGAAATTCCAATATTGAAAGATGTGAAAAATTTTGCTTTCTATGGTCAACCACCTATAACTGATTTAAAGTATCAAATTCCTGAAGGAATTGTAATTGTCGATGTTGATATAAATATTCAAGAAAAAGTCAAAAAAGTAATATCAATAATGGAAGAGTTCTAAAGATTTAACTTTCACTTAAAAGAAAAAGCAAAATTTTATTTTTTATCTATTCTTTTGAATGTTATATTTTAGTAAAAATCTTCAATAAATAAATACTACTGCTAGAAAGATGTCGTTAAACATTGAAATAACCGAAGAGAAGAAAAATCCTCTTATTGAACGAACAGAATTAACCTTTAGAATTGATAATTTTGGAGTAAGTACTCCAAATAGATTAGAAGTAAAGAAGAAAATAGCCGCACTACAAGGAAGCGATGAAAAATTAACAATAATCGTAAATCTTAAAACCCGTTTTGGAGCATCTTATACTATTGGGAAAGCATATATCTATAGTAACGCTAAAGAGCTTCAATATTACACCCCATTCCATATTCAAGTACGAAATCTTGAAAAAGATAAAAGAACTGAAATATACCAACTGAAAAAAAGAAAAGAAAGTTATAAACATCTATTTTAATATTAATTATAATAAAAATCTAAGATTAAAATGAATTCCTCAAATTATTATAAACTCGAAGGAGATAAATTAGTAAGAACTCATAGAGCATGTGCTAAGTGCGGGCCTTCTTATTTCCTTGCTGATCACTATGATAGATCTTCATGTGGGAAATGTGGTTATACGGTATTCAAAAGAAAAGGAGCTGCTAAAAGTAAAGCTATTCGACGAACTCCCAGAAAACGTCAAAAAGCATAAAAATAATATTAGTTAGACTTTAGATACTTTATTTGATTGAAATAATAAATCTATGTTATTTCTTTATATTCAAGTCTCTTTTTCACTTTAAAAGTTAATCATCTGAATTAAAAATTTGGCGAAATTTATGAAAAAGATGTGTTTAGGCATTGAATCTACTGCACATACATTTTCAGCAGGAATTCTCGATTTTGATGGAAATGTTTACAGTTTAATAAATGATATCTTTATACCTGAAGAGGGAGGGCTTCATCCTGCCTTAGTCAGAGAACAACATTTAAATAACTTTATGAGGGTTATAAATAAAGCCCTTACTGAAGCTAATATTTCTGTAAAAAACATTACTTTAATTTCCTTTAGTCAAAGCCCTGGTTTAGGACCTGTTTTAAAAATTGGAGCTTGGGTTGCCCGTATCTTAAGCCAAATTTTAGAAATTCCAATAATAGGAGTAAATCATTGTATTGGACATATAGAAATTGGACGTTTAAAATGTAATATTGAAGATCCACTCACTCTATACGTTTCAGGGGGAAATACAATAGTTAGTGCGTTTGAATCAAAAAGATATCAAATATTTGGTGAGACTTTAGATTTAGCTTTAGGTAATATGATTGATTCTTTTGCGCGAGATGCGGGATTACAACATCCGGGGGGTCCAAAAATTGAAAATATAGCTTTACGTTCAAAAAATTTTATTCCATTACCATATATTGTAAAAGGAATGGATTTATCTTTCTCTGGGTTATATACAGCAGCAAAAAATCTGCTCCAATCTGATGAATTCAATAAAAAGTATAATTTAAATGATCTAGCCTATTCTTTACAAGAAACTGCTTTTGGAATGCTAAGTGAAGTTACTGAAAGGGCTTTAGCTCATACTGAAAAAAAAGAAGTTCTTCTTACTGGAGGAGTCGCAGCAAATAAAAGATTACAATCTATGATAGAAGATATCAGTAAAGAGCATGATGCTAGGTTTGAAGTTGTACCCTCAAAATATGCAGGTGATAATGGTGCAATGATTGGATGGGCGGGAATATTAAGATATAAAGCAGAAGGAGGATTTAATATTTCTGAAACAATTATTAAACCTAAAGAAAGAATGGATCAGATAACAATTCCTTGGAGGTCTTAAGAGAAATTGAGCTCGGATGTGAAAAAAGAAAAAATAATTAGAAAAGGTGCTGAGGCTAGTCTTTATTATGGACATTGGTTTGGTAAAGAAGTGATATTTAAGTATAGAATTCCAAAGAAATACCGTATAGAGGAATTGGATAAGAGAATTAGAACTGAAAGAACCTTAAATGAAGCTCGAGCTTTGATTAAAGTAAAAAATTATGGAATAAATGTTCCACAAGTATTTGAAATTGACTCAACTAATTCCACAATCATTATGAAGTATATACAAGGGGATAAACTAAAAGATGTCTTGTCTGATTTAGATATTGAACAAAAGAATAAATATTTCAATGAAATAGGTAGAATTATAGCAACTTTACATAAAAATGGGCATATTCATGGAGATATAACTACAAGTAATATTATATTAACTTCAAATAAAGACATTTTTCTCATTGATTTTGGCCTACATGCATATTCTGATACGATAGAAGATAAAAGTGTTGATCTACATCTTCTTAAAAGGGTTTTGATTTCTTCTCATGGGAAAGATTATGAATGTTGTTTTACTGCGTTTCTTAACGGGTATAAATCAGAATATGTTAAAGCGGGATTATCCGAATATGATGAGATCATTAAGAATATTGGAGCAATCGAAACCAGAGGGAGATATATAAAATCGGATCAAAGAACATAAGAATATTTGATCTAACATCCTAATAGCTTTAAAGGAGATTTTATGAATGTAGTAAAATATTTTCAACCAAACTATTAATATGTATTAATTTGTTTCATCTACATAATTAAACAATCAAAATTTTGTATATTGCTTTAAATACCCCACCAACTTTATATAGAGAAATAACTTATAATATTATATTGGAAAAGAGTGAATAAAATTTAAGGGCAAAGAATATAACTGCTTTCTATTTCACTTTTATCATCTGAAATAAGAGAATTTTAGAAACAGAAATTTGTTGAGTTAGTACCGCCGTGACAGATACCGATAAAGAGAAAAAAAAGAAGAAAATGGTAAATATAACCATTAATTTACCCGGGATTTATGATGAAAATATTAAGAAATTAATCGGTATGAAGATTGTGGCCAGTCGTTCTGCAGCAATTCGCACGGCTCTAAGAGATTTTCTTCACAATGAATATAATAACCTTAAATTATTAGGTTTTTTTGAAGAGGGATCCTAAAAAATATATTAAGATTCATTATAACTCCACGTCAAAATTTAATATAATAATTTACTTACTTTTACTATATTATCCTTATTCCTTAAAGACAATGTTAATATATTCAGTAACTGAGAATGGTGCTCTAAGAAAGATAAATAAAGTGGATTTTAATGAAAATAAAGTTTATCTAATCGATGATATTAAGATAGTATACATTTGGTTAGGCCAAAAAGCTTCCAAAAAAAAGAAAAATTATGGCATAAATCGAGCAGAAAAGATCAAGAAAGAACGAGAGAAACCCGTGAAAATTCAAATTATCAATCAAAATCAAGAATATGGCTCATTTTTGGCAATAAAAGATATTTTGAAAAAGGGTTTAACACCAGATAATAATGAGAGGCGACCGGAATTAAAAATAAAATTCGAGAAAACAATTGAACTTATTGAAGCTGGAATAGATCCTGATTTTGAAGCTGAAATCACTCTAAGCGCTCACGAACTTGCTCAAAAAAACCACTCATATGATGATTTAGCACGAACTCTAGCAATATTGCAATTGTCCTTTTTAAAGGGAGAAGCATCAGAAAACGAAATTAAAGCAAAAACTGAGGAAATAATTAAATCTTCCTCAACATATGAGGAGCTTTGTTGGTTAATCGCTGAATTAAGTAAATTATTAGTAAAAAAATCTTAAATTACACGGTTACACTACATTTTATTGTTAATGGAGTTTTACAATTAATAAATTTAATATATTTATTGAACAATTCGTTTATTGCTTTAATATAGCACCCCCTTTTCCCTACAGCTATGTGATAATTATTTAAATCCTTTAAGAAATAAATCGAGATTTCATATTTTCCTTTTATATGATTTATTTCGATATCCACATTGTCAATATATAAATCTGCAAACAAATTAAATATAAAGTTTATCAGAATCTTATCATCTCTAATTATCAGAACTTTTCGGTGTTTAATTTCATTCCTTATTGAGTTTAAATGTCTTTTTGCTTGGAAGTAGTCATTCTTGTTAATAAAAAAGAAAATAAAATGTTCCTCTTCGATTTCTATGCTGATAATATAGGAGGGGTCAATTTGCGTTTTATTATAAAAGTAATTATGGAGTTTAAGCTCGTCATTTGAATATTTTGAAGGTTTAATTGTTAAGCTCTGATAAAGAATTAAATCATCGAGAATGGTGTAGAACATTAACTAAATATCTTAGAACAAATATATAAAGTAGTATAAAATCCGTAACTACGAGTATTAGAAAGAAGTTTTAATTATAGTTTTAATATTATAACAAGTTCAACTATTTAATCAAATTATAGAATCTAGCAAGAAAAAAAGCATTTATAGTTGAACTATGTATAATATCACCATTATTAATTATTTTATGTATTTCTTCAATGGAAAATTCATATACTGAAATTATTTCATTTGAATCTATTGGTTTCGAATTAATTCTTTTCACAATAGCAAAATAAAGGTAATTCCACGCAGTATTAAGAAATGATATTTTTGTTTTTCCTAAAAAAGTAATACTCTCCACCTTATAACCTGTTTCCTCTTCTGTTTCTCTTATTGCAGCTTCCTTAGGTTTCTCACCTTTGTCGATTAAACCTCCAACCGTAGTTTTTGTTTTTGTTTGCCATGGGTAGGGATATGCATCCACAAGAATAATTTTACCCTCAATTGTCTGGCAAATAACTGTAACAAAATCTCTCCCTTCAATAACAACATATTCTATTTGTTGACCATCTGGTCTTAATACTAAATCATTTCTCAAACCAATAAAACGATTTCGAAATATTATTCTTTCTTCTAATTGCTGCCAAATATAATTATCTTGGTTCATGTGATATTCAATGATTTAAATCAATATAATTCTATTTATCAGAAAAAACGCTTTCACTATCTTTTTGATTTTCTAAAGCTATCATTGAAAGCATCTATATAACAAAAAATTGTCATTTCGTGCCTTTTTCTAAACCTTCGTTCGCTAATTATAAAACAGTTTTAGCAGATTTTGCTTGGTATAGTCCATTGAACAAAAGAATTCTAAGACAACTCATCTTTATCTAATCATCTCTAAAATTTAACCTTCTCTCCACATAAATATTAGATAAGCTGCTATCCAACATCCTATTATTATGAAAGCACCTGTGACAATACTGTGTATTGAAAGCTGTGGCACTCCACCTAATATATTGGATATATTACATCCTCCTGCTGTCATAGCCCCAAATCCCATTAAACCTCCACCAAAAAATTGCTTCAATAACGTAAATCCATCTGGAGCTCTAAACTTAAATTCTTTAGCGATAATGGAACTAATGAAAGATCCAAGGATAATTCCAATAATAATGAAACCAGACCACCCAACAATAGTTTCAGCAACAAGCCATTGATTTATTTGTCCCCAACCACAAATAAAACAAACAAACTCATTACTGGCAACATAGCTCGCAGTTAGGATTAAACCTATAAGAGTTCCAGTAACCCACCAAGGATATGCTTTTTTGAATATCGCTTCTTTAAAGTTTTCGAATTTTATCAGAGGTTCTTTTGTGCTTCTTTTTTTCTTAATTGCTGGCCATACCCAGAAGTAAAACATGAGAGCAATTCCTATTAAACCAACAATAAGCATAAATATTGGTGTTATCTCTGTATTAAATGGACCAAAAAGTGTAATTTGTCCGAGATTTTCTGCTTGTAGGATAATTCTAGCATCGGCTAAAACTCCCCACGATGTCATGACTATGCCCAATGTAAATCCAATAGCTGCAACCATATATCCCATCATCCCTTCTCCAATTCGATATGTAAATCCACTCGCACATCCCGCAGTAAGAACCATTCCAACCCCAAATATTAAACCACCTATTATTGCACCCCATGGTTGAAAAGATTTTGGAGCTAAATCAATTACTCCTGCAAATGCAAAAATTGAAAACCCAATCATCAAAACAACCAATGAGACTGCGACGGCTTTTGCTAATCTAAATTCTTTTAAATATAATATATCTCTGAAGGCAGAGTTCATACAAAATCTTCCACGCTGCAATATAAAACCAAAAATGGCTCCAATTATAAGCCCCGCAACTAATGCGTACCAAAAATCCATTTTTTTTCACCTTTTTTATTTGGACGAGAATTTTCTAAGAAGACTTTCCGGTTTTTAAAATTTTTAAAACTATTGAATTTGATTATTTAGCTTTTTTCTGTTAATATTGAATATGTTTTTAAATTAAAATTTTACTTTAGACTTGATCTAATTTAGTTTGAATAAAAATTATAATTCCTATAAATTAAAATATCTTAAAAAAGACTTTTAAAGTACTAAATAATTTCAAAAGGATGCAGAAAAAAAGATATAAATTATTAGTCATAGCTTTATTTTTATTATAGAATAATACTCACTCCTATTGCATTTGAAAGCACCGCAGCAAAGAATATTTGAATAATGCTAAAAGAAATTATGATAACGGGATAAAACGATTTTACATTTTTTAAGATTTTAGTATTTTGAATTATAACCAATAAGAAAATTATATACATGAATAAAACACTCGGGAAATGAGATATTCTCATCGTTAATAACATCAGACTTATCATTATTATAATACTTGTAATTAACAAAACTCGATTTTTAGAACTCTCCGATTTTAAGTGGTTGAGCTTTGGATAAATCACTTTTCGAAGTAAAATCTCAATTGATAAGAAAACAGGGAAAGCTAGGTATCCTAAAGTAATATGAACAACAAAATTTGAAGGCCAAATGAAACCAAACGGGTAATAGTAAGAAAAGATCATATAAATTCCTATTAAATACACCGTACAAATAATTGTAAACACTATATATTTCAAATTCAATTGAGATTTTATAAATTCTAATAATTTATGTTTACTTCGCTCACTTTTAGGTTTTTTAAAGCGTAAAAATATTTTGATTAACGTATATAAAAGTATTATGTTTATTGAACCATAAAGAACTCCTTTTATACCAAAAATTCTCTCAAAGATTACCCAATTCAATAAGAAAGTACCAATATATAGAACTGTCTTAAGCATTTGTTTTCGCTTATTTGAAGTATTTAACAATGGTTCATAAATTAGTGAATCAGATTCCTCAGATTTTTGCTTTTTTCTAAATATTATTCGACTTGATACTGAAATAAGAGAGATGACAATTGTGAATAATAAGATAATGTTTAAAAAAATTAATCCATAGTTCAAATAAAATGTGATAATAATTGGACCATTTATTGTAATAGAATTGAAAAAATGGGTTTCAAACCAATTAATTGAGTTGATAAGAACTATATCTGAAAATAATTGATGTCCTCCACCTAATAACGAGCCCGTTATTGGAATTACACTACAATTTGTTAATTCTTGTGCTTTTAATGCATTTTCAGTAAAATCTAAAGCTTCATCATCTAAATGCATAATTATTAATAGGTTATTAGTATTTTCCTCATTCAATAAATTAACAGGAATATAATCAATGAGTTGTTCATTATACAAAAATCCATATTTCGGGGGAATAAAATTGACAAGTGGGGCTAGTGCAACAATTACTTGAAACCGTGGATCTAAAGCTTGATTCATAAGTACAACCATTCCTCCAAGTGAATGACCTATTAATCCAATCTGGGAAATATTTATCTTCGAATAAAAAAGCAAAGTTTCTAATTTATCTAAAAGCCTTGAACAATCTTGAGCTAGAGCTGGAATCCCTGTAATGGGATCTATATTATTTATATTTCCACCACTTTCACCATGACCTTGATAATCTAATGCAGCAACGTAAAAACCCCTCTTAGTAAATTCAATTGGTATTCTGAGGTCAAAATCTCGTTTTGAGGCTATACCATGGCAGTATATTAT
>JAHQWL010000073.1 GCA_029856155.1 Promethearchaeia archaeon
GCGGTAAATAATTAAATATTTATTTATTATAAAAATAATGTTTCAAACTATTAATTAAGGCTTAATAATAAATAGAATAAGTTACAGTTCATTAGGATTCAGAGTTCAAAATCCTTTGAGACTGTATTTTTTTACAAAATTAGGTTTTACTTTAATATTCAATTCCATATCGAGCTGTAATTCCTTGAGAAGAATAATAATGTTTTATCATTCGCATTTCTGTAACTAAATCTGCTAACTGTTTTAGCTTTGGATGCATTTTTGGACCTCCTGTTAAGATTAATTCAACCTTTTCCGGTTTATTTTTTATTAGGTCTAATACAGGCTCAATAGATATAACATTCATTGATATGGCAACTCCTACCTCATCAAGTATAACTATATCATACTCATCACTCATGATAATTTCTTTAGCGAAGTTTAATGCCTTTTTACCTTCTTCTAAATCAAATTCTCGCGGTTCAGCGATTAGATCTGGGCTACCAAATTGTTTTAATTCAAAATTAGAAATATTTTTAATAGATTCAATTTCACCGTATTTGTAATTACCTTTCATAAATTGAATCATGTAAACTTTAAACCCATGCCCTATAGCACGTATGCCTTGCCCTATTGCAGCAGTGGTTTTACCCTTTCCTCTTCCAAAGTATACTTGAACTAAACCTTGGTTTAATCTTTTTCTAGTCGTACTCATTGTTTTTCAATCTATTAATTTATTATATTTTGAAATACTCTATTATTTAATTAGTTTTTAATGCTAAAGAGATGTGATTTCATGGGCAAATATGAGTTTTTAAATAATCAACTGAATAAATATTTGAGATTAGCTACATTTCCAATTGGTATAAAATTACTTCAAAATTCTGAAGATTTAGAAACTATCAAGTTTTTAAAAAAACCGGAACATAAAATTGCGGTCTGTCAAATATTTAGTTATGCTAGATATTATGGCTGGACAATGGGATGTGCAAAAGAAGATAATTTATGTCCATTAGCAGGAATTTCTATAGGGTTTGAAAAATCACATAAACTCTTTGAAGAAGGAGCATTTTTTATAGGACGATATAATGAAACCAAAGAGGCAGCTAAAAAGACAACAGCTTCTATGCCTAAATTTCCGTATGCTAAATATTCAGCCATCGTTTCTGGAGCCTTAGAACGAATAGACTTTAAGCCGGATCTAATTTTGATTTGGGGAAATTCTGCTCAAATAATGCGAATTATTCAAGGATATTTATGGAAAAAAGGGGGAAGAGTCTCAATGTCAACTTTTTGCGATGGTGTATGTGCTGATACAATAACTAAAGCAATTTTAACAGGAGATTTGCAAATTGCCTTCCCTTGCCTCGGTGATCGTCGCTTCGGAATGGCTATAGATACTGATCTAATAGCATCAATACCTATAAATATCATAGAAGAGATTATAGAAGGTATGGAAAAAACTCATAAAGCTGGAACTCGATACCCTATTCCTTACCAAATTTCAACTCCAGAATTCTTTGTAAAACTCAAAAAGCAATTAGATAAGGCAAAAAAATCATAATTATTTTCTTTAATTAGCACTAAAATTGGAAAAAGAGAAGTTTATGTATTTTTTAATAAATTTTATTTTTTACTCTTATACAATCCAACTATTTCAGCAGATATTATGGTGTGATCTTCCATTTCTTCGTAGAAATTCTTCTTATTGACACCTTTTAATTTCTCAACATCAATTGCGTAGACTTTAAAAATATATCTGTGTGTACCACTTGGGGGTGCGGGACCACCATAGCCCGTTTTCCCAAAATCATTTTGTAACTGATCACCAGGGATTGGTCCTCCTTGAGGAATTTCAACTACATTTTTTGGAATATTCACTACAAGCCAATGAATCCAATCGCCTGCTGGGGCATCGGGGTCATTACATGAAATAGCAAAACTCTTAGCATTTGGAGGGGCTCTCTCCCATTTCAGATGAGGTGATTTATTCCCTTCTCGTAATGAAAATTTTCTATCTAATAATTGATTATGTTTAAAATCATTACTTGTTAATTTCATAATGATAATTAGGATTAATTTCATATATATGTCTTTGTTTCTATTAATGGAGATAACCAGTAATAGCAACTATCGTTATAGAATTATGTTCATCGTTCTTGAAAGTATAAAGCAATGAAAAATTAATGATTTTCTACATAATTTTTTTTATAATTGAAAATTATTTGAATATAAGCATTAAAATTTACGATTAATCTCTTTTACTTTCTGTTTTATGTAATAAATAGACAATTGCTAGAACACTTGCCTATTTACTTTTTTTAATTATTTAGGATTAATTTAATTTTAATTTAATAAACAATTATTATTTTAAAGTATTGAGTTATAGCTAGTTAATTAAATAAAGAGAATCTTCATGAGAATTAGTAAATTAATGTCATTAGAAGAAGCTATATCTACATATGTTCAAGATGGAGATCTTATTGGAATTGGAGGGCTTTCTTTTTGGAGAAAACCAATTAGTGCTTGCAGAGAAATAATTAAACAAAATAAAAAGGAATTAACCTTATGTACGTTTGTTGGTGGTATTGAAGTTGATATGTTAATAGCTGGAGGATGTGTTTCAGAAGTACGATCCTGTTTTGTTGGAATGGAAATTTTTGGAATGGCACCAAATTTTCGAAAGGCTGTAGAATCTGGTTCGATCAAAATATCCGAAGAAAGTGAAGCCACAATTGCTCTAGGATTAAGAGCATCATACTTGAAAGTTCCTTTCATGCCTTTAAAAGGTATTATCGGAACCGATATACCCAAAGTAAGGGATGATATTATACAAATTGAAGATCCTCTTGGTTCTGGAATACAATTAATGGCTGTACCTAAGATAGATCTAGATGTTGCAATTATCCATGTGCCCTATGCTGATGAATTTGGAAATGGTAATATTGCAGGAGCTGTTTGGATGGATGCGGATATGGCTAAAACGGCAAAAAAAACAATAATTATATGTGAAAAAATAGTAGAAACGGAGGATATACGATACTTACCGGGGAAGGCACAATTACCTATGCAAACCACTACTGCTGTTGTGAAGATTCCCTTTGGTGCTCATCCGAGTTCAGTTTATCCTATATATACATTTGACGCGTTACATATTCAATCATATCTAAAAATGAATTTCACGGAATATAAAAAGAAGTTTATTGAGGTTAAATCTCATGCTAAATATTTAGATAATGTTGGAGGGGCTCAAATGATATTAAATATCTTATTATAATCCAATTTGAACAAAAGCATTTATAATTAGCCCTCAAGATAGTTAATATTTTACATTGTTAATTTTCAATTTTAAGTTATGGTTCGAAAAATTAAAATGGATACAATGATGTACCATTCGTAAAATAGATAAATTATAATTAATCACCTTAGCTATTAAATAAAATTTATATATAAATTAGAAGTAATTTTCAAAATGATTTATTTAGAAGTCAAATTACCAGACATTCCGGGAAGTCTAATAGAAATGATTAAGCCAATCTCCCAAAATGGTGGAAATATTTATGGAATATTACACAATCACAACAAAAAGACAAATAATATGATTCCTGTTACTGTTTGGTTTGATATAAATGAGGAGCTTATTGATTTATCAGTAAAAAATATTCAGAAAGATCTAATTAAAAAAAATATAGAAATAATTAGTATTTCGATAGATTCAAAAAAAAATGTGATGACATTTATCTTATCTGGACATGTTTTCGATACTGATATAACAGATACTCTTAGACGGTTAGAAAAAAAAAATATAAAAGTTTTTAATCTACAGGCAAAATTTGCTGGACTTGAAGAAATAAGCAATGTTAAAATGAATGTAGAATTCCCCGAATCTATGACTAAATTCGAATTAATGAGTGAAATTGAAAAAATTTGTAAAGAGAAAAATCTTTTCTTGATAAGATCATAATAAGTTAAAGCACTGTGTTGATATGGAATTAAAAATCTGTTTAATCGGCAAAGGTAATGTAGGAACTTGTTTTTTAAAATTATTAAAAGAAAGAATTAGCTTTATTAAAGAAATGTATAACTGTGATTGTAAAGTAGCTGCAATTTTCGAATACGATGGTGCGCTAATCAATAAAGATGGAATAGATTTAGAAGAGCTTTTAGCTAAGAATACTAATTTTAGGGAAAATAAATTTTGGAAAAAAGAGGTTAAAGCAACAGATCTTATCTCTGAATTAGATCTAGATCTTTGTATTGAAACAACTCCTACTGAACCAAAAACTGGAGAACCCGCACTAACACACATTATTGAAGCTTTAAGTAATAATATCGATGTTATTTCGGCAAATAAAGCCCCATTCTTTCTACATTATGAAAGAATTAAAAATTTAGCTGATAAAATGAACTGCTTTGTAAAATATGAAGCAACTGTTGCTAGTTGTGTCCCTGTATTATCTATAAAAAGAAATTTAATAGGTAATAGGATTACCCGTATTGAAGCAATACTAAATGGGACGAACAACTATATTTTAAGTCGAATGGCAACCGAAGGAATTACTTTTGCTGTAGCATTAAAAGAAGCCCAAGAGTTAGGGTATGCAGAAGCAGATCCAAGTTTAGATGTGGATGGTTTTGATGCGGCGGGGAAATTGGTAATCCTAGCAAATGAACTACTTAATTGGTCAAAAAGCATTGAAGATGTAAAAATTGAAGGGATTACTAAAATCACGCCAGAGGCTCTGGAATTAGCAAAATCAGATGGATATACCATAAAGCATCTAGCTATTGCAGAAGAAAATGATTTAATTGTGGGACCAAGGTTGGTAAAAATGGATTCACCATTAAATATTAGTGGGATACTAAATCTTATAAAACTTCAAACGAAATATGCAGGATCCATAATTTTAATGGGAAGAGGAGCTGGTGGTTTTGAAGCAGCATCAGCGATACTTAACGACCTAATCACTATCGTTAAAGAGAGAAATAAGGTAAACGTTAATTAAAATAATGAAGCGAATGAGGCATTTTAAATGAAATTTCACTCTACAAACTATAAATCTAAGGAGGTAGATTTTAAAACTGCTATTTTACAAGGTCAAGCTTTAGATCATGGATTATATATGCTAAATAAAATTCCAAAAATAACTGAAGAGACTCTTGATTCTTTTAAAACTATGGATTTCATCGAAATGGCATTAATTATAATTTCAAAATTTATTGGAGATATTATATCAGAAGAAAAACTTAAAAAAATAGTTAATGCTGCCTTAAATTTTAAAATTCCTGTTGAAAAAATTGGTAATAATGACTATTTATGTTATTTAGATCGTGGTCCTACCTGTAGTTTCAAAGATTTTGGAGCAAGAATGTTAGCCAGAATAATAGAACATTTTCTCGAAATTGAGAATAAACACTTAATAATATTAACAGCAACTTCAGGAGATACAGGTGGTGCCGTTGCTCAAGCTTTTTATGAAATGCCAAGAATTAAAGTTGTGGTTCTATACCCTAAAGATGAAATCAGTGATTTACAAAGAAAACAAATGACAACTTTAGGTAAAAATGTTATTGCTATTGGGATAAATGGGAAGTTTGATGATTGTCAAAGCTTAGTAAAAACGGCTTTTGCTGATAAAGAGTTAAAAAAGCTTAGTTTATCTTCTGCGAATTCTATAAATTTTGGGCGATTATTACCTCAAACACTATATTATTTTTGGAGTTATTCTCGTATTGTAGAAAGAAAGGGAGAAGAAGTCCTATTTTCTGTTCCCTCAGGTAATTTTGGAAATCTTACCGGAGGTCTAATAGCAGAGAAAATGGGACTTCCTGTTAAGAAATTTATTTCAGCAGTTAATGAGAATGATGAATTTCCAATATTTTTGAGAACGGGTGTTTATAAAAAAGTTGAACCCTCAAAAAAGTGCCTATCTAACGCTATGAATGTAGGCCATCCCTCAAATTTAGCTAGAATATTTGATCTTTACGGGGGTCAAATAGATGAGAGTGGAAATATTTATAAAATGCCAAATATGGAAGAACTTCGTAAAGACATCATTTCCTATTCCATAAATGATGAAGTCACTAAAGATACAATTGTTAATTTTTATGAAAAGCAGGAAAAAATTATAGAACCTCATGGAGCTGTAGGATGGGCAGCTCTAAATATTTATCGTAATAATTATCCAGAGAATACTAATCTTAAATCAATAACATTTGAGACTGCACATCCATCAAAATTTCCAGATGAAATAATTTCATTAATAAAAATTACTCCAGAGTTACCACTTTCATTGAAAATGATAAGAGATAAAAAAGAATTTCCTAATCCAAAAGAAATAAATAATTACCAAGACTTTAAGAATTTTTTACAGAAAGAATTTGGTAATTAATGTTCATAGTATAATCTAATCAGATAAATCTAAATAGTTAGAAATCAAATCTTTTAGTTCAGAATACTCATTAACTACTGGAAATTGGGGAAATTCATCAATAACATTTTGAGGAGGTCTAAAAAGGATACCATGTTTAGATTCTAATAACATTGGCACATCGTTATATGAATCCCCAGCTGCGATTATTTCATAATTTAACTTTTTCAGAGCTAAAACTGTTTGTTTTTTCATGTCTTTTATACGAATTTTATAATCAATAATAATACCTTCTTCATTAGATTCGAGATTATGACAAAAACAGAGAGGAAAGCCTAATTTTTGCATAAAAGGCATTACAAATTCAATATAACTGTCAGTAACAATAACAGTTTGAGCAATACTTCGAATATGAAAAAGAAATTCTTTTGCACCTGGTAGTGGTTCCATATTTAAAATAATTTCTTGAATATCTTTAAGCGAAATATTATTCTTTTCTAATAATTCTATTCGATTTTTCATAAGAGCATCATAATCAGAAATATCTCTGGTAGTTAATTTAAGTTCCTTAATTCCAGTCGATTTACTTACTGCAATCCATACTTCAGGTGTTAAAACCCCTTCTAAATCAAAACAAACAATGTACATAATAATTTTTCCATAAAAGTATATATTTAGATTTTTAATAAATCCCAATTAATAAGGACTATTAAAAGAATGAATTTATAAAAGATCCTAAACCTTTTATATCTAATGAAAAAATTTTAAATGAATCTTTTAAGGAAACGGCAAGGGAAAAATTATTTTATATATTTTATTATAATAAGAGAAAATATAACATCTGAACAAGCAATTCTAGACAATATAATAATCCTATGGAATTAAATAATAAAAGAAGATCAATTCGAGATTACAATCCTAAATTATTTACCTTAGAAGAAATTAATACAATTATGCATAGTTAAAGTAGCTATTAAATATCAGATTAAAAAAAATTAAGGAGGGAGAAAATAATAACTGAATACTCTAAAGATTATACCGTTGATGAGATAATGACTGTTTTAATGGCAAGAGAAGTCAGAAATGATGATGTAATGATTGTTGGTGTTGCAACTCCAATGGTTTGGGCCGCATTCACATTAGCGAAGGTAACACATGCCCCCGATGCGATATATCATTATATCATGGGAAATACATTCGTACAAGAAGCACGTCAAGTATCACTACTTTATCTTGAAATGAATACCGCTCGAGCTTATCGATTTCAAGACAGTGTAGAATGTACATTAGAATCTCTTCCCTCCGATAAGCTCACTACGATTGAATTCTTCAGACCCGCTCAGATTGATCAATATGGGAATAGTAATAATATATGTATTGGTGATTGGATCAAACCAAAAATAAGACTCCCCGGAGCTGCGGGAATTCTTGACTTTAGTATGTTTTACGCTCGTGGATCCTTTCTTTATACTCCTCGCCATGATATAAGAACATTTGTTCCTGCTGAAAAACTTGATTTTATCTCTGGAGTTGGTTTTCCTGATGGTAAACCTTCCATGTGTGGTGGAGCTGGTCCTCAATGTGTAATCACCAATTTAGCCTATTTAGATTTTGATGAAACCAGTAAAAAAATGAGAGTAACTTCAAGCCATCCTGGAGTTGAAGTTGAAAGTATTAAAGAATCAACTGGATTTGATCTAATTATTTCAAAAAATATAAAAGAAACAAAACCACCATCAATTACAGAAATCAAATTATTAAGAGAAAAAGTTGACCCCCTAAATATTAGAAAATTAGAAGTTCTTGCTGGAAAAGAACGTGAAGCATTGTTAAATGAAATTATCAAAAAAGAATTATCTATGGAAATTAGGTTCCCAAGATTAATTAATTAATAATTTATAGTAAAGTAGATAATTTTTATTGCATTTGAGCGATATAGATCTATGAAATTGGCTAATAAACTTGAATTGATTTATATTCCTGTAACTTACTGGAATGAACCTTCTAGTGGTTTTAAATTGATATCTCAAGGAAAACAACTTCCTCAAAATACTAGCTTTTTTCTTTTATGGATTCCTTCAAATGAATCAGAAAAAGAGCTCACCGAGCAAATAAAACTTATATTTCCACATATTCCTATAAATAAACTTTTATCATGTAAAATTAACCTTGCGATTCCTTTTAGTTTGTCAAATACAAAAAACAATGAAATTAATTCGAAGAAATTCTTTCAAGTTGTATCTCACTTAGGAAAAATAATACCTATCTCACCAGCAACAAAATTACTTTACCAATTAGAAATAATAGAAAATACTGATCGTAGTAAAATACATTATAGTAATTCAATTAAAACATGGGCTCTTCTAACAAAATTTGTTTTTGAGTTGTTAAATAAAGGTCAATTCGTGCCTATGCTAGAAAGTACCTCCCAGAAGTTTTATAACGGTCAATGGCGTTTAATTTTAAAATCTCAATTTGATAATGATCGTTTTAAATCTATTTTGAATAATAGTTATTGGCCAGCTTTTTGTCTACCCATAGATTTCTTCCGCGAAGAAGGGATTATTAAAACTAATGCCCTTTGGCACCCATCTTACATTTTTTCAACATTCATTGATAGTGTTGGAGATTTTTTGATACGATCTACATTAAATAAGAGTAAATTTCAAACTTTTGAAGAATTTTATAGCACTGAAAGAAAAAAAGAAATTGATCCCGATTTTAAATTAAGTTGGGATTATAAATTCCTTAAAGCGCTTATCAGAAAAGATTCTAGCTTTAAAGTAGATGAATTTTATGAAACTATACTCCCTATAATAATTAAGAATTGGACCCAATCAGCTCAAGGATTTCAATTAAAACATGAATTTACTTTAAGTATAGAATTAAAATATCCAGAAAAAGTAGAAAATGAGTGGTCATTAATATTTTCCCTTTTATTACATGATGGAATTAAAACTATTCCTTTAAATGAACTCTGGGAAGGAAATAAATTAAAAGAAAAAGAAATTTCAAAATTACTTGAAAGTGATGAACATTATTTAGAAACAATTTTAAGAGCTTTAGGAGCAGCTTCAAAAATTTTTCCACCAATTAAAAGGGCATTTATAGACAAAATTCAGCATCAAGTCAACCTTACTTCAAGTGAAGTAATAGATTTTTTGAAATATCCAAAAGATCTTTTAATTCAAATAGGGTTTAATATTGTTCTACCTAATGTTTTCACAAGAGGAGGAAAACAAAGGTTAACAGCCAGGTTGATTATTCGATCAAAAAATAATATAAAGTTAAAAAAAGGAAAATCCACTGTTTTGCCATCAATATTTGATATCAATTCAATCTTAGAGGCGAAATGGGAAGCCAGTCTTGGTGGAAAAACAATCACAGAAAATGAATTCCATAATTTGATTAACTCTAACGAACCTCTGATTAATCTAAGAGGAGAATGGATTTTAGTTGATCAACGGGATCTTGAAGATTTAAAAAATATTAAAGAAACTGAAACAAAAAGTTATATAGATGCTTTAAAGCTTGGCTTGATGGGAGAGATTCAATTAAAAGAAAATGGACACACATATGATGTAGTTGTTGAAGGAGAACTAAATGAAATTATTAAAAGGATACAATCAATAGATTCTTTCGAGGAGATACCTTGTCCATCTTCGTTTAAAGGGAACCTGCGTCATTATCAGCAAGCAAGTCTTGCGTGGATGGGGAATATGATAAAGTTTAACTTTGGATTGTGTTTGGCTGACGACATGGGGCTTGGAAAAACTATTCAGATCATTGCATTTTTACTTTATCTTAAAGAAAATTATCCAAATAATCCAGGAGCTGTTTTAATTGTGTGTCCCACTTCAATATTATTTAATTGGTACCGTGAATTAAAGAAATTTGCTCCTGATTTAGATGTTGTACTTCATCATGGAGCTAGACGATATAAAAAAGCTTCTGAAATTCCAGAATTCTTAGAACCACACCGAATTTTTTTAACATCTTATGGAACTATTAGAAATGATATTGATTTCATAGAAACAATTCGATTCAGTGGAATTATTGTAGATGAAAGCCAAAATATGAAAAATTACACCTCAAAACAGACGCAAGCAATATACAAATTACAAAGTCAATACAGAATTTGTTTAAGTGGAACACCTATAGAAAATCGTTTACTTGAGCTCTGGTCATTATTTAACTTTTTGAATCCTGGCCTTTTAGGAACTAAAACTGAATTTCAAAGGAATTTTATCTTACCAATAGAACGATTTCAAGACCAAGACGCAATAGATAAATTAAAACTAATCATTTCACCATTTATCATGCGTCGGGTTAAGTCTGATAAAAATATAATTAGTGATTTACCTGAAAAGAATGAAATGAAGCTTTATATTGAATTGAGTGATGAGCAAAAAAAAATATATAGAGAGCTCGTAGAAGAATCTCTTAAAGAAATTGAAAGTATTTCTTCTGATGACAAAAAGAAAAGGGGATTAATACTTGGATTATTGGTAAAACTAAAACAGATTTGTAATCATCCATTTCAATATTTAAAAATTAATGCGGAATCCGTTAATACTAAGTTAAAAATGAAAGAATTTGTTTCTCAATCACAAAAAGTAGAAAGATTATTAGAGATGACTGATGAAGTCATTATAAATGGAGGGAAAGTTTTGATCTTCACTCAGTTTACTCAAATGGGAGATTTATTGCATAAAATACTCGAGAAAAAACACGATTTTAGGATTCTATATTTTCATGGAGGCGTGCCAGAAAAGAAGAGAAGAGAAATCATTGATGACTTTCAATCTGAAGATATTGAAAGTCCGCCTATATTGATATTATCGTTAAAAGCTGGGGGCACGGGATTAAATTTAACTCAAGGAACTACTGTCATCCATTACGATCGTTGGTGGAATCCAGCAGTAGAAGATCAAGCTACAGACAGAGCCTACAGAATAGGACAGAAATCAATCGTAAATGTTTATAAGTTCATTACTATTGGAAGCATTGAAGAAAAAATAGATATCTTATTAGAAGAAAAACGGGATTTAGCCGATAAGATTGTTTCATCTACGGGAGAATCTTGGATTTCTGACTTAGATGATGAAAAATTAAAAGAATTATTAACATTAAGTAGCTAAAAAATAAAGTGATTAAAAATCGATAATAGAAAAAAAGAATATTTAGAAAGTAGAAGATTTAAGCGGAAAGGATCTGAAACTTTAAAAAGAAAGACGGATTATGAAAAACAGCGCACTCGTGAGGAAGTAGAGCAAATTAAAAAAAATTTGATTAATTTTGCCAAAACATCGTGGGGAAAAGAGTGGATTCAATCAAATTTGAAAATTGGACGCCCCTTTAGAATGCAGCGAGGGATTGAATATGTACAAGACAAAAGACGCATCGATAATATCTCCATTAACCCAGGACTAATTTTTGCTACTGTTCAAGGTACAGCACCAACACCATACAGAGTAAAAATCAATTTTGAAACAATACCTGAAGATAAATGGGATATTATACTTGATAAGCTCGCCAATAAAACCGTTAATCTCATAGAATTATTAGATGGTCTCCTACCAGAAGATTTAATTTCTATTTTTAATGAAAGCAATTATTCTTTATTTCCAGATGCAGAGAAAGGATTAAATGCTACTTGTTCTTGTCCTGATAAGGCAATCCCCTGCAAACATATTGCTGCTGTAATTCTATATCTTGCTCGTGTTATAGACTATAATCCATTTCTGTTATTAGAATTAAGAGGAAAAACAAAAAGTGAAATTCTAAATGATTTAAGTCTATTGCATTCAGTAGAAAGTGAACAAAGGACTGAAAGAGACTCAGGTTTACATAAATACGATTTTAAATTTAATATACCACAAATCTCTATTCAAGATTTATCTATTGAAAAAAACACTACCGGATTTGATGAATTTACTATTCATTTTAACCTTAAAAAACCAGGAAATATCATAGAAATTTTGGAAAATTTAGGTATCCCACAAATTGTTGAAAATAAAGCTTTTGAAATCGTTTTAAGAGCGATTTATCATACAATTACATCTGAGACATATCGTTTGTCATTAGAACTAAGTAATTAATTTAAATCTTATATTTGAAAAAACATTAAAAAAAAAAGGTAATTAAAAAAGTTTAATTAAAAAAAAACTCAATTCTCCAATTATTTTATTCTTTTGAGAATAAAAAGAGCTAATGCCATAATACCACCAATTATGCTCCAGATTATTGCAGTCCACATCCATACTAATGTATTACCGGGAAAATAAGGATAAAAAATCCATAGAAGTACCAAGATAACTGCCTAAATGGTGCTAATAATTTTTTCATTTCTTTTACTCTCAGTCATGAAAAATATTGTCCCTATGACTCCCCCAATGATAGTCCAAATTATTGCTAACCACATCCAAAAGAATATAGCACCAGGAAAGTACGGATAAGCAATCCATAAAAATACTAAAATAGGGATCCAAATTACAGCAAATATTTTTTGTGTTTTCTCTAAATCAACCATTTTAGGCAACACCAAATTAATAATATTATTATATTAAATTTGTTTTTATATAAATCTAATACATTTATGTTGCTCAATTATAAAGAGGTTTTTTCAAATTTATCTAATTTTTAATTATCAAGACTCCCTACTTTTGGATATAATTCTATTTTTCGACCTTTTCCTTTAAGAGTGATTAAATTATTCTCTGATAGTTTATCTATGTGATATTTAACAGTGTTTCGAGCAAGATTAATCTTTTTAGAAATCTCTGATGATGAAATTCCTGGATTTTTCTGAATTAATTCAAATACTTTATTAGTTGTTTCTGATTTAACTAGTAGATTTTTAAATTTTTCAATTGATTCAATAGAGGAAGTAATTGGAAAATATATTGTATATTGACCATATTTTTCTTTTTTTATAATACGATTCTTTAATAAAACATCTAAATGCCACTGTAATTGTCCTTTTTGAAGATCACAGTTTCGTAGTAATTCATTTTGGTGTATTCCAGGATTATTAAGGATTTCCCTTAATATATTCAAACGGTTTTCATTTTCAAATATATCTGTAAGGCTTAAATAAGATCTTCCTTTTTTTATTTGAGGCCTTCTTATAATGTACCCTTTGTATTCTTTTAAAGTAAGCACTTCAAAAATAGAAATTAAAAAAAGAAATGTGATTAATAGAGATATTATAACCAATTCAATAGTATAAATTCTTTCAAAACCAAAATAATCAAGTTTTGAAGTAATTAATTGACTTAGAATAATTGAGAGTAATGTAAAGGAAGAAATTATCAGTAAAGCTTTTATTAGTAAGTAAAAATTAAATTTTTTCAGTCGCATGAAATTCAATATTCATTTTTATCAAATAAAAAGTATTTTTTTTTAGTTTTATTTCTTTTTAGTTTTAAAAAGGGAAACATAAATGGTACGTTCTCGACATAATCTAAGAATTTTTCTCCATATTTAGCTTTTAAGGCATAATCTTCAATTTTTGCTAAAAAAAGGTATGCCAATACCTCACCAATCCAAATTAAAAATATAAAAGTATACTTTTCAATATTTACATCAAAAATTATAACTGGGGAAGTTTGATAAACTATTAAGGTCAAACCAAAAGTCATAATGATTAAAGCGATATATTGAGGGTGTCTCACGTATTTATATGGTCCCGTTCGAATTAGTTGGTTTCTGTGAGTTAATTGATAAATTAGAGAGCATATAAAAAATATGAACCCACATAGAGCAATATATAGTTCATAACTACCAAAAAAGAATCTTATATCAGATACTAGAATTTCAGGATATTGAAAAAAGAAACTTAAATAAGTGATTAAAGGAACACTCATAATACCATACCATATAGCCGTACAAGGAACATATTGGAAGATTGGGATTAAAATAGAAGATATACTAGTGAAAATTGAGCACATTTTATTTCTTATCTTATCTCTATTAAGATTCATTCAAATTTACCTTTTTATTTTGAGTTTTATTAATAAGTAAGAAATAACTCTGTTTTTAAACATTTAAGGTGCACTTTTCGAACATTTTAAAAGTTCTAATATTGTTTCAATATTAATCAAATATATATTGGGTACTATTATCATGCCAAGAGAGAAGGTTAAAGATATTGAGATATTTTATGAAATAACTGGAGAGGGAGAAAATTTACTTCTTATTCATGGGTTAGGATCAAGCACACATGATTGGGAAGAACAAGTTCCAATTTTTTCTCAAAGATATCAAGTTATGGCTATTGACCTTAGGGGTCATGGAAAAACAGATAAACCTAAAGGACCTTACAGCATGCGTATGTTTGCTGAAGATATCGCCGAATTACTAAAAAAGTTAGGAATAAAATTAACTCATGTGTTAGGAATTTCTTTAGGGGGTGGCATTGCATTTCAATTTGCTGTAGATTATCCCGAATTGGTAAAAAGCCTTATCATTGTAAATGCAGGAATAGAAATATCAGTAGATTCATTTAAAATGAAATTAGAAGCGTTTAAGCGTACATTTATAGTCAAGTTAGTTGGAATGAAAAAAATGGGCAAAGTACTTGCCCCTAGATTGTTCATAAAACCTGAACAAGAAGATTTACGAGAAAAATTAATAGAAAGATGGGCAGAAAATGATAAAAAAGCTTATATATCTGCAATGCGGGCATTAATCGGTTGGAGTGTTCGAGATCAACTTGATAAAATTACATTTCCAACACTTATTATCGGATCAGATGAGGATTATGCCCCTTCATCAATTAAAGAAGAATATACTGCCTTAATCCCTAATGCTAAATTTGTAGAGATTAAGGATGCCAGACATGCTGTTCCAATGGAGAAGCCTAAGGAATTTAATGAAATTGTTATGAAATTTCTTACAGAACTATCTTAAATATTATATCTATGATTTTTGGTCTGTCGGTTTTTGTTCTTCAAAAGCTTCATTACAAACCCAACACTTATTTTCTAATTTGCTAATTTTTTCAGCACAATTAATGCAATAAAGAGCCTTACATTCCGGGCAAATATAATTTATCCTCTCTACACTTTTTTTACAAACGAGGCATATCATTTTTTCCCTATGAAAGGTTACCTCTTCTTCAGTGATATCTTCTGGTCGCTTAGTTAACCTAAATAAGGATTCTTCAATTTTAACTTCTGTTTTTGGAGTTTTTTCTTTAGGCATCTTAATTAATTAAATATTTTTAGTTAAAAATGAAGAAGAAATTTATTAATTTTATTATTTTGACGTGTCTTTTTCATGAAATTTAAGAACGTCTGGTTCGTCGCCTTCTTTATATGGTTTTACAGGCTTATTTTTATCTATTGCTTCATTACAAACCCAACACACATTTTCTAAATCGCTTAATGCGTGAAAACAATTAAGACAATAAAGAGTGTTACACTTAGGGCACATATAATTTGCCCGTGACACATTTCCTTTACATACTAAGCAGATATTCCTTTCCTTATGAAAAGAAACCTCTTCTTCAGAGACTTTTACTCGCTTTATACGTCTTTCAGGTTCTTGTCTTAATCCTAAATATGCAAAGATAAAATTACTCATAGCACCAATTCTTACTAATACTAACGTAATCCCCGAAGTTAAACTATCTAGCATTCCAAATCCGACTACAAATATGACTGATATTGATAAGAAGAAGAATTTTTTACGTATTACGCCTTTAAACTTAAAGGCTTTGTATAAATAACCGAATCCTGCAAATACAAGAAGAATAAGAAAATTTATTAATCCAAAGAAGCTTGAGAAACCAGCTGGATCGAGACCTGCTTTGTGAATAAAACCTGTTAGTGGAGGTTCTATAAAAATTACAACCCCCAATGGATTTAAAATTGTTCCAAGCATAGTAAATCCAACATATACCAAAAATGGTGTTAGTACGTACCACTTCTTTTTAGGTGCTAAAAACTCTGAAGCAATGTAATATATGAATATCGCTGCGATGGGAGCAGGTATCCACATCAGATATACATAAAGAACCTTATTTATACTGTTTTCTGTCAAAAGAACTGAAATAAACTCGATCACAATTGGAAGCCATGCTGTGGCAGCAAACATAAAGCCTATGCTATATATTGTTAATAACCTAATTTTTAGTTTTCTTGATTTATATAAGAAAAAGAAACCAACAATATATCCAAAAATCACTATACCCATTGTTGACAGTCCAATAAGCCAATCTTCGGAAGAGAAGTCAACCATGCTTTTCGCCCCTTTATAAGAGTAATTTATTATAAAATTGGAATTATAATTATTAAATATTAAGAGAAGATTATATAAAAAAATTTAGAAATATGAGACTCTAAAATAATTCGCAATAGTTGTTTAATAGAAGGAAATTTATAATGGATTATTCTTGAATAGTAAATTCAAAAAATTTAATTATCCATTCCCATTTTTGTTAAGCATATATTTTTAATTTAAAGAAATTAAGATAAGATTAGGTTATGAAGGCTATTGTTATTGGTTCAGGAATGGCGGGTTTAACTGCTGGGGCTTATTTAGCCCGCGAGGGATATGAAGTGGTTGTTTATGAGCAATACTCGGAAATTGGTGGTGTAACAGCAACTATAAAGCAAGATGGGTATTCATGGGATATTGGTCCCCTCCTTTTAGAAGGCTTTGCTCCACATGAAAAGTTAGGGAAGATTCTAATAGAACTTGGGATATATGATAAAATTGAAATAATTAAAGAGGATCGGGGTCAATCATTCCCTGATTTTCAAGTATGGAGACCAGAGAAATATGAAGGACCTTATTGGAGGCGTGATTACTTTAAGAAACTCTTTCCCGAAGAGAGTGAAGGATTAGATAACTATTATAAATTCTATGATCGTATGATGGCTATTGCCTATCTTGGAAACCAGTTGCCGTTCATTAAAGGTTTAAAAGCTATAGGAATTAAGTTGAAGCTTTTATTTAAATTTTTGAAAGTTAAAAAATTTAAAGACTGGAGCGCCTCTCAGATAACGGATTATTTCTTTAAAAATGAAAAATTAAAAGCTGTATATTTAGGAATTTTAGCAGATATGGTTGTGAAACCGAGTGAGTTCTTCGGATTAGGAGTTCCATTTTTTAATATAGAAACTGCTTTTGATAAACGAATACCTATAGAATTTCAAGGTGGGAAATTTCCGGTTTACCATTATATAAAAAATGGTTGTGGAGAACTAATAAAAGTATTGGCAAATCTTATTACTGAAAATGGCGGTAAAATATATACAAATAGTAAAGTTCAAAAAATCTTAATAGAAAACAACAAGGTTGAAGGAATTCAAATTGAAAATGGAGATACTATTAAGGCTGATCTAGTTTTAGCAAGCGGAGGAATGTTTAATACATTCTATAATTTAGTAGGTAAAGAATACCTGTCTGAGGATTTTACTAAGAATATTGACAATATTACTTTAATGGAATCTGTTTTTATGGTTCATCTTGGAATAGATTTTGATCCATCACGTTTCCAAAGAGCAGCGTTATGTTATTATTATCATACTTATGATATTGAAGGGGCAATTAAAGAAATGAGAGAAGGACACTATCATGAAGGTGCTGATGGCTTTTTAATATATATTCCAACTATGCATTCTCCAGAAATGGCACCCCCAGGAAAACATGCTGTTACAATTTATACGGTTGGACCTCACAAGTTAAAAGAAGGATCTTGGGAGGAGCGAAGGGAAGAATTTGCTGATAAATTAATTATGGAAACAGAAAAGATAATTCCCGGATTATATGAAGGATCCGAAACTAAGAAAATTATGACTCCAGATGATTTTAAAATGCGGATAAATGTATTACGACACTCTTTTGGAGGAACAGCTCCAGTTCTAGGACAAACTAATCCATCACATAAAACACCAATTGAAGGCTTATTGTACATCGGAGCATATAGTGAGTCTGGAGGGGGAGTTATGGGTGTTGCTGTCGGAGCTAGAAATGTAGTTAAAATGATATTAGGAAAAAAATAAATTTACTTTTATCTTATTTTTTAAATTCTTGAGTTTTTTCTTCATGTATTTTTATTAATTTAAGATGCATTTCCTCTAAATTCTTTTTATATAAAGGAAAAAATTTAAGACTTATCAGTCCCAAAAGGTTCATTATCGATTGAACAATAAAAAACAAAAACTTAATACCAATTATTGCAGTTTCTGTTTGATAGGGAGCATTTCTCACAAATCCAAATAATAATAAAGTAGTGGTACCTATTATTGGCCCGAAGCTTTCTGCGATTTTAATGAAAAAGGCGTTTGTTCCAATAATCAGCCCCTCACGACGAGCTCCATAATGCACTTCATCATCGTCAGTAACTAACATTAGTATTGGATAATCAAATAGAATATAACCATTAAATAAAGTACCTATAATAAGAAAAAACCATATTAAAAGCTCTAATCCTGGTATAAGCAATATCATAAACGCGAATACATTTAAAATGATTTGAATAACCCGCCCTTTAATAATTAATGTTTTCATATCATATTTCTCTGATAATTTCTTATAAATACCATAACCAATCAATGCAATAAACGTCGTATTGAAATAAAATAATAGTGAAATTATTAAGCTACTTACATTAAATATGTAAAAATAAGCAAAAACAAAGCTTAACGTTAATGAAAGATTTAAATGGTTAAAGCATCTAAAAAGAGTCATAGTAAGAAAGGATTTAGATTTTAGAACTTCCTTTAAAGCTTTACCTAAAGGAAGAATTTGTTGATCTTCATATAACTCGGGACGTTCTCTAAGTTTCGTTCCAACTATAAAATAACAAACTCCAGATATTATAGCACATATTCCTGCAAATATTTGAAAATAAATTAATCCTGCATCATAAATTAAAAAAGCTAAAAGAACAGGAAATGCACCAATAGCAAAAAATACTTGGTTAAATAAAGCCATTTTATTTCTTTCTTGCAGATTTTCGGTTAATTCTGGCATTAAAGCTAACCACACCAACCATACAAGAGTAAGAAGCATATCAAAAGCACATATACTTATTACAAAATGGATGAAGATCATAATTTGATTTGTAAACGTCCATGGAAACCACATCATGAAAAATACAATTACCCATAAAATACCACCCCATTTGATATAAATAAGTCTTCTACTTCCCCAACGTTTAATATTAGTATTATCACTTAATCTTCCTAGATAGAAATCGTTAAGGGAATTAATAATAGCATATATAATTTGACCAAGTGAAAAGAATAATTGTATAAGACCTAAATCGTCCCAGAAGAAGTTAACATAAGTTAAACCAAAAATTCCTGATAATAAAGTGTTAGGAAGATTTGTTAAAGAATAGTAAAATCTTTCTTTTTTAGTCAGATTAAAAGAATCATGAATTTCTTGATTAGAATTTTCCACAAGGGTTCCTCTTACCATAGAAAGTATGGGTGTAAATTAATTATCCTTTTTAAACATTAAATTAATGCAAAAGAGAAGAAAATCTTTATTAAAGAACAGTACCAAAGGATTCTAAACTCTAAATCCTATTGAGCTGTGATTTATTCTATTTATTTTTATTCCTTATTTGATATTTCAAAATATTATTTTTATCTTTCTTAATTATTTGATTACTTACCGCTAAGTTTATTAGAAAGAAGTGATTATATTAATACATGCCTATAAATAATATATCTCCATATTCGTTTAAGAAACTTGGAGTTAAATCACTTCTTTCCAACCATTATATGCTCGCATTTTTTAAAAAGTTTTGTGATACAATTGTTTCTCAAAAATGGAAGTTCAAAAGAGCTAAAAACGCAAGATATGAGGATCAGGATTTTCTGAAGGTGTTTTTTTATTCCGAAATCATCGGTAGATCGATTCACGATACCAGTGAAATGCTCAACGAGTATTTATTAAAGAATAAGAAAGGAAGACGCAGATTATTCGCTGATGGGAGGAAAAAGCGTATTATTCCACATCAAACTGAGGTGAACAAGTACCTTCGCAAACTTGGATTAAATAAAGCACGGAAAATTCTGCGAACTTGTCTGGATTTCCAATTAATGGAAGCTTTAAAGCTTGGACTCATCTCAAAAAAGATCAACATAATCATTGACTTCACAGAACATCCTTATTATGGTCAACGTGAGGATAAAATGATAAAGGGTACCAATCGGCAAAAGGGAACAAAGAAAATGAGGCATTACCTCGGGTTCTCGATTTTGTCGAAAAATGTTCACCTTTATGCAGGATTGGAGCATGTAGCTAATGGACAGTCTAAAATACCCATAATCCTTGAATTCCTTGATAACATACTCAATCTCGGATTTGAGTTGAGCTATGTATTAATGGATCGAGAATTTTATAGAGCGGTGCTCTTACATGAGATAAAGGCCAGGAATGGTAATGTCTTAATTCCAACCAAAGAATATAAAAAGATTCGGGGGATCATCGAAGCTTACATAAAGGGAGAAGGAAATCGGGTACGGAGATACACGTTTTCAAGTGCCACCGAAGCAAAACATCGATTTTTCCAACATGTTTACCTGATAATAAAAGCAAAACGCGGTTTCACTCTTCAGGGCGTGAAACGAGACTATCGAATGAGGAAAATATCTTTAGACGATGCCCGGAAGCAGGTATTTGCCATCATGACTACTGAGAAACCTAAAGGAAAGACGAGTTCTTGGGCGTCCCGCACTTCATTATTTTATCGACGACGATGGTTGATCGAAACAGGATTTTCCGACTTAAATCGGATCAATCGTCGATGGAAATCTAATCATGACAATGTGCGATATCTTGACATGCTAGCAAGACTGTTGCTTTATAATTCGTGGAAAATGAATAAAAAATTGATCAAAAATGCAAGAACTCATGAGGGAAGAACGAGAAAATGGACACTAGTTCAAAATCAGGATTATTTAAAGCAGCTATTTCTAACATCAGAGGAAAAATCGCAGGGGGTGATTGGTTAAATTTAAAATAATGTCGGCTCTCCGAACACGGAAAATAATAGAAAAAAAAATAAATACTTGAATACTAAATAAAAAAAAAAGATTACTCTGATTCTTATGTGTTTTTATATAACTACAACCTTACCAGAAAATACTGATATTGAATCTATAAAAACGATATTAGATCGATACAATATGGCTTTTTTTCCAATTGAAAATAGTAATTTGTGTTCTCAACTCCGTCCAGAGAACTTTACTTTCGAGCAACTAAAGATTACTGTGACTGTGATACTTCTTTAGGGTTTTTAAACAGAGAAGCAGAATATCAGAAATTATTGAATTCCAAGAAGGTTAAAACTCTAAAGAAAAAAAAATGGACAGAAAGCGAGAACGATGAATGGATTAGATTAAAGTTACAAGATAAACCTTCACATAGTAAAAGCTCTATAACTCAAAAAGAACGACATTTAGATATCGAAAGATGGACAAATTTTATTTTAGAAATTATAAATTCAAAAAAAGTTTCTCGAATTGGTATCCTTAAGCATTGGTATAGATATGGACTAAACGATGAAGAGATTATTTTAAAAAGAACCGTTAAATCGTTTATAGATGAAGTTAAACCTGAACTTCTTTTAAAATTGGAAGAAGATGTATTATATGAATTCTGTTCTCAATATAAATTCAAGTAAAGGGAAATAAGAATCACCCAATTATCTTTCAGAGGTCTCTACTGAATGGAAAGTATGATCAGGCTGCCAATCCAAACTTTGATGTTCAAAATACTGTTTATACAATTGTCCATATTGCCCTCCAGTAGAGAGTAAAGACTCATGAGTGCCTTCTTCAATGATTCTTCCTTGATCCATAACAATTATTCGGTCAGCATTCAAGATAGTTGATAGTCTATGAGCAATAATTATTGAAGTTCGACCAGTTAAGAGTACATCAAGAGCTTCTTGAATAATTGCTTCTGTATAAGCATCTACACTTGATGTTGCTTCATCAAGAATAAGAATCTTAGGATTCATCAAAAGTGCTCGAGCAAAGCTAATAAGTTGCTTTTGTCCTGCAGAAAGACCTCTTCCCCTTTCTCCTATTTCAGTCTGTAAACCTTCCTTTAAATATTCTATGAGTTCTTCAGCATGGACCGCTTTAATAGCATTCCAAAGATCTTCTTCTGAAGCATCTCTTCTACCATAACGGATATTTTCTTCTATTGTACCAGAAAATAAAAACACATCTTGTTGAACCATCCCTAGATTTCTCCTATAGGAATCCAATTTTATATCCCTAATATCATTTCCATCAATTTTAATAGAACCTCCTTGAAATTCATAATAACGAGATAAAAGCTTTACTAGACTTGATTTTCCCGCTCCAGTAT
>JAHQWL010000074.1 GCA_029856155.1 Promethearchaeia archaeon
GTAGTTTGATGTTGCATAACATGGGAAGGTACGTCCCACGTATCAACTGGATCAAGAGCCGCAGGATTTGATCCCCATCCAACAACTAATGTATTTTTTTCCCCACCTACTAATCTTATCGCACCAGTCATTACTCCAAGGATAATATTGCCTACTCCTGAAGCAGCAAGAGCAATAGCTAAAACAATTATGGCTAAATTTTTCTTTTCCATTTCCATATTAAAATCACGTTAATATTTTATGTTTGTTTTTATTTTTTTTTTAAATATGTTGTTAAATATGTGTTTAAATTTGTAAACTTATAAGGTTTATCCTTTTTTTTCTATTGTTTTATGAAATCACTTTAGATTGATAAGTTGCTTTTCAACCGTGAAAACCCCAAAACTCTCTATTTTTTAATGTTTTGCTTAAATAAAATCAAATTTCGAAATAAACCCATCATTTTCGTAGAAATTTTAACTTCTAGTTTTTTCTAAAATTCTAATTAAAAATTATTAAAAGTGTAATGATGGGAAGAAAAAGAAGAAATTTGTTATAAATTTAACATTTCGACAATCTTCTCAAAGTAAAAAGAAAAAAATAGAATAATAAATAGTATAAATCCAGCTATTATGATTCCTTTGTCGAAAAAGGCTTTTTCAGGGTTGCGAGCAATTTTAGGTTTAGCTGAAGTTAAATACATATATCTCATGATTATATAAAGTGAAATTGGTATTGTAAAAATTGATATAAATTCATAAAATGTGGCAATTCCAGGTTCATCTAAATTAAAAATTAGAATTAGATAAAGTGAATAAGTCATAAACAATGAACCTGCTATTAGAATATGAAATTGATCCAATAATCTACTAGAATATTGGTCGTATGTTTTTTTATGTTCAATAGCTTTATCCTTTCCGAGAAACTCTAAATCACCTTTTCGTTTGGCTATACTTAAAAACATAGCTACTTCAAATAGGGCTAAAAATAACCAAGCAGATACAAATCCCCCGATTATCATACAACCGGCTAAAGCTCTCCATAAGTATCCAGTAGATAAAATAACTATATCAATAAAAGCATACTTTTTAAAAAGATGATTATATAGTTGACCAGTAATGATTAAAAATATAATCATCGTGATAAAACCCAAATTGGGGATTATAAAAATCAAAAAGAAAATAATAATAGCAGATAGTAAGAGTATTATAATTAGAGCAAAAAAAACAGAGATCTCACCGGAAGCAAGAGGTTTTTTTTTAATCTTTTCTGGATGTGATCTATCTTTTTCAATATCTCTGATATCATTAATTATATAATTAAGTGATGAGGCACAACATAATAATACAAATCCGATTATTAAATTAAAATAAAGTAATATTTCAAATAATTGTTTACTAAAAAAAATCCCAACAAAAATTAGTACATTTTTATAATATTGCCGAATCCTTAAAAGATGGAGAATATTTTTTATCTTGCTAGCCATTATAAGCATTTTGAAAGAGACATTTATATTAAATTTTTTTAAGTCATGATTATTCTATCGGGTTTGAATTTTTTTAATATTCTATAGCCCAAACGACTCGAAAAGCTTGTTGATGATTTTAGTTGTATCATTGCTGTATTATATTCAAAACTTATCAATTCTACTTTATTATAAGGTATCTTTATATTTTTCCCAAATATGTTATTGATTGTTATTTCATCTTCTCTTTTCTTCATGCTCTTAAGAGTATCTTTCTTGAAATCCTGAGTATGCGTGATTATCTTCTGAATATACCCAATTTCTAAATTATTAACAGGTTTTTTAAGATATATAAATACTTGTACTTTTTTTTTTGATAACCACTTTATTACATTCATTTCGGATTTTCGAGAAATAGAACTTTTACTAATAGCTAAGTAAATTCTTTTCGGGCGAATTATTAATTCACTAAGGGAATAATTAACCAGTTTTGCATTTTGATTATCATTATTAATAAATGTTAATTTGAAGTCACCCAATTTTATTGCTGTATTTATATTTATACATTTAAAAATTTTTAATTCGGCTTTAATTTGAAGAAAAACTTCATGATCTTTAAAATTCTTAAGAAAAAGATGAGAATTTGGTAATTTCGTTTTAATAAGAGGTTTTTGGATCTTATTATTATTGTCCACGAAAAGATAATATCCTTCTTTATTATTATCATTCAATTTAATATCAATTAATTCAAAAGGTATATTTCTTTTCAAGAAGTATATTCCATTCAAATCATATTGATTGTATGAATATAAAGATGGACTTAAGATAATATTTTGAGTCGATTTTAAATTGTGAACAAAAAGTTGGATAGGATCTGTAATATTATCAATAAATTGAATATCAATTAATTTACCAACAATAATTTCATCTGTAATTAGATTTCTAAAGATAAAGTCCTTTTGAATTTCAAATTTATATAATTCTTTTCGTTTTAGTGCCTCCATTAATAAGGAAATATCGTCAATTTTAAAAAAATCCTTAAATTTATTGTTTGCTATGATTTTAAATTTTACTCTTGCTTCTTCAAATTTTTTTGCATATTTTTTTTGCTTAGATTTTTTTAGACATATAAATGGTAGAATTGCTTCCTTAATAGGTTTTAATTCATTACCTAAAATTGCTGCAATCCTATAATAACTAGGAGGATGAGAATTAATTATGGTAGCCAAAAGTGATCCTCTTGAGGGTTTTATCATTGAACGATTTAAATAAATTGCGGTACTCATATAATCCAATAGTTGGTTATCTTGTGTGATTTTTTCTCCACTTAAAAGCATAGTATTCAATCCAATATCTCGACCAGATGAATAAAAACTTTCTAAAGTATAAAGAGCTTTGGCAAGCTCATTTGCATATCCCACTTTCTTTGCTTTTAAATCTGCCTTTCCTTCTAAAATTCTTACAAGTATAAAAAGAATTATATATATCGCTAAATTTAAAAGGATAAAGTATATCATTGGAAGCTTAGGATTTCCAAAAGTATAATCATAATATGTAGCAGGAATACCAAGAAACATTCTTACAATAAGATCCACAGAAGTAATTAAAGTTAAAATAAGAGTATGTTTTCCTTTGGTATGGGCTAATTCATGAGCCACAATACCTTTCAATTCATCCTCAGGTATCTGATTTATATCATCAGCGATAATAGCAATTCGTTTATCAAATACAGAGCCATAAGCCATAGCATTTAATATGGGATATTTTCCAAAACCCACTGTAACTTTTCCTTTAATTCCAATATCACGTTTTATTTTATTTATGATCTTTAACAGATTCTCATCTCTTACTTTATGAATTCCGAGTAATTTATCCAAAATGAATCCTGATACGAAATAAATTCCCCAATTAACTATTATTAATATAGAATAGACATTAAAAAAGAGATCAGTAATCTTGAATTCACTAGAACCAATAGGTCTATCTACAATAAAAGTAAGTGGAGTATATTGGTTAATAAATACAACAGCTAGCCATGCTATTATATAAAGAAATAAAGTTAAATATTCAGGGCTCATAAATCGCCAGACAATTATGTATTTTCTTCCAAATAACAAAAATCCTAGAATAAGGATTATCCAGAAAGAAAACGCAAAACTAGTATTAATATAAACTGGATCTCCTAAATAGTAAGAAAAAAGACCAGCGATAAAAATAACATTATAAGTTATTAAAGAGATTAGTAAAATTTTATTTATTACCGGATAATCTTTTAGTTCAAATATTCCTATCCATAAATATATTGAGAATGAGCCCATTATTGACGTTAGAAAATCTTTTGAAAAGAAGAAAATGAGAAAAAAGAAAAAAATTATTGCGACAATATCACTCATTTCACTTCTTTTACCATTTTTAGCCCATTGCAGAAATTCTTCAATAGTTAATAAATAAAGAATAAAGGTTATCAAAAATGTCCAGTTAGTTAGAAGTGTTAATAAATTAAACTTAAATATAAATGAATTTACTATTAAAGAAATTCCAATTGAACAAAAAACATAAGAAATTAGCAGTAAATATCTAATCTTTTTTTTCAAAGAAAGTACCTTTATTATTTAATAAACTTTTTCAGTCAAATTTACAATTAATAGATTGATTTTTAATGTTGGGATTCAAATTTATCCATTTTATCAAATTCATTCCAGAAATACTTTATTGTAATCAGATACCATAATAACAATATAGGAATCATTAGTATAAAGGAAATCAATAGATTTATTGGAATACTGATTATACCAAGGTTTATATCTTCAAAAGGAAGTGACATAATTACAGCTTCAATAAAGATTAGGAATAACAAAAGAAAAATTAATAAAACTATCATCAGAAAAATTATTCCTTTAATTCTGGGGAATTTATATAATATTAAAATAGTTGGAGCTAAAAGAACGATTAAGGTAATAGTAAAGATGTAGAAATTTAACTTCCCTAAAGTATATTGCATAAGTAAGATTGATAATATAGAAAAAAAACCACATATTATTGAAATTGCATAAAAATTCTTTACTAATTCAGGCTCTGTTAATGGTCCTCTTGCTAAAATTAATCGGGGTAAAGTTAAAACAGCATCTTTTTGATCTGAGGCTTTAATTCGATCATCTGCTAGTAAAATTATATCATCTTTACTCTCTCTGACATCACTACTACTCTCAAAAAACCCACGTATGGAATAAATATAATAAAAACTGTTGAATATTTGAATTAGGAGAGCACAAAAGGTGGCAACTTCCAATGACCCAAATAACATAATGCATGCAATCATCGCACCTATGCTTAATGTCCCTATATCTCCTGGAAATATTTTTGCTGGAAATTTATTATAAATGAAAAAAGGAATTAGGACTGCAATGACTGGAACTGTAAAAATCACTCCCTCAGTAGATTTCCAAATTAGACTACATATAAAAAGAAAACATACCGCTATTAAACACGTTCCTGAACCCTCACCATTGTAGCCTTCTAACATATTTACTGTATTGGTAAAGACAGCTACAATAACGGGGATTAAGAAAGGATAAATAATTGTCAATCGAGTTTGATCAAGGAAGGGAATTGTAGGTGAGGTTATTTTAATAAAACCAATTAAATTAGCAAAAAAAATAATTGAACCAGAAAAAATTGATAAAATTATTTTATACCGTGATCTAAGTCTTTTTCTATCATCAATAAATCCAATAGCTCCTACTATCAAAATAGTTAACAAAAAGACAATGGTTTCATTTATTAAATTAGGAAAAAATATAATTACAAAAATTGAAGTAATAGAAAAACCAATAACTATACTAATACCTCCAGATTCGGCAATTTCTGGTTGAGCATTCTTATGGATGTCATATCCGACAAAATTCTTTTTTTTCATCAATTTTATTATGTATGGGAGGATTAAGTAAGTAATTATAAAGCCTACAATAAAAATAATAATTAAATAAAATATTTCTAAAAATCCCCATTTCAAATCAGATAATGGAATCATAATTTTTACAAACTTAAAAGCTATTTTGAAAATATTAATATTTTGAAGTTTAAGGTTGAAAAAAAAAATATTTGGCTTAATATTATATTTTGCGATTTTTTATGTTAGTAAAATGGAATTATAAAAAATCGTTGATTTTCTAGAACTTAATTTAACATTCTATTCAAAAAATATTAAATATTCTCAAAAAATTTTCTTATACAATTACTTTATATTTGAATAGCCTAATATTTCCTCAAATAAAAAAATTAAAATAAAAATATTCTTTTCAAATCCAACACCATTGCGTGGTTGTCCTCTTATAACTACTATTTATTTATAAGGATCATACAAATAGGATTTAATATTTTGGAGATCTATATCAAAATTATGATTATCAACTGAATTTTTTTTGTATAGAGCAATATCTTCCATTAAATTACTCCCATAAATTTTATGTCAAAAACAATCTTCATCGTCTTCACCATCATCAATAGGATCATTAGGTTTAGCTGCTGTATTTGAAAATGCAATAAAAATAACAAGAGATAAAGTAGTAATTACTGCAATTGAAAGACATAGTAAAAATAATCTTTTTTTTCCTATTTTTCGTACCCAACTGGAGCTTAGCATTGTAATCATTTCTTTAATTTTAATTAAATTGTATTTTACTTACAAGACAAATAAATCTTTCTTCTTATTTTAGATAAATTTTGGTTTTATTGATTCATTTAAAATTATTAAAAAATCAAAGACTAACAAAATAGCGTTTTTTAAACAAATATTATATTTTTATCTCTTCCTAAATAAAAAAGATTGGCATAACCAAGATTATTATCAGTTTTAAATTAATGACTTTAAATTTTTAATCCAAAATAAAAAATTAAAAATCTCGGCAATTGAAAAGTTTTTTTAAAGTATTATTATAAAAAAAATAGCCCGGCACGGAATTTCGATTAATCAGAAACCTTTTTAATATTCGAACCGTGGTCGCGGGGTTCAAGGCCCCAAATGCTTGGCCAATTTACTCAATACATAATATATGTATTAATCTACACCACCGGGCTGAGAGTTTGTATTTGAAACCGTTAATAGATTTTATACTATTTAATTCTTAAATATTAAATGGTTTAAGATCTTGATTAAAAAATTTTTCATCTAATAAATTTTTATTGCTTTCAAGGAATTCAATTTCTTTTCTTCCATCACGATATTTATCAGGGAGCATCTGTGGTATAGTATCTATAATAGGGTACCAACGTTTACATTTAGTACAAAATAATATACCCGATTCAATTTCAATGTTTAATTTTACCTTATTTATTAAATATAACTCAGGAACTATATCTTCAATATGATGGGAGTTTAAATCTTTAAAAATTTCTAAAATTTTAGATTTAACTTCAGAATTTATAATTTGAAAAATTTTTTTACTCAATTGGTTTGTAGAATTATTAAAGACATTTTCAAACTCATTTAAACTCGATATTATTAATTCAAGATAGGATCTAAATTTTTTTTTTTCAATAACTAAATTATCTCTTAAGAAATATTCATTATTTTCTTGAAAAACCTCAATTAATTTTTCTTTATTAATAAGGTTGATATCTCTGTTTTTATAAATGTCAATAATAGATTGAAATTCTTCTAGTTTATTTTCAAAAGAAAAAATGTATAATTTTAATGGAAAATGCTTATCAATAGGACATGCTAATATATCAAATAACCATGGTTTCATAAATTTATTCACATTCAAATGCTCTTATAAGAGATAGCTCCTCAATTGCTGAATTAATTTGTCAATTGTTTTATCAATCTTCTTCCTTCTTTTTATAAAATCATCTGATAATTTTAAATATGCCGCTCTTGATGGTAATCTCCCTCTTTTATACCTAGATTCTAAAAGAGCTATACTGTCCGTAACACTTATTCTCTCGGCTTCCAAAATATCTAATCTGTTTACAATAGTTCCAAAGATATCACTTGTTTCCACTAATACTTTCTTAAAAGGAGTTATTTCTTTTTGAATTTCATCAATTTTTGAAACATTTTTAGTTAAAATATTATTATACTTTTTTTTTGCTATCTTTTTTCTTTTAGCATCATCTTCTGCTAGTCTAATTTCTAAGGTTAAAGCATTTTTTTCTTCATATAAAGAACAGAACTCTCTAATTTCATTAACCGGTATATATTTTGTTGATAAAACTGTAGTATCGGCTTTCTTTCTTGTTTTAATTACTAATACATATATTGATGCAATCAGTGATATTATTAATATAAATGTAATAGGTCTCAATAATATATCGAATACATTAATAGTAAATGTAAATTGTACTATTTTTCTTTCCAAAGGGCAAACCGTTTCAGATTGGAATGAAAGAGTTGTAGCACCCTTAGACATTATAATAGCTGTAGGAGATTCGGTAATTGAATTGATACTACTGCAGGCCTCAATAATAACGTTGATATTCTGGTTTTTGCCAAGAAAGTCATAATTTGTTGTCAATAAATCAATTTGGATTGATTGCTCAAACCAATTTAAAGAAACATGATTTTCAAATGGTAAGTTATACTCAACAGTAAATTCAAAATTTGTATTTGGTGTAAGAGATACTCGATTAAGATATAAGACAATTGTTACAGTCTTATAATTATTTCCACCTTGATCATCTATTTTTGTACCTTGGATTTCACCTAAATCATCAAAAACACGAAGATTTGTTGCAGTTTTAGGAATTCTTAAAGTGAATATATTAATTGCTTTATATCCTAAGTTTACTAATGAGCACTTCTCTTGTACTTTAATAATCCCCCATGGAGAGATAAAAATTTCACGATTAACTTCTTCCATCTCTAATTTTGAATTATCATTATCAATGAAATGTATCAAGGCTTCCTTTTTTTCACCCAAATTTTCTAAAAATGGGGATATAAAATCAACCTCTAATTCATCTTTAATCGAATCAAAATCATATGAAATACGATAAAGTGTAGGATTTACAAAACCCCATCCTCCATCTACTGTTGATACATCTACTTGTATAGGAAAATTGAAGTGCGCAGAAGCTTCACCTTCTATATTATATGGTACCAATGGATAAACTATTGGATAAAAAACTACGTGTTGATCATTTTCTAATAAGGTGTATGAAATAATATTTTTATATGTATGTGTAAATTTAACACTCCTAATTTGATATGGTAACAAAGGAGAATCAAAATAAATTACTACCATCTGATTTCCATTCATTATCGTTGATGAAAAGTCCGATAGTAGAGTATTATCACTAATTCCTGTGGCTTTAAAAAAGATTAGATCTTCAGATAAATCTATAGGAATCCCAAAAAATATTGAAGTTATCGGGTGATTATTTAAATTTCTAAAGGTCATAGTATCTTCTATAAATAATAACCCATATGTAGTTATATTAGCGTTCCTATATAATTTTGTTATTATAATATTTTCTATTCCATCCAAGTCGGCAGAAGATTGTGGAATCTTGTTATTATTATAATCTGTTATATCTATTTCTGTATTATCAAACACAAATGATAACGCAACAATAATTAACAGTAATCCCATTAAAATTAATAAAAAATCTTTTCTTTTCAATAAATAACAACATTTTGTGCTTTAAATTATCTAAAAATAATTAAAACAAGATATAAAAATTTTCCAATTTTTTTTTTTAATTTCAAGATAAAATTTTATATGGTTTTGGCAATTAATCTAAAACAAAGTTATTACAAATTTTAGTGCTATTTTAAATTATGTCATCTCGTGGGACTGAGTCAAGACGTAAAAAAAGAAGAAGTGGTAGTTCCCCAATGCCAATGGGGGGAGCAGGACTGATGAGATTTTTTCAAGATAGTTCAGTTGGGATTAAAATAGGACCTATAAGTACAGTTATATTATCAATAGCTCTGATACTGATTGTGATATTAGCACACATAGGTGTGTTTAAGTGGTTATTCATACCTGGTGGGGGATAATTTATAATGAATAACTATTTATTGTTGATAATGAATGAAAATTTCAGAATTTCAGAATTTAATTAAAGATCTTTATTTTAAGGCAGATCAACATAGAGGGATTGACGCTACTTTTATTTGGTTGATTGAAGAAATTGGTGAATTTGCTCCTATTTTAAGAAGTAAAGAAATTAACACTAATGATGCCTCAGAAGAATTATCAGATATTATTGCTTGGACAAATTCTATAGCAAATTTGCTAGAAATCGATCTTGAGTCTGCAATTTCAAAAAAATATCCTGGTGTATGTGTTAAGTGTAAATCAAATCCTTGCATTTGTGGGAATTAGGTTTTTTTTCACTCAGACCTTAAAGATTATTGATAATTTCGGATCTCATAACGTGTCAAATTTATAAATAAAAATAATATCATTTACAAAAAAAATAAAACTTTGTTATCATTTTTGTGTTTACAATGAGTCTTTCTGGAAAGAGAATTTGGATTGATGTTGAACAACCCAAAACTGCAGTAATGTTTAATTCTCTCTTAAAAATGTTTGAAAATGAAGAAGCAGAGATATTAACTACTGCTCGAGATTATGATTCAACTTATCAAATTCTAGATGATTCTGAAATAAGTTATAAAAAGATTGGAAAGCATGGTGGTGAAAAATTAGAAAATAAGTTAGAAACATATATAGATCGTTTGAAGACTCTTTTTCCAATAATAAAAAAATTTTCTCCTGATTATTTTGTAACTTTTTTATCTGTGGAAGGGACGAGAATCGCATATGGATTAAAAATTCCCTCTATAGGGATGAATGACGAACCTCGAAATGAACCTGTATGCAAATTAATCCATCCATTTATAGAAAATATAATTACTCCAGAATGTATACCGAAAGAATTATATATAAAACTCTATGCTAATCCTGATAAAATCATAAGGTATAATGGACTTGATGAAATTGCTTGGATTTCGGAATTTACTCCTAATCCAGATATTCCTAAAAATTTTGATCTGGAAAAAGGAAAATATGTGATAATAAGAACTGAACCATCATATGCTTCATATCTCATTCATAAAATTAAACCCGAAGTAACTCAGATTAAAAATTTCTTTCCTCCAATTTTCAAAGAATTTCCAAATTATAAATATTTTCTTCTAGTTCGTTCAAAAAAACAAGAACTCTTTCTCTCAAAAGGACTTAAGAATCTTAGTAAAGAAAATAATGTTATCATAACTCAGTATTTGCCAAATATTGTGCATTTATGTTTCTATGGGGCATTAGTAATTAGCGGAGGAGGAACAATTGTGAGAGAATCAAGTTTATTAAATGTGCCTAGTATAGAATTTTTCCCCGGAGAATCAGCACCCCAGGACAAGTTTTTAATAAAAAATGGGTTTCCTTTAGAACACTTACAAGATTCAAATCAAATTATTGAAAGAACAATAGATATCCTTAATCATGGTCCTACTGAAGGTAGATTTAAGAAAAATTCATTTAAAGAAAAAATTAACCAATTTGAAAATCCCAATGAAATTTGCTTTAACCACGTTAAAAGTAAACTAGAAGCGAAATAATTAATTACTTGATAATATTTATTTATTGTAAATAAATTTTTGATAAAGAACTTCAAGTTTTTTACCAACTTCATCCCAAGAATATCTTTTTATAAATTTCTGTGCTTTTTTAACTAATAATTGCCTTTTAGAGTCATCTTTCAATAAATTAACTATTTCTTTTGCTAATTCTTTAGGATTTCTAGGAGGCACTAAAACAGCATGATCTTTTAAAACTTCTCTATAAGCTACTAATGATGAACAAATAACAGGTGTTCCACAAGCAATTGCTTCGATTGGTGTTAAACCAAAACCTTCTGAAGCATAAGAATACGTTACAAATATGTCGCCCATTGAAAAATATGCGGGAATTTCTTTTTCAGCAATAAAACCAACAAAGTAAATATCCTTGAATTTCTGTTTCCATTCTTGGTATATTTTTTCCATGTAAAAATCAGGTTTACCTCCCATAACTAAATTGAGTTCAGGGATCTCTCTCTTTGCTATTTTATAAGCTTTAATAATATCACTTACACCTTTATATTTAGCTATACGTCCAATATATAGAAGAACTGGACCTTTAATATTTAATTTTTCTTTTAATTTTTGAGCTTCTTTAGGAAGAGGTTTATATTTTTCTTCAATCGCAGAATAAAGATTGAAAATTTTATTAATGTCAATGGTAGGTATGTAATATTTGATTTCCTTTCTAATAAATTCAGAACATGTTGTAATATAAGTAGATTTATTAACTACGTATTTAATCAAGAATTTTTCTATTGGAATTCTTGTAAAGCTTGTCTCAAATGGACCTAAATCATGAATTGTAGATATGAATTGTTTCTGATTAGTTAATATTATAGGAAAAGCTCCTTTAGGACTATTTCCATGAATTATATCAAATTCATTTTTTTTTAGATAATTTATAGTGTGTAAATTAAATTGTGGAAACCAAAAAAATCGTCTTCTAACTATATTGATTTGTAGTATATTTGGATCTGAAAGTTCTTTATTCCATTTCCCCGTAATTACTTTAACATTATGACCTTGATTTTTTAAATAGTTATAAATCCCGGTAAAAAATTTAGCTGCTCCGTCTTGAGTATCAGGAGCAATAGTTAAAGAAACAAGACAAATATTTAATTTGTTCATATTAAATTAGTAAATTCTTATGATCAATACTTTTGAGCATTTTATGTTAATTGTTCAAACCCATCTTCAGTTATTAGGATAGTTTCCTCTATTTGGGCTATATTAATACCTTTTTTTTCAGCTAATACATAATGTACTTGTAATTTCCCTTGCTGTATTAACTCTTGAAGTCCAAAACCTACCCCCAATCTAAATTCTTCTGCTAACCATCTCTCTGCAAATGGTAGAGTGTTATAATTTTTATTTATAAAGCCAAGAAGTTGTTTTGATGTTTTTCTACGTAATGGTACTCTACCAGCATAAGGATTAAGTTCATAGATATATGAATACTGGGTGTTATGAACTGATCCTTCACCAGTACTAGCGAATATTTCAATAGCAAAAACCTCGCCAACTTCCATTACATCACCACCTTGAGATCCTAATTCAGGTAATTGCTTTTCACCATGAACAGTCCATCTTTCAATTTGATGACCTCCAAGTTCTCTAATTGGATTATATTTAAATCCTTTGATAATTTCTTCAATTTTTTTACCAATGTCTCGAGTATTAGTTTTTGGTTTAGCTATCATCTTCGCAGCCCCAAGTGCAACCTCAGTCGCCTGTATAATATTTTGAAGGGATTCTTCTTCACTAAGATTCACAGAAAAGGCTGTATCCACGAGATATCCGTCTATATGGACACCTAAATCAATCTTAACTAAATCTCCTTCGTTTATTTCTAAACCATCATCTTTTATAGGAGAAGTGTAATGCGCTGCAATATTATTTATACAAATATTTGCGGGAAAAGCACAGAAACCTTCCAATTCCCCAATTTTTGCTTCAATTTCAGATATTAAATCAAATACTTTTACTCCTACTTTAATTTTTGGTTTAATATACTTTTTTACTTCTTGAGCAATTTTTCCGGCTTTTCGAAGCGATTCAATTTTAAATTTTTCTTCTTTTTCTTTATCCAACTCTTCCTTACTTTTTTCTTCTGGAGTTTTACTTTTTAAATTTTCATTCTCAGTCATTGTAATTACTAATGTGGGTTTTGATAAAAATATTTTTTAAATAAGTATTTACTTTATTAATAAAGTTAATATTAAAATTAGATTAAAATTAAAAATAAAAATAATATTATTATATTATTATCTTATTAGATCAATAACCTACTATTTGTTCAAGTTGATAAATCTTTGAGCGAAAACATCAGTGAACTCATCGACCTTTTGAGGCGAATGGAAGCGGTCAACTCCGATATTCAGGGCAGCGCTATTGTTAGTGTACAGGGTTTACCCATCTGTTCTGTTCTTGCTAGAGATGTTAATGATGGAATCGTAAGTGCAATGAGTGCTGCTATATTAAGTGTTTCAGAACGTGCGGTAGAAGAACTTGCTCGAGGAGATCTAAAGAGAATTCTTATAGAAGGCGTTGATGGGATAATAATTTTATCCAAAGCGGGGGAAAACGCTATTTTATGCACTCTTGCAAAAAGTGATGCTTCCTTAGGAATGGTTTTTCTAAATATCCAAAGTGTTTCAAAAAAAATTGCTGAATTATTAGATTAGTCTAATCTGATATTACTTTCGATAAGAAAGCAATAGTTTTATTTTCTTTTAATTCTTCTATCAAATTAGTTTTATGATGCCATCAAACCAGCTTTTTAAACAGCTGAAATCGAAATTTTTGAGTATAGAAAATCAAAAATTGCTTGAAAAAACATACTATAAAGAGCTTTCAATATGTCTTAAATCTGGACAATTTGAGAGTTTTAGATTACTATTCAATGCATCTATTGAATTTAATATTTTTATGGACATAAAAAAAATTCCTAACCGCTTTAATATTATTTCAAAATTACTATTGAACTGTACCGATAAAATATCAACCGGATATCAAACTTCAGCATTAGGAGAGATTGTTGACATTTTAAGATTCTGTAATGAACACAATCTATTAGAGAAAGAACTAACTGAATTAGAAAGACAAGAACTAAAACTTCTCAAGGAAGACAAGTTATTCATTGCAAATTTGAATGACTTGTTTGGTAACATATCGAATTCATTTATATTATATGTTTATATGATAATGCCTAGAGATCTTTACAATTATTTTATTAAAAGTCCAATTTCTTACTTTCCTGATCATGATGGATTAATGCACTTCATTAAAAACATTTTTTTTAACCAATATACCATTTATGGCCTCAACATTAGATATTTAAGTCCTATAGATAACTTTATTAATGTTTTTAAAAAGAATTTTCTATTTAATAATGATCCATTCGAAGAACAAAGGAACCAATTCCCTACTAAAGCTAAAGACTTCCTTGAATTTGATGTTATTTATAAATATCGGACATATTATTATGATACAGAAGAAGAACATGAGCACCGTGAAATTAAAAAACACCTTGTCTCTCCTAGTAATATTTCAAAAAATTTAGAAAAAATTTTAGACAAGGATAATTATAATTTTTATAGTTTATCAATGGTACTTCTTGGAGGTTTGGGACCACAAGGTTTAGGTTTTACATATTCTACACCTAAAGGGGAAGTTATTGAAATCTGTTCAGATAATAGGCAGAATAAGGCTATTATAATTAAATTTAAAGAATTTTTAAAGAAAAAGTTCATCGAAAAGTTGCAAACCGAGTTATTAAAGTTTTCCATTAAAGGAAATACAATTGACAGATTAATTGATTTCCTTGTAGAGAGTTTGAATAAAGAAGAGCTTATTAACTATCATAAAAAAGAAGTAATAATAAAAAAAGTGAAAAATTTTTTAGTAGATGATATTGATCATCAACTTATTTTTAAGAATGAATTTCATGAATTAATAGATAAAATATCAGATGCAATTTCAGCAATTTTACGCCCAATAAAAATGATTGATCAATATAAAGCTCGAATGAATTTAATTGTTGAGGGAAAATTAAAATCAGAAGACATAGCAAAATTAACAAGTTTAAAAGAGAAATCTCATTATGATGTTCTACGTGAACGATTTTTCTTTCAATATATAGTTAATTGGTTTTATGAGATCTATCGTAGTAAAGGAATTAAGAATAGAGCAAAAAATAATATGGAATTGGGAATTTAACTAAATTACATTCTATTTTCTAATTTCTTGAATTTGATCAAAAATGTTATCGAAGCGTTCCCTTATTGAACCATATAAACCTTCTTCTTCTGAAACAACTGAATTAATTGCTGTTTTTAATCCGTAATGACTCTCTGATATTAAGATCCTAATTGGTAAAGTAAGGATATCATTAATGATCATTAAAAATTCTTGAATAATGCTAATGATTTGAGGTACTTTCTCACGAGTTTTATCAATAGTAGAACTATCTGATGAAATCAAGCCATTTTCACGTTCTACTTTTAATTCTTCCCAAACATTTTCTTTTAATTCAGAGAAATCAATTCCAAAATTTTCTAAAGCGATTTGAGCCCCCTCAAAAAGTAAATTTACTGTATCTTTACCAGTAAAGAGTTTTACATTTTCTACCATTTCTGGAGGCGCTAATTTATCTAGAAAATTCACAAGTAAGTTATTATAGTCTCGTATTACATCAAGAGGAATGAATAATAATGTCATTTCTTTAAATTGTTTATATAGATACCCAAAAACTTTCGCAAACCATTCATTTTTAAGTAACTTTTCCAAAAATCCTCCATATTCATTTAAAATATGGGTTCCAAGGTATCCTATTATGCGAATCATATCATCTTCATAATTTCTAAAGTAATCAAAAAAATGTTCTGGTTCCATATTCATTTTATCTCTGATAATATTAGAAACTCTCTCTTTTATTGTTTCCAAAGGCTCATCAAGGTATTCCTCTAATTTATCAATTGAAATGACATCTTGGAGTTTGTCGATGATATCAAGTTTGGTTTCTTGAACAATCTCTTCCTCTTCTAAACTTTCTTCAAAATAAATCCCTGTTGAGATTCTCTCTTCAGTTCTAGAAGACATCAGTTCTTTCCATTCTTTATAATCATGAATTTTACAAATAAATTGAAGACATTCACCACCTCTAGCTATACATCTTTGTTCAACTATTTCGATTCTATAATCGTTTCTTTTTACTTTTAAAATAAAGTTAGCTACACTTTCTAACATTCCACATAGACCACAAGCTAAACCTTCTGATTTTTCATCTTTTACTTTATTAAAATCAAAAGAATCTTCCTTATCTTGACCATATCCAGCACAAATTGGACAATTTTTAATCTTTAAAATATAATCATTGTATTTTGATTCCTCCTTAGGAATTTCTTCATAAGTAAAATCTTCTAATTCTCTTCCAAAAACAACAACCCATAGAATTTCAAAATAATCTAAAACTTTTTTGGGGTTTCCAGGCATAAATTTAAATATACTTGAATGGCGTTCACATGATTCATAAGCTGATCTTTTTCCGATTTCTCTGAGGATAATAAGGCTCTCTTCTTCATTTTTAGTAATGTCATTAACCTCTTTAAGTATTTCTCGATATAGAAGTGTATAAAATAACGCATTAGTAGATCGTCCAAATACTTTAGTTATTTTTTTCATTAACCACTGGAATGCGCCCAGGATCATCCCTCCTTTCCGATTTTATATTTGAATATTTGAATACAAGATTTATCACCATAAGCTCTGGATTCATTTACTTTATATGGTTCTAAAGTAATTGATGATGGATCAGATGATTGCTTGCTTATAAGGGATATAAATTCAGATATAAGTCCCAATAATATTTCACAGCCAGCAATTTCTATATCAGCATACTGATATTTGCATAATGCACATTTATAATCTTGAACCCTAATTTCTCTTTCTAATTCATTGATTTCTAAAGAGACTACGCTATTCAAGACTTTTTGATATATGGTTGTTATAACATCCTTGATATTATTTAATGTAACGTTATTTGTAGGGCTCCAATAGTTAATATAAGTTTTGGCAATATTTTGTCCCATTCTTCTTAAATGTTCTTTTGAATTGCTTATTCCATTTTTCTCCATTAATCGTGTTAATATATAGACGGCATTTCTCATTTGATTCATTGTTGCGTCTGTTTCTATTAACTCTTTTCTTGAAAAATTCATATTTCTTTTTTCCAAACTGATATTAAATTAAATATTGAAAAAAATTCATTAAATAAAAAATTTTTATTTCAATACATAGATTATTTGTATGAAATTCAAATTTTATTTAAGTAGAAAAAAAATTACTTGTTAATCTCTTTTTTGAAATATACTAATAGAGAGAAAAAATATTAAAAAACGGAAATGAATTTATACGTGGAAATGATTAAACTACATTCTATCAACAATTTCTCTAATGACTTGTTCTCCAGCAGCTCCAACCATGATACCATTTCGAACAAGTACCTGACCTTGAACTTCTATTGGATGATTTAAAAGTTCGCCATTATTGAAAAACAGAAGTGTAGGTATTGCTGTAACACCAAACTTTTCGCCAAGAGGTCTGTTTTGATCAAGATCTTCTTTTATTAGCTCAATCAATCCTTCCTCTTTTAATTTTTCTAATAATGGGCTTAAAAATCGACAGGGTCCGCACCATGTTGTATAAACATCTACGATAACTTTCCCCTGTTTCATATTTTCCGTAATTTCAATGCCAAATTCTTTTAGTTCATCAATATTCGTCATATCATCTCAATTTTTAAATTATTTGGTTTATAGTATGTTTTTTATATTATTGTAGGAATAAATATTTAATTCCTTTTATTAATTTCATTTACAATTTAAAAACAATTTCTCTTAAAAAACAATAAGAAAACCCTAAAATAAAGAGGAACATTCCAAATTCAAAATATGGTTTTAAAAGAATTAATTTTAAAATCGACAATAAGTTATACTAAATAATATTAAGATAAACAGATTATTTGAAATGGCAACTATAGATTTTGATTTCAGAAACCAAATTCTTGGTAATGAAATTGGCAATACATTAGCATATTGTTATCAATGTGCAACTTGTAGTGGTGCGTGTCCTGTAGCACAGGTTACTGAAGGTAGATATAACCCAAGACGCTTAATTTTAGATGCTTTATTAGGGCTTAAAGAGAAAATTTTTGGTGCAGAAAATTCATTTAATATTTGGGGTTGTACAGTATGCGATACGTGTGATGAAGTCTGTCCTCAGAAGGTCGAGCTAACAGAAATTTTCACTATTCTAAAAAACATGAGTGTAGAGCGGGGTGAAGCTCCTACTTATTATACAGGTCAAGCATCGACTGTTATGGAACATGGAAAAGCTATCCCTATGCAACCCGCTATAGAAAGAAGACGTACACAATTAGGATTACCCTCGATTATGAGTCCTAATATAAATGAAATAAAAAAATTATTAGGAACGACAAAATTAAATGAAAAACTCCCTAAAATAGAATGATTTTTTCTTATTCCTTTTTACTGTAAATCGATTTATCAATTTTAGTTAGAATTTTATAGACTTATTCTATAATTGAATTATAATGAAAATTTATTCAATTTAAAATATAAAATATTTCAGAGGTAGAATATTTTGCGAAAACCCATTATTGGTGGTAATTGGAAAATGAATCGAGGTACTCCCAATGAATCAAGAGAAATGTTTAAAAGTTTAATACCGTTAGTAGAAGACATTCATAATGTCGACATAGTAATTGCAGCACCTTTTACAGTTCTAGTTAATGCTTTCGAAATATTAAAGAATACAAATATAAAGTTAGGAGCACAAAACATGTATTTTGAAGATAAAGGAGCATATACAGGAGAGATATCACCAATATTTTTAAAAGAAATTGGTGTTGAGTATGTCATTCTTGGTCATAGTGAAAGAAGGGATATATTTAAAGAATCAGATGCTTTAATTAATAAAAAACTTAAAAAGTCATTATCTGTAAATTTGAACCCTATAGTTTGTATAGGAGAACATTTAGAGGAAAGAGAAGCGGGAAAAACAAATGAAATTATTGAATATCAAATTAATGAAACATTTAAAGATCTCACAAAAGAAGAGATGTTAAAAATTGTAATAGCTTATGAACCAATCTGGGCAATAGGAACGGGGATCACTGCCACTCCAGATCAAGCAGAAGAAATCCATATTTTCATACGTGAAAAATTAAGTAATAAATTTGATAGAGAGACTGCTGACTTAATAAGAATACAATATGGAGGATCAATTAAACCAAGTAATGCTGAAGATTTGTTTAATAAAAAGAATATCGATGGAGGATTAGTTGGGGGGGCTTCACTTCAAGCAGATTCTTTATTTCAAATAATAAAGGCTGCTAATAAATCTTTTAAATAATATCTCTTTTAAATGAAAAATCAATTAATTTTTTCTTCTTAAATGAAATCTAAAATTTCTATAATCTTTTTTATATCATACTTAATATCTTAACCAAGAATTTTATTAAAAGCAGAAGTAAGCTTTGCAGGGAATTCACCAAAATAACTCTGGGGATCAGCAAAAAGCAAATAAAAGAAGGGTTCAAATAAACTATTTTCAACTGTGGTACCAATATCCGATTTTATAATACATACTTGAATTGGCTCTTCGGAGAAAAATGACTGTCTATAAATCCATTCTAAAGGAGTTATTTCAGGAATATATCCAATATGTCTTAAAATATGGTAAGCATTCTCTAATGAATATTTTTTTCCAAAAGAGATAATAGGGGAAAGGTCAAATGAGGTTATGCAAATTCCCCATAAACCATAATCTTTCATATCACTTAAAAAATCATTTGCTAAGCGTTTAATATCAATTTTATGCGTTGCTATTATTTGTCGCGCATTTGAATCGGTTAAAATATCTACGATTTTATTTTCTTCACTCTTATGGATAGTATCAGCAGAATCAAGAGGAGTCTTAGAATTTATAAAATTATAATAGATGAGTTTAATCTTTTCTCTAACAGATTTATGTAGTAAAAAAGTTTCTGTTTGTGCTGTAATTAAAACATCTCCTTGAAAATTTTTTCTTTTTTCTAAACTTTTAGCTGTCTGTCTTGCTTTTGTAGATTTAAACTCAAGTAATTCTATTTTTTTATCAATATTTCGAGCAAATTCAAATAATGCAGATATAAGTCCCGCGGTAAGGTCGAATTTTGAATTAAAATCTAATTGATCTTGAAGTGTAGGCATGTTTTTTGAAAAGTCAAAAAATCTAAGAAAAAGTTTTACCCCTTCTGGTACAGCTCTAATAATTCTGTTATAATAAGGGAATCCGGTAGTAGAAATAATACTGAGTTCATATATTGTCATTTGTTTTAAAACGATTTTTCTATTTGGAAATTAATTTGCGCTTTTTTTTTCAAATTTTAATATATTTAAATTAATAATAATTTAATTAATCTTAAGTTAATAAAATCATATAGAAATTGATTCTCTTACATAATTTGACATGTTTATATTATAAGAAATTAAGAAATAATGATTGCTGGCTTACCTGGGAGTGCATGAGTTGCTTTTTTTTCAGTTGAATCTTTTTCAAAATTAATATTTACTTTAGATTGGAATTTATTCTCGATTAGTGGTTTTATTTCATTAAAAAAATTATACTCATCTTCGGATGGGATTGTAAATTTTTGATATTTTCCTATATTTTTCATTATTTTATTAACTGTATGACTAATATATTTTCCATGCATTTTTAATTCAATATTTTGCATTAATTTTTTAATAATTTCTCCTTGGTTCTTAGTATCTTCCAATAATGACATTAGTTGATTATAGAACTTTAATTTCCACTGATCGGCAATAATTATTGAGATTTTATCCAAAGTATCTTTTTTCATTGCTATTTTTATGTTATTAATATCAGCCAAGATATTATTTAGCAATTTCCATTTATAATCAGATTCTTGAGTAAATAGTTTATCATCGTAGGAAGGCCATTTTGCTAAGCTTAAGTATCCTTTTCTACCACTCATTTCCCAAATTTCTTCTGTCATATGAGGAGCTATAGGGTGAAGTAATAAAACTAATTTTTCCTTACATTCTTCGAAAATCTCGTTAATAATCCCCTCATTTTTGTATTTTCCAAATTCTGATGAAAATTGTATCAAATTATTAACAGCATTCCTAATTGCGAGTTTCTTCATGTTTTCTGTTAATTCTTTAATTATTTTATTTAAATAGTACTGGATCAGTGTATCTCTTATTGTTGGATTCTCCTGTATATTTTTAGGAGGCTCAGTCAACAATGTAAAGATGTTTCTAATAAATTTATTAGCATAATCAACACCCTCTTCAGACCATTCTAATCCCGATGATGGGCTTGCTCCAAATAAAATAAAAAATCTTGCTGCATCTGCTCCATATTTCTCAATTATATCTCCCGGATTTACAGTATTTCCATAACTTTTGCTCATCTTTACTGATTTTAGAATAAGATCTATACTTCCACATTTTCTACACCTCATTTGATTTAAATCCGCTTTCATAAGGAAAGTATTACAGTTAGTGCAGAAGGGATGAGCTTTATTAATCATTCCTTGGGTGAGTAAAGATTGAAAAGGCTCATTAAATTTGTGAAGACCTAGATCTCGAGCTACTTTTGTGAAAAATCTAGCATAAATTAGATGCATAACTGCATGTTCTATACCTCCAATATACTGGTCGACATTACCCCAATAATTTACTTTAGCTTTAGCATAAGGAATATTTGATTCGGCAGATGGAGGATCACAATAAGCAAAAAAATACCAGGAACTATCTATAAAAGTATCCATTGTATCTGTTTCTCGTTTTGCCTTATTACCACATTTAGGACATTGAGTATTAAGAAACCCTTCGCTTGTTTCTAATGGATTACCTGTCTTGGTAAATATAACGTCTTTTGGTAAATAAACAGGCAAGTCTTCATATGGTACTGGGAGCATACCACATTTTTCACAATATAAAACAGGAATTGGGCACCCCCAATAACGCTGACGTGAAATTCCCCAATCTCTTAGTTTATAATTTATCGTTCCAAATCCCATACTGATTTCTTCTAATTTTTCAGTTATTGTATTGATTGCAGATCGATTTTCCATACCATTGAATTCATCTGAATTTATGAGGATTCCATCGCTCTCATAGGCTCTTTTCATTTTGGTAACATTTAATTCATAATCATACGGTTGAATAACAATTTTAATGGGAATATTATA
>JAHQWL010000075.1 GCA_029856155.1 Promethearchaeia archaeon
ACCGGCTACGGACACTTTAAGCCCAATAATTATCCCGACCACTTGAAGAGCTGGTTTTACCGCGGCGGCTGGCACCAGCCTTGCCCTCTCCTTTCTAGTAGGGGACATTACTCACCTACCACAGTTCAGAATTGAACACTTTGGGTAACCCCGTCACACTTTCGTGTATTGCGGAGGTTCCGCGCCTGCTGCGCCTCGTAAGGCCTGGGTCGTTGTCTCAGTACCCATCTCGGGGCTCCCGCTCTCACGGCCCCTATCGATTATCGGCTTGGTGAGCCGTTACCTCACCAACAACCATAATCGTCCACGATCCTATCCTATAGCAGATAAAAACCATTTTTTTTATCCCTTTTATTGAATAACTTTTCCAAGCCTATTCAACTACGAAACATTATCCTCAGTTTCCCGAGGTTATTTTTCTCTATAGGGTAAGTTGATCATGTGTTACTGAGCAGTTTGCCATGGGAAATTTAGGTATCCCATTCAACTCGCATGGCTTATTCTCACCCAAATAGCAGTCGGGTCCGGCAGGATCAACCGGAATTAATTCTTAAGAAGTTTCTTGCAAAAACTTTAATTATTTATTGGAATTGAAATATCGCTATTCTTAGGGGTTCTTAATTTAACTTTCTTCAGTTATATTTGTCAAATATATAACTACATTTTTTATACCGCATCTATGATTGAACTCTTCATATAACGGAGGTTTACCGCAATCCAAGCTTACACCGGTTAAGATGCGATTTGCTAATATATTATAAAGGTACAATATATTTTAAATTTTTTTGTTTTTCTATGAAGGGGTAAGCTTTCTTAATAAATTTTCGTAGTTTAAAAATCTCTATTAAAACTAAAGAATATCATTTCAAAAAGAGAAATTATTGTTTAAAATGCATCTAAAAGATAAAATTGGAATCCACTTAGATCAAATAAAACAACTCAAAGGGGTAGAAAATGCAGTATTAACTCAGCGAGATGGGAATCCCATTCAATCAACGGGAGTATGGTTTTCTAAAGATGAAATTTTTAACGTAAGTTCAGCAACTAGTGCAATCTTCAATGTTGGGATCCATCTGCATCCAGAGGATTTAAAATATATCTTAATAGAAGGGAAAAAAGCCAAAATTTTAATTGCTCCATTGAACAGTCCATTACATATCTCACTAAATAAAATATTAGAAACACAGGGTATTTTAGATAGTAATCACGAATTTTTTATTGCAATAACAGCACAACCAAACATAAATTTGGGTGGTATCTTCTTACAAACCAATGAATGTTTAAAAAAAATTAAAACAACACTAATAACATCAGGAGAATCTTTTAAACCACCATTAATTCAGTTTAATAATCAGAAGATTCAGAGTATTATCGAAGGGTTCAATCTTAAAGATACTGAAGATTTAGATTTAACATTATCTTCTTTTTCCTTAAGCTTTTCAGAAGCTATATCCTTAGAATTAAGAAAAGTCCTGAAGAATATTTCTGTAACTATTCCAGATCTAAATTATGCTTTTATTACAATTGAAGGAGGTTTTATTGCTTCTAAAATCTTGAAGAAAATTGATTTAGATACTGAAAAGCTAGACAAGATCTCAGCAATGAGCTATTCACTATTCCAAACAGCTAATAGATGTGCTTGGTTATTAAAAAAAATGCAAGCAGAGAGAATTCTACTTGACTGTCAAAATTCGTTTCAATTCATTGATGGATTAGGTAAAGCAATTTTTAGCACGGAAATAGGAAAACAGAGACAAAAATTAGGTTTAATACGATTAATACTCCCTCAATTTTCAAAGAAAATCGATAACCTTGTTAAAAAAGCCTCAGAAATTCAAGATCATCGAACATTTGATATTAAGAGAATGCTGGGGGAATTAGTAATAAAATGATATGGTGAGCTAATGAATTTTTTTACCTTTTTAGATAAATTAAAACGGAACTATAATTCTATAATTTTATATTGTTTATTAGATAGAATTCCGATAATAGTTTTAGGGGAAGACTCAGATAAGATTGATAACTTTTTGATTGAACTTTCGGAACTTGTCCATTTTCGAAAAGACTATGTATTTTATACCGATTTTATCTCAATAAATGATTATGAAAATCTTATATCAAATGAAAATATTGATTATAATTATCAACGTGCCCATATTAGATGTCCCTGTAGTGTTTCAATTAAAGCTATAAATCAATTTGATGATTTAAATTCATGGCTTATTGGATTAATAATTCCCGAAAAAAGAGATGAAGTAGTTTATATCAAAAACTTAATTAAAGAAAAAGCAAAAGATTTACTATTTATTACAATTTCTTCTGATACCATTTCAATAAAGGTTGAAGGAATTAATTTAAAATTAATAGATTTAACACTTGAACAAAATACATTTAAAAAAATATCTCAAGATACTGAAAAGTCCATAGCAAAGATGAAGAGAGTACTTTCAGATAAAATAACAACAAATCAACTTGATAAAGATTTATTAAAAACGTTATTAGACTTTGAAGAAGAAAAAAATGAGTTAAAAAAAAATATATTTAAAAGAGAAGTCCAAAATTTTTATTCGGGTTCAAAGAGAGCTTTCTTTATCTTATCTAGATTGAATCTACTTAATGATATCGGAATTCAAACTCGAATTGGCAGTAAAACTCTTTTAGAAACGATCGATTACGAAGAAGCACCAATCGAAAGAATTCTTTCCTTTATTAATAAAGAATGGAGAGAAAATTATTCGTCCTTAATCGAGGATGGTAAGAAAGCTTTTATGGGTGATAAAATAGTTTCACTTTGGGGTTAGATAATATTATGATTTTTAATTATGATAATAAAACCTTACAAGTTAAAATTGTGTATTATGGACCTGCAATGTCAGGTAAAACAACTTCAATAAAATCACTTTTCTCTTATTTTAATAAGGAGCATACAGTCAAATCAATTGATAGTTCGGTAGGACGTACATTATTTTTTGATTTTGGGGTATTGCATTTTGAAGGCGCTGAATGGAGTTTAAAATTTTTAATTTATTCTGCAACAGGTCAAGATTTTTATGCAAGTACTAGACCTGCTACGTTAAATGGTGTAGATGGATTAATTTTTGTAGTTGATTCTCAAATCGAATGTTTAGAACATAATAGAAGGTCTTGGAATGAATTGAAAACGTTATTTGGATCCAATTTTTATAATATTCCCATTGTAATTTCATTGAATAAATGTGATATTTTTGAGAAACAAAATTTAGAGAAAGATGACTTTTTATCTTACATAGATTATCATAGGTTTAGACATATTTCTTTGAAAAAAACAATAGCATTAAATGGAAAGGGGGTATTAGATTCCTTTAATAAATTGATTAGATTTATGTTTCCACAGTTAAACATTAATCTTAGTATTAATAACTAATTCTTATTTTTATTCTCGCTTTCAGTCTTTAGGTACATATTTTTAGATATTCTTTTTATATAACCTTGTAGATAGAATTGTTTTAATAAATTTCTCACTTTACGTACTTCTACAGCGTCAATTCCTAAAAGACTCATTATTTGAAAAATTGAAAATTGTTTTGGTAAATTTTCCTTAATATTATTATATAATCCCGTTTTTAATCACATTAATTTTTAAAACTACAAGAATTAAATGAAGAAAGCTTTTTATACTTTATTTAAATTACAGAAAATAATTTAATAGGTGTTTAGGTTTTTATAATCCTCAAAGTAACTATAATTTATCATTCCTACTTATCGTAGATCATTTTTGTTTAGTTCTTTTCATCGAATTTTTACAACCTTAGTTATCTCCTAATAATCTTTTAGATCATTATTAATTTTTTTTGTTAATAAATCAAGAAAAATGGAAAATCGATATATTTTTCATATGTTAATTCTAATAAGTCTTAAAAGTTTAAATATCACGGAATTCTTTAAAATTATCTCCGATTGGAGCCTCTCCATCACCATATATCTGGTATAACCCTGTTCTTCTAGCACATTCAATAAAACTACGATAAACATTTTTTCTTTGTTCATACAAAGCACAAGAGTTATAAATTATAGGATTCCAAATATACAATTTATGATCGGGTTCATACCATAGTTTTTCATCTTTTAACACTTGTTTAAAATCTTCTTCACCAATTACTTCTGTGAGATCTTGTTTATTGAGCATAACTATAAGAGGAATTTCTGTAATTAATTTCCCTCTTGTAACATTTTTCAGTTCTTTTAACGATTCTATATTATCTTCAAAAAAATGGGTTTGTGAGTCGACGGTAAAGATAACTCCATCGGTTCCCTTAAATATTTTTTTTCTTAAAGGTGAGAATCTTCTCTGGCCAGCGACAGTGTATACATGATAAAAAACTTTTCCTCGACTCTTTTGCTTTGTTGATTGAAAAATGCCTCTATCAAAATATAATGTTGATCCACTTGCCATTGAGATTTTTGTTAAATTTCCAGTAGGTTCAATATCTATTTCATTTTCTTTAGTGTATCTATAAAGCGTATCTACTATTGTTGTTTTTCCTGATCCTGCCATCCCCCAATATAAAAGCTTTATATATACTTTATGATCTGCTGTAAATCTAACCATTGAAAATCATACCTTATTTAATAAATTTTTACGTAAAATATAGCTCCTTCCTATATATTTCATAAAAAGAGCTTGTTGTTGATGAACTATTCTAGTAATTTTTATTTAAATATATTAATACGTATTATTATAATTTAGTATTTATAATTGCTTTGTGATATTTTAAATTTTATTTTTAACAAGATATTTAAAATTAGAGCTCAACTTTACTAAAAAACGTGAGCATTCATTCAAATTCTACAAATATTTTTCCTAGTCTAATTTTATAATTGCACCATAAAATTAATAGGTTATAATTTTTTCCTATATAACCTTCTCTAATAATTAGATTTATAATATCTGAGTACATTATCTCTCTCTTCCCTTTAATTATTTGCTTAAGCTTACTGATTATATTATTCAATAGTTCACAATTATTAGTTGTAATTTTCTTGATTTTTCCTAGGTTATTAGCTTTTTGATACATTTTAATTCAAGTCATTTTATTAACTAATTTTATCATCCCTAGTTCAGATTCTTGATCAATTATATTCTAAATAGAACATTTTAAATTCCTACTTTTTTACTTTTAATCTTCTCTCTCTTTCCCTATAGAATTTTATTTCATTTCATAGGAACATCAATACCATTAATGATATCGTTGTTCTACAAAATATAATTAATATTAAGCTTAACCTTTAAACTTAAAATATAAATTAACGTGATCAAGATTAACCATATTAAAAATTGTAGTGAAGTTACTGAAAATTGCCCAGAATGTGGAGGTAATATAATCATAAATAGTTATGAAAAAATCTGTAAAGAATGTGGATTAGTAATTAATAAATTCTTTCGAGAATCGGCTTTTATTTTTAATGATTTAAAAACCAAAATTAATCTAAGCAAACAATATGTAGCATTAGGAGAACGAACTGATTTCATAGGTGGATTAGGTTCGTTTATTGATTATGAAAAATCTAAATATTTAAAAGATAAAAGCGGAAAACTTCTACCTCCAAGTGAGCAGAAATTATTTCGAAGATTAAAAAAAAATTATGCTCAATTTCTAAGAATCAAAAATCATGAAACTGAATATAGAGTTTTTAATATTTTAAACAAGATTTCGCTATATCTCAACCTAAGCAAAAATATCCGAAATAATGCTGCTTATTATTATAAAAAAATTATTAAAACTGAAGAAAAAGTAATTAATAACATCTCACTTATAGCATTTTGTATTTTTTTTGCAGCACGGAAAGAATATCATAATGCTCCTATAACGATCAATGAAATCTCTAAGGCATTTCAAAATTTTGGTCATCGTGTAAATCCTAAATTAATTTTAAGAGATGGTGTAAGATATAAGCATCTTTTGAATAATGAATCATCACCTCATAAAAGTGAAGATTATCTCATTAGACTTGTAGATGAAGTTATAAAGCTTAAAGACTTAAAACCGAGATTAGTAAAAAAAGGAGTTATATGGTCTCTTGTTGAATTTCAAAATAGATTAGTAGGTAAGTGTCGTGAAATTTTAAAAGAATTATCGTTGTGGAATAGAGGTGGGAGAAATCCCTTTATTTTGACAGGAGCGATTATATATCTCGCAGATAAATTATTGGGTAAAGAATATAATCAAAAAGCAATATTAACTCAAAAAATCATATCTCAAGCCACAAACATTGCTGAGTATTCTATTAGAGATCATTATGTAAATCTTTTAAAACCATTGTTTATAAATAATCACTCAATTTGAAAAATGTAATTAAAAACAATTAATGTGTAAAGAATCCTTTATTAGTGTATATTTAATAGTTAATTAAGGTGGATTAGGCTGAATTTAGGTCATATTAAATTTTTTAAATTATCTAAATTTATTAATTATAGCATTTTTGAATACATAAAAAATACAAAATTTCCGCTTCTGTAGTGTAGTTCGGTCAATCTAACTTAGTTATCAGTAAACTAGGATTAGGATTAAGCATACGAGGCTCTCACCCTCGGGACCCGGGTTCGAATCCCGGCAGAAGCACAAATCTATATATCTTTTTCTTTGTTCATATTTTAAAGGATAAGTTATCTAATTTTTAAATTTTTTGAATAACTCATTTGCCTAAAGTTTGTCTCTCTTAACAGATATTTTATTTAGAAGATCGAGCAAATTTAATAACATCTTAGTGTATGTTTCTATCAATTGTAAATGAGTCTCATTTTTTAATTTATCAGTTATCATTTCTAATTTTTCAAACAATACATCTTGTAATAAAGATAATATCTCAATTTGTTTGTTTTGGTTATTAGTTCCTGGCTCTTTATTATGTAATATCTCCGTTCTTTCATTGCTATGATTTTGACTGGTTGCTATTAAAACTTTTCTATTGCATGTTGGACAAAAAATAATTCCATTTTTATTTCGAAAGGTTGGGTTATTACAAATAGGACAAGCCATGTTTAGCATAGTACTTCCAGATCTAAGAAGATCCGCCATTTTTTTGATATTTTCATTAACCATTATCTGTAATCTCTTTAAAATTAGTTAAATTTTAATCATAAGAGAGACAAATTTGACTTGGAAAATTTATTCTTTTTCCCTTATTTTTAATAAATTTACAATATATCCTGAGATTCTATTTCTTAAATGTTTTGAATCTACTTCAAGATATTTATCCAATAATTTTTTATTTTTTTCAAAATCGGTGGTAAACACATTCGGGTATTTGTTTATTAATTCTTTTGAAACATTTTTTATTAAAATTGTTCTTACTTTTCCCATTTCGATTACATTTATTTATCATTTCTTATTTTGACATTAAATATTTGGCAAAATAAATTTTTTTGGAATTATTTGGGTTTTTATACTTTAAATTAGAAAAAAATAGTGTGAAAAAAAAATATATAATGATACTTCCAATTCTATTAATAATAGAATTTATAACTTTAATCAATCCTGTTAATGCTTTTAATTGTAATTTAATTACTTTGGATACAAGTCAAACTGAATATTATATAAATGAAGATATTAATATATATGCATCTTGGGAATTATATTTTAATCCTGCAAACGAAATCGCATATACTCAAATCCATATATTAGATAATTCAGATCAAATTATATGGAATTCTTCAAAAAATAACCAGATTGGAACTCATGAACAGAATTGGACGGTTAATATTGAAGAATTCATTTTGGATCCTAGAAATGACTCATATATACTCTTTATAAAGTTTTTTATCTTTTATTTTCAAATTGATACAACAAATACTATGTATACTTACTTAGAAACAATAGTAATTAGAGCTATAAAAAGAAATGTCGCATGTGAATTAATTGGATATAAAGATCATATAAAAATAGGTGAAAACGTATCTCTTATCGCAAAATTTTATACTGAATCATCAGAAAGTGTTTTTAATTTAACTAATGAAATAATACAATTTATGACATCTTTTAATAATATAACAATATATTATTCTAATTACACGACAGATATAGGTGGGACTATTAGCTTCCAAATATCCTCCCTCACGCATTTAAAACTTGGGCAAAATTTTTTAATATTTTTAATAACAAATAACAGAGTCTTTAATGATTCAAAATTCCTTTATGAAATAATTGTTGAGAAAAATCCCGTACTTATTGATATTATAAAATTTAATGATTTTCTTAAAAAAAATGAAGAGTTGGAAATTAATTTGCGATTCTACTATAGTTTCAACCAATCCGAAGAACCTCTTGCTAATTATAATATTACATTGAAGATTATCGATAATAAAACCCCAGTATTTATCAATGAATATGAAACAGATGAGTTTGGAAATTTAAAAATAAACATCTCCCAAGAATTTTTTAATTTTAACCAAAAAAGCCAAGAATTCATAATTAATATTTATTTTAATGGAAATTATTTTTTTGATAATAAAACTTTATCTTTAGAATTAAAATTAAATCAGGATGTATATTCTGAAATAAACAATTCCTTTCAAATTAACTTCTTTTCTTTTATTTCCATTTTAGTAATAATATTAATACTATTTTCTTACATGTTAAGTAATAAAAGAAGTAATAGTGAAAAGTTGCTAACAGATTTAATTATTAGATATTAAATTAAAAAGATATGGTTTTTAAACAATTTAAAGTATTATAAAATTATATCAATGAAAGGTTAACTTTCCATAGTCGACATAAATCTGAGAACCCCCTCTTATTGAGTTACAGCTAAATAATTTTCCGAAAGCTTTTAGAGTGATTTTTAGGAAGAAAAGGACATAAATTCAAGATAAAGATTTAAAATTCTGTGTTAAAAAATTAATACTCCGTCCTTTATTATAAACGATTATTTTCTTAAATCACCATATAGTCTCATTTAATAAATCATTTGATTATGGAGTACTTAGAAGAATTACTAAGAAGGCCGTCAGTATTTAAGGATGAAAGTAAACTTGATATTAATTTCATTCCAAATAAATTGCCACACAGAGATAAAGAAATTTCCCTATTATCTCAACTTTTTCTTGGATTAATTACTAATCCAAATTCATTATCAAGAAAGATCTTAATAACTGGAAAAACTGGAATTGGAAAAACTGCTACTGTAAAATTATTTGGAACCTTATTAGAAAAAGCCTCAAAAAAACGAGATATAAATGTAAAATATGTTCATGTTAATTGTAGGAAAGAAAGGACAAGTTATAAAGTGTTAATCAAGCTAATCCAATTAATAGACAATAAATTTCCGAAACGGGGATATTCTTCACAAGATCTATTAGATATTCTGATTGAATTTCTATATCGCCATGATTTACATTTATTAATTGGTTTAGATGAATTAAGTTATCTTATAAATAAACACGAAGATTTAATCTATTCATTAACCCGGATTAACGATGACACCTTAAAAGGGGATCAACGATTATCACTTATTGGAATTGTAAGAGAAATCTCATGTTTAAATAATTTAGATAACAGTACGATGAGTACATTGCAAAGAAATATAATTAATTTTAAGCCCTATTCGCAAGATCAAATTTATGATATTCTGAAATATAGAGCAGATATAAGTCTTAAAAACAATGTTATATCTAATAAAATGCTTGAAACCATATCTGAGATTACTTTTAGTTCTGGGGATGTTAGAACTGGATTAAATATTATGTGGAGATCCTGCAAAATTGCTGAAAGTAAGAATCTGAAATATGTAAATGCTGAATGTATTAGGTTGGGAAACCAAGATTTACTTCCCTTTTCAACATTGGATATTCTAGAATATATGAATTCGCAGAAAAGAATATTCTTGCTCGCGATTATCAAAGCTTTAAATAATAGTGAGCAAATTGAAATTTCGTTTAATGAGGCTTTAAAAAGTTATAATATGGTATGTGAAAATTTAGGTTTAAGACCTAGATCTCATTCACAAGTATGGAATTATCTTCAAGAATTTAAAAGAGACAACATTGTAGTGGCTGATGTTATAAGCGAAAAAATAAAGGGTAGACGTGCTATTATCAAAATTACTGATTTAAGTTTACCTAATTTAGAAAAAAATACAATAGAAATACTAAACTCTAAAGGATTTAAAATTTGATCATCAATAAATTGGAAAAAAAAAACTTAATAGAAGATTTATTAGGATCACGAGCTAGAGTTAAAATTCTAAAAACATTAGCAATAAATGAGGAATTGACTATCTCTTTAATTATTAGTAAAACAAGATTAAATTATTCCTGTGTTTTGGGGCATTTGAATTATCTAAAGATGGTTAATTTAATCCAAGAAAAGAGTTTTGGAAGAATAAAAATCTTTAGATATAAAGTAGAAAATATGAAAGCAAGGAGTCTAAGAAATTTTATAGAAATTTGGGAAGGAGATTTTTAATAATATGATCTCTATAGTTATTCTTATAACTGTATTTTTTTTCACTATTACTTTTTCAATTGTATCATATTTAGATTTAAAATTTCGTAAAATTCCAAATAATCTTTTTAAGTTTGCGTTTACTTTTAGTCTAATTCTTAATATAGGTGAAAGTATTTTATATTTCGACAATTATGTGTTATTTATATTTGGTAAAATTATTTTTTTTTTTTAGCTTTTCTTCCTTCACTTCTATTATTTAATCTAAAAGTAATAGGTGGAGGTGATGGAAAATTAATAATTTTGATATTTATCACTCATCCCCTAAAATATTTAAATCTAAATTTTGTTACTTCTTACTTTTTATTACTTTCGTTCTTTTTTATGGCAAAATTTATATTAAATTTTTTTTTAAATAATATACTTAAAGTAAATTCTTCATTTATCACTCTGTTTAATTTAAATTTAAAATATTCAATTTTTGAGAGATTTTACATTAAGAGTTTTTATAGATTCTTACAATTTTCAAAGTTAAGTGATTATCAGGAAGAGAAAATTAGAGTTAAATCTCTTTTTCTAGTTTTTAATAATAAAAAAAGATCAATCGAAATATTAGTTCAACTCCGTTCACCATTTATCATAGTAATTATTTTGACTTATTTATCTGTTTGTATAATAAAAATAACGTTTTAAATAATAAAGATCGGATTAATTTTATATTAAATAATTTTTATTAAATTAATGAATTTTAATAATTTTTTAATGTGAAATATAAAAAATGGAGATTGAAAAAACAAGAGAAACTTCGTGGAAAATTCAATTAAAAAAAAAAAATGAAATTATTGAAATAACTTCTGTTGAGATTAGTGGTGAAGTCCAAATAATCAAACTAGCTCTTATTAATAATGATAATACAGTAAGAGTCGAGATGAACAAAGAAGAATTTTTTAACTTCCTTTCTTTAATTTCCGCTTTTAAGGACGTTGTTATCGGAGAAGAGACGCTCATTATTGATGAAGAACTGAAATTGATTGAAAATGAACAACAAGAGATCCAAGAAGAAGTCCCTAAATTAAATGGTAATTTATTTCAAATACAGCCTGATACTACAGAAAAAAATATTGAAGACAATGATAATGAAGAATTGAATCCGGAAGAATGGGACCCTTGGTGATGTTTTTATTTATTTTATTCTTTCTATTTTGTATTCACAGTAATCTAATTTTAATTCTTCTAAACAACATTGAGTTTCAGACACATTTACTCTATAAAGTGCAAATTCTCCAATACCAGTCAATAATCCCGTCACAAAATAACAGAAATATTTAGATTTGTTTTCCAATTCTGAGGAGATGTTATGAAAAAGATCTATGATTATTAAATCCTCAGTAATTTTTTTTGGTTCGAAACGCCCCCATCCATGATTACTCAAAATATTACAGCATTGATTCACTAAATCTTCTAATGTTTTTGATTTTAAATATTCATCCCAATTCTGGATTAATGTCCAACCTGCCTTCTTACCAAGCCAAACTAATAAAGATTTTACCCCCTCTCCATAAATAGATGATAATATATCAAGTACTTGAGGGGGAAAAAATACAAATCGATCATTATATAGGTGATATTTCCCCTTGTTATACTTAAGCCCCTTCAATTTTAAATTTCTCATAATATTAATCAGCGTTTTTTATTATATAATCTTTTGTAACAATTATAATGTTAATAAAAACCTAGTTTTGCCAAAGATAATAATGTTGTTTAATAACAATATTGTTAAAAATTTAATTTGAAATCAGATTATGAGCCCTTTAAATAATTTAAGAATCATATAGTGTAAGAGATGTTAGAGCTCAGCATTTTTTTATTTGAATTTTTATTGTTTTTTAGTATACTTATATTTATCTTTATATATTCTGCACTTTCTAGTGATATGTTAACAACCTTGATTTCTTTATTAATTTTCCTAATTATATTAGCTCCTTTTTATTTAATATTAAATAAATTTGAAATTTTTGTATATATTAATAATTTAGAAAACGTTACCTTTTTCAAATTCCTTTTTTTCTATTCTAAACTTATAAATGTTTTTATTGGGATATATTTAGTTATAGAACTTTTCTATCTTTTCATTATTTCTTAATAAAGCATTATATTACTTTAAATGATATTTATTGTATTTATAAATGACGAGAGAAACGTTAAAAGGAAAATTAAGTTACAGATTACGATAATTAAAGATTTATTCTGGTATTGAATAATATTCAAGAAATTATTAGAAGTAATTGATATACTTGAAACAAATACGAAAGAAAGCATAATTATATAGTAATAATTTATTAAATTATTAAAACCAATTGAAATTGTAGGAGTTATTGAATTTATATTTCTTGTCATTAACACAAAAAAAGGGAACATTCCTGAAATTGCCCCAATTAAGATCGGTAGAAGAAAAATGAAGAAGAAAATTTTAAATTTCTCTCCTTTTATAATTATATTTAGTTTTTTTTCCAGTTTTTGATGTTTATATACAAGATTTATAATATCAATTATCTTTTCAGAAGATAATTTTGCATTTTCATCTACAAATTTCTCGATTGCGTCTAAGATTAAATTATAACGTACAGATTTTAGTTCTAACTTAAAAAATTGGATCATATCACGAAATGAACAATTAAAATTCAAAAGACGAGTCAATTGATTTTTTAAGGTTTGTTTAAGAATCACGTATTCATTTTTATTCTGGATATATGATTTTAAAAAAGATTTTTCTGGTGAAATATTGTTTTTTAAATTCATTGCAAAACTTTCTAAAAACAATAAAAATTCATTAAATTTTTTTTTTTCAACATTTGAGTTATTATTTATAAAACCAATCAAATAAGTATTTTTATGTACAAATTTGGAACTTAAAAAATTTAAGAAGTATAAATAGAAAGGAATTAGTAAGATTAGGATTATTAAGTTAATTAATTGAAATAAAATCAAAAAACATAACCCTATTGGAAAAAATGTTCCAATAAAAAAGATAATACTGATTTTTGATTGAACTTCTCTTAAAAATATTTTATAGTTTTTTTGTAGCGTATTTTCTTTAAACTCATTAAATTCAGCCCTGAAATCAAAATGATTAACTATCAGATTTTTTAAATAACGATTAAAATCCTTAGAAGGCGTTATTGTCTTTAATAACTCGTCTTCTGGTGTACTACCTTCATGGATTCTTTTTAATATGTTGTTAAAATCATTTGAAATTGGAATCTTATAGTTTTTAATTAATTTAATAAAACTGATACAATAATCAGAATTCTTTTTTAACGTGTTATATATTAATGAAAAATCTAACTTGATTAAATATAGTAGAGCATTAATTTCTGATTCTCTTTTGTTAATTTCATGATAGAGAATGGTATTAAATTTATACGAGAGAGCTAAGGATAAAATAACTGAGTATAAAATTACTACTAAAGGGTTTAATTCTACTAAAATTAATGAAAGTAATGCAATTAAGCTAAATGATGATAAAAAGATTATAAAACTTGCCCTATAAATGTTATCTTGATTGATATTATAAAAATTTCTGTAGAAATAATTATACCTTTCATTTAATGACTTAAATTTCAATTTAGTTAAATTATAGTTCTTGAATTTATTGCAAAATGCGATATATTTTCCAAGATTTTTCATTTAATTAACATTTTTAGTATAAATTAATAATATTAACTTTTATCAAAATAGACCATCGAGAAATATTTAAAAGATATTCTTTGGGTAGAATTTGGTGAAATTTACAATTTACAAATGTCTCATTGTATTCTAAAATTTTATTATAAATTTTTTCTTCAATAATAAAATCGTATTTGATAATCTGGTTATAGAAGGTGATGTTTAAATTATCCGGATATTGTATTTTTTTAAGATACATTTCATCTGTGTTTTGAACAACGTAGTCAATACCCTGGTTAATTTCCTCAAAAACATTCATGTAGGATTCTAAATTATTCTTTTCAATATAATTAAATTCTGTTAGCCTTCCAAAAAAGGGAATTAATATTGAAGAAAAAATTGTTAGAGTAAAAATCCCAAACCCAATTAGTAAAGTTTTTTCTATTAGGTTTGTCATGTAAATGAATATTAATTTAAGGATTTAAACTTCTATTCTTTTTCCATGTATTCCAAAAATGTTCTAATTGATCTATAGTTGTTAAGGAATAATATGAAATTTTATGAAAGAAATCAACTAACTCAATATTATTTAATTTTTTATTATGTAATAAAAATTCGAATATCTGATTGAATATTTTAATGAATGATAAGAACCACTCTCTAGTCAAAGCTATGTATTTAGTTAAATCAACAATCACATTTGTTTCATAAAGGGGTTTAGTCAACAACCATTCTTCAGTTTCTGGATTATATTTAAAAATCGAATTATAAATTAAATTTCTTGTATCATAGGATTTATTAATTTCAAATACCCCTACAACCTTTCTCTTATTAAAATCTTTTTTCATTAAAATAATTAGATCCAGATCATTTAGACATAATCTATTTATATTGAAGTGATAAATAAAACGATTTATAAGAGAATCAATATCTTTTGAGTGGATTGTTTGAAACCCCCTTAATCCCGCAGCAAGACAATGAAACATAGCCTCTGCTTCGTCCTTTGTTAGAATCTCTCCTAAGTAGATAGTATCTGGTGTTCTATGTAAAAGAGTTTTAATTTGATTACTTTTTGAATAATTACTTGATATTGATCCTTCTAAGGAATCTACCTTATATTTTAATTGATGTTTACAATAGTCAAATTCATTTAAGGATTCTGTAATGTTTTCAACATATATCTTTCGAAACTCTTTTGGTGTCAATAAATCTAAAGCATTAATTAGCGTTGTTTTTCCAGTATCAGTTTCCCCTGTAACTGTAATATTTTTTCTACGGATAACATTGAAATACAGAAATGCTGCTATTAATGGATCTATAGTTCTATTTTTTAGTAAATCTTGTATTGTTAGAATATTTTTGTTTAACTTTCTTATATCTAAAGCAAAATTATTAATTTGAATCGGCTCTACATCGATAGAAAATCTACAATAAAAATATTTATTCTTAATAACAAACTTTATACTGGGATTCATAAAATCGAGCCTCTGACCACTATACAATCTAATTAATGTTTTAATTCTTTCGATCTCTTTAGAATTAAATCGTATTTGTGTTCGACATCGGCCATAGGTTTGATGATTTATGTAAATTTCATCTTTAGGTGAATCTAGGAATATTTCTTCAATAAAATCATCAATTAATAAGGGAAATAATTTTTCTAAGTTTAATTTTTTTAAGACTGTAATAAAACCTATCTTTTTATTTACAGATTTTGGTAACTTAAATTTTGAATTTAAAAATTTTCGCGCTTCTCTATTATACATCTTTATTAAACTTTCTAAAGAAATTAGTTGATCGAATTCAGCTATTTCTATATTTTGATGAAGAGATTGACTTATTTTTTCGAAGTAATCCTCTTGTTGTTCTCCTTTATAGAAGAAATCGACTTTGTAATTTTTTTCAATTTCATACGAGTTTTCATAAATTTTTACCTTAAAAACACCATATTTTCCAGTATTATACGACTTTAATACTTTTTTTTCATTGAATAAGCTTCCAATTTGGTGTTTTTCAATGGAATTAGATACAAATCTTTTTCCCAAAAAGAAATATTGATAAAAATTGTTAATAGTTTTAGAATTTCCGCTTTCTTTTTGAAAATCTTTAAATTTTTGTATTATATTCAAATTATTTAGAAGTCTTAGGACATAATTTTCTGATGTTTTAATAGAATTAATACAATTTTGACAAATTGAATCATAATTACCATTTTTCTTCAAATAAGAAACTCTATTTTTAAAGTTGATATAAATTAAAATCGGATTATATAATTCGTATTCCTTTATTTTATGGAGAGAAAAAAAATTCGGTAGACTCTTACACTTAAATTCTTTATATTTACATTTTTCATCTCTAATCTTTTTGATTTTGTAATTTACTCTCTTAATTTTTTTTAAAATCTTGAAATAATCTAAAAATAAATTGAATTGATCAGCATTAACTAAAATCTCATTACATAATATTAAGAGAAAGTCAAATTTTCTATCTCGATATTTATATAAAACGTTTAAAAAACAATATATGCATTTTTCGGATTTAAAGAAATCATTTTCGTTATGAGGGCAATTATAACAATCTAAAACCAAAAATAGATCTTTTTTACCTTCCAAACTATCTTTTTCTGAAAAATAAGTTAGATCTTTCAAAGCCATTTAAACATTTTTTATAAAGAAGAATTTAAATAACCCACTTTTATCTCTAAGGAAATATTAGTAAATAAAAATCTAAATGAAAAAATTTATTTATTTTAAAAAATTTATTTCCAAAAGTTAATGTGATAAAGGATGGGTCATCGTAAGAAACACGCCCCAAGACATGGGTCACTAGCATTTCTTCCTAGAAAGAGAGCAACGCAAATAAAAGGTCGAGTAAGACATTGGTTAGATAGCTCAGATGAGATTAATTTTCTTGGTTTTGCTGGATTTAAAGCGGGAATGACTCATATAACCTATATTGAAGATCAAAGAAATAGTCCCTATTATGGAAAAGAATTGATGAAGCCAGTAACAGTTATTGAAGTCCCTCCATTAATCCTGATAGGGATAAGAGTCTATAATGAAGATGATTATGGTAAATATATTGTTGGAGAACTATATACTCTTGAATTTAATAATTATTTATCTAGGAAAATAAATCCTCCAAATTTAGATAATTATGACCCTAAAGTGTCTAAAAATGAAATTCTAAAAGTTTTGAATACGAAAAGTGAAGTTCGAGGTATTTTTCAAACACAACCGTATCATACATCATTACCTAGAAAAAAACCAGATATTATTGAAGTAAAAATTAATTCAATAAACAAACCTAAGGACGAATTTAATTTCGCTTATAAAAATTTGGGTAAAGAAATAAGAGCACGAGATGTTTTAACTGAGGGTGAGTTAGTAGATGTGGTTAGTATTACCAAAGGAAAAGGTTTCCAAGGTCCTGTTAAAAGATTTGGAATTAAAATTCTAACTCGCAAAAATAGTAAAATAAAGAGAGCTGTTGCATGTATTGGTCCGTGGCATCCCGCTAGAGTTCTTTACACAGTCCCACGTGCTGGACAATTAGGATTTCACCAAAGAACAGAATATCATAAAAGAATTATGGTAATTGGGGAAAATGAAGAAGAGATTAACCCAAAAGGGGGTTTTATAAGATATGGGAAAATCCGAGGAGATTACATATTGATTTTAGGGTCTATTCCTGGATCTAAAAAAAGATTAATTAGATTAAGAAAAACTATCAGACCATTAAGATCTTTTGTTGTCAATACTCCTGAAATTACATTTATTAGCCGAGAGAGTCAACAAAGAAGGTAATTTTATACAATTTGGTGATATAGTGGATAAAGTCAATGTTTATAATTTGGATGGCAAGAAAAAAGGACTTATTGATAAACCGAAAATTTTTGATGTAAAACCAAGAATGGATCTTATTCAGATGGCAAGTGCATCCGCTCAAAGTAAAAATAAGCAGGTTCAAGGAAGAGATAAGAGAGCAGGGTTAAGAAATACTGCCGAGGGTTGGGGAACCGGACACGGGATGTCTAGAGCCCCCAGAATAAAAGGTAGTGGATTTATTACGGCAAGACAGGTAGGACGAGTTCCTTTTGCTAAGGGGGGTCGAAGAACACACCCAATAAAAACAGAAAAAAAGATTAAAAAAAAAATTAACAAGCGGATCAATAAACAATCAATAGTTTCTGCTATTTCTGCATCTGGTGATAAATCTTGGGTTCAAAAGGGCGGATTTATTATTGAAAATGTACCTGAAATCCCTTTAGTTGTCGATGATAAAATCCAAACAATTAAAAAAACCACAAAAATTTATTCAATATTATGCAATTTGGGATTAAAAAAGGATTTAATTAAAATTAAGAAAAGTAGAAAGATCAGATCAGGAAAAGGAAAATCAAGAGGTCGAAAGTATAAAAAAAAAAAGGGAATCTTAATCGTAATTAAAGATGATTACGGAATTATTAAGTCCTCAAGAAATATTCCGGGAACAAGTGTTGTTAGAGTTGAGAATTTATCAATTAAAACATTAACACCCGGTGGTACATCTGGTAGATTGATTCTTTGGACTCAATCTGCTTTCAATGAATTAAATAATTATGAGGTGTTAATCTAAATGGAAATATTCTATAAATTTATTAAAAAACCGTTAATTACTGAAAAAACTTTTGATTTAATCGAAAAGGAGAATAAACTAGTGTTTATAGTAAATAGACAAGCAAATAAAAATCAAATCAAAAGAGCTATTGAAAAATTACATAATGTAAAAATAATAAAAGTTAATACTATGATTACTCCAAAAGGAGAGAAAAAAGCTTTTGTAAAGCTACACCCCGAATATTCCGCTCAAGATATTGCCATTGATTTAGGTATTTTTTAGCTAATGGTTTCTTTTAAATTCTTGACAATTAAATTTTTGTATGTCTTTTGGATGTACTATTTTAATATTTTCCATTACTTTTATTGATTCAGCTTCTAATAGTTTCTTATGTCCCAATTCATTTAATATTAGAATATAAATAATATATTTTGGATAATATTTTTTTAGGATTCTTAGAATATATTTCGAATCTAAATCTTCTAATATAATAAATAAATAACTGTTTTCAATAAACATTAGGTTATCAGCTAGTCTTACATATTCAATTTCATTATTTAATAGGTTTTGTTCAAATTTCTTATTGATTTCTGATAAATTTAATGACGTAGAATAATTTTTAGGAAAAAAAAGATCTAAAAAATTGTTTAAAAAATAAAAACTGTCGTTTATTTCTAATCTCCAAAGATAATTAAAAATTGTCCTAATTTTAATATCTTGTTTCTTAATTAAATCACTTTGAAAAAAGTCATTAATATTATCCTCAAGATCAATGGCGGTCTCAACATTTTCACATTCTTCGACAAAGTAAGATGATATTTTTATATTATCATTATGATCTGTTTTAAAATTAATTATTAAAAATCCTTTACTCCCAAGATTGTTTATTAGCTTTAAGAAGTCTAATATGAATGATTCCTTTTTTTTAATAAAATCGAAATTAATAAGAAAAAAATTAAAAACCTTTGAATTATTGTCATTTGAAATTTTTATAGATTCAGATAATTTGGTGATAAATGAATTAGAATTTATTTCTTGAGAGAGATTAGATAAAAATTGAGCCTCCAAATCTTTTTCTTTTAAAAATTTAGCAGAATTATGAATTTCAAATATCGTTTGTTGGATAAAATTAAAGGATTTGATTATTCGTTCTTTTTTAGAATCTTCAAAGTTTAAAAATAATAATTTTTCACAGTTTTCATTAGTGTTTATTTGGATAGCGTAATATTGAATTATTCTTTTTCTTAGAAATTCATTTAAAACAGATAAAAATGATTTAGAATTTTTATAAACAAGTATGGCGAACGCAATGATTTTATCATTTTTTGTTATACTTTTATAGTAAATAAGGTGATTTTCAATCAAATAGTTAAATAGTTTAAACTTTCCCTTTTTAACCATATTATTAATAATTTTAACAAGAATTATAAAAACTGAAATTTTTTATTAATTATTCCAATTATTATAAATTCATTAACTTCAACCTATTGTAATAATTTTTTTGAAATAAAAATATATTAAAACAACTAAATAAGCAGTCTTAACTTTAATCTGATTGTAATCATTCTATACGTTAATGTTAAAACAAAACTTAAAAATCACTTCTATGTTATAATAAATTAATTTTTAATTATGGTGGTAGAAGTTTTAAATTCTATTAAGGAGCGATTGTTATCTTTAAATCCAGATATTTTGATTCAAGCACCATCAAGAATAAATTTGATAAATCCTTTAGATGCTGTTGAAGGAGATTTCTGGATGCCATCAGTAGCGATCAATGGGGTAAAGAACCCACTTTCAGCATTTTTTTATATTAAAAGTAATGTCCATGAGAGTAAACTAAAAATATTTAATCTAAAAATTGATGGCAAAAAATGTTCTTTTGAACTAAGCAGAGATGAAAAACTTTTAAAGAGTAAAGAGGAAATCAAACGAAGATTTGAAGGAGAAGATAAGTTAATTTATGCCAGTATTGCTAGATTCTCTAAAATGAATTCTTATTTTGAAGAAATGTTTAAAAAAACTAATTTCGAAATAGGTTTAATCTCAACAATTCCTTTACAAAGTGGTTTGGGTGGAAGCGCGGCTATTATAATTGCTATTCTTTATGGATTTGCAAATTATTTCAATATTTTTAATAACTTAAAATATGTGAAGAACAATGAATTCCCAATTAATAAAGATATAATAGCAGAGCTGGCAACTAAGATTGAGGATGAAGATTTAGGAATTACATCGGGTTATGGAGACCGATATGTAATAAGCAGGGGAGGATTGAGCTTTTGTTCATATTATGGAAAGCTTTCCCATAAAGAAATTTCAAAAGAACCTTTAGCAATCTATGATAGACTCGATAAAGTATACAATTTAAATGATATCCCAATAATCGTTTGCTATTCCGGAGTACTTCATGAAAGTGGTGATATCCATAGAAAGTTAAGGAAAATCTATTTAGAAAACAATCCTGAGATTATAAAAAGTTATATAAAACTAGCAAAAATAGCTTGGAAGTCTAGATTTTCTATAATGTGTCGTAACTGGAAGGAACTAGGAAATTATTTTAAACAAAATACAATAATTATGAATAAGGTAATGAAAGATGCAGGTTTTGAATATGGGATTGGATTAGCAAATAATATTTTAATTGAAATAATAGAAGCCCATCCCGAGGTATATGCCGCTAAATTAACTGGTGCTGGAGGTGGAGGTTCTGTTTTTGCGTTGGTTAACCCAGAAAATATAGACAGCATTTTGAATTATTGGAAAGACCGATTAAATGAGATTATTATAAATAAAGATAAATTCTCTTCAAAATTTCCTTCATATCCTTTAGAAGTAACAAATGAATTGAAAAATGCTCAATTTTTCCGAATTAAAATTGATAAAGAGGGAGTGAAAAAGTTATAATCCATTAGTAATTATATTAATAAAAGAAATTGAGGATTTAAATTGAGCAAATTCGAGAGATATAAAAAAAAAACTGAAACTTATATTGACCCTCATAAACATTGTAAAAAGTGCGGAGAAATGATAGGTGAGGCGTTTTCTTATTGCCAAGAATGCTATAAAACCTTAAAAGAAAAGAAAAAAAGGAAATTCTTCAAGAGGAAAAATAAAGATTCATAATTAATATTCTACTTCTTCAAACTACAGAATTTCAGACATTAAATATTTAGTCTCTCTGTAAGCCAATCTTTATCTATTAAGGATAAAAAAGGACCTAATCGTGGACCATTTTTTTTACCTAAAATAATTTGATAGACTGCTTCAAATAATTTTCTTGGGGGGTAATTTAATTCATTTTTAGCTATAGTAAAAATCCAATTTTGAATAGAATCAGCATCTAAAGCTTCAGTTTTTTTTAAATATTCTTTTAATAATTGTATTCCTTTAATTTGGTTTTCTTCCATTTTTTTTATTATATTTTTATTAATTTCATTGGGTATAGTGAAAATCTCTATTTTTTTCTCAATTTCTTTCTTTGTTTTAGGATTTTTTTCGGTTTCCAGTATATTTTTTACTTCTTCAATCCAATTTTTTGTACGGGAAAGAAGCGCCCTGAATTCCTGTTTCGTAATTACTTTTTCAAAATTTTGTTTTTCCATATAGGATTTTGCTTTTTCATAGAGTCTATCTATACTTAAAATATTCTGAATTTGAGTGAAAAATGTCAAGAGTTTCAAGGGGATGTTTTTTGTTTTCGTGTGTGGAACATCGGATACTTGAGTTAAGGGAAAAAGGTAATTGAAAAACTTCCTCTCTTCGGGATCTTCTATTGTTTCTAAACCATAATAAACATTTTCCATTTTTTCATAGTAATCATAATATTGGGGTAGTTCTTCAATCCTAAATGTAATATGTTTTGATGGAATAGTTTTTAAAATAATTGTTCTATAAATCCTTGGATCTGCCATCTCTAGGTATTTGGTTGGAGTAAAAACATGTCCTTTAGAAGTTCCCATATCTTGATCTCCTAATCTTAACCATTCATAAGGAACTTTAACCGGCCCTTCATAAGAATATAATTCTTGACATAGTTCAATGCCCGTATCATAAGCACCTCCTTTAACACTATGATCTTTGCCCGCAGGCTCACAAGTAGTTGTATATATAGCCCATTTTGCAGGCCAATCTACACGCCAATTTAATTTCAGTCTACCACTCCAAATAGATAGAATTCCCTCATGTCCACACGCCTCACATGCATAAGAGACTGTTTCTTTCTCTTTAAAAAATTCTTTTACTCTATTTGGATTAATAGATCCTTCACTATCTCTGTGTTGAATTCTGTTACAATTTTCGCATATCACCATTACTGGCATCCACTTTTTCTGCATTTCAATAAAATATTTTCTATCTTCTTCTTTTAGGGTGGGAAGTATATATTTTTTTAATATTTCTTTAATTTTTCCTGTATTCTCTAAGGCAATTTTAATTTTTTCTTGCATTTTTTTTGTTTTGTATAACTCATGGGACCATACAATTTTAGTCTTAATTCCGAAATTAGGAAATACGTTAATTAATTCATTACTAAAGTGATGAGCATAACTTTCACAGTTGCAATCATTGTATGGACAGGGAATCATAGAAAATGGTTTTCCAATGTGTTTATTTTGAAAATTCTTTGAAATATATGCTGGAAATCGTTTAGCCGCATCCAAACTGTCGAAAAATAATAAATTATTAACTATTTTACCATCATTTTCAAAAATTCTTCTTAAAGTATCGCAAATTATTATTTCTCGTAATATTCCTAAATGGATATGACCAGATGGTGTTTTACCAGTAGAGAGAGTTATTTCTTTAGGTTTACGTGAGTAAATTTCTTCAACAATCTCTTCTACCCAATGAACAGGAAAATTTTCATTCAATTTTTATTCACTTTAGAGCTTTTGCTTAAATGAGGTAATATTTTGTATTACAAAAATTTTTCTATTATGTTTAATTGTATATTTAACGTAAGCAAATTATATTTGTCATTTTTGCTTTTAAATGATAGTGAGTTAACTAATGAGGATTGCTGTTTTAAATAAGGATTTTTGTAAACCAGATAAATGCAGTCCTTTTGGGGAAAAACCTTGTATTAAATATTGCCCTAGAGTAAGGACTGGAGATAAAACAATAGTTTTAAGTCCTGATGGAAAAAATGTTATAATAACAGAAAGTTTATGTTCTGGAGAAGGGATTTGCATCAAAAAATGTCCTTTTAATGCAATACATATTGTAAATTTGCCCGATCCTCTGGAAAATCAAATTTCATATCGATATGGACAAGATCAATTTTCCTTATTTCGAATGGCAATCCCTAAAAAAGGAAAAGTGCTTGGACTCATAGGACAAAATGGAATTGGTAAAAGTACATTATTAAAATTACTTTCGAATGAATTGAGTATTAATTTTGGTCGGTTTGGAGAAAAAGCTCCCGAATGGAAGGAAATAATTGAACATTTTAAAGGTTCTGAACTACATCAATATTTCATTGAACTAAAAGAAGAAAAAACTAAGATTGTCCATAAACCTCAAAATATTACAGTGATCCCTAAATTTGTATCAGGAAAAGTTTTTGATCTTTTGAATAAAAATGATAGGGGAGAGCAACTAGATCAAATTTCTAAGGAATTAAATCTTATAGAAATCTTAGACAGAGAAATTTCGGTACTATCGGGGGGAGAATTACAAAGAGTAGCCATTGCAGCAGCTTATCTCAAAGATGGAGATATATATTTATTTGATGAACCGAGTTCATATTTAGATGTTAGTGAAAGAATTAATATGGCTAAATTAATCCGAACATTATCAGATAAAAATAAGACTATAATTGTTGTCGAACATGATTTAGCTATTTTGGATTACTTAAGTGATTACGTCTCAATTTTGTACGGCCTCCCTGGTGTTTATGGGATAGTATCACATCCTCAAGGTGTTCGAGTGGGTATAAATATTTATTTGAATGGATATATCAAAGATGAAAATATGAGGTTCAGAGAGGAAGCTATCTTATTTCATGAACGACCACCTCAAGAATCTTTATTTGATTCTGGAGATGTCGTTTTTTCTTATGATGATATTGAAACTTCATTAGGAAACTTTCATCTAACCGCTTCTGGGAGTGAAATTCATGCTGGTGAAATTATTGGAATATTAGGACCAAATGGTATTGGTAAAACTACCTTTATAAATTCAATCGCAAATACTATTACTATTGAAATCAAAGATATGGATGAGAAAATGGAGGAAAGCAATAAAGAAAATAGTCAAAAATTGAAGGTTACAATAAAACCACAATATATTAAAATTGAAGAAGAAGGATCAGTATCAGATCTTATAGCGCAAATTAAATTAGCTCCTCATTTGAGTCAATCCTATAAAAAGAGATTAATAAATAATTTAAATTTGGAGAATATCAGGGAGCGAAGTTTTTCTGAATTAAGTGGAGGAGAATTACAGCGAGCAGCAATAGCTAGATGTCTTTCTACAGAAGCGGATATTTATTTATTAGATGAACCTTCGGCATTTTTAGACGTTGAAATGAGATTACAGGTAGCTCAATTACTTCGAAAATCTATTGAAGAGTTGAAAAAATCTGGTTTTGTTGTAGAGCATGATATAATAACCCAAGATTTCATTGCTGATTCCATATTAGTATTTGAAGGGACTCCCGGTTTAGAAGGTAAAGCTTTACCTCCTCAAAATTTGAGGGATGGATTTAATACATTTTTAAAAATGATGGGAATAACATTTAGGAGAGATAACACTACGAAAAGACCTCGTGTAAATAAATTAGGAAGTAATAAAGACTTATATCAAAAACGGATAAACGAATTTTATTACATCCCTAAATAAAATCACCTTTGATTAGGAAAAAGGGTATTTATTTTATTAAATATATTTTTATACTCCTTAATTTCGATTGGAAAAAAAATAAACTAAAACAGATAATCTAGTTTATTTCTTTTTTAATAATATTATTTATATATTTTTCACGAATTATAAGCTGGGTTCTATACTTAAATTTTAAAGTATTTTTTAATTTCTCCTATACTAAAATGAATCTGCAGTGGAAATTTTGGTGACTATATTGAAATTAATATGAGATTAATAAAATGGATTGAACGAGAAATAAAATGTAAAAATAAAGAAAAAGAATTTAATTAATCTCTAAATTTCCAAAAAACACGGGGGCGTCCTCTATTTCCGTCATTGCGAGAGAATTTTTCAATTAATTTCTTTTTTTGAAGTTTTACAAGATTGTCATATATAGTAGTTCTAGGAGTTTCTAGTTGCTTTACTAAATCTCGCCTTGTTAATGGCCCCACATCTTTTAAAGTTTTTATTAAATTAAACTGAATGGGTGATAGAAATCCTCTATGTTCAGGATAATTTTCTAATGATGTTTTATTTGCCATGATTTATTCCTCCACTTATTTAAAATTGAAAGAAATACGACAATTTTACGACTTTTTAAATTTTAAAGTGAAAAAATTTATTCTTATGATCTAGTTAGTTCCAAATGATATATAAATGATGCTTATTTATGTATTATTATCATCAATTAGCATAAGATTAAAAAATTAAAATTTTTTCTTTCATATTGTAAAACTATTTATTTCTCATTAAAAAATGACTGAAACTGCAAGAACAACTGTTACTATTAATAAAAGTTATATGAAATTAATTGAAGAATTAGTAGATGTTTTTGGAGCAACAAAAGCACAAGTGATCAGTAATATTGTAGAATATTTTTTTAATGATAGCAAAAATGATCCTCTTTTAAGGAAGTTAAGAGCAAGAAAAAGAAAAGATAAACCTCCTGAGAAGCCTGATCTTGATAAAAGAATACAGAGATATTTAAGAAGGTCAGATAAAATACCTTTCGAAATATTTATTGATCACTTAAAATTAGATTCTGAGTTTGTAATAGAACATTTAGATGACTGGGGTGAAAAGTATAATTTTATGTTGATTGATAATAAGATCGTCAAGACCAAATAAATTTAATGGCTTTTTTTAAACGATAATAAAAAACATCATCGAAATAAATCAAAAAAATCATTTGATAGCCCTACAGTCCAATCTAACATTGAAGTAACAACACCAATGATAATAAAAAAAATGAATAATGCAAACCCAACTAATAACGCATATTCAATAAGATTCCCTCCGTATTCATCAGAAAAGAACTCTTTAGTTTTAGCCCTAAATTTTTTGAAAAAATATTTAAGTTTCATTATTACGTTTATTTTTAATTACTCTTTTAAACTAAACTAATTCTAGATGAGTTTTTATTTGAAAATAAATTTTTAAGATTTTAAAATTTTGTAGACTTCATTAAGCTCCTCTTCGGACGCTTGAGTTCTAGGTATTTTAATTCGAAATTTTTCATCATCATAATTTCTTGGAATTATGTGAATGTGAAAATGTTCAATAACTTGCCCCGCAGCAGCAAAATTATTTTGAAGTATATTATATCCATCTATTTTTAAATTTTCATGAATCTTTTTTGCTAAATTCTTTACTTCCTTATAGACTTCAGTAAGCTCATAATTTGGTATGTCTTCTAAATTTGAGTAATGATTTTTCGGGATTACAATAGTGTGTCCCTTAGAAATGGGAGAAATATCCAAAAAGGCTAAAATTATTTCATTTTCAAATAATATTTTTGAAGGAATTTCTTTATCAGTTATTTTACAAAATAAACAATCATTTTCTTTCATATCTATTTGACTCTTTTTAGTTTGAAGATATTTTCGATTTAATATTAATATTTTAATTTAAAATTAAAAAACCTTTACTCAGTTTTATCATATTAAAATATCCAAATTTTTCATATTAATACTTTTAAAGAGTGATTCAAATATCGCTTCAAGAAATAAAGGAGATTTTAACACATAAATTTTCACCTAAAGCATTTAGATTCAATTCAGAGATATATGGCTTGCATTATGATAAGAGTTTAAACAATAAAATGATAAAGAAGGTACTGCTAACAATTGATCTAAGTTTAGAAGCGATACATTGTGCATTAAAAAATAAAGTTAACTTAATAATATCTAATCACAGTTTAATAAACAAACCAGTACTAACATTTAGGCAAAACCTAATAAATAAATTAGTATTACTTTCTAAGTTCCCCGTTTCAATATTTGTATTAAATTCCTCATTTGTCGCAGCAGAAGGAGGTGTTTCAGATACACTCGTAAACGCTCTTTATTTAAAACTGGAAAACACATTTGAAATTAAGAATAAAAAAGGAATAAAAATCCCTATTGGAAGGATCTGTTCACCATTACATTATTTAAATAACAAAGACACATTTACTTTAGAAGATTTAGTACAACGGATAAAAACAAATTTGAATTTAAAATGTGTTTCATTTGTCGGAAATCTCAAAAAATCAATCAATAAGATTTGTATTGTTGGTAGCCATGTATCGGATGCGAACTGCATAAAGAAAGCTATAAATTTAGGATGTGATTGCTATATATCGGGAAAAATTAACTATTTTGACGCAGTTTTTGCAAGAGATATGGGACTCAATTTAATAGAAACATCGCATTATAAGAATGAAATATTAGCAACTAAAAAATTATGTAATATCTTGAGTTTAGAGTTTCCTCAAGTTGAATTTATATTATTTGAATCTAAGAGCCCATTTAATACTTATATGTGAGATGGTTGATAAAAGTTTAAATTATTTAAGAGATAAGTTGAATTTAAAAAGTAATAATTTTATTTACTTATCATAAACATTTTAAGTGAGAATCATATGCCTATAATGGAGTATAATGGTAAGAAACCCGATATAAGCCCAAATAGTTACGTTTCACCCATGGCGACTTTAATTGGAGATGTTCGTGTCAATGATAATGTAATAATTTGGCCGGGATCAATTATTCGCGCTGAAAATTCACCAATTAATATAGGTGAATATACAACAATTTTTGATGGAGTTATCTTGTTTACACGCTCCCAAAAGAGCTCAATAAATATCGGTAGATATTGTATTATAGAAACAGCAGTTACGCTATTAGGATGTTTTCTAGAAGATTATGTTCAAATAAAAGAGGGTACATTAATTTATGAAGAAGCATCAATAGGTGAAGGAGTAATAATTTTAAACCAAAGTCAGGTTCCACCAGGATTAACCATACCCGCTCGAGCGGTCATGAGGGGAATTCCCGTAGAGCCTGTAAGAGAACAAACACGTAATGATGTACTTAAACAGAAAGAAAAAGCTGAAAATTATTCTCAACTATTCATTAAAATCAAAAATCAATTACCAAACGCTCAAGGTTATTTATTAACCCTGCCAGATTTTATCAAAATAATGTTAAAAAAAGATGAATAAAAAAAAAATTAAAAATTTAGTTATACCATAATATTAAGCATTTTTACAAGCTCTTTATATCTTGAACGAAGTGTAACTTCAGTTACTCCCACTAAATTTGCAATATCTTTCTGCGAAACCTTTTTATCTTTCTTTTTACAAACTAGATATAATGCACCCGCACATAGACCTTTTGGATCTTTACCACTTGTAGAATATTTTGAAGTAAAATTTTGTAAAATCTTTATAGTTGCATTTTCTGCATCTACATCTAACTCCAGTTCAGCAATAAACCTTGGAATAAGAGAGATCGGATCTGTTGAGGGTGCTTTTAAATTTAATTCTCTAATCAAAGTTCTATAACATCTCCTTACATTTTTTGCACTAATAGACGTCTCATCTAAAATCTCTTGCAAAGTTCGTGGGATTTTTCTCTCTCTGCAAGCAAAATATAAACACGCTGCGACCATCCCATTAATCGATCTTCCACGTAGTAATTTCTTTTTGAATGCCTCTATATATAATCGTATTGCTGCTTTCTTAACATGATTAGGTAAATTAAGATTACTACCTATCCTTTTTAATTCAGTAGTAGCAATTAACATATTCCTTTTATCCCATGTCATGCGAGAATTCCATTTCGCAGCTCTTTTCAAATCAGGACTTTTAATATTAGCTTTGTCTATAATAGTGCTTAGACCCATATCTGGTAATAAAATTGAAATTGGAGAACCTGTTCTTTCTCTAGATTCCTTTTCCTGCTTGGTAAATGCTCTTTTTCCACTATGGGATATATCAACAATTCGTTCACTTATAACTAAACCGCACTGTCCACATACAGTCTCTCCCTTTTCGTGAAGTAAGATAATCTTCCCTTCACATTCAGGACATAAATTTGAAAAATTACTTAAATCTGATTCAACTTCCATAATAACAACCCAATATAATTTTTAAAATAACTTATATAAATAAAACCTATTATTTGAAGATTATTTTATAGATATTAACCCGTGTAGCGAATAAAATTGTATTATAAAAACTGACTATATTGCGTGACTGAAACACTAATATATTCTTTGATGCAGATAATATAAATATAAATATAATATATAAATGTTTCGCTAGTACGTTACTACGTAAGAGCCTATCCAAATTGATTTTAATCAAGGAATTTTTTTTTCACTCTTAGCCTAAACTAAATAGGGAAAACTAGTTGAAAAACCCAGAAATATTATCATCACAAGTGATTTAATCAAAAGTTGGACTATTCCATGAGGATTACTTATCACACGGTTATTATTGATTAAATAATAAAGACTCAAGAAGAAATATATTATTCCCAAAAATGAAGTAAATGCTATAATAGGATGCATATATATCAAGAACTTATCACTTAAAAATAAATAAGATTCAGGAATATAACTAACTACCATCTCTATTAAAAAATAAATTAAACCATTTGGCAGGGGAGACAATATCCACATTAAAAAGTATATTAAATAATTGAATAATATCCCAAAACCAAAAGATAAATAAAGCGTGCCTAATATCAATCGTACTTTTCCGAGCTGATCCTCTTCCTTCAATACACCTTTGCTTCTTTGTTGAAGAAAAATCCCTCTTAATCTTGTCAAGGTTAAGAGTCCGATGAAAATTATTATAAAAACAAACGTATATTTCATGAACGGAAAGATAGCTTGAAAGAACCCAAAATATAACCTCTCTAAATCAGATAAGAGAATACCCGATAGTAAATCTTCTATGAAATCGTTAATCATAAAATTCAGTATATAATTCAACCTATTTTATTATTCTATTTTGAATATTTAAAGTCTACAAATAATCTAATATAAGATGCTTAAAAAAATGAGATAAATAACAGCACTCAAGACAAGTAAATTTACAGTTAAGTTATCTTTTCACATTCATTATTAATAACTTTCATGGTTGCGTTAAAATCTTGCCACCAATCTTGCCCTTGCTGAGCTACTAACATAGGATCGATCTTATGAGAGTCTAAGCACCTGATCTCTTCTTTATGGGATTTAACTTTCCCTTGCCATATTTGAGAAATAATATTTTGTAAATTAATTTTTACTTTTCTGATTAATTCCTCGTACGGAACTGAAACATCTTCAATCTTTTGTAATCTTTGAAGTTGGTCAAACTTCACCTTTTCTTTTGCCCGATTTAAATCACCACAACTGATTTTAATAGAAAAAGGCTCCTCTTTTCCCCATTTGCAAAATTTTTGAATATCACATAAAGAACAATAACTTTCAAAACTAATTGTGTAATCCTCAAGACCAACTATCGAATAATTTAAAATTTTTGGCATTTTTCTTCTAATATTTATTAATAATAACATACACACTTTAATCTATTATATTTTAGGGCGTTCAATTTTTTGGTTTAATTTAAAAACCTAATTATAAAAAAAAATACATGAGACTTGAAAATAAAAAGAAATTCTATCTAACTGTAATTTCTATATCTGTCATTATTGGTGCAATTTCAGTTGTTCTATTGTATATATTTAATTGGAATGCTATAATACAGTCCTATCTTACCCATGAGGGTGCTTTAGGCGTAGTGTTAATTATATCGAGCAGAATAATTATTTTGTCTGGAATGGTCATATATACCTTTTATAAATGGTTTCAGCAAGAACAACAATATTTCTCAGATTTGCCCTTTTTATTCGGGATTTTCTTTTTATTTCTTGTATTCGGAAAGGCTTTAGATTTATTTGCTGACTTTATTTATTTTGAATTGAATGAAACCCTCGTTTTAAATGTACTTAAGACTCGATACTTCATTATGATCTTTGACTTCTTACCTATGATATACCTTAGTACTGAAATGATTCTTTTTTCATTTTCATTGAGATCACGCTTCAACAGACTTACCAACGAGGAAATGCGCAATAAGATAAACTATCGGTTGATTTTCAGCATTTTATTGATCGAGTTCATCGCAGGATTCTTAGCTCCAAGTGTTAGAAGTTTAACCATATACTATCCTATTATCATCATTCCTTCATTACTTACGATCTTCTGGCTCTTTAGATTTGCATATAAAAACAAACGCCTCTCTCAAGTAAACACCTTAATCTTAACAATAGGATTCGGAGCATATTTAATCTCTCAAATTGTCCGCCCCTTAGCACAGTTTATTATAGGAGAATCTGATGTTTTCGTGATTTTTGCAGAATCAATAGACCTAGTAATTTTCCTAGTCATATTTCTCGGGTTTTACCGGGAATCTAAGTATTAAACTCTTTTTTTTAAATTATCATGATAATATATCATATTTCCCAAATTTTACTTCTTTAAATAATTAGAATCAAAAATTAAAATGTATTATGTTTAAATCAAAAAGACATGAATCAAAATCATATTTGAATTTAAATTATATTACATTTATATTCATCTATTTGGTTTCTTCATCTATTTTTGTTTTTCTTAATAATTATTTCCCTATTCTTTTCTTTGATGTCTTTAATGTTAATCGATTCTTGCTTGCATTAATGCAGTTTCTTGCTTATTCTATTTTGTTATTACGTCCAGCTTTTGCAGCTATAACAGACAAATATAAAATCAAGGGGTATCAACGGAAATATTATATTATTTTATCTGGGTATTTTTTAGGTTTAATTTATATCCTGATGGGGCTAAATATTAATAATATTTTAATATATGGTGTTTTCTTATTTTTGATTTATATGTTAAGTACAATGTTAGATGTCTCTACCAAATCATTAGTTATTGATATCTCTCCAACTAATGAAATTAAGAAAAAATATCTTTTCTTTATATGCGTTGGTGAAGCTCTAGGAAAATTCTTTCCCTTTCTACTATTTTTTCTTCTAATCAATAATATATATTCAATAGCTTCTTGGGAAACTTTGATTATCTGTAGTTTTCTTTTGTTAATACCCTTGTTAAGTATATTGCCATTCATTACTGAAAGAAGTCAAACTAATATTCAAGTCGTTCAAAATCCTGAAGATTTTAGAAATTCTGAAGATTATTGTTTAGATTTACCAAAAAATGCTAAAAAAATATTCGTATTACTCTGTATATTTGTATTTTTTGCATTTAGTGATGTTATTTTCATATATCCATTTTACCCTTTTATATTAAATAAATTTGGACTTAAGAATTTTAACCTTTTTAATTTTTTTTTAATTTTTTACTTCCTTATAAGCATAACAAGTAGCGCAATCGGAAGTTTTCTTATAAAAAGAACAAAACCTAAAAAAATTATATTATTATTAATCCCAATTATAGGTCTTATTTATTTCTTGATAACAATTGTCCCTTTTACTATTTTTGTAATTTTATATTTTTTAGTATGTTCATTAGGAACAATTACTAACTTGAATATTTCAGTTTATATAATGAAATTTAAAAATGGAAGTAAATCGGTTTACTTTCACATTATAGCATCGTTTAGAAATCTTTCGACATTCATCTTTCTTCCGTTAGGAACTTTATTATCAGGATTCATCGCTACAGAATATCTAATCATCATTGGGGCTTTTTTACTGAATATATCACTCATCCCTTTAATATTTATAACGCTTTAATACCAAAATCAAGTTAAATATCAATGATATCTGTAGAATATCCAATAAAGAAAAGAAAAAATAGAAGAATCTTAAAAAGATTCTTATCTAGCCTCCTCCTTCTCCAGTAGATGGCATACCTTTATTTCTAAATGCAATTTTATAAAGTAAACGAAAAAAAAATAATGCAAATAAAGATTATATAAAATTATAAAATATCTTAATAATAGTGTAAAAAAAACTGTATTATCTAATATGCTTGGACTTTTTAATTATAAAACTTTAGAGGAGTTATCCATAGGAAAGGGTTTGAGTCGAATACAAAATGTATTTAACACTTTTATTCATGAATTAGAGGATAATCTTAAGATACAACCCATTTACCCAAATATTTTAATAAAAATTATTGACAAAGAAAGTTTACCAATAGGAAAAAACATATCTATTCTTGATTTTGGGGTTAATAGAATAATTAAAAATACTAAATTAATTATAGAAGTTCCCAAAAATAAATTTTTACCATTCATATTGTTTAGAGAAGCATGTTATTCCTTCCTTCCAAATGGTATAAGTCAACTCGTTAAAATTTGTATAAATCAAATTGTAGAAAACAATCTCATCGGAGTATCGACTTCTAAAGAATGGAAAAAGTTTATAAGAGATTCCCTAGTAAACAGGGATTTCATTTACTCTCAATTTGATAAATTAAAAAAGTTTTTTAAAATTGAAGCAGAAGAGCCGTTTGAGAGTTCTACTCAGTTTTTTTTTAAGGAAATGAGAGAAAACATCGAATTGAGCAAAAATAATAACCTCAATAGGTTCTATGATATAATTTTTGAAAACTATGCTTATAAAACATCAAGATCTATATTTAACTCAGATATTATTAAAACACTGAGGATCCTAATTCAAATTTTCTACGAGACTAAAACATATCTAAATTTAACAGATTATCAAACCAAATTTAAAGAGTTTAAAGAAAAAAAGAATTTAGAATTAGAGATAAGTTTGAGAAAATTTACAGAAAATATGCAATGGATTAATAAGTGTTCTTCCATTTCGCCTTCATATGAAATCTCCTTTGATAGTATTGACCTTCATCTAATTATAGGTATCATAAAATTCAATCCCCTTTTAGAAAGAATAAAAATCAAGACTGTTATGGAACAATGGCTATTTTATCATTCTCCAAAATTATGTGAAAATAGTTTTACAACTGAACTCTTTTTATTTTTTATTGTTCCCAGACTATATTTAAAAGATCTGTTAAATTATTTTGATAGCTTAAAAGATTCTGGATTTGTTCTTTACAATAAGTTTTATCAAGTTTCAAGTAAAACATCGCTAATAAACTTAAACTATTTTATGAACGTCTCTAACGTAATTAAGATAATAGAACCATCAAGTATTAAGTATAGGAGTAATTATGAAATTGAAACTGTCACTGAATATCCCCCTATCCCCCATCAATCCCCCTTGTCCCTATTTGATTTTACCCTTTTAGATCGTATAAAATATGTTTCAGTCACGGGTTTAACTTTTGATAAAAGAATAGAAACATTAAATGCAATAAAAGATGATATCAAAAATGAGTTACGAAAACAGAAAACATTTAATAGCCAGTTTAAGGACAATTTAAGTAAACTTAATAAATATAAACACCAATTTTTGCAGTTATTAGAAGAGAATGAGAAACAAGGATTTTTATACTTTTATTCTCAACTAAACAATATTCTAAATTACATTGATCTAATTGATGGTGTTTTAAATGAGCATTCAGAGATATTAAATATATATCAGCTCAAGACTTTCATAGATGAAAAAGCAACCTTTCAAATCATCGATGACCAATTAATTTTACAAAATGAAAATATTAATAAAATAGTATTTCATCATTTTCTTCCTCTTTATTTTCAATCTAAAAGCTCATTTAGAGAAGAAGTAGAAAAATACCAAAATTACTATGACATCTTAAATACCTGTAAAAATCTTAAAATTTTAGATCTGAGGAAAATAAAGAAAATTGTTAGTGAATCTAAGTTAGCTGATAAAATTTATGAAACAAGAGAAAAAATATACAAGGAATTATTTAAGACTGTAAGTTCATATAAAATTACAAATGAGAAAATTGAATCTACTATCAGAACATTTTTAAATCATGATCCTCCGGTGTTGAATCCACTTCTAATAAATACAATTTTCACAAGTACATTTGCGAAATATTATCCTGAATTAATACTAAAATATACACCTGAAGTTTATAATCAACTTCAAAAATTGAAACCATATTTTCCAAGAATTTTTATATATAAAATGATAGAGCTTAAAACAAACAAAAATTTCATTAATATTTCAATCTATTTTCTGAATATCAAAGAAAAAAAACTATTCTTATCGGTCTTATATTCTTATTTTAATGACTATATAATTACAATTAAACGTTTTTTTTGGAGAGGTTTTGTAAGAATCCCTGAACTATTGGCAAGAGATTTTTACGATTTTAAATCTAAGCAATTCTTCTATTCAGAAGATATTTTCAGCCAACTTCAAAAATTTTCTGAAAAAATTCTTGGTGAAAAATTGGTATATCCTGATTATTCAATGATAAAAAATATAAACGAATTATTCTGGACCAGAAAGCAAAATATGGATAGTTTGGTAAATGTTGTAAAAGAAAGAATCTCACGTCAAAAAATAGACTTCAACTCAAAAGAATTAAAGGATTTATCAGATTTTACAAAAAATATCGAAACCTTTATATTAAACAGAACTAAATTTATAGATCTAAAAATCAAACAATTCTTCAATACATATATAAAATCAATAAATTTTCTTCCAGCATTTCAAAAATTTGGCTTTTCACAGTACTATTTATATTTTCGGCCATTTTTTTATAAATCTCCGACTTTCGAAATTGATTTCAGAATTTTATTTGCAAATTCCTTCCAAAAAATTAAATATCCAGCTGTTATTGAACAAAATCCAGCAATCTATGGCAAGTATATATTTCCATTAAGAACTCCTAATAAATCTTATTTGAACTGGCTTGTAAAATCAAAAAAGATTGTTTCTGAGTATTGTCTTTTTTATAACAAGAAATTTTATGAGATTGTTCATTTTAATCGCAATTTAACAAATGAAAATTGGAGTTATTCATCACTTAGGTTTAAAACTTACATGCAAGATGTATTATTCAATCCCTACTACGAACCAAAGATTTCAGGTATTAGAGAATTCGATATTTGTGAAATTTCCGAAACCGAGATCTATGGATATTATACAAAGGAATTCGAAGATTTATCTAATATTTATAATACTCAATCTATTGATATTAAATCATTCTTAGGAACAAAACAATATTCCAAGATTAACACAATTATTGAACTCATCAAGAAGAAATTAATTTTCCCTTATATATCACTAAAAAATTTAGATTTTCAAGATAAAGTATCAATTATTTTGCCTGATACTAAACAAGAGTTTAATGAAAAGATAATGAAGGTATTTAGTTTTTTTAATATGTGTCGAATATATGAAATTGAGGGAGAATTTTTTATATATGGTTTTGAGGAGGAAAAAACTTTTGAAAATGGATTATTAATTGAAATCTGGTTTCCAAAATGTGAATTAGATGAATTTTTTAATGTATTTGATTTAATATTTCAATATTTCGAAATTAAACATTATTTAATCTTGACAGACTTAATTAATGGGAAGACCTTATTAAAGTCCATTTATGGAAACTTAAATTTTTTAAAAGATTATAATCCCTTATTGAACCTAAAATGGAATGATAAAGATAAGATATGGATGAATCATAAGCTTTTTAATGAAAAGTTCGAACCAATTTACCCAGATTTGATTAAAAAGGAAAATGAATAAGCTTAGAACTTTTAGATTAAACTAAAAGCTAATGTTAATTCTTAATTAAAAAGTGTTAAATAATTATAATAAAATTTAAACGTTATTTTGGATATTTTAATAAGTATAAGACATTAAATAGGTAGAAAAAGGACCTATAGCCTAGCCTGGATAGGGCGTCGGACTTCTAATCCGAAAGTCGCAGGTTCGAATCCTGCTAGGTCCGCTCTTAATTTGAAGCTTTAATTTTTAAGTCAGCAACAATCAATTCAGATTTGGGCGAATAATGCTTAACGATTTTAGAATTAATGATAGACTCAATTTCCCAATAATGACGAGTTATTTCTTCCTCAAGGTTCTTTAAAGATTTATCAATAGGATTTGGTTTTTCAGAGAATTGATAAAAGTGTAAAATCCCACCAGATTCTTTCATTAAATAGCAAGCTACATCAATAAATTCGATTGAGCTTTCAGGTAAATTCATGATTATCCTATTTGCTTTATTCCTCAGAAGTTGGCCTAAATGGTTTTTAGGCTCAAGAAGTTCTTTAATATCTATATTTTTTGGAAAAATTTCTCCCTTTAGCTTATTTAAATAAATATTTTCTTTCAGATATTCATAAGCATTGGAGTTAATATCAAACGCATAAATTTTGACATTTTTATTTTTCGCAATTTGAATAGAGAAAGTTCCAATGCCAGCAAACATATCAACGATTATCTCGTCTTCTTGTATCCTAGTTGAAGCAATCCTTCGTCGTTCAAAGACTAATCTTGGTGAGAAGTATGTATTCTTAACATCAAGCTTAAAAATACAATCATTTTCCCTATGAATTGTCTCAGATTTTTCTTCACCGTACAAAACATCTAATTCTCGTAAACGATATTTTCCTTTGATTTGACTCTTTTTCTCATAAACGGTTTTTACATTTTTATTTACGTTTGATATCCCCTTAGCAACCATCTGCTTATAAACGCTGAAATCCTTATCATCAATATTAATAAATTTATCAAACTCGATTATAGCTATACTTCCAACAATATCATATGATTTTGGAATTACTTCTGAATACCTATCCGGTATTTTACCTTCTAATGCTTCCTGAAGTGTTCTATATTTAAAATTTTCTTTGGGTATTCCTTCTTTGGAAATTAATTCAAAATTAATTTTTTTATCTACTGATGAAGTTACTCTATCGATTAGAGTTTGGTCTTTAACTATTGGAAATAGTATATTTTCATTCTCATATAAAATTTTAAATCTTTGATTAATAAGTTGGGTATTTTTTAACTTATTTTTTAAAAAATTAATGAATGCTTGTCCATCTTTCGCTTTAAATTTAATGTATAAGATCTCAGTTTGGTTATAATTTCCCATTTTTCTCATTTATTTCAAATATGATTGAAAATTTTTTTCCAGAAATTTTTAGATTTTCGATTAGTTCACGGTTTATTTCAATCGATGATTTAGTACAATTTATTAGAACCGTTCTATCACAAATAAAATCGCTTTTGCGAAAAACCATATCTTTTTTATCCACTAATCTTAATTCTTTATTTCCAAAACCATAAAAGCAATCTTGAAGATTTTCCAACCTTAAAATGATTTTTATTTTACTTCCATCTTTTATTTCCTTTTTTAAACAGGGATTTAAATCACAACAAGCTTTTGAAGCATTTATTCCTATGATACAATTTCCTTTCTTTGTTAAACTCTTTTCTTTTGTAATTTCAATAGTTGTACTATGCGTACAGAGAATATTTTCGTGTCCATAGGCAAAAATCTTTTCTAAAATCGCCATATACTTTATTCATCCCTAAAGAATTGTAATAAATCGTTTAAATTAGTAAATTTAGAATAGTTTGAATGAAATTTAGAATTTAAAAGAGGTTCTAATCCATGAATTGGATTAACAGGGTTAAATTTTTCAACTTCATTAAATTGATTTAAATAGCTCTCGGGAATTAATACTCCACATTTATGATACTTATTATAATTTTGATTAATATAAGCGCTTGACTTCTTAACTGAGTTCTTATAAAGTTCATCATCCTCTTCGGAGACCGTTATAGATTCAAATTGTCCCATCGGATATGTACTTATTAATTCAAGTGGAATTATTCCAAAATAGAAAGAATTAAACACAATATGTATGTCTTTAACAGCGATTATTGTATTATCATTTATCTCTTTAAGCCAATTTTGGATTGTTGGAGAATTTTCTCCTCTAGCATCTAATTCTGGTAATATTATTAAAAACTTTACATCTTCTGGAACCCGATAGTTGATATTAATCCTCTTCTCATATCTGGTAATCAAAGGTCTGTAAATATCTTCAGTAGAAACAAACATTCTCCCATGCTTCTTATACACTTTTTCATAGAGTTCAAACACAGGAGATTTTTTCTTTAAGATCCGTACTGCTTTGATTAAATTAGGGTGTGCTCTTACACGTTGATCAACAAGTTCCCACAAATTCCCCTCTCTTATTGCTTGTCTAATTGTTTTTAGCTCAGAAAAAGAAAGATACAAGTTATGTTCTGCTAAGAGTTTAATTCGCAAATTATCTTCGAATTTCCTCAGTTCATTTGGTTTAAATTTTGTACAAATTGGGCAATGGCATGGAAATTCTTCTAAATCCTCAAGATTTTTTGTACCTGTGGATAAGGTAAAATACCTATTCTCTTTAGCATATAAGATATATGCTGCAGAATCCATTAAATCGCAACCACATGCGACAGCTAAGGAAAAAAACTGTGGTAGACCTAACCCAAACATGTGTAATGGTTTATTTGAGTTTATATTTTTTTTCACATTCAACAAAATTTGAATAGCTCTATCAAATCTGTAATCAAGAAAAGATTTTACCAATCCCCCAATCGCATAAACATCAAAATCCAGTTTATTCATTTCATTAATACATTTTGTCAAAAGATCATCATATTTACCTCCATGAATCGGCCCAAACCATGCACAATTTTCATTGAATCGTCTTTTAACGTTATCTCTTGCTCTATCGATTGTTGCATCAACTTTTTTTTTTGCTATTTCATATGCATCATCAGGTTGTACAGGAAGATCAAGGATCACAGGAAAATCTGATTCAATCTTTTCTTGAAATCCTTCAATTTCTTCAGCTTCAATCTTCATATCAGACTTGTTATACATATACTGTTGAAATGCTCCGCTATCGGTTGCGATAAGACCATCAAAATCAAGAAATTGGTGAATCTTTTTCTTCATGAGGCTTTCTTTTATAGTTTCATTTTGAAAAAGGATATAAGCATTCGTAAAAACAGCTTGAGCACCAAAGCTTTTTAAATCAGAAGGTTGAATAACATTTTTAAAAGGATGTACTACAGGAAAAAGATTAGGGGTAATCATCTGCTTATTGTTGACTTCTAATTTTCCTATTCTGCCTAAAGCATCTACATCTAGAATTTCATACTTCATTTGGTTTCCTTTGAGAATTTACGTTTATTAATCAAAAAATTCATTTAAACGATCCTCTTTAAATAACTTTTCAAGCCAATCAACTTTTCCAATCTTAAAATTTTCTCCGTTATTATTTTCAAATATAATTTCAACGATAATTTGCGCTACAGCTTCAATATTAGTATTTGTCGTGTCGATTTCATATATGGGTGCTTTTATCCGCTTTTGAATAAAATAATTGGCACAATTACCTAGAATTTCTGCTTGAATGTTTTCATTAATTTTTTCTCTATCGAAATTTTTTATTTCTAATCTTCTGAATAATTCATCCGGATCACATCTTAAAATAAATACATAATCAATAAATCTTTCGGGAATAATATCTGAGAAATGGCTTTCTATTATCAGGTATGGTGGATTCTCTTGTTTAATATCTTCAATCTTATCTAAAATATAAGGTAGAAATATTTCAAAATCTACGATATATGTTTTTCTTTCTTCATCATATTCAAATGAAAATTCATCCGAAATTGCTAATTCATTTAAAGACATTATTTTAGCTTTAATTAAATTAGAAATTTCTTTTGCTACCGAAGTTTTTCCGCAGCCAGGTGTTCCGGAGATAACGATATTTTTCATTTCTAAGTATATAATAGAGATCGATAATTAAAAAAGTGAATGAACATAATTGAAGTTAATTCATAGTAAGAGTTTTCAGGAAGAATTTTTCTTGATAATATCAAAGAATCCTCTAAGATGTAAAAATACATAATAAAAGAGTGATTTAAATTATGATGATAGTATCATTCAATACAATCCATTGGGTGCTTAATAACATAATTACAATACAAACTTGGTTTCTTATTAAAGAATATTATTACTCATGAGGAGAAAGTACTATTTGATGAATCGATGCGATTACAGTTAAGTAAGCGCAGAATGGACAAAAATAAAGATCTTGAATTTGAAATTCTAACTTACCTTTTTTTACTATTTACTAATGTTCAAGGAAATCTCTGAAACTATGATATACACAGACAATATATTCACATTTGGGGCATTCGTACCAATCTTTATATCTCTCATTTGATTTTATTAGTAATGGGATTTGACAAGAGGGACATTTTATAGGTTGTTCTTTATGATTTATTATATGCTTTTTATAATCCTCTTCTAGCTCACATTCAAGATCTTCTTTTAATATATATGAATCTGTTTTTGCTATAAAATCTAATATTTCTTGGTTCGGATACCATTCATTATGATGTCTGTATTTTCTAAATCTTTTATGTAAATCATATTCTCCTCTACTATTGCCTTCAATAATCTTTAGTATTCTCAATTTGTCTGCATTGAAGCTCTTTAAAATACTACATCTATCTTTTGGATTAGTAGAAAAACCAATCTTTATCAATCCTGTTTTTTTAGCTTGAATAAAATACAACATTATATAATTCCTCTTAAGTGATAATGCTTTTCTTAATCATCGATTAATATGAGTTAAGAAAGAATTTTTGGTCATTCACCTTCTCTAATTAATTATAAAATAAAGATTTTCTTTAATTTAAATGAAAGAGTCCCGAAATTTTATGATTAATAAATAAATCGATGCAATAAAAAGCAACTACTTCGCCAAATAAATAAAAATCTTTAACGTAGACTAAGCATACTTAAATTTAGCAAGTTATTCCATCCATATTTTTAATCGGAGTGACTAATTTAACTCATCTCATTGAAAGATTGAAATTTAGTTTTTAATTAAAATTTATTGTTTAAAATAAGGAAATAATAAAATAATTGAGAAAAAACTGCAAGAACCTCATGAATTATATATTATTTAAGAATAAATATCCTATGTTTGATATTGAATATAAAATTAGACAGAGCTATTATAATGCTCTCGAAAATGCAAATCTAAAGGAAGATGATATGATTTTTATTGGTTGGTTTTGTAAAAGATATATTAAAGCAAATGAACATTACTTGAAATAAAAGTTTTATACCTTTTTGAGTGCCCGCTGTAAAAAAAATAATCGGAGTATCACATGCCTAACTAATAAGTGGGAAAGGGGGGCTTCGAACCCCCGACCTCACGGTTATCAGCCGTGCGCTATACCAGGCTAAGCCACTGAAGAGATACTTCTAACACAAGAATCCACTCTCCCAAGCTGCTTTCCCTTTAAAGATTAATTATAAAAGTTTTAATTCTTTATTATTAAAAGTTGTAATGGTTATTATCAATGTACAATTTGTTGAATAATTTATATAATATATAGCTAAAAAATTTTTTGACAATTTGAAAAAGATAAATTTCCCTTAAATTTACAAAAAGTCGTCTAAAGAACCCTTGATTCGATACGATTCACCATCTCCTAAAGGATCAAACCTAACATAGGGATCATATTTCATTTGAACATCATAAAGGCCAAATACATCTTTAACCTGTTCATTGAATTGTAGAACAATTTCCTGTATTACTCGTTTTTGATTTTTCAATAACATTTTTCGATTAAAACCGTCCTTTTCTTTCAAGCGTATTAGAATTATCTTTTTTCTATAAGAAACCTCATTTTTAATAGAGTCTCTCGCGTTTATTGAGGCAAAATCCTCCATACTATCGCAAAAAGGATTTTTTTTAATATTTATCTCATCATGATAAAAACCATCATATTCTCCAGCTATCGCAAATTTATAATTGATTCCGTCATTCCCTATAACATAAACATTAGGACAAAAATGATCATATCTTAATTGGCCAACAAAAACAGGAATAGGATATTTAACTCCATTTATTCGTATTGTTCGGATAATGACCTTCTCTCTATCAATTCCACAAGCCTGTTCTAACCTTACTTGAACTTTGAATTCTTTTTTAAAAAACTGCTCTAAATAAGTCCTCATCATTCTTTCACAGATCAACTCATTACAATATGGGCACCAATTATAATCATATATTATTTTTCTCACTTGAATCGAGAATTCATGTCCTACTCCGCATGATATTTTTATATACCTATCAGTAGGATATTCAGTCATTAATTCATAAACAGTTCTCGAAGTCAGAATACGTGCTTTTCCATGACTTCGATACTGAATGAAGTCTTTAATATTCTCATATTCAATTCTTTTTCGTATAGCACACGTTTTGCCCCATACTTCATCGTAAATCGCGCGTGATTCACCAGGATTATAGCATTTCACTTGAACAAGATATTCTATTACCCATGGTTTAAATGTATTTTTACTGATTATCCCATGCAAATCACCTTTTAGTAAATTATTCCTTGTTGGAATCAAAGATATGCTCTTAGGATATAATCTAATATATTTTTCAATTATTTCATAAAACCTAATTTTTTCTTTTTTTTTAGCTGAATTTTCTGGCCAAAATAATTTTATAACATCTTCTACTGCTTCTTTCCCATATAATATTTCTAACCAAGTTGAAATGTAAGCTCTAAGTGTTGGTCTTGAAATTCCTAAGCGATCTGAAATCGTTCGTAATGATCCAAATCTGTCATCATATATAATGTCTTTAAAACAATTTATTGGGTCATTTCCTAATAAATCTATTACATAATTTCTAATTTTTTGTTTATCTATTTCACTGAGATTTGAACAACTAGGTTTTAAACCTAAATTTATGTTGTTAGTACGAAAAAAATTCGAATTATTCGGGTCGTAATAATTAAAATGGCGACCTTTGGAGTTATTTAATCCACAATAATTTTCACCATTAATATGATTCCTTTTGTTATTTTCTTTTTTCATTTAATCCCATACATCTTATAATTCTTCTGTTACTCTATTTTCAATAAAAATTTTATCAAACAATGAAATAAAAATCTATTTTATGTTTTAGAGTTATTATTTTATACATTTTTTATTAGAAATTACCACTTTAAAATCCGTGATATTTATCTTTTTCTTTCCTCTTTAGATATATAATCATTAGAGTTTATAAATTTATATATTTTCTATTCAAGCGATTTTATCTTTATAAATAAACTAAAAATCTTTAATTTAATTTTGCCTTTATAAATCTTTCGTAAAACTAATTTATGTTAGCATACCCATAAATACTATAAAAAAATCAAATTAATGAAACCAAAAAAGTAAATAAACTAAGGTATTATGAAAAATATCTAGGATTCTAAAATTCGTTCATTTTCTACTTTTTCTTTGAAAATAAGTTCGGGATACAAAAATTCAAAAGTTTTACTAAACAATTTATGGTTCATCCACATTTCATTTTTTGTGTTCCATATTAAATTTTTTAAGGGATTATATTTTTCAAGAAAATTTTTATTTCCGTAGACCGATTTGATAATAGAGTCACCATTAACCAAATCAGTTAATATCAAATATTTTTCAATCCTTAAGTACTGAAAAATATATTCAAAAATTCTTAAAAATTCAGCAATTTCGCAATCTGGAAGATATAATTTGATCATTAGTCCACTATATATCTTTTTCTTCTTACTAAAGCCGTGAATATAATACTCTCCTTCAATTTCGTAAATAAAACCTAAATTGAAATACTGAAATATGTATTTTAGTATATCAATTGTATCTTTTTTTAGATTTAGCAAAATAATATGGATAATTTCATTCAATCCCAAATTTTTTGGAGTAATAATGGGAAAGATAATTTTCTTCTTGATTAAAGTTTGAATCTCATCGAAGATAGATTGGTTAATAATATTATAATTTTTCTTAATATCAACAGAATGCCAATTATATATATGCAATAAAGCTTTAAAATAGGGAGAATTAGGTTTATAATAATCTGAAATTATTAAATCACCAGTATCAAAATGTTTCACGTCTGAAGTTTGAACTCTATAATTTGGATTGAAAAGAATATTTTGTATATAAGTATTAAAATTATTAGAATCTAAGTACCATCCATTTGAGCTTAAATTATAGTTGAAATGGAAAATTTGAGAAACAGATTTAATAGTAAATAGGCAATATTCTCTTATTTTGTTTTTACTTCTCAACCAGTTAAGGTATGAAGTATTGGGTTTATTGTAAGGAAATAGATATTTAATAAATATGGAATTAGAACTATCAATTGATGCCATATGCTTAATTTTTTGAAAAGTATTTGTAAATAATATTTTGAAATCTACATCTTCTACATCAAAAGGAGTAATATATAAAAAGTATTGTCCTAATCCAAAATTTTGGAAAGCAGGAAGTAGTTTTATTGATTTTATATATTGTCTAAAGAAATTTTCTTTTTTTATTATTTGAAATTCTCCTTTGTTCATAAAATGTTTTTCAAGATTTAAGTGAAAATGTATTAATTTTTGAATATCTATTGGATTAAAACTGATACATTCAGATCTAATTCTTTTGTTGATTTTCTTAATAAGATTTGCCAGATTTTCTTTTATAGACCAATGTTTAATCGTACTAACTGATTTTTCTTTAAATTGGTTTAACTCTTCGCCACAAATATTTTTAGTGTAAAGAAAAAATTGCTCAAATAGATCTTTGGTGAAGAAAAACTCTTTCTTATTGAAATCATAAAAATCTTTTCTTGAAAAAGTATGTAAAAAACCGTCCCATGAATATCGTTTAAAAGATATAATATTTTCTTTAAAAATCTTAGATATTACTGAAATTAATGTTATCTTTTCGTTATTATTCAAATATGGAATAAAAAGTTGTAAAAAAATAAATTCTTGGTTACTGAATAAATCTATTGTTTCATAGAAATAACTTTTAGGAAAATAATTTTTTATTTTATTTATTGTAGCTCTTACTTCAGGGGAATTTTTTAGTATTATTTGAGGAAAATAGCTTGCGACTGAATTTGTCCATATAGTAGCAATTAAGTAGGGTTTAATTATCTTAGGATCTTTATTGATAAATTCATCTATCTTGAGATTAATTGTCTTATTTGATACATTATAAGTTTTATTTTTTTTTTTTAATTCTCTTAATCGTGCTTTTTTTAATTTAGTAATCTTATTTGATAAGTTTGGATCATTGATTATTTTTTTAATTGATTTAATACTAAAAATTTTTAAATTAGAACATAACTTTAAAAATTCGTAAAAAATTCGGAGTTTTTCAACATCTTTAGCATATTTGGCTCTAGAATTCAAATAATTCAGGAAGAGATTTTTAAAAGTAAAGGAATTTGAATCTATATGGTCAAATATATTACTTTCTTCAATTGATTGTATTATATTCTCTTTTTCAACAAATTCTTTAAATTGAATAAAATTATTCATTCTGTTTGTATCTTTCGATTCTTTTTCAATTATTTTGAAATAATTTACCCATTTTTTTAATTCATCTTTAATATAGAAAAATCCGAAATTTTGATTTCTTTCTAAAAAAATTACGAAATCCTTTCGGAGTTCAGGAGAATCAATTAGTATTTTCAAACTATTCTCTAATTCTTCAATTAAACTATTTTCACCTATGAAAAAATTAGAATGATCAGATTTTATTATGTTTGAAATTTCCCTTTTTCTTGAAAAGTTTATTCCAACAAAAGAAAAAAATCTTATTCTCTCTAAAATTAAAAAATCCAGAAGTGTTAGATTAGGTTTATTAAAGTCTTTATTATAATTTTGTATGAATTCGATTTCAAAGTCTTTTGAGTAGTTTTTATTATTAAGTTCTATTATCTGCCCATTTTTATAAGATTCTCTAAAATAATTTAAATTCAACGAAAAAACATACTTCTTTGCTAAAGAACAATGTTTCTTAATTATGTATCCATATTTCTCCATTTCTTTCAACATATAAATCAAATCTTTAATATAAATTCTTGGAATAACAAAATATGCCGATAATTCTACTGCAAAATTAGTTATCGAAAGTTTTGGCATAATTAGAAATGGCATTTGGTTAGTAATCTTGTCAATTTTAGCTTTTTCTAGTAGAGGATTGAATTGCAAATGGCATGTAATAATAGCTATATTAATTGCTTTCCAATCAAAATAGTATGATGGGGTTATATAGCTATATTTATTAATCCATCGAAGGTTTTTTCTAAAACTCCGTGAACTCAAATCAGTTTGGATGATTCCCTGTTTTTTAAAATTATTAAAGTAATTATAAAATCCTTCCAAAGTATCACAGTTTTTTATTTTGTAGAAAATTTTAGTTAAAATTCTAAGAGTTTCTGTAATCTCATTACTCTGTAAATTCTTTGAAGATTTGAACATAAAATCTTCATACATTTTATTAAAGTAAAATTGTAGATTCTCATCGAAATCTAGGTTTGAATTTTGCCTGATGTATTCAAAAAAGAATTGTTTTGGACTTTCGGAATCTTTTGTTTCTTTTAATTCAAGGAATTTGTCAAAACGGAATTTATCTGATTGATTCGATAGAAAATTGTAATTCAAAAATCTTTCTCTTATGAAAAGTCCCCATTCTGTAACCGAGGTGAATTCTTTTAAATCAATTTCTACAAATTGGTTAATAGCAAAATCAATGAGATTTTTTTCTTTTAGATTATTCGGGATAAAAGTAAGATAAGCACTTTGAAGTAATAGAAAGGGGAAGAACTTTCTATAATTTTTAAAAAGTTTAATATGATATATATCATCTCTTATAGATCTATTCACTCCGTAACTATGTAATCTTTTATCTGAATCTCTGTTCTCATTTATTTCATCAACAACATGTATTTTTACTTTTTTGTTGATTACATCTAAATTTAAATAAGCTTTTAACTCATTCATTAGATAAATGAAAATCTGATTTATCTTAATAGGATCATCCATATTAGATAATTTTTTCAACTTATCTAAATTAGGAGAGTTAACCAAATTCATCAATTTAATATATAATTTTTGTCTTGAATCTAATATGCTGCAATTTACTTTTTAAAATTTTTCAAAGGAACTCCTTTTGTATCAAATATAATATTCCTTTATAAAGAAAAAATTGAAATAAAAATAATTCTACATAAGGATTTTATAAATATTTTTGATTCACTATAAGTGCAATTTAACCTAATTTTTATCGAAAATTAGAAAATTCTTTCTGTTTAAATAGAAGAATATAGAAGAAATGACATCAATTCATTTCATTTAATAAAAAGGTAATTAATTTGAAATTATTTAAAGTATATAGAGTTCTTTTATTTGTATTAATCGGCATTGCTTCCTTTTTGCCTATGATTAGCATTGTATTAGGTTGGAAAGGAGATGGTGGAGGACCATAATACAAAAAGCCCATTAATCAAATAAAGAATATTTCAAATTTTTTTTACATTTATTTCTCTGATACCTGGATTTTTTATATTAAATTTATGAAATTGAAGCAATTTTTATTAAATTCTGGACTAATTTAAAATAGATTTAGATATTTAGATTTAGAATTAACACTATTTAATGGTTGTTAGGAATAAATGTAATAAATAGTATTTAAAAAATTTTTTGACCAAAAAAATAATAAAATATGCTTATTTTTAATTAATATTATACAGTAGATGTGTTGAGATAAATTGAAGTCGGGATATAGTCATGTGAAAGAAACGTTCGAAAAGCACGAAAAAGGATATCAAACACCACATTGGTATCGCGGAATTGAATATCGAAAAGGTAGATCGATTCAAAGAGTTGAAAAACCTACAAATCTTCATCGAGCAAGAACGTTAGGGTATAAGGCAAAACAAGGATACGTAATAGTTCGAGCAAGAATTAGGAAAGGAGGTATGCATAAAATTCGCCCAAAACGAGGAAGAAAACCAAGAGCTATGGGTGTTACTAGATATACAACTGGCAAGAATCTTCAATGGATTGCTGAGGAACGAGTTCAGAGAAAGTATCCAAATATGCAAGTTCTAAATAGTTACAAAATCTATGCCGATGGGAAACATTGGTATTACGAGACAATTTTAGTAGACCCCAATCATCCTGTAATTAAGTCGGATCCAAAAATCAATTGGATAGCTGACCCACAACATACGAAGAGAGTAACTCGTGGTCTTACATCAGCAGGAAAAAGAGCTCGAGGCCTTCATAAGAAAGGTTGGGGATCAGAAAAAACACGACCAAGTATTAGAGCAAATAAGGGTCGTGGTAAGTAACTTTTGTAGTTTTATTTTCTCTTTTTAAAAATTTAAAAGAAATTATAACTTATTTATACTAATTGTCATTCCACCATCAAGGATTATATTTTGTCCCGTAATATAGTCTGATGCGGGGGATGCTAAGAACAACGCTACATCTGCAACTTGTGTAGATTCTCCGATTTTATCAATTGGTAGTTTAACATTTCGTAATTTAATCCATTCTCTGATAAAATCTGGATCATTATTGTATATTGGCGTAAGGAAGATTCCTGGACAAATAGCATTTACTGTTATGTTGCTAGGGCCTAATTCAAGTGCCCAAAGTTTTGTAAAAGCAATAAGGGCAGCTTTACTGACGCTATACATCCCAATAAATGGGTTTAAACCACATTCTGTACCTGCACATGACGTAATATTAATGATTTTTCCTGCTATCGGTTCAAATTTCTGTTTACTCATTTTTCTATAAAATGCTTTTGTTATATTCCATGCTCCTTTTACATTTACATCCATAACTCTATTGTAGTCCTTAATTTTAGTTTTTAGACTTGAGGAACCTCCTCTTATCCCCGCATTATTTACTAAGATAAACACATTATCAAATTTATTAAAAACATTCTCACTCATGATGCTTACTTGTTCTTCATCAGAAATATCTGCTTGTTCAAGTAAAATCTCAACATTATTCGATTTTAGAACAATATCGCGGGTTTCTTTTATACTTTCAAGGTTAATATCATTTAATACTAAATTTGCACCTTTATTTGCAAATGCAATCGCCATTTCACGACCAAATCCACTTCCTGCCCCTGTAATAAGGGCTACTTTTCCCTCCAAAAAGTTTTCTTCTGACATATTACTTCACTTTTAATTAACTTTTATTTTCCATATAATCCTTTATTCTTCTTATAAAGTCCTAGTAGTTTCATTGCTGAGGGCGTTTCAAAAGCAATATCAACATCAAGTACAGCTGGTTTCTTTGAGTTAATCGCTCGTTGTAATGCCGGTTTTATATCTTCTGGTTTATCAATTTTTTCTCCGTAACACCCAAAACTCCTAGCAATTTCAGAATAATTTATTGGAGGAAAATCTACATCACAGTATCTTTTTCCAAGATTAAGTTTCTGAGCAGATTTAATCATTCCCCAAGAACAATTATTTCCGATTATAATAATTATAGGTAGATTTAACCTTACAGCGGTTTCCAATTCTTGGATATTAAACATAAAGCTGCCATCTCCAGTAATACAAACGACTAATTTATCTGGTTTAGCCATTTGTGCGCCAATTGCATACGGAATACCAGTACCTAAATGACCCATCGAAATAGAGCGAAAAAAACTTCGTGGTGGGCGTGGTTTAAGACTTATTAAATCCAATGAAAAAAGATAAATATCTCCCCCATCAATGACTAATTGTGTATCATCTGGTATGAAATCTAATACTTCATGCACAAGTCTGTGAGGTTTCATAGGTAATTTATTAGATTTTAACATTTTTTCTATTTGCTGTTTATCATTTTTCCTTACATCCTGCAAATATTCATTCCATTGCGACCATTCAGTTACTTTTTCTTTAGGAAGATTCTTTTCCATTTCTTCTAATAATTGATTAATAACAGCTTTAGCATCTCCAACAATAGCAACAGTTACAGGTCTATTTTTACCAATTTCAGTTGGGTCTATATCAACTTGGATAATTTTTTGATCTTGATTCCAAATTGGGGATGCTCCATAAAGAATCGTATGATCCCATTTACAACCAAAAGAAAGGACTACATTTGCTTCAATAGCAGCTCTTCTATATGCCATAGCAGTCAATTTTCCTCCTACAAATGTTTTATCCGTTGTTACCACTCCTATACCACTTAAAGTTGTTCCAATAGGAAGATTATATGTTTCTGATAACTTATTTAACTCATTGAAAGCTTCAGAAGCATTGATACCGCCCCCAGCTACTATTAAAGGTTTATCGGTATTCTTTAAAATATCTACCGCCTTTATTATACCTTCTATATTTCCCGCTGGTCTATATTCTGGGCGGTATTGTTTTGGATCTAAAATTTTTTTTTGATCAGCCTCTGTAGCATCTCTGACTAATGCTGTTTCCCTTAATTCGAGAAAAACAGGACCTCTTCTTCCAGTCATAGCAGTTCTTATACATCTTTGAATAGCATGCGGTATTTCATATGGATTTTCTACAGAAACCTGTAATTTTGTTATAGGTTTCATCAGATTTATTTGGTCTAAATCCCCTTGTAATATTCCAATATTGTCAAACATTCTACCAACTTGAGCACCAATTACCAACATTGGTATCGAATCAGCATATGCCGCAGCAACAGCTGGAATCAGATGAGTTACTCCGGGTCCTGCTGTTCCTAAACAAACACCTATTTCTCCAGTAGCCCTCGCCCAAGCGTCTGCCATGTGTCCTCCAGCTTGTTCATGTCGTACCATTACAGTGTCGATCCCCTCTTCGCGACCCCAACGTTCAATAGCATCATAAATCTTTAGTAATTCTCCACCAACAAGACCAAAAATTTTAGTAACGCCTTCTTTAATAAGGCATTTAACAACTAAGTCGCCACCATTTAATAATTGATTTGACATACTTAAAGCTATTATAAATAAAAAATAAAGTTTATTATAAAAAGAGATTCAACAAATATTTACAAATTAGAGAGCAATCAATTCGAGATAATAGCCTAAAACTTTTTTGGTATCTAAATAGTAAAATTTAACTTTTCCAACTTTTCCCATTTGAATTACATCTATATTGTATTCTTTCTTAAAATAATTAATGAATGTCTCAGCATTCTTAGTATATACGCCTAAGTGATGTAGCCCCACATTTCCTTCTTTTAGAAATTCTAAATATAAATGATCCCCTGTTGATTCTAATAGTTCTATAATTTCAAACTGTTTCCCACTAAAGTTTTGCATTATTTTCTTCATTTTAAATTCTACTTCTTTTCCTTTATAATTTACATTGCTGGTTTGTTCAACAATATTTATCTTTCCTTTAAAATCTAGTAATGCATTGTAAAATTCTGCGGCTTTTTCAATATCCTTGACAAGGATACCAATTTGATCAAATTTTGATAGCTTTAATTCTGTCATTATTAATATGCAAAGTCTTATTTTACTATTTTAGCAAAATGTAATTTACTAATTGGTTTCTTTAGAGGAAAATCCCCCTTTAAAATCAATGATTTTAATTCTTCTGCTAATTTTATTGCTCCATGTCTATCTGATTGTCTTAAGACAATTGGGACGTCATTATCTTCGAAATTAACCTTTTTTAGATCTAATTTAAATGCTTCTGGACATAAATGGGTACAATTACCACAATTAAAGCAGCGAGAGCGATCTATTGCAAATATCCTACCTCCCTTTATAATAAATGCATCAGTAGGACATTTATCAATAGCTTTACATTCTTCACAATTTTTACAGGCATCAAGGTTAAACTTCATTATAAAATTATTGTCCCAAACATCACCATAAGTCATTTCTCCTACTTTTTCACGCCCAACAAGACTTAAAATCGTTAATTTAACAAATTTATCAGATTTTACGATATTATTGAATATTCTTTCATTTAATATAGGAATAGGAACAGCTATACTACAGATAGGTTCTAAACCATAAGATGTTTTGAAAGCACCCATATACTCGGGTTTCATTCCTTGTAATGAAGCAATAGTCATCATGTTAGGTTTTTCGACATAGTTACGAGTTCCAGGCCCCATTAGATACCCAATTGTCCCATTTACAAGAACAGGAGATCCAACTCCAAATGATTCGAATTCAGGATCATTTTGAAAAGGATTAAGCGCACCACATCCTGAAAAAGTTATTTCTGATTTATTAGGAGAAAAAGGTAAACAGGAGAAAATAGTGTTAACTTGATGAGTTTCACAGTTAATCATTGCATTATAATTTTTAATCGCCTGTCTAGTCCCTGCTAATTTAGCAAATTGCATATCTTCTAGTTTCATTTGTTTTTCAATAGTTTCACCTTCAGCACTCATAGCTACAATTGTTACTACTTTTCTCTCAACGATATCTCTAAAAAGAGAACCACCACAATAATTATCAATCGTTTTACTTTGAGTGGTTCCATAAATAATCAGATCTACAATACCTAAATATTCATTTGGGCATGGTCCAGGAAAGGCTGGGATTCCATTTATATCAACTTCGGTAAATTTTCTCAATGTTTTAGGCGGTGAAAGGCGAAAAGAGAATATCCCCATAATTCCGCTCATAAGTCCTTTGGTTGCAGTTGTAACAACATCTACATCTTCAAAATTAACCTTCTTGCCTTCATTAATCCGATCTAACAATTCTTGAACGGTTAATATGACTGCCGAACCATTTTCGATCTTTTTTCTGATTTCTGAAAGTTTTCTTTTTTTAACCAATAGAAATCATCACTTAATTTCAAAAACTATCAATTTAAATATTTATTTATAATAAAATTTTATTATTTATCCCATTCTTAACATAATTATAAAGAGTCAAGCAGTTTTTTTGAGGTTATAGTATTTTTGTCATATTTTGAATCAAGATTGCCAGTAGATTTCAATGATTTTAACGATGTACTAAAGAAGTTAAAATTATGTGAAGAATTAGGAATAAAAAATGTAATTATTGAACCTAAAAATAAGTTTAGTAAAATATCCTTAGAAATTAAGAAGAGTATAGAAAGAGAAACGAATTTAAATACTTTTTATCGAATTAATTTAAGATTAGATAATCTCGAAGGCTTTAAAAGAAGAATTCAAGCTTTTAATAATTTTTCTGATATTCTTTCAATTGAATCTTTAAACAAAGAAGTGCAATTACACGCCGCAAGAGATTCAAGAGTAGATGTAGTCTCGTTTTCAAATCCTGAAATAATTAAGACACTTACTCCTGGAGTTATTTCACTGACAAAACAAAATAAATCATTTTTAGAATTTTCAATGGCTCCAATTATGGTGAGAAATAAAATAAATCAATCAAAAAATTTCAGAAATTTATATAGAACCATCCAGTTAACACTAAAATTAAAAGGTAATTTTATTATAAGCGGAAATTTTAATAATATATATGATTTTAGACATCCAAGAGCTTTAATAAGTATTTGTAATTCTCTTTTAGGAATTCCTTTAGATAGAGCTAAAAAAATCTTTAATGTTAATCCTATTTTATTATTAGAAAAATCTAAAAAACGAAATTTGAATAATATTGAACCGGAAGTGAGAATAATTAGAGGTGGGGATGTACAATAGTTAGAAAAGAAAGGCAAAGATATATCTTTTTTAAAATTATTACAGAAAGTAAAACAGATATCACTCAAAATTCTCTAGTAAAATCAATTTGGCAATCAATCTGGCGATATTTTGGATTGAAAGAAGCTAATAAAATTGGGTTATGGTTAATAGAACTTAACCTAGAAGAAAATTATGGAATTATAAGATGCACTCACCAAACAAAAGAAATATTAATTTCATCTTTAACTCTTGTACAAGAAATTAATGGAATTAGGGTAATACTGGTCCCTAAAAAAACTTCTGGGACAATAAGAACTTTAAAAAAACAGAGCAAATATAGTTTAATAGAAACAAATGAAAAAATCATATCTTAATGAACGATGAGGGAATACAAGTTAACAAAAGCACATATTCAGCAGATTAATGACATTTCTAAAGCTACTCTAAAAATCTCCTTATTAGATATTAAAAATGTAGAGAAATATCCATTTCTTTTAATAGTTCAATCAACAATAGAAAACTCAATAAAATTATCAATTTATCCACTAAAAAAAGAGAAAATTATAAAGGTAACATTTTCAGGATTCGATTTTTCCAATAAAATTTTTGACGAAATCTCAAAAAACCTCCAGAATTTTCAAATTATTCATACATCGGGAGCCTTAATAATTAAGAAACAACTATTTTATGAATGTTATTTGAATTTAAGTTTAGAAGAAATCAAAGTTATGGATTTAAAAGCTTCTTTAGATGAGATTAAAAATATATTTAAAGAAATAAAAATAGAAGAAATTGGACTTAAAAAAAGCAAAGAAAATTAATTATGGATACTTGGAAAGTTTTTTTAAAATTCTCAGACGGTGAAGATAAAGAAATCGAATTATTTGATGCAAAAGTATATTTTGGCGGATACCTAAAGATAAAAAGAAGTTATTTTAATGCTCTTTTTAAAACAATCAAGATGACTAAAAGATATTTTACTCAAAAAGCAATAGAAAAAGTAATTGGACCTAATAAAGATAACTGGACCCTTAATCCTTGGATGCTAATAATTGTTAAAGATAATGAAAAAAGAAAACCATTTTGGTTTTTTATTAAAAGAGAAAAAGATCTCTCTGGGGTACTTGTTGCTATAGGACCTAAACCATTTGCAGAATTTAACAATAAAAATTTATCAGAAGCAAAAAGAGAAATTAAGAGTCTGATAAATTATATTGTAGCATATTTAAATAAATTTAAATGTGTTATTATACTCCCAAATTACCTTCCTTGAAAGATTACTATCTAAATCAGATTAATCTGATAATTGTTTCTTTATTTTTTAATTTTAATTGCACAATTTGATGTTGAAACTTCAGAAAAATACAAAGAATATGCGAAAAATATTAAATTAAATTTTAATTATCAATTTTAATATCGGTTAATACAGAAAATACAACAATTTAAAATTAAATGGCTTATTAATCTTGAAGAAACTAAGTTTCAGAGTCATAATCTGCATACTAATAGTAAATTTGACTATTATTCCATTCCTTTTTGTATTAAAAGGCTATGGAACAACTGAAGAAATAGATTCTAAGTTCGGGGATTCTCCAGAAATTGATGGATATATTGATCTTTTTTCAGGAGAATGGAATAAAGCTACAAAAGTGGAGCTTTTTTTAGATGATTTACCTATTAAATTTTGGGTTATGCAAAATGAAGAAAATCTTTATATTTCTGTTCAATTTGATTTAGTATTAGAGTATCATAATGCCACTGAATTTATTGGACTTATTATTTCAAATAGTTCTTCTGAGGATAAAGAAGAATTTATCGACGCGAAAATCCTTCAATTTTCTAATATTTCAGTAAATATATTTAACTATTTTGACTATTATATTAACAATAGTATTTTTTCTATTGACACTGAAAAAAATGGTGATGGAGCAGCAAATTTGGATGGAACCACTTCCACATATGAGTTTTCTATTCCTATAAAGAATACTTTTGAAAATGAGGAGGATGTCGTATTAGATTATGGAAATACGTATGCTTTTAATATTACTTATGGAGATGTACCAATTTATCCAAATGGAATAAAAAAAAGCACTATAGTTCTCATAAACCTAGGCTCATTACCCTCTTCATTACCAACACTTACTAATATAATTTTATTTGCATTTTGTATAGTAATTTTTAGTATTCTGGGAATTCTCTACGTTTTTTATATATATAAAATTTTTAGATTGAAAGCAAATATTAAAAGAGTAAAACGGTAAAATGTCAAAAATTCCTAAACAACAAGAAAAGGACCTAAAATCAAAGGAAAAATATCGATCTAACGAAAAATTTGCGTATAAATCTGTAATAATCTCAGCTATTTTAGGAGGAATTTTTTATACTATCTCTCTCTTCTTTAATACGGGATTTATAACTATTTTTATGAATAAAGATATATTTTGGAATTTTATTGATATCACCATTAAATCAATAGCTATTATGTTGTTTTTTTTGTTTATGATAACGAGTGTTGGAAATTATAAAGAATTAATTGGTAAACCATTAAATTGGAAAGAATTACTTTTATTATTCTTGCTTTCTATTGGTCAAACTATCTTAAATATTTGGGTTTTTACTTTTACGCTTTTTGGACTTGCTATCATACTAATCTACCTATATATAGTCCAAGAGTTCTAAAACAGAACTTCTTATGAATTTAAAAATGAATTCGGAAATTTTATATATTGGACATAGAGGAACTAGAACTAATTTTGATGAAAATACTATAGACGCATTTAAAAAAGCTATAGAATTTGGGGCGGAATATATTGAATTTGATGTCCGGAAAACTAAAGATAAAAAACTCATTATTCTGCATGATTCATCTTTAAATAGAACCACAAATGGCTCGGGGAAACTAAAAAACTTCAATTATAATGAAATTAAAAAATATAGGACTAAAAATCATAAATGTGCTATTCCACTCTTATCAGAAGTCTTAGAAGAGTTAAAAGGACTAGTAAAGTTTATAATTGAGTTAAAAGATGATGACTTAACAGACGGAATTCTAGAAATAGTTAATAATTACAGCATATTAGAAGAATGTATATTTAGTGGGAGGAATTTAATAGATTTACAAGAAATTAAAAAGATTTATCCAAAAAGCAGAATATGCTATAATATTACTAAAGGATTGGGACTCAAAATCAAAGATTTTTTGAGATTAGGGAGATTTAAACAATTAGAATTTAAACTAGATTTAATAAATCTAAGATCGAATCTAATATCTTTAGAATTTATTGAAATTTGCCATAATAATAATATTAAATCTTTAGCATGGGACTTTATCTCATATAACAATCCAATATTTCAGATTAAATCTCTAATTGATTTAGGTATTGATGGGATTTTATTTGACAATCATAGAAATATTACAAAAATTAAAAGCTGGGTCAGCTTAACTTAATTATCTTTCTTAATCCTTGAAATCCCGTTGGGCAAATATAAAATAATTTCATCTATGGATAATAATTTAACCCAAATTCTTGAGTCTTTATCAGCGTTTTTAATAAAATAAGATTTTATCTCTTTAGCTAGTTTTCCTTTGGTGAATCCACTTGATTTTGAGGGTATAATACTTACTACATTTTTGGTTTGCTTTTTTATTGCCGATTCTGGACCAGAAATGATTTTTGGGTAAAATATTTTACTAGTATCCGTTAAATCCGCTTCTAAATCAATAATTTTTAATCCTATTGTCAATTCAGTCTTTGCATTTTTGATAAAATTCTTTTTTCCAGAAATAATAAAAGACCCTTTTGGTAAAAACTCACCTGAAGGAGGACTTTTTGAAATTTGATTTGGTTGTATATAAAATATATCAACAACACCCCAGTTCTCTTTCCATGCCCTTGAATAACTTGCCACAAAATCAGCAGTTTCATGAATAGTATTTAATGGAATTTTTTTATCTTCTGTATTTTTAATTACTACTAATGGAGAGCCGGGGAAGTTAGTATGAAATACTAGATCTTTTGCTTCGATATAATTTTTAAAAATAGTTTCATTTGAACTAGCATCTCTCCCACCGATAATTAGAAACCCATCAGAAGATATAAACCATCTATACTTCTCATACCATTTTTTCTTTGGCTTTTTAATTAGGAAATCAACTTCGGCTTCAATTGACTCTTTTTCAAGTTTTAATTTGTCAATTTTCTTTTTAGTTTTTTCAATGGCAATTATAGTTCCTTGAATTTTTTTCTCAGCTTTCTTACCCTTGGAGTATATATCATTAGCATTTTGTCCAATACTTTTCTTTAAGTCAACGTAAACATTATGGTCGTTAACTCTTATTAATAGTTGATTAGTTGAAGGAATCACTTTTTCATAGAATTCTGTTCCATTTAAAGATTCCAATTTTGCTGTCTGCAGTTTATTATTAATTTCTACCCATTGGTAACCTTTTTTTTTTGCTTCCAATATCACAGAATATAATTTTTCTAACGAATTTAAATTAGTATATATTAATTCTCCAATTTCGTAATATTTTTTCTTTTTATTCTTAAGCTCTTCAAGATATTCCTTTTGATTTTGTAAAATTTTTTCTTGAGATTTTATTTGATCATCAATTCTTTGATCTTTTGGACTCTTTAAGGCTTCAGAATCTATTTTAGAAAAAAATTCATCAACAGCTTCATTAAATGTAAAAAAATGTTTTTTATCGTAATCTCTAAGAATTTCGATTTCAAAAGGAAGTACAGATATTTGATTCCCTTGTTGATCAAAAATGATTTGAGCATCAATTTTGCCAAATAATAATTGATTTCTTAAATTTTTAAAAGAATCATATAAATTTTGGTATTCTTCATCAGAAAGGTTTTTTCCAAGAAGTTTTTTATCAATCTTTCCTCTATGACATATTTCTTCACTATATAAACCAGATAGGTGGATATTTCTTGAAAGATCTCTGACAATTTCGACTTCAGAGTTTTTAAATAAATCTTTAAAATCTTCTTTATTTAATGTAATAAAATTCTTTCCTTGACTTTTAGGAAAAAAATACTCTTTTTGAGCAAGGAGCGCTCTCTCTCTAAATATTCTATATTTTTTCGCAATTTTAATAATATTTTTTTCATCTAAGAGGAGAAAATTTCCCTTATTAAATAATTCTATTACAAATTTCCAAGGTTTGTTTTCCCAATTGCTTAATTCGATTATGATGATTCGATCAAATTGATGTTGGGAAATTTTTAGTATCCTACGATTTCTTAAAAGTTTTCTTAAAGAACCAATATATTGACTGGGATAATTTGGAATAGGATAATCATAATCTGTTAAATTTATCCGAGAATCTTTTTTAATAATTAAATTTTTCTTTCCAAAATTGGTATTGATTTTAATTATCAATAAATCTTCTATTTCATAGATATTTAGTATTGTACCATTGGTCAATATTGAATCTAATTCTTTAACAATAGCAAATACGTCAAAATTAGAAAATTCTTGGGTTATTTTAATCATATTATGTTTAAATCCTTATTTATCAATAATATATAATGATTTTTATAATAAATAATATTTATACTATTAATTATGGGAAAGCGCAAGAAGGTAGATATTAAAAAAAGAAGACATAAATTACTAAGAGAGAAGAAGAAAGAACTACAGAAAAAGAAAATTCAAACTGAAAAAAAACCATTAACAATTTTGGATCTCCGATTAGAAAAGGAAACAAAGTTATATTGGATTCGCGCACTTACTGGCGCGTTAAGTGCAATCATAGGAAGACTTCTATTTGGATTAATAGGATGGTTTATGCTTCTATGGATGTTAATTTGGTGGTTTTTATTTCCTTTCGTAGTTAGTTTTATAATTTATAATTATGACTATGATAAAGAAGAGTGGAATTGGAAAAATATAATTCTTCCAGGCATAGGTATGTTTTTCTTCTTGTTTATGATTTTCGGTGTTCTTATTCATACAATACTTAATTTTATACCGGAATTTTCATCGGTCCTTGAGTTATTTCTATAAGAATAAACCTTTCATCTTTATAATTGTATTCTTTGTATAATTTTTTTCTCTTTCTTTTCTTTTGATGTAAAAACAATTGCTTCTAAATTATAAATACGTTCACAATAAACACACTGTATTTTCAAGGGTTTCTCGTCTAAAACTAGAAATTCAGTATCAATGGGTTCCTTTTCTGAATTTGAAATGCATGTCTCATTGACACATAATATTAATTTTTTAATAGTTTTTGGAAGTTCCACTTTTTTCTTTTCAATTACTTTATAATTTTCAATTAAAGAAATTGTAGCATTAGGAGATAGTATAGATATCTGTTGCATTTGTGTTTCATTTAAAAAAACATTCTCAATTTTTATTATATCTTTTGTTTGATATTTCTTTGATGAAACATTAACTCCAATGGTCATTAAATTTCTAGATTCATCAATTCCAGTAAGATTGAGAATTGTCAAAGCATACCCCGCATCTATATGATCAATTACAGTACCTTTAGATATTTTATCAATTTTTAATTTTTCTTCTAACATTTCCTTAAAAAAAAATTACCTTAATTGAAAAAATTTTTGATAATTGCAAAATAATATTTTTTACTTCATAATAATGGAATTGAAATAAAAAATAAAATGGCAGACAAAGAGAAATTATAAGATAAATTGTCATCAATCTCTAAATCTAAATAATCCAATAATCCAATTATTAATGCACCCACTAAGGGAATTAAAAAAAACCCTAACAGGCTAAATCTATAAAAACTTCTTAGCAAATATAATAAAATCAATCCAGATATGAAGGCAATAATAATACCAGAAATTAATCCTTCATACGTTTTATTTGTTTTTCTAATTCTTCTGTGTCCTATAGTCCTACCAATTAAATTAGATGTTATATCTCCAAAAATAGACATTACCATTGAAGTACAAATAATTACGGGACCTTTTGGTTGAATTAATCCATAAATAATTATTATCGAAAAACATCCAATACTCATTGAAATGTGAGGTCCTAACCTTAAATGTAATTCTTTTTCTCTTAATAATTGATTGACTGGCTTTAAAGGGTAGATATCAGGTGTTAATATTCTAACTATATCAGCAGTTAATAAACCTAATAAGGATATCCCAACTAAAAAAATTACCAAATTTTGAGTAAAAACCATTATATCCCCTCCAATATGAAATAATTCTGAAATGAAATCTGGTATGTATTCTAAAATATATACAAAAAAATTTTGGATTAAAAATCCAAGTGTAAAATAAAAGAAAACAATTCCTAAAACCACTAAATGTGTTAATTTTCTATATATATCATACTTAAGAGGGAGTTCTGTAAATGATTGTGGTTCACTCTTATTCTCTCTATATTTAATATTTTTAACTCTATGTTTCTCTCGAGAAATGAAAAGATAGAAGAGAGGAAGGTAAAATCCAATAGAGCCGATTAGTAAAATATTAAATGGAAAAACTAAGAATTCTTTGTTGGAGAGGTTTAAAAATTTTATCAGTATGAGATTAGCTGTAATTGACGTTATTAGAACTAACCCGTTTGATAAATTATTGATAAATGCCCCCTTTTCCTTATTTTTTCTTGCTAAATACGTAATATAAAAAATAATAAACCCATAACTATACAGAGTACTAACAATTATTATCGAAAAAATGTTCAATAACGACCAAACTCATGAAAGTTTAATATTTAAAGGTTTTATTTTTTTTAATATTTTCTTGATGAAGAAGGAGTTAAAATATAAAAAAAAATAATTGACATTCGTTAATTAAAGGCAATTCTTCTGAAATTAAAGTCTTTTGAAATGTTTGAATATTTAAAATCCTTTAATAAAGTTATAGAAAAAGATGATTAAAATACAATAAAAAGTATAAAGAAAGCTAGCGTCCTTCAAAAATTTTATAGAGATTTTTTGCCGCAATTCTCATTACTTTTACAGTCTTCATTAGTGTATCAATTATAGTTCCAGCACATACAATCACTAATCTTCCAGCATTAGTAATAACAATATAACCATTTTCTGCTCTTACTATTATCTCACTTAAATCTTCTTGGAATAAAGTTTGGATTGTTGATCTCCCCGTCATTAACAATGCACTAGCGAGTCCGCAGAATTGGTCCCCATCAACATGATATTGTGGTAAAGCAGAGAAAGCTATTTGATATCCTTCAAAACTTACAAGTGCGATTGCTTCAATATCTGCATTGGAGGTTATAAATGTAATTTGAGGACTTATTTTTTCGATATCATCTTGATTGATTCCTAAATCAGACCCAAATTGAATAAGTCTACACCTTTAGTGCTTTTAGGTTTTATAATTATTATTATAAATATAATAATTTTTATCTTATTATATTTTTATTTTTAACATTTGAAGTTTATTTTAGGTTGAAATTAAAAAAATTAGATCAAAGATTTAATAATACATTCTAACTAGGATATTGATCCCTTCTATGATTATTCTTATAAATCACAATTTGTAAAAACTAAAAAAATATCAAATTTATCGATTTATCTAAATTATCTCAACCTACTATAATATTTTTATAGAAGTACTTTATTTACTATTCAAAAGTAAATTTTAATATTTTATAATCTTAAAAATATTTAACACAACCTTTGAGTTTTTTTAAGGGTTTGTGAATGAATTTTTTAGACTAAAAATTAATTGATTAATAATTACGAGATATTAATAAAATCAGATTATGATAACCACACGCGAATCTATAAGTTATCAGTACTCATTGATTTTTGGATATTCGTCTCCAAATGATGTTGTTGTTGGAGATGTAATTGGTGTTGGAAGGCTAACGAGAAAAAAAGTGAATGAACTATCGCAAGAAGTTATTAAATATTTAACAATGTATAATGCGGTTTTAAGGGATTATACCGGGGCTGAATTATTTAGTATTGAGTTTGATTTATACAACTTTGATGAAAAAAGTGCTCGAATTAATATTTACCCAAAATCAATGATATTTATACCAGGTAAATTTAAGGACTGTGAAAGTCTATTACTTGCTTTAAAACCTGAGACGGGGGTTTTAGATATACATAAATCTAGAGAATCATTGAATAATATAAGTAAGCTATTTTTTGAAGTAGAAGAGTTTTCTAATCGCCCAGAATTAAGGAAAGAAAATAAAGAACAAGTATATGACAAATTTGCTACTAGGTTTAATAAAAAACTTTATGGAGAACTAATTGAAGATAAATGGAACAAAAAATTGATTGGTTTAAGTAAAACTCTGCCAACAGAAAAAGAAATGTTGAATACATATGCTAAGGTTATCTCTAACGTTGAGGTTTTGTGGTATAAAAAACCAATAGAGATTAAATTTTTAAATCCGAAATTTCAAAAATTTAGACCGCCTTTTATTGGGCAACAAGCTATTGAACATCTTAAGTTTTCAATATCTGAACCAAGTGCTAATTTTATTGTAGACAAGACCTTAGATCTAGGCACTAATCTTATTAATTTAGCAAATACCGGAACTTTAGATGAATCTCAAGATGAATTAATTATTTTTATGATTAATCATATTAACCTTAAGATAAAAGAATATATTGAATCTCAAACAGCAGAATGGCTTGTATCCAATGTAAATAAGTTATTAATTGATTTACAAGAATTTTTAAATAAATTTTTAGAATATTCTAGAACTTTTCTCGGTACTGGTGAAATGGGGAATTTAAATGAATTACTTAGCAAATATGAACATTTTATATTAAATAAAGCGAAATTAGAAGGCGAAGATTTCGAGAATATCTATAAAATAACAGAAAAATTTATCGAACAATCACTAACCCAAAAAGATAGTTTACGGATAATAGAATTGAGTTCTGTATTTAACTATTTTTCAGAAATTACCAATGCAAGTCTTAGTTTAATTAGAAAATCACTTCCAAAATATCTTTCTTATCGTCGATTAAAAACTCTAACTATTGAATTGATAGATAATTTAGAGGAAAAATTTAATCAGGAGCGAAAACCAGCAAAAGTTTTAGGACAGAAATTAATAAGGAAATTTAAAGAATTTCTTTTTAACCAAATTGAAACACACCCAATTATATTAAGAAAGGATCTTAAATTTAATGAAAAAGAACTGATAAATGAGTTTAATTTATTAGTGAATAAGAATGTTGATATTTTCTTTAACAATGTAGCTTTAAAAATAGATGATTTAGTATCTTTTGCAGAAATCCAGATGGAATCCAATATAAATAGTATAAGGAATCACCTAGAAAAATTTAAGAAGTTTTCAAGAGAATTAAATTATTTATTAAGCTACGTTCTAAGGTATTCTACGATAAAACGTTATATTAAGGAAGAACCTGATAAGGAAATCAGTGATCCTGTAACCTTCTCAAATAGATTTCATAGATTTTTAGAAAAGAGAATTGGAGGTATAAATTTAGAATGGAAATTTTATATACTTGAGTGGATTAAAGATTATTCTAAAAAATATCTTAAGCCAGAAGAACAAAGAACTTGGACATTAACAGAAGTATATGATGATTTTATTGGATATTTTGAAGAGAGAGAATTAGATGAGCAAAAAATAGAAAATTTCTTAAAATTCTTAGACATTTACATTCCAAAATTAATAAATCCCGAAGAGAGAAAATTGTTACTTGAATTTTATAAAAATTATGAACTTAGTATTGATATCAATATTGAATTTCCAAAGTATGTCAAAAATAGTATTAAAAATGAGTTAAAAAATCTAAATCCACAATTGGAAAATATCATTCCTTTCAATTACTTTTATCTAGATGAGGATGAGACATTTTACAATTATGTTAAAAATTCAGAATTAAAATACTTTTCAAAATTAATACCAAGACCTTTAACTGTGACTCTAAAACATATTTTAACAAATGAAGAAAAAGAAATATTTAAAGGAGAGCTTTTTCATGTAATAGATTTCAAATTTTGGCATGATAATGCTAGATTTGAATTATCAGATAATTTTAAAGAAGTCTATAGAGAATGGGTGAGAGAATTATGATTAGTGGAGTAAAAAGAAAAACAACCGCAGTTGAAAGTACTTATAGATTTTTTCAAACTGTTGATTTAATTATATCTCATTTTAAAAGGGAAGCTGATAAAAATAAAATCTTTGAGCTTATTAGTAGGAAAACTAGTTTTGATGATTTACTAAAAGCTACAGCGACTATTCATATATATCACAGTTTAGGAATCCGAGTTCAAAAGTTTTTAGATAAAGATAAATTTACTTTCGATTCCACTAAGAATTTAGAACTTACAGAGAAAAAGGTGATTAATGAGGAAGTTGATTTACTATTAAAAAACTCCTTAAATTTAGAAGTAAACCTCCTCAACAAGATAATTGATTTAGAAAATAAGATTATTTCTTTTTTAATTGAAGAGAGAAAGGAAACCCTCCAGAATATCGAAAGAGAAAAATTATTAAAGGATATTGAAGGTCAAATTGAACAAGAATTACAAGAAATCATATTGAACTATCCCCCATTCTACTTTTACGATTTAATTGGTGATTTGATTGGACTTAATAATGAAATTAAAAAAGAAATTTTAGAGGAATCTGCTGCTTTTAAGGATATTTCTGTCGAATTAGAGAAGAAACTTGAGTTAGAAGAAAAAGAAGATAAATTCATAGAATTAGCGACATTGGACAGGCTGATAGATAAAATACGTAGAGATTTCGAATTTAAATCATATAAAGAATTACAAATTCAAGCAATGCCCGTAAGAATGATAAAAAGAAGAGTATTAGAATACAATTTTAACCGGTTTCCTATTTCGATACCCGGTTTGAAGGTATTCATGGAAGCGAATAACCTAAAAAAAGACCTTATATATAAAATTGAAAATGCTCTTAAAGAAAAAATCGATTATGAACAATTTGAGACAAAAATTCTTAGCTTTTTAAGATTAGCATTAATTAAAAAATTAAAAGAGAACCCTAATGATTTTATCTATTTTCTACAAAGTATAAATGAATGTGGTTTTGAAGATATAATTTATATATTACAAAAATATGGAGTTTACAATATTTTACATTTTTTAAATGTAGATGAAGATCTACCGGAAAATGTAAAAAAAAATATGGTTAGATATAATATAAAAAAATTAGATATTATATCCTTAAATGATAACAAACAAAATTTAATATATTTAGCAAAAAAGGCGATTTCAGAGCAGAATATTCAGAATGTCAGAGAAATTGTTGAAAAATCTGAAAAAATCTCTGAATTTGACCTATTAGACTTCATAACCCAAGATATCAATAATTATCCGGATTTAATAAGATTTTTAGAAGAAAAAACCGGAACTAATATTAATGATTTAAGGCAGTACATTAAAAAAAAGCAAGCAATTGACAGAGTTTTTTTAAATGAACTGAAATTAAAAAATTACTCTCACTTATTATTTATCTTAGAGTTCGAAGAGATTATCAATGAATTAGCAAAGGATATTTTCTTTTATATCTTATCCAAAATTTTAAGGCAGCTTAGCAGAATAATTGAGGTTTATCTTAAGGTTTCTAACGACAGGTCATTATATTTATTAGCATTAAAGAAAATGGGTGGAACAACTGATTCAGAAGAATGGATAAATGTAAAACTCGAAGAGTTGATCATTAAAAGAATAAACAAGAGACAAGAAGAATTAGTCATAGTATTTGACGCAAATAATCAACCATTCTTAGTTAATGGATTTATTTTAGCACGATTGATGGAACTATCTTTAAGAGAAGCGGTTGCTGATTTAAAAAACAATCCAAGTCCAATATATGAAGATATAGCTCAATTAAATTTAAAGTCAGATATAATATCTCCAATTTCATACTGCATTGGATATGATATAATTAAAAGAATTGAAAAATTTGAAGAAAGCCGAAAATTAGAAGTAGAACAGATAATTGAATCTAAAGAAAAGAAAAAAGAGGAAAAAGCTAAGAAAATACGTGAAGTACAAGAATTAAGTACTTTAAATTGGGTTGAACGCAGAATCACAAGTTCACTAATGAGAATTAATAGTCCTGGGATTAACCCAAATCAGTTATATTGGCAAGAAAAAGACACAAAAATTGCTACTGATAATATAAAACTTCATAGTGAATTGAAAGGTGATCCAATTGAGCTAGTAGGTCAATTTTTTAATTTTGCCGTAGAGAAAATTAGAAATTTAACTCCAGATTTCAAATTGCCCAATTATGAAAAAATTATGAATATTGTTAACGATATTACTGAAAAATTATTAACTAATAGACTTGGTAGAATTCCTACTCCCGAAGAAAAAAAGAATTTACTTGATGGAGAAAGGTATGAAATTGGTAATCAAATTGCTGAAAAAATTGGACGCTTATTAGATAAAGCATTATATATAAAATTTAAAAGTAGATAGAAATCAATTTGAATTTAACAAAATTTTGAGTAAAAATATAATTCTGAAAATCTTTATCATTTTCTCTTTTTAATAATATAAGTTTTGAACACAACTTCTAAGAAATAATAAAGATATTAAAATATTTATTATTTAATCTATATAAAATTAAATTAGTAAAAACGTATTATATTCTTATGGTCTTACTATTTTCATGGATTAAGAAAGAGTTAATCTATATAAAAGATTCTCTCACTGAAATCATTAAAGGGATAATTCTTGTAGCTTTAGCATCTTCTGGTCTAGCATTAGCTTTATTACTCCGATATTTAGGATATAATGGGACAATAATCACATTTGTTGGGATTGTTGCAGAATCTGTTTCTTTATTCATTTGTTACTTCTTATTTCGTAATTATTTGAAATCAGAGGAAAAAATTGAACCCTCTAAACCGAAGGGAAAGAAAATCTAATTAAAGAAAAAATTATATGAAATTTTCCCAAGGTCTTTCATCAATTCGTTGAGAGATTAAATAATCTTTAACGTCAATTTTTAATATATTAGGGTCATATTCCCAAGCACCTTCTTTATTAAATGAAATACATCTAAGGTCTTTAATATTTAATTTGGATTTAATTAATAAACCATACATTGAGACTTGTGGTAGAGAAAGTAAAAAATTACCCTCTGGTTTATAGTCAATTACTTTAACAACATCATTTTGAATTTGAATTAAGTCAATATGCCCCGTAATTATATTTTTTTTCTGGTCATTCCAAATTGGAACCTCTATAGCTATAGCATCCTTATCTTTTATCAAAATATTCTTCAAAATAGGTTCATGTCCTGGTGTTCCTGGGAAATTATTAGCTTGATAATTCTCATAAACTTTTTGAGCATACTTTGGTAATTTCGAATTACAATCATGATATTGAATTTTATTAGATCTAATAAGGTTTTTACTAAAACTTCTAATAAACGCATTTTTAATACCTCTAATTTTAAATTGAGATACTCTTGGAAATTGTTTTGTATTAAATAGATTGTTGGGGATTAATCCCTCTAAAACCTTCTTAAAATGGTCCTTGAGTCGATTTAATTCTTCTCTGTTAGAGGTTATTTGCAAATATTTTTCTCTATGGTGTGTTTTATTCCAATTAAAGGAATAGGGAATATTTTGATGAATAAAAATTTTTTTCTTAAGCAAGATTTATACTCTCTAAAAAATTACCAGTTCTAAAAAATACAATTAATATTAGTCTTAAATTCAATTTAAGAATTTTAATTATTAAAAAGAATATGTTAACAATTTATTAATTTCTTAAGAATTTTTGGCTTAATTTAGCTTACTTAAATTAAATTAACCCATTTATTAAAGGATTCTACTAAATTTAAGGAAATTAAACTTTTTTCTTTACAAGCTATTTTACAAATAGAAAATTTACCATTAATTATATATTAATTTCGATGTAAATTAATAGAATTTTTTGATTCTTTAAAGAATCTTTGGTAGAATTCTTAGGGTAAAATTTTAATTAACCATAAGCTTTTTAATGAAAAATTATAATCTTATATTTAGATTTAGTCTATAAAGAAAATTATTGTCTTTTAAGTATTCAAATTAATATAAAATTGAATCTAATTCAAGAAATAAATCATAAGAGATTTTAACTCTATGGATCATGATAATAAAAAAGATACTCTTAACAAGAAAATTAAAGTCAAGGATAAAGAAGGATTAACAGTATCCTACAAAAAAGAAGAATTCCTTGAGCATTTCCCATCCCTCATAAAAGAGATATCTGAAAAAAAAAAATCAATAAAAATAAATGCAATTAATGGTCAAAATGAGCAAATTCATAAAGAAAAATCTGAGATTTCAAAAAATGTTTACCCAAGTGAGCTATATAATCCAGAAGCGATTGATTTTATCAGAAGATGTTCAAACAAAGAGGATGCAATTAATATATTGGATTATTTAATGAAAAGAAATGAAATTGATAAAGAAGATTATAAATCTTATAAGAACATTATTTCACAAGAAGGGGGGTTAGAACGGATTATTAACGAGAGTGGTGGCTTAAAAAAACCTGGATACTATATGAGAAAATTTTATAAAAAGGATATTAAAAATCAAAAATTAAATAGTAATGAGGATTAGCATCATTTGACAGATGATGAACTTATGACAAAGCTAGCTGCTTGCTCGGTAGCAATGACGTTGTCGCCCCAAACTGATGTCTTAACTTATTATTAACTATTTATCTAATATTTTTCGAAAAAGAATTCCCTTTTCAGATAAAAAGTATTCATCATTTTTTTTTTTAATAAGACCTAAATCGAATAAAACCGGGATTCTCCCATTTATACATGATATTGGCAAACCAGAAAATAATTTAATCGTCTCGTAATTTTTTGCCCCATTATCGATTGCAACCAGTATTTCAATTCCCATATAACCTAAAATATTCTTTAAATCTTCTGAAGTTTCTTCTTCATTAGGCATTATAAATCGTTTGGTTGTAAATTTTTTTAAGCAACAAATTCAAATTTCTATGTATTGTTTAATTACTATTTTATTCGCGTGGTTTTATTTTTTTTAGAATTTTTTTTTCTTGTATTTTTTAAATTAGATTTATTTTCTTCTATTGGAATACTTAGTTTTCCTTCATCAAATTCCTCTCCTTCTTTAAGTTTGGGGGAATATTTATTTGCAACTACAGGTTCAGATTCCTTTGGTAAAAGTTTTCTCATCCATTCTGGAAAAGCAGTTGTAATTTGCAAATTGGTTTTTAAAACAATATAAGTCTCACCATTATAATTTAATTCTTCAATCACATCAAATTTCTTTAAAAAATCAATATTTTCCATTAAGGAATCCAAAGATTTCTTTGAAACTAGTTTAGGTAATTTATCTTTTGAAATTAACCCATTTCTTAATTCTGAGAGGACATTATATTTTTTAGAATCCGCCATTATTTGAAATAAAGTAAAAGCATCTTCTTTTATTTGTTCCTTAGTTTTCTTTTCATATTCACTATAGTATTCTTGAACTTTGGGAAGGAGTAATTCGATCAATTCTGGCTTATCATCAATATACTCAATGACACTATCCGGTGGTATCCTTTCAGCGTTTACTTCTTTTAATAAAAGTACGTATTTCTCTACTAAACCTATTTGGTTAATAAAAATAAATTGTTTATCTACTAAAGTATCAATAATCTCATTAAAATCTTTTCCTGGAAACTTCTCAATATACCATTCTCTTAACCATTCTAGTGGTATTGGACCTTTAGATAATTTTTCTAATGTCTTGAATATATGCTTATCATTTAATAAAATCGCTATCTTCTCTTCCTCTGTTTTTTCTCTTGTATCTTCAATAATTGCCCAATATAGATTATTTACCCACGCTTCTATTAAAGATTCATTTTTAACTATATTCTCCTGATCATCTTCATCAAAATTATTTATATCATTTATATAAAATGCTGTAAAAATTTCTTCATTTGATTGCAACCGTTCTGAGAATTCAGTGCATAGAAGTGATATTTTCTCTTCAATTTCAAGAGGAATTTGTTGGTCAAGAATAATTGAAACCATTAACATTTCTTTATTTCCTCGCGCCCAATCTGAATGAATCTCAAAGTAGTAATTCATTGATTTTAGATTTTCAAAAGAATGAGTAAAAAAACCTTCACTAAATTGCTGATCCATGATGTTGGCTACTTTTCCTGATAGTTCCTTTTCTAATATATTCTTTGGGTAAGAATAAAATACTAATGGACCAATTTTACGATGAAAATATGATAAGACGACGATAGTTTTCAATTAATGAATCTCCATTACGAATTCTATATTAGATAAAAAGAACAGCTCTTTTTTTCTGTTTAACCTAAAATAAATTAATATTGAAGATTATATATTATTAAAGATAAATAAATTTATCTTATGTCAACATCTAATATCCTAGGATAATTAATATAAGCAATCAACTTAAATTATTTTAATGAATTAGTGATAAAATTAAAACCTAATAATGAGCCCCATAAAATTAATTGGATTTGATTTGGATGATTGTCTTTTTGACTCAACGGGGTTGTCTGAAAGAGCTAGAATTAAAGGACTTTATGCAATGATTGACTTGGGCTTAAAAATAGATAAAAAGAAAGCAGCTCTGATATTAGATGAAATAGTGAGAGAGTATGGTTCAAATTCCTCGAAACATTATAATCATTTCCTAAGAAGACTGAATCAGATGGAGGAAAACGTTGAATTTCTCTCATATAATGATCGATATAAATATATTGCCAGTGCTGTTATGGCATACCATGAAGAAAAAGTAAATTCAATAAAATTATATGATGACGTTGAGGAAAGCTTAAGTAGGTTAAAAGATTTATCAATAAAAACAGCAATTATAACAGACGGAATCCCAATAAAGCAATATGAAAAGATTTTAAGACTTAAAATCGATAAATTAATTGATTTAGTAGTTATTTCAGATGAAATTGGAATTAAAAAACCTAACCCAGAACTATTCAATTATTGTTTAAAAAAATTTGGAGTTAAAGGGCAAGAAACAATATATGTAGGAGATCGTATTGATAAAGATATAATCCCGGCTAATTTAAACAATATCTATAGTGTATATCTTCATCGAGGAGGAAAGTATGATAGTTATAAATTAGATATGAAAAACCAAGATAATTTTAAGCCAGATTACGAGATTTCCAATTTAAACGAATTATTTAATATAATCGATGAAATTACCAAAAAAGTAAATATGGGTTAATCTATAAAATGAAAGTGGCTTGTATTCAACCAAAAATATTTGAAAGTAGAACTAAGTGTTATAATGAAATTGAACTAATTTTAAGGGAATTATTAGAAGAACATAAAATTTGTGATGTAATATGCTTACCAGAAAGATGGGTTCCTTTTTTTAGAGATTTTACTCAAAATTTTCAAGAACAAAGAGGCGAAGATTATGCTTTTATTAAAACTTTAGCAAAAGAATACAATATTAAACTTTTATCGGGAGCAATTTGGGAGAAAAGAATTAATTCAAAAAAACCTAGCATAACTTGTTATTTTTTTGATGAAAACGGTGAAGAAATCGGTAGACAAGATAAAATTCACCTATATGCTTACGAACGCAAACAATTCGAGTCAGGCAAAGAATTGAAATTATTTAAACTCAACAATTCTTATTATTTTACTATTCTTATCTGCTTTGATATGGCTTTTTTTGAAACACCTCGATTAGCTGTTGAAAATGGGGCAGATATATTGTTTTCACCAACTCAAATAAGAGATAATGGAATGGAAAATTGGACAATCTATCTAAAAGCCCGTGCTCTTGAAAATAGAGTACCAATTGTAGCTTGTAACACTTATGGCAAGTTTATGAAAAGAAGATTTCTAGGTAATAGTAAAATTATTTCATTCCGAGAAGGGAATATATCTCCATCAAAATTGAAGATTATAGAAGGCCCAAAAGATTCAAGGGGATTTATTTTTGATAAGATCGATTTGGATTTTCCAAGAAAATTAAGAAAGATTCGTTTAAAAGAACAAATTGATAAAAACGAAATAAAAGTTAAAATAATTAATAAATAAAATATAATTGTGTGATTTGACATGAATGGTTCAAAAGAATTAAATAAAATTCTTTTTTGTGGTTTAGAAAGTGGTGGAAAAACTTCAATTTTGCTATTATTAGATAAAAAATTTAGTTTATTACCTACAGTTAAACCGACTATAAAAGCAAAAAGAACTTTCTATACAAACTCATTATTGGGAACCTCAATTGTCCGTTGGGATTTAGGGGGTCAAAAAGGTTATAGAAAAATATATTTGGGTAATAAGAGCAAATATTTTACAGAAACGCAATCAATATTCTATGTTATAGATATTCAAGCACCTAAAAAATTTGAAGAATCATTAAGATTTCTTAAAGATATTGTAAGTGTAACCTCAGAGTCACATCCCGAAAATTTTCAGTTATTAATATTACTCCATAAATACGATCCTGACATTAAAAATAAGAAAGAAATTTTAGATCATATCAATTACCTAGAAAATAAAATTTCATCTGCCATTAACAAAGTTAAGTTTTCTATTTTTAAAACTTCAATATATGATGAATCAAGTCTATTGAAGGCTTTTTCTGATGGTGTGTTTTTTGCAACACATAAGTCTAAAATGTTTGAAACCTTATTGAAAGAATATATGGGTAAAACTTACAATAGTTCTATGCTTCTACTTGATCAGAATTGCTTTATAATTGCTAGTAGAACAACAAATGAAAGTTATCAGAAAATTTGTGAAGCTATCGCTCCAAGATTAACTCAAGCATTAGAAAAATTAGAGGAATGGGATATAAATACAATTGATATTGTAACAAATATAGAATTTCCAGAGAAACAATCAATCTATCAAAAAGAGGGAATAATCTTTCTTAGAAAATTAGATATAATTAAAACGAGATTTTATTTAATCGCACTTTGTCTAAATAAGAAAGTGAAAATTAAATCATATGAATATTTACCATTGTTAGCAGATAATTTAAAAAATTTACTAGAGAGTTTTGATTAATTTTCAATTATCATTTAAAATTATAATTTTGTCATTTGTCTTTTATCATAATTTTAATCCTAATTGGTAATTAAATCCTCATTTTTTTTAAAAAAAGATATAGTTTAATTTTACTTTTAGTCATCTCTCTGGGGGTGGGGTTTAAATACTTGTGATTAAAATCAATTTAAATAAAGGTTTAAAATATGATAGCACCATCCAATGTAAATAAATATTATGTAGGACCTAAAGCTTTATTTGACCCAGACTACATCCCCCCCCACCTATTATATAGAAAAAAAGAAGAAGATTCCCTCTTTTCTATTTTAAATGATTCAATTTCTGATGAGTTTAATCTCAACATACTCTATCAAGGAATTAATGGTATTGGAAAGAAAGTAATAGTTAATAAAGTATTAAACGATCTTTTAAACCAAAATAAAGAATTCGTTAAAATTAATAAAATTTGTGTAGATTGTAAAGAAAAGAATCCTGAAGAATTAATTTTTTTATTGTTAAGTGAAATTAACGGATTGTCAAATCTAAATTTCGATGTCCGACCACTATTAAATTCAGAAATACATCAATTATGGAATACGTTTAAGTTCATTTGTAATAGATTTGATTCTCATTTATTTTTTATCTTTAATAACATCGAATATTTAGAACCCGAAATTTTTAATAAATTCTTACAATTTGGCAAAGAGTCAAATATAACTCTAATATCTACTGTAAATAAAATTATACAACCTGGAACAATGGAATTATTCTCTGAATTTGATTTGAAAAAAAGATTAAATTTTTATAATTATCAAGAGCTTTATTCTATTCTTAAACAAAGAGTATTATTAAGTTTTTCACAGGAAATAGATAGAAACCTAATTAGATACATAACAGATTTAATCTGTGAGCAATATGTACCAGTTCCGGGTAAAGGAATTGAAATCCTTCGAGATTTATATCCATTATTAAAAAACAAAAATATTTTAGGCAATTTTGATTTATTAGACATTTGTCAAAATAAATTTGACTCTTTTCAAATTTCTGATGAATTTAGTATGATTAACTATCTTTCTGAAGAAGATATATTGACAGTAATATTTTTAGATAATTTTTCAAATTATTTTATTAGTAAAAATAAATATTATATTTCTATAAAAGATTTACACGAATTATATGAAATTTCTTGTGAAACTTTAGAATATGAAAAAAGTATTATTGAATTTCGTAAAATAACCGAAGAATTATTGAATATTGGAATTGTAAAACCATCAAAAAGAACATTTCATAAAAAAAGTACTCATGAAAATATTAATGGTTTAAATAATGATTCTTTCTTTATATTAATGAATCCTAAACAAATTAAGGTAATTATTGATGCAATTTTTAACCAGTGTTAAACATTTCTAAAATCTAAACATGTCTTTTTAAATTTAAGAAAAAAATTCCTTTCAAAGCGATTCCAAAAATCGGAAAATGTAAAACAGATTTTTTTAATAAGATATCTTATATATTTATAGGTATAATCACACTATTTTTTTATTAATATAGGTAAAAATGGAGATAAATTTTGACTCATATTAAAAAAATTTCTATGAGTGGTTTCAAATCTTTTGGAGATCGAACAGTAACTATCAAGCTCTCTAGTGGATTCACATGCATCGTAGGACCAAATGGGGCGGGTAAATCTAATATAATAGATGCTCTATGCTTCTCGTTAGGCAGATTAAGCAAAAAAACTATGAGAGCAAAAAGCTTAGAGGATCTAATCTTTGCTGGCTCACGAGGTAAAAATCCCTCCCAGAGAGCTTCTGTTACATTATATTTTGACAATTCTGATAATGTTTTTCCAGGAGTGACTGGTGATTTTGAGATTACTCGCATTATTAAAAGGGGTGGTGGGGGAGGATATAAAATGAACGGAAAAAAAGTCACCCGTCAGCAAATACTTAACGCTTTAGCCGCGGCAAATATTGATCCTGATGGTAGTAATCAATTCGTATTACAAGGAAAGATTGTTGAATTAACACATATGAATCCTGAAGATCGCAGAAAATTTATTGAGGAATTAATAGGGCTTCAAAAATACGACGAAATGAAGGATGTTACTCTAAAGGAATTAGAAAAAGCAGAAAGAGATTTAGGACAGTTTGAAGCAATCTTCAAAGAAGTATCATCCCAACTGAAAAAAGTTGAAAAAGAAAAAAATGATGCTTTAGCTTGGAAAGAATTGGATGAGCAAATAAATTTCTTAAATTCACAGTTAATTGCCTTGAAAATTTCAAAATTAAGAGAAGAAGAAGATGAATTAGAAAAAAAAATTGACGTTTCTTCAAAAATCGTTGAAGAATTGCAAGAAAAAATAAACCGGCAAGAAGATGTATTAAAACAAGAATCTCTTGTTATGGATAATATCCAAAAAACTATTACCGACAAAGAAAAGGAAAGAGAGCAAATAACCGAAAATATAACTCAAATAAAAACTCAAATATCTTCAAGTCAAACAACTTTAAATTTAGATATAAAATCTATTGATAAACTAACTAAAGAAATTGAATCCTTAGAAAGTCAGCAAATGAAACTTGAGGAGGGACAGACTTTTGATTCATTAATAGAAAGTGTCTCAAATGAAATTTCAGAAAACGAAGATCATATTGAAGAAGCTAAAAAAGAAATTGAAAAAAGGCAACAAAGCCAAGCTGAACTAGACTTTAAAATAAAAAATAATGAAGATGAAAAATCCCTTTTTAAAGCAGAAATTTCTAAAATACAACAAAGTGTATCATCTAATAACGCTCAAATTAAGGTTTTAAGAGGAAACATCAGAAAAAATGAAGAAAAGAAAGAAAAATTAGAAAACGAATTACAAAGGTTAAAAAAAGATGCTGAAAGCATCGATGAGGCTATTGAAGTCACCAAAAAAGCAGAATCAGAAATTAGAAATAGAATAAACCAATTGAATATTAAAATTTCTAAAGAAAATCAAAATCAAAAAGATTTAGAAAATAACATTAACTCCATCCAAGCAGAAAAGAATCAGCTAAATTCTAAATTGGCAAACTTTCAAGCTACATTGTCCTCTATAAGTACAGAAATTAAAATGAATCGTGAGAGCATACAAGAATTAAATGAAAAGAAAACTTCTATAGAGCAAAAGATTACGGATTTAAGTAAAGGTAAAGATGCTGAAAAAGCAGTAAAGGAATTACTGAGTGAAAATGATATTATTAATAAAGATTTAAGCGACTTAAAAGCAAAATTAAAACAAGAAAATTCAGTCTATAGGAAAAGTGAACAAGATCTAGAATTATTGAAAATGAAGAAATATTCTTGTGAATCAGAAATCAGTGATAATAATGCAAAGATTGATAATATTAATACAGAACTAAAAATTCTTACAAAAGAATTAACATCCATGGATAGAGAGAAAAATAATTTAGAGTTGCAAGTAGATGCTCAAAATAACACTCTTACAGATATTACAAGTTCTACTGAAAAATTTATTATTAAAAAGGATAATGTACAAAGACGTTTAGAGGATCTTTCACAAGAAAAAGAAAATTTAACAAAAAAAATTGAGTCTTCAGAGGAAGAATACGAGAAAAATACAAAAGATATTACAGGAATTCTCCAAATTTTAAATATGCTCACACAGAATATTAATATCTCAGTTGAATCTATTAAGGGTAATATACAACAATCAAACGCAGAGGCAATTGAATCTTCAGCAGAAGATTTTAAAAAGTATATATTAGATATCATTGATATTATGAGAACAGTTGAGGATATTGGTGAAGACAGGGATAAATCTACTGAAATGACAGAAATGCTAGGTTCTATAATGCAAACTTTAAAAATGTTTACTGATAATGCTGATGACACAATTAGTCAATTAATCGATAAAGTAAAAGAATCAGCTGATATTGAAGTACAAAGTTCAACCTCTACATTTGATAGTTTTATTCAAGATCTAATGGAAATTCTTGAAAATGTATATCTCTCTTTAAGAAAACTAACTATGTCTAAAAGTCAAGAACTATACAAACAATTGGAAGAAATTTCAGATACTATTAAATCGCAAACTGATGATTTTAATAAAATTGAGAAAAAATTAACTGAAAGTAATATCCAAGAAAAACACCTATCTGAAAATCTTTCAACCTATAATAAAAGACTAAATGAAATAGATAAAAGAAATACTGAATTAACTGAAAGAATTAAAAAAGGAGAAGAAGCGATTAGTGAAAGAGAGGAAGTAATTAAGACCAGACAATCGGAAGCTAACACATTGGATAATGATATAGAGAAATTAAAGAAATTAAAGGATACATATTGGGATAACCTTTCTACAATTCAAGATGATATTGATAAAAAACAAAAAGAATTAGAGAATCTGAGAGAAAAATTACAAGAATTGCATGGAATCCAGAATTTATTTGATAATATTACTGAAATTGATGATAACATAGAAAAATTGAATAACCTTATTGCAGAAAAGAAAAATTTAATAATAAACACAGAAGAAAATATTAAAAATATTCAAGAAGAACAAAACTCATATCAAAAAAAGATTGATGAACTAGTTCTAAAAAAGCAGAATTTCTGGGAAATAACAGAGAACTTGCGAAAACAAATCGATGATGAAAATAAAGTGCTTGAAGATACAATGGATCGTTTAAGAGCACTTGAAAATGTAATGAGGATTATCAACTCTATTGAAGATATTAAAAAAGAAAATAATGATGCTAAAAATAGCGTTGAAACTTGCTTAAAGGATATTGAAGGATTAAATTCTCAGGTTGAAGAGATCCAAAAAAATGTTGATCAAAAACAAGAAGTGTTAGATTCTTTAAGAAATGAAAAAACAGAAGAGTTAGAATCACAGAAAGCAGCCCAAAAGAAATTAAATAAATTGAATAAAGATTTGCAGAAATCTCAAGGGAAATTGAATGAGTTAAATAAAAATAAAGAAAGAGAACAGAAGATTATTGGGTTGCATCAAGATATAAAAGATACTGAAGAACAAATTGAATCAATAACAAAAGAATTAGGCAATTTTAAAGAGAATTTGGATAGTGAAAATGAAAAGAAAACCGAGAAACAAAAGGAGATTGATAAATTTATACAAGAAAAAGATGAATCATGGAAAAAACAAAAACAATATCAGAAAAATATAACTGACTTAAAATCAGATCTCTCTATGGAGAATTCTAAAATCAACAATTTTGAATCAAAAAAGATAATGTGCACTGATCAAATTGAAACTTTATTCCAGCGTTCTAAAGAATATGGGTCATTACCTCCTGTAACTGACGGACTTTCAGAAGCAGAATTACAATCAGATATTGTAGAAAAAACACAGAACAAAAAAACTCTTGAACCTGTGAATTTAAAAGCAATTGAACAATATGACACTGTAAAGGAAAGATTTGATGAGATAGATATGAGACGACAAACAATACAGAGAGAAAGGAAATCAATTCTAGATGCTATTGATAAAATTGAACTAGAAAAGACAAGAACATTCATGAAGGCTTATCACGAGATAAATAGAGAATTTAGTAGGATTTTTCAAAAGCTCAGTCCTGGTGGTTCAGCAAAAATGATTTTGGATAGACCAGATAAGCCATTTGAAGGAGGTATTAGCATAGAAGCAAGACCAAGGGGTAAAAAAATCAGCTCATTAGAAATATTAAGTGGTGGTGAAAAAACATTAGTAGCGTTATCTTTTATATTTGCTGTTCAAGAATTTTATCCCGCTCCATTTTATGTAATGGATGAGATCGATGCGGCTTTGGACGGTCCAAACGTCCACAGAGTCTCTACAGTCATAAAGGAATTTGCTTCACAAGCTCAATTCATGGTAATAAGTCATAGAGAAGAGAATATTGTAAATGCAGATAGGATATACGGTGTATCCATGCAACAATCAGGTATTACAGACATATTTAGTGTTGATTTAGAGGAAGAGGCAAAACGTATTTTAGAACTTGAGGATATTGAGCCAACTATTACAGATTAATGAAAATATTTCATAGAGGTAGGTAATAATTTCAAAAAATGAACAAAATTCAGTTGAAAAACATAATTTTAATGAATGGACTATAAAAGATTTAAGGGAATTTGCATCGAAAAACAACATTAAAATTCCTTCTAAATCTAAAAAAAAGGATATTGTTGAATTACTACAAAATATAACATCTAATCCCGATTTCGTTGATCGATCCCTAGAAGAAGAAATGGAAGAACCTGAAATAGAATTAGTTGCTGAGTTTGATGATGATGAGGATCTTGCATTATTGAGAAAAGAGAAAGCTGAATTAAAATTTTGGCAAAAACCACCCTTTTCAAGTCTTTTAGATACAGAATTAGCAAAAGAATCCGACATTGCATTTTATGATTTATCAAAATTAGTAGATACTTTTTTTGATAATATGCTACATGAAGAATTGATTAATTATAAGATTTCTGGAATTGCGCTTAAAACGTCGGCATCTTTACATCATTACAAAATCTCAAGTATAATAAAAGAAGAAGAACAAATTCAGAAAAGAGAAGAACTAGAAAAATTCAGACAAAGTCATTCTAGAACAATCCCAAAAGCATTACCTCAGCCAATTTCCCCTAAAATGCAAATTGCTACCAAAGATGAACTATTTGATGCTATGCGATCAGCTATTATTGAAGTTATGCAGAATAAAGAAAAGTTAAAAAGAAGAAGAATGCGAAGAGAAGAGCTTAAAGATCAGAAGATCCAAATGAAGTCTAAAGCACAATTACCCAAAGAACTCTTAAAACATATTAGTGGAAAGGAGCAAACAGTTGAAGAATTGCATGAATCATGGTACAATCGAATAAAAGCTACCATCAATTTAAACAATAAAGAGACTAATATTTATGATTTAATGAATATTATTAAAAATGAAGAAAAAAGTAGTATAGGGCGGAAATTTTCATTAGTACGTATGTTTTTAGCTTTAATGTTTTTATCTACTGGAAGTAAGTTATACTTATCTCAAGAGGAAGATTTCCAAAATATTTCAGTAGATATTGGTTAAAAATAACTATATTAAAAATTATTACCAGAAGTGATGTGAATTGGAAGAAGAACAGAATGGAGAACCAAATGAGGAAATAGAAAATAATCATGCTAACACTTTTGATGAAGAAAATATAGAAGAATTTGAAGAAGAAATTACAGATTTAGAAAATGTGTCTGAAGAAGAGTCTATACAAAGAGATTCAAATGATTCAATAGAAGAAATTGGAGATAATGTCATTGAAGAACAAGAAATAGAATCAGAAGATATTGAGAAAACAGAATTAACTGAAGAATATGATAACGAACCAGAAAATCTTCTAATAGAAGAATCTATGGATACGCAAATTGTTGAAGATGGAAAAATTATAGAAGATGATATGTCAGAAAGTACCATAGTTGATGAAAAAGCATTAGAACTTGATGAAAAAGCTCTTCGTCGAAATTTCATTGAGGCCGCTTTTTTTGCCGCTGGAGGTCCTTTAACAATAGAAGAGTTATCAAATAAATTAGAATTTTCAAAAAAGGAAGTAGAAAATTTAGTAAATGAATTAGCCTTTGATTATTTAGAGCGTACTACGTCACTAATAATAGCACAAATTGGAGATAGATATCAAATGCAAATTAGACCAGAATACACAGAAAAGGTATCCAAATTTGCAAAAGGGGGGGCAATAGCAGAGAGGTATTTAAGAACTTTGACGATTGTTGCTCTAAAGCAACCAATCTTAAAATCAATGGTGATAAAATTAAGGGGTAGCGGAGCATATGAGCATGTGAAATACCTTTTAGACAACGACTTCATAAAAGCCGTAAAAAAAGGAAGATCTCACGAACTATCAACTACTGATAAGTATGCTGAAATGTTCGGATTGCCAAAAGATATAAGATTGCTGAAACAAGCTATGATTACTCAATTAGGACTTGAAGAAGGAGGAAAAAGTGAGCCTTCAGGTGAAATTGAGAACGCGGATCAAGGTGAACCTTTGAGTGAAAGTGAAGAAGAAGAATAAATTTAGAAAATCTTTTTATTTAAAGTAATAAACTGTAATATTCAGATCTTCAACATATTCTATTAAATCTGGCTTCTTTTTAATTGATTCTTCTAATGATTTCCCAATTACCTCTAAATTGTTTATTCTGATAGTATTTTTTATATCTTCTTTTAGGATCTCAATATTTTTATGTTGATCTGTTTCTGTTATTAAAATTATTTTCTCAACACTCTCATTCAAAGGTATTTGAAGTTTTGATTTTAACATCCTTAGAAATTTTATGATTTCAATACCTAATTTACCTTGTTCAGCTAATGCTTCAGATATATGATCATAAGGTTCTGGCCAATTTTCTAAGTTTATGGACTCTAAGTCCTTAAATTGTTTATATAGAATAAAATATATTTCTTCTGAAATGAAAGGCATTATAACTGAAGAAATAGTTAATAATTTGTAAAAAAGGTTTAAAGCATTCTTTAATGAGGTTTCTCTTGTTCTTTGATCTTCAACATAAAACTTATACTTTATAGCTTCAATATAATTATCGCAGATGTCATTCCAAAAGAATGTACGAAGAATCATCATAGCTCCATGCCAATTATACCCATCAAAAAGATTTGTGATTAGATTTAAATTCTTATTAAATTCTGAAAAGAAAAAGCTATCTATACTCGATAAAGCCTTAGGATCTATTTTAATATCACTTAATTTTATCTTAGTTAAATTCAAATATAAAAATCTATATGCATTCCAAATTTTAGTTAAAAATCTCGAAGCTCCAATTAATTGTTCAAACCTCCTGCGATATTTTTTGTTAAATTTATCTTCTGGAAGTTTTTCCCTTTCCTTCAGAATAATTTCATTTGATACGGGCTGTTTGTTTTGTAGATTTATCCAAGTGAATTCAAAGGGATAATCATCTCCAAGTGTTCCCATTGCAGTCCAGTATCTTATTGAATCAGCACCAAATTCGGGCATAACTTCCTCTGGTGCAATATAGTTTCCCAGACTCTTTGACATGTGCCTTCCATCTGGACCAGCAACCATCCCGTTAATCATTGCTTCATAAAAAGGAGCTTTTCCAGTTAAAATCTTACATCGAAATAAGGTGTAAAATAACCAAGTTCGGATAATTTCATAACCCTGTGGACGATGAACTTTTGCATTCATATAAGCTCTTCTAAAGAATTCAGCATCTTCAGTCCATTTTGATATTTCTAAAGGTGTAAGACTTGAATCAATCCAACAATCACAGACATCTTTTTCGCCTATAATATTCTTACTTTTGCATTTTGGACACTGTTTAATTGGTGGTGAAATTTTCACAGGATTTAATGGTAAATCGTCTCTTTTAGGTGGTATTATCTCACCACAATCGCTGCAGTACCAAAACGGGATAGGTGTACCAAAAAAACGCTGACGTGAGATCACCCAATTCCAATCTAAACCTTTTGCCCAATCTATTAATCTTTGTTTTTGTTTTTCTGGATACCATTTCATTATTTCTCCAGATTCAATAATTTCACTAGTGAATTCCTTTACATTAATAAACCACTGATATACGGGTAAATATTCTATAGGTTTCCGACAAGATGATCGTTCTGAATGGACAATGATACTATGTTCATAATCTTCAATTTTTTCGATTAATCCCAATTTATCAAGATCTTTAACAATTTGTTCTCTTGCACCCATAATTGTTAAACCTTGATATTTAGAATTTTCATTCATATGACCATCTTCAGTAAAAATTTGGATCTCATCCAGATTATATTCAAGCTTCCACTTAATATCCATTTCATCACCATAAGTACAAACATAAACAACACCAGTACCAAAATTCATATCAACGGTGTTATCCATATAAACTCGAACAGCACGGTTTGTAAATGGAATTTCTATTTCAGAAGCAGAAATATCATAATAACGATCATCATTTGGATGAACCATAACAGCGACACAAGCTTCCATGTATTCAGGTCGCGTAGTAGCTATCGTAATAAATTCATTTTCTCTCCCAATAATTGGCAATTTTATGTACCATAATTTTCCTAACTCATCTTGATAACCTACTTCTGCTTTTGCCACAGAAGTTTCACAATTCACACAGAAATGAGTTGGAAATTTATCTCTATAAAGCATACCTTTTTCATAAAAATCTAAAAGTGAAATTTGGACTTTGCGTTTATAATCGTCATTCATAGTCCGATATGTATAATCCCAATCTGTAGAATATCCTAACTCATCCAATTGTTTTGTCATATTTTTAATATTGTTTTCTACCCATTCTCTACATTTTTCTAAAAAGTTTGCTCGATCATCTTTAGTTACACCATAATTTTTAGTTACTGCTAACTCGACAGGTAATCCATGACAATCCCATCCTTGAGGAAAAAATACATTTTCTCCTTTCATTCGATGATACCTTGCTACAAAATCTATCCAAGCATAATTTAGATATTGTCCTATGTGTAGAACTCCACTAACAAATGGAGGTGGTGTATCAATAGTAAAAATTTCATCCATTCGATTCTCATCAAAAGCATATATCTTCTTGTTTTCCCAATATTTTATCCATTTCTCTTGAACTCTTTTAAAATTAAACCTTTTTGGATATGTTGTTTCTTGTGCCATTTTGAACTCTAATTAGAAGGTTAATTAATATAAAAATGTATAATACTTGATAACTTTATAAGATTTGTTCAATTCATGGTATTCAATGTAGCTTTCTTTATGGTATAATTTAAAAATTTTAATGGACCTGATGGGAATCGTCTAAAAGTGATATCGCGAAATTATATTTTTTCCATTAAATTTTAACTTTTAATCCTTCGACCAATATATCTAAATACTTTTCTTTTATATTCAATATAATCCTTTCCAAAGCATTGTTCTAATTCTTTTTCTTCTAACCTAATTCTATAATGAAAATTAATAATGAATATAATAATAGATAGGAATGTTATCCATGTTGGAATTATTAAACTGAATCCTATTGTTAAAATGTGCAATCCAAGATAAATAGGGTTTCTTGATATTGCATATATTCCTCTTGTTTTTAATGCAGATGAGTTAGATTTATCTGCTGAACCTATTATTGAATTTAGATTAAAATATGCGATTAGAAATATAATGGTTCCAATTAAAACAAAAATATCTCCTATATATTTTAAAAGGTCTATATTTAGCATTTCTATTGGTAAAAAAAGATTAAATGCTAAAATAGGATTGAAAATATAAATTAATGTTAAAAAGCATATATAAATATATCCTAAAATACAAATTACTATTAATGGATAAATCCATTGAGGAATCTCAGGAAAATTAACTGCTCTTTCAATCTTATGTGATAATTTTCTATAAATTATATGGAATAAAACGATAATTATTATTATCCAAAAAATAATCAATGATATTTTAGTCAACATATTAAAAAACAGAATTTGTTTTAACTAAATTTTATTTTTAGTATGTTTTTAATTTTACTAGAATGATTAATTTTAACTAAATTGCTAATAAATTTATTACTAACTGGATGCATGTGTTATTTAAAATCCTTTTAAGATGTTTAATAGTAGAATGGACCTGACGGGAATTGAACCCGTGACCTCTTGAATGCGAATCTTGTAATTAAGCCTTTCACTTAATTTATCAAGCGATCTTCCACTGATCTACAGGCCCAACTATAATGATTATATAATTATATTGCAAAAATCAGAATGACTAAAATTTTTTATTATTTTTCTTAGATTTTTAAAAAAAATAAGATTAATACTCAGTTCTGGCAATAATTTCATCTTGAGCGTTTTTTGATAATTCTGTAAAATATACAGAATATCCAGCGACTCTTACAACTAACCCTCTATAATTATCAGGATTTAGTTGAGCATCACATAGAGCTTCCTTTCCCACAACATTGAATTGTACTTGATAACCCCCTTCGGGTTGAAAAAAAGTTCTAAGAAGCGGATTTAAGATTTCTGTATTTAATGTATTTGGATGAAAAGCTAAAATTAATGAATTACCATTGGTCATTAACTCATTATTGAGTTTTTTAATTGAATTGAGAATGGCTGTTGGACCCTTTTTATCCATACCACTTGTTGGACTTAGACCATTTGAAAGAGGTTCTGTTTTTCTTCTACCATCCGCTGATGCTCCTGTGAAAACGCCAAATGCTAAATGAAATGTTGTGGAATAAATTCCGGGATTAAATATTCCGCCTCTATAATTTGAATGTTTTGAAATTTCTTCGCAATAAAATTTTGCGACCTCTACCGCAATCTGATCAACATAATCGTCATCATTTCCGAATTTCGGTACCTTATTAACGAAAAATTCTCGCCATTCCGTTCCTTTTTTTCCTTGATAAATACCTCTAAAATTCTTTGCAAGCATTTGAACTAAATCTTCAAATGATATGATTTTATCTTCAAAAACGGTTTTCTTAATTACAGCAAGACTGTCTGCAACTGTGGCTAAACCAATTAATTGTGGTCCTGTAAAATTATAAATCGCACCACCTTTAGTTATATCAAGACCACGCTCTAAACAATCATCTATTGTTGTAGATAAAAATGGTTGCGGCGTAAGTTCAGCAATTGCTTTATCAAGAAAATACATGGTTTTTACCATGTAATCAATGAAAAATTTCACTTGATTCTTAAAAATATTCCAAAGATCTTCATATGAATTAATCTCTCTATTATTTTTAAATCCATAATCTTTCCTAGTCAACATATCGACTCCATTATTCAATGCTAACTCTAAACATTTCACTACATTAAATTGGTTAGCATTTGTTGATCCAAATGATTTATATGGATGTTGAGGCTCAACACATCCGATTGGTGCATATTCTCGAGCATCTTCTAGAGTAAAACCTCGATTAATAAGACCGGGGATCATTACTTGGTCATTGAATAAAGCAATACTGGTACCACTTTTTATAGATTCCCCAACTCTCAATATAAAATCATCTGAGGTTTCTTTATGAATTCTAACACAAAATGTTGGCTGGACAGTTTTTATATGAGTATATGCATCCAAAATCATCAAAGATAATTCATTTGTAGCATCTTTTCCTTCACGATCTAATCCCCCAATTACTAAATTTTCAGCAATAGGAGGGCCTTCAACAGCTACTACCCCTTTTGAAATAACATAGTTCCATAAGGTAGAAATTTTAATGAAAAAGCATTCAATTAGAAATTGAGCTTTTTCTCGTGTAATATTTCCCTCTTTTATATCTTTTAAATAATAGGGATATAGGTACTGATCTAAGCGACCTATTGAAATGGCAAAACCACCATCTTCTAAACCACATATTAGATGAGTAAAATAAATTAATTGTATCGCTTCTTCAAAATTATTAGGTCTATTTTGAGAGATATTATTACAAATTTTAGATATATTGTAGAGTTCTTCTTGACGTTCAGGATTCTGTTCATTCTTAGCCATTTCTCTTGCTAAGACTGAAAATCTCTGCATAAATTTCTTAGCTGCATCTAATAAAATGATTACTGATTCAAAAAAAGTCTTTTTATTGTTATCATTAGAAAATTTTTTTAAATTCTTCCTAGTTTTATGAATTAAACCATTTATACCATTTTTTAAAACATTTTCATGACCTGGAAAAAAATGACCAATTCCACTCGAGAGTTCTACATCTACAGCAAAAACGAGTTTTTCCATAATATCTCTTAAATCTGAGTCTAGATATGATTGAAACCGCTCCTGCACAGTAATTTCCTCATCTTTCCAATAAGGAATTATTACTTCTTTTATATTTTGTCTCTCTTCATTTGTTAAGTAAAGTTTCTGGACAGGACGAGTATCATAATTATCAATATCCTGATTTATTGTATCTATTCGAGCTTCGGGATACAATGGAGTTCCTACAAATTTAGTACATCTATTACCAATTATATATTCCTCATTCCATATTTTTAATGTCATATTTATCAAATAATAGTCCATGGCTTTCGCGAATCTAATAATCGGGTTTTCTCCTTTTGTTTTTTTATAAGATTCTGTAAATAATTTAGCTCGTTCGACACAAATTTCATGTGGTGCCTTTACAAGTTTGTTTTTCATTCTTAACGTACGTTCATTATAGCTTGAAATGGTAATATGTTCCAATTGCATTTGTATCCCAAAATATTATGAATCATTCATTTTAATTAAAAATATAATTGCTATGTTTAATAAACGTTTTTATTATATTTTTTTAAAAGATTCTGGGGAATTTCTAAGATTTAAATAAATTTCATCAAATGATTCTTAGTTTCGGGAGAAAACAATAAACCCGCTTTCTTTTTGTTATTAAATCTTTTGATAGCTACATCTAAATATTCTTTCTTTAAGTCAATTCCAATGAAATTTCGGTTTAAAATACTACATACAATTCCAGTAGTTCCAGACCCCATAAATGGATCTAATACCCAATCACCCTCATTTGAAGAAGATGAAATTATTCTATTTAATAATTCCAGTGGTTTTTGAGTTGGGTGTTTACCGAATTCTTTTTCATCCTTTGATATTAAAGGAATTGACCAAACACTTCTCATTTGTTTATCTTTATTCTTCAATTTATCTTTAGGATTATTCCATGCCTTCATTTTTTCATAATTAAATGTATGGTTTGAATTTTTAGATTTGCGAGCCCATAATACTATTTCATGGCTATGTGTAAAGTATTTACATGATAAATTAGGTGGAGCATTTGGTTTATACATAACAACATCATTAATAATATCATAACCATTGTTCTCTAATAGATAACCCACTTTATAGATAATATGTAACGTTCCAGAAACCCATAAACTACCATTATTTTTTAAAAGTCTTCTACAAGCTTTTAACCAAGAATCTATAAAATTAATATCCTCGTCGAAACCTTTTGATTTATCCCATTCTCCTTTATTAACCGATACCATCCTGCCCGATTTACACGTAATCCCATCATTTGATAAGAAATAAGGTGGATCAGCAAAAATTAAATCAAAACTTCTATCTTCAAATTGATTTAGTATATCTAAAGTGTCTCCATGGTACAAAATGAAATTATTCTCTTCAAAATAAGGTTTTATCATATTTGGGTAAATTCATCTTAGAAGTTATGAAAAATTCAATAAAATAGGTTAAGAGAATATAATATCTTTTAATTATTAACTTTAAAGTTTAATATTAACAAACAATTAATATTCATGTAAGAAAATCGTTAATTTATTCAAAATGCATTCGAGTTTTAAACATGATAAATAAACAAAGATTTGAGGAGTTATTTAACGAACATGTTATTAAAGACATTTCTGAAGAACAAATTGATATAGTTCTTTCAGGGCAATATGGTAAAGCATTAGAATTATTAAGAGATGCAGAGTCAACTGGATTGTTTCCTGCTTTAGTCGGTCCTCCTGGAGTTGGCAAAACCATTTTATGTCGATATTTTGCTAGTTTAAGGGCGAAAGAGAAGAAAAATAAGAGTTTTTACTGGTTAACTATGGATGAGAGTATAAAACCTTCTCATTTTGTTGGCTCTTTTGATCCCGCAATTACGTTAAAAAAAGGATTTGTATTGGAGTCTTTTAACCCAGGCCCATTATTAAACGCTATGCTAGAAGGGGGTACTTTCTTAGCTAATGAAATTAATAGAGCTACAGAATATTCTCAAAACACGCTATTAGAGCCCCTAGAGGAAGCATCTATTGGTATTCCCCATTTAGGGAGAATAAAAGCAGATAACAATTTTTTCTTTATATGTGCAATGAACCCTGAAGAATTATCAGGAACTCATCGCTTATCTGAAGCTTTAAAAGATAGAATAAAGGTCTGGATCAAATTGACTTATCCAGATAAATCGACTGAACTAGATATTATAAGAATTAATCTACCGGAACATTTTATTATTGAAGAATCTGAATTAGAATTAATATATTCAATTATTAAAGAAACTAGACAAAATAAAATAGATATTGAAATTCCCGCTTCTATAAGAGCTGGAATTGCTATTGCTAAATTATTAGCAAGAAAAAGACTATTAGAGAAAGAAAACAAAGTGAAAGAAAAAGAATCAGCGTACCTTTATCTCTCAGAAATTGCCCGTCATGTTTTATTGGGCAGTTTAAAACCTAAACCTGGAGTAAAAGTTGAAAATATTATAGAAAATATTATTCATAAGACGTTAGGAGGGTAAATTTATTGGGAGTTTTTCCTGAAAACCCTTGTGAATTTGCTGTGGAGTTTATTAGAAGGATGAGAAATCATCCAGATATAATCCAAATGCCATCTCCAAGGCAGGTTTTATCAATACCAAATTTAATCATATCAAGATATTATCGTAAAGGATCTATTACTCCAAATGATTTTATTGAAATTGGTACTGTCACCTCATTTCCAGATAACCAAAATTTAGCGAAAGATATAGCATTTGAGATTTTATTTCCAAATTACAAGAAAGACTTAATAAAATCATTCTTTGTTGAGAATGAGATTAATGATTTTGAGAATGAATTGAAAAACTCTGGGATCAAATCGGAATTAGACCAATTACAAGATATCATAGATGAGATTGAATTTTCAAAATCCTTTGACACAGATATGATTCAACAATTAGAAGAGTTTATGGAACAATTAAATCAAAAAAGGCATGAAGAACCATATACATCAGCCCTTAATTTCTTTAACGATGATTCTGAGTTATATAAGGAAGAAATAACTTCATTTGAGAAATTACTTGAAGAGGCAAAGAACCGAATGCTTCAAAAAATAAATTCTTTAGATCCTAAGGATCTTAAAGCTGGCACTAACCTAGGATTAAATGAATTAGTACAACAACAATCTTTAAGAGAATGGGAAAAAATTACAAGTAAAGCTTTAAATAATCGAAATATTGAGAACGATTTAAATAAATTGATAAAATCAGGAAGTTTAGAAGATTTCCTTCAATCTATGAAATTTTTAAATGATACTAATGCCATTTCTAAAGAACAATTAGAAAATCTAAAAAAAGAACTTCAAAATAAGATTGGTAATTTAGATCAATTATTTCAATCGGCAAAACACTTAGGAGAAACACCCAATTTTGACATTAATAAAATAATGAACAATAGTCTAAACCAATCTTCATTTGAACATAATTTCAATTTAGCAAATTCACTTGATCAATTTTTTGGCACTAATCTAAGACCTTCATTATTAGATACCTTTGATCAACAGAATAAAAGTTCCCAAATGAATCTTTCACTTGAAACTTTAACAAAAACTGCATTTACAAACAAATCGTGGAATTCACTATTTAATCAAGCTTTAAAAAATGCAATAACAGAAGCGGACGCTCAAAATAAGAAATATGAAGCTTTTAAATCACTTACACATGAATTGCAGCAGCTTATGAATAGTTGTCAAAATATGCACTGTAGTCAAAAAATGGCTCAAAACATTCCAGATCTTATGTCCTTAACTTTGGAATCTTGTGAGACTCCTTCCCAGCTTAGAGATGCAACCGAATTTTTAAGAAAAATCGGATTAATCCCAAAATCAGAAGTCATTGAAAAAATTGGAAAGAAACTTCAAATGCCTGAAGATGAAATTTTTGAATTAATTGAACCCACTTATCAATTACTAAAAAAATTAGTGGAAAGTAAAAAAGCAGATTTTCAAAGATTGAGTAATTTATTAAATCAAATTAAGGATCAATTAAATTATGAGAGGATAAAAGAATTAACTGCCAGTGCTTTAGCTTCTGATAACAGAGATGCTTTAGGAGCACTTGGAAATTTTAATTTAAGTGAAGCGTTAAAAAGTGCTCAGCAAATAGGAGGTCAAGAAGGTGAGAATAAGATGATTTCTTGTTTATCTGCTGGTAGTGGAGAAAATCTACTTACACAATGGTTTATTCATCGTAAAAACTTACCAGAACCAACTAAACAAAAAGTTAAAGAATTAGCAAAAAAAATGTTAATTGAATTAGGTATATATTATTCAAGAGCACGTTTAGGCACTTCCACAACAGGGCCAATCCCAATTAATATAGTAAGACCTTATTCAATAGGAGACGATTTTGAAAATATTGACCTTGAAGAAACACTCTATAATATATTAGAAAAAGGTAAAAAATTAGATCATATTAATTATGACGATTTTTTTGTTTATGAAACTGCTAAAGGGCTCCGAACTGCTTGTTTTGAGCTTGATATTTCAGGTAGTATGACGGGAGATAAACTTGCTTATATGAGTATCTGTGTAACGATGTTATGTTATGGGATGCGAAAAGACGAGCTTGGAATAGCCTTTTTTGAATCAAATACTCATGTTCTGAAAGGTTTGGATGAAAAAATAGATTTAGAAAAATTAGCAGATGAGCTACTTTCTGTCACTGCCCGAGGGGGAACAAGAATACAAAGTGCTGTTGAATGGGCAAATAAACAATTTAAGGAACATTCTAATTCACGTGAAAAATTGAATATATTGTTTACTGATGGTGAAATTTTCGATATTAAAGAAGCTCTGGTAGAATTTAGGAAAATGCGTTCATTAGGTATTGATTTCATATTAGTGTGTCCTGAAGATTCATATAACTTTAAAGAAGCTAAAAAAATGGTAAAAGTTGCTGGAGGGCAATTACTTACGATAAAAGATTGGAATGAATTTCCCAAATTAATTTCAGAAATAATTAAGTCAAGATTTTAAAAAAAATGGTAAAAAAATCAATATCAAGTCTTATAATTGAGAAATTTGGTTTAAATTTATATCAAAAATCACTTAAATTTCTTACAAGTAAAGTTAATATTATTGATATTAAAGAAGATCCAATACTAATTAGAAGTCTAATTTTAGATTATGAGCGTGAATTTCATCTTATAATTGATAATAGGAATAATGAAATATTTCATGATTGTCCCGCTTTTCTTATTCATTCAGAAAGAGAAAAAAAAATTTGCATTCACTTAATAAAATTGTTATTAGTTATTAGAGATTCTCTTGCTCAAAAAATCTTAGAAGATTTCAACAAGTATACTTTGACTTCAGAAGATTTAGGATCAAAAAAGAAAAGTAAGAACTTTAAGTTATTAGCAAATCGTTGTTTTGAAAAAAACAATTGCGTAGAAGCATTAAGCTATTTGAATAAAGCAATTATCAATCAATTAGATAGTGAAAAAATTATAGAATCATTCTTGGATACAGCAATTAATAATAATTTATTTATTGAATTTTTTGAATTTTTAGAGAATGGGTATGAAAATGAATTAGAAAATTACTTTTTAAAATTTAATGATTATATCGAAAGAGGGTTTAAAAGATTTTTAAGTACAATACCTAGCTACTCATTTTTCAACATTCTTAAAATTATTGAATCTATCGATAAAATATCAGAATATAAAGATATTTCTTTTATTGCTTCATCTTTCAATAAGTTAAAGGAGATCGTAAATAGTTCGGATTTAAGCACTAAATATTTTTCAATTTATCTTATAAAAAAGAATTATGAAAAATTAATTATGAAAAATCAAGCATTTAAGGATTTAATATCTGAAGCTCAACTAAATGCTATAAGAACCGACCTATTAAAATACTTTTTTTCTGAGATTGATAATTTCTGCGTAATCGAGAAATTAAAGTTATTGAAAAAACAATTTAAAGTAATAAATATCCCAAAAGAAAAATTCTATAGTGAATATAAGAATTATAAAATAGAAATTCAAGAGTTGGAAAGAAAAGTATATCTCAAAAAATTTGCATTTTTAAAGGTATTGATTGAAAAATATAACATAAAAAAAGCAAAAGGAGAATTTAGAAAAAAAAGAAATACTTATATTGTAAAACACGATGAAAATAATTTAAAAAATCCTGTTTATAATTTTATTATCTCTCGCATTGGTTTTTTTGGATTAAATGATCAGATAATAAAATCTTCTGAAATTGGGATCAATTATTTCATAATGAAAGAATTATTTTTAGATGATTTAAGTAGTTTTCAAGATGTGTTCTATTATAGACAACAGTTCTGGGGTGAATTGGATAATTATGAAATAAAATCAATTAAAGGGTTAGCATTATCAAGTGAAAGTATAGAATACAGTTATGACGTTGAAAACGAATTTTCTGATGATGTAATGGTTATAGAATGGAATTTGGCAAATAAACCTATTCAAGGAAGCATTGTCAATGCATATAGTTCTCAAATCATAATTCCTGATTATAATAACCCACTTTTTCATGATTTAAAACCATTTGATTTGTGTTATTGTAAAAAAACTCCTGTAAAAATTGAGAGTAATATAATTAAAACTGTAAATGTAATTAGAAAATGTTCATTTAAAGAAGCGATTGAGAGTATATCAAAAGGAATGGAATTCATAGAGGGATATTTCAGATTATCATTAGTTAAAGCAGTGTTAAATAAAGAAATTGATCCATTTTATGCTAATGAGCTAGTAACTAATAACCAAAATAGAGTTTTTATCCCTAAATATAATGCTTTCATAAAAGCTTTTAATGAATTTTTATTTAATTTTATTTTTAAAGAAAGAGATTATATCTTTGAAGGATTAAAAACCAGTCTTGAACATAATACTAATCAAATTTTAACTTTATTAAATTTGAATAATGAATTAGCGGGGTTAGACCTACCCTACAATGAAATATTAAAAGATTGTATTCATCCAAATATTAAATTAAAAGAGTTTAAATCAAGATTTTTAAATAAAATCCATTCCATTATAAAAGATATCTTAAAAGAACGCGAACTTGGTAGCACAACCTTGTTTGACTTGAAAAAATTACAGCATACTCCATTCTTTAAATATTCTAATGAAATTCTTGAAATTAGAAAAGAAGAATTTGAATCTATAGAAATTCACAGATTTATTGATAAGAATGAGGTGTTTTATGAGATATCTGAAATTTATAAGACATATTATGGTAAAAAATTCATAAATATTCTTCAAATAAAGGATCTACTAATTTTAAAACCCGAAAAATTTAAAAAGTTCCATGATATAAGTTCAAAATTACATCTAAACGTTAAGATTGTAAATTTAGGAAATTAATTCTTGATTTAATCTTCAAACTGTAATTTTCCATAAACAGCATCATGACCGGGTATAAACCAGAATTTTCCTTTCCTTATTTTACAAATAGCTTCCTTTAGATCTTCAGGAATTCCATTAAAGTTACTTTTTCCTTCCCATATTGCATATTCGCTGCCATTTTGTGAAATTAATTTTTGATATATTGATATATTCGCTCTATCATATTCAGATCCTCCTAAAACAATTGAAATTAAGTGCAGTAAGGGTATAATATACTGAAAATTTAATTTGAAAGGATTTTTTTGATCACTTAATTCTTGAACTCGAGCTAATACACCTTTAGTAAGTTTTTTTCGACAGAAAGGACAAATGTCGATGTTAAGTTTAGGACTGCAAAAATAATCTTTTTTGTCAATGTGTCGTTCTGCTCTATGGCCATCATAATAATATTTGCCCTGCGATGGTTTAAACTCATACGTCTTAATAATTTTATTTTTTCTAATCGAATCGATTAAATTTAGGTAATTTAGTTTATTCAAATCGAACATTGTTGCCTCTCTTCCTAATCTATGAAAATTAGTAGAATGACTGTCAGAATTAGATATAATTGAAACTTTATTAAACTCTGAAATACCTCTGATCATTAATGGATCTGCACTTAATCCCGTTTCAATAGAATTTATATAATTTATTCCAGTTCCCAAAGCATCTTCCATCGTATTAAAGTGAGACATATCTCCAAATAACCCAAAATATGGTGTAAATATGTGAGCAGGTATTATCTCAATATCCATATCTATTGATTTTAAACTAAAAATAAGCTTTTCTGGAGAATTATAAATTTTTGGTCTCCCTTCTTTAGCTAGGTTGCCAAATTGTGATAATAATTCAATCGATTCTTCTACTTTTTCAAAATTTGGAAAAAGAATAATGAAATGAACTTTTCTGATTTTGGAATTGTTTTTCCAAATAGCTTCAACTTCAGTTTGTAATATAAAATTAACATCTGGTACTTTTGGAGTATAGAAAATTCCGCTTGAAGTTTCTATTAAATTACATTTTAATTCATTTAACCACAATGGGTGAATACAATCACCCGTTCCCACTAATTGAATCCCTTTGATATTACAATTATAGGCAATTTTAAAAATGTCAATGTTTTTACTTGCTCCTCCTGAGAATTTACTATGAATATGTAAATCACAAATCTTATACATCTTTCTTGAGTTGATTTTATTGAAACTTGTTATACTTTTTCAATCAATTTATTTAAATTCATAAATAAAATTAGATTCAAAAATAAATACAGGTTAAGTTAGCATTAATGATATTTCCTATTTACTAATAAAGTTAGAATTTATTTTTCTAACAGTATTTTTAATATTTAGCATAAATTTTATTTACGTAGAATCTGAAAGTTTAATTGATAACAATTAAACAAAATTATAAAAATATGAAAAAAAATAATTTCCAACACCCATCAAAAGATATTAATGAAAGTAAAGGCACTATTCTTAGAGGAAAAACAATTTGTATGTGCTTAACAGGTTCGGTAGCAGTAATATCTTCTCCAATTGTAGCTCGAGAACTTATGAGAATGGGAGCTGATGTATTATGTGTTATGTCTAAAGCTGCAACAGAATTAATAAATCCATCTTTAATGGAATGGGCAACAGGAAATAAAGTTATTACTAAATTAACTGGAGCTGTTGAACATATTTATCTCGCGGGGGATAGACCTAGAAGTGTAGGGAAAGCTGATTTAATCTTAATCTGTCCCGCCACCGCAAATACTATTTCAAAAATTGCCCATGGAATTGATGATACACCAGTTACAACTGTAGTATCAACAGCATTTGGATCTTCTATTCCAATTGTAATTGTCCCTGCTATGCACGAAAGTATGTACAAACATCCCATATTAGAACAGAATGAGATGAAATTACGGAATTGTGGTGTTGATATCCTAGGTCCTAGGATTTCCGAAGGAAAAGCTAAAATCGCTAGGATTGATGATATAATTGATAGAGTAATTGATTTATTAATATCTAAGAAAGATTTAGAAGGAAAGAAAATACTTATAACAGCAGGGCCAACTAGAGAAGCAATAGATGCAGTTCGTTTTGTTTCAAACAAATCATCAGGAAAAATGGGAATCGAACTAGCTAAAGAAGCTTCTGCTAGAGGGGCTGAAGTATTATTAATTGCGGGGGAATGCTCGGCAAAACTTCCAGATTATATAAACATTAAACACGTTGTTTCTATTGACGATTTTATAAAAACTATTAAAGAGGAAGTCTCATATAATAATTATGATTTTTTCATTTCATCAGCAGCTATAAGTGATTATAAACCAGTTGAATGCATCGAAGGAAAAATATCATCTGATAATGTAGAAGAATTGCATGTTAATATGACTTTAACTCCGAAAATAATTGATGTTGCAAGGAAAAAAGATTATAATTTATTTATTGTTGCATTTAAAGCGGAAATAAATGTTTCTAAAAGTGAATTAATTGAACGTGCGTATAAAAGACTCGTTAAATCTGAAGTTGATTTAATTGTGGCAAATGATATCGGTCGAGATGATATAGGTTTTCGCAGTAAATACAATGAGGTCTTTATTATTGATAAGAAAAAACATATTACTCATGTAGAGAGAAATACTAAAAGGTATATAGCATCTAAAATAATTGATGTAGCTATAGAAACTTATCAAACGAGAAATTCTTAAATTTATAGCATAGAATCTATTTTAATAACCTTCTTTGAAGAATAATCAACTTCTTTTATAAATCATAATCTAATGATAATATTTAAATATTAAATTATTTACTGTAAGAAATGAAGAAAAAATTAAAATTTAAGCAGTTAATAAATACCAAGAAATTAGTTCTAATGTTAAAGATCGTACTATTTTATTAAGTTAATTTAGTAATAAATGTATATATATTAATAATTTGTTTTAATAAAGATTGATTAAGAAATTACTTTTTGAGTGCGTTTAAAATTACATCGGAAGAAGAAGGAAAAATCAAACAAGGAACCATCGCAGAATATATGCGTAAGAGGACACAATTAGTTGGTTTTGAATTTGGGTACTGGAAGCATGTGCAATATTGTAGTGAGTTTCTGGACAATGCATTAGATGCCATTGAAAGTTTTCAATGGAAACAATTAAAAAAAAAAGATTCCAAAATCAAATTTTCTTTGGATCAAGAATTATTTTTAGAGAAATTCTCCATTCTTGAGGCTGCAAAGGAAGAAAAAAGATCTCAGCACTTAGATAACGAAGCAAAACATACTTTAATGCAAGAATTCGGTATTGAATCCACGGAATCCGATACTGCTATTGCTCAAGAACTAGAAATTAGAGAAGAAGAATCTGGAGAAATAATTGATAAAGAAGAGTTAGAAGTTGAAGAGGAGGTCAAGAGAATAATTGATGACATGCAGGAGATCATTAAGCCTGTTGAATACATCATTGATGTAGAACCTATAGTAATTCTTCGTCTCAAGGAATATGAAGCAGCTTCGTTTTTAACTTCTGAAATTAGCCAGAAAAATATCATGAGTTTCACTTTTGAAATTTTTGATAATGGCACGGGAATGTCAAAAATTGATTTAAAAAAATTTGGACGATATCTTGCCTCCTCAAAATCTATTGAATTAAAACAAACTAGAGGAAGTCAAGGATTTGGTGCACCAAGTGCTTTCAGTGATGCTCAAAACACAACTGGGAAACCAGTTATTACAGTTTCAAAATCAAGTGAACAAGTCTATGCTATGTGTTCAGAATTTTTCACTACTTCTAAAAATGAAAAAAAATATTTAATTCATCCAACTGAAATTGACAGTCCCTTTTTACATGGTACTTACATTAAATTAAATTATCTAAATGTAAGATATGTTAGGGGATATGTTGAAAAATACATTGAAGAAACAGCATTTATGAATCCTCATGTTACGCTTATTTATATTGATCCTTTTGGAAAGGAAAAAATTTATCGAAGATTAGCTACTTCTTTCCCACCTGAACCTAAATATGCCAAACCTCATCCTTCGTCTACTAATATAGGAGATCTACAAGATCTGATTACAAAATCCGAAAATAAATCCATGTCGGCGTTCTTACAAGATAATTTCGTTAGAATGAGTTCAAAAATAGCTAAAGTAATTGTAGATATTGCCGAAAGAGATTTACAAGATAAGTTAAATTTACTAATATTGAAAGATGGTTTTGTCAATTTAGTTAAGAAAAAGACAGATCCAATTTATTTAATGCGAGATGAAAAAAGGATATACGGGCGTTCTACTAAACCACGAGACAAATTAATAATTTATCAAGTTGAATCAGAAGAACTTAAAGGAAAATATTGGGATTTTATATCAAATTATAATAAATATATTAGAGATTATGAAAAAATTAATAAAGAGATAAAGAAACTAAATAACCAAATTGAAAAAACTGGAACTAAAAAAGAAATTACTGCTATCGAGAAAGAAATTAAAAAGTTTTTAAAAAAAATTGAGGACAACAGAAAAGAAAAAGATATAATTAAGGGAAATTTAAATAATCTATTTAAAGATGTTAATGATGGATTGATTGAGCAAAAAAAAGTTAGGAATAGAACAGATTTTGAAGTTTTAGTTAATGAAGTCCAAATATCTAAAGTAAAACCTGTTGATTCAACAAAAGAGCAATTTAATTCTCTATTCCTTGCTTTCAAATCAATGAAGTATATGGCTCCTCCAACAGACACAGCAATTCCCGTAGGAGAATCTATATTAGAGAATACACTAATTAAAGAAATTGGGTTACGAATTTCAGATAATATCGATGATTTTGATATACCTATCGACACAATTAGGCAAACAACTGAATTATTACATGAAGAAAAAAAGAGGATATTATTAAAAGAAGAAAAAAAGATTCATGACGATGAAATTACTAATATTAAAATAGATTCAGAAGAGCTTATCAACTTAAATTCTGAAATATTGGGGACTATTGATATTCTCGATGATACTTTTGATTATCAACAAGTAAAACCAACAATTGAAGATATTCTTAGCTTTTCTGATATTACCTCTGTAGAAAGCTATGGCGATTTATTTGACTATTTCCTTGAAACCTTTACAAAAGATGACGATTTTGTTGCAGCAGAAACAAGACCACCTACAAGCGGAAAAGGCTTAGCATATGTAGTTGAAGCGGTAATGGCCTATTCTAGAAGTATTGAAGTTCCTAAACGCTCAAGAGACGTTTTATCGAGGTTTGTGAATAGAACACCGAAATTAAGAGATAGTGCTGATTGTGCTATAACAAAAGCAGTTCAATCAGTAAATTGGAAGAATTATAATCTTGAAACATATGATAATGGCTTGCCAAGAGGGCCAATAAAACTATTAGTTAATGTTTCTGGACCATTTGTGCATTTAATGTTTAAATCACAATCAAAAAATGCCCTAGCTGATGATGAAGATTTAATTAAAGAAATGAAATATTGTCTTGAAGCAATAGGAAGAAGATTACGAGTATATATCAATAGAAGAGCTAGTATACATAAAAGTGAAAAAAGAGCTAGTTTAATAGAGAAGTATATCCCAACATTCGTTAAAAGTGTATATAATATCGCATCTCGGGGGGAGAGTAAATATAAAGCAAAATTGGATATTAAAGAAATTGAAGATTTAATGAAGGGAGCAATAGGCAAAAAAAAAGCTCCAGTCATTGTTAAAGATTTAAAATCCGAAAAACCTGAAATTAAAGAAGGAGAAATTAAAAAAGAAGAACCAAAGGAAGTTGAGACCCTTAAAGAAGAGATTGATATTAAAAAAGAAATTTCTATCGAAAAACCGAAACCAAAAAAAGAATTAATTTCTAAAAAAACCCTACTTAATTGGACTATTAAAGAACTCAAAGATTATTGTAAAGAACATGATATAATAATACAATCAAAAGAAAGAAAAAATGACATTATTGATAAGATTTTAGATTCATTTACTGCTGAGAAAGTTTCAGAGAAACCAGAAAAAATTGAACCTTTAGTTCCAGAAATCATCACAGAAAAACCAATACCTTTAATAGTATCTCCTATGAAAAAACCTATACCAACTACCACTCAAAAAGCACCTTCAAAACCAAAATCAACTCAAACAACACTTCCCATTATTACTACTGATAGAATTTTTTCTGTATTGTCAAAGGAGTGGCAAACTATAAAACATCTTATCTTTAAATTAAAAATTAAAGACATGATGGATGCTCGTTACCTTCAATTGAAGTTAAAAGAATTAGAACGTAAAGGGCAAGTATTGGTTGAGGTTAAAATGGGTAGAAAACATTGGAAATTGAAATGAGGAATAAAAATGGCGAAAAAGCAAAATAATAATGTTTATGATTTGCGAGCAGCAAAAGATTTATACTTTGAATATTTAGAAAGAGGAAAAGAGAAAAAGGAAATTGATCTTCCACCAGATACCGTAAAAATTGATGATCTTAATAAAAAAGAAATGCTTGATCGGTTATATAGATTGGTCGATAGAGTTCTTGAAAAAATTTATACAACTGGAAGACCTTCGATTGAGTTACCCTCTAGATCAGGTACAAATATCATTTGGGATGAAGAAAACGATCTATTATTACTCGGTAAACAAATTATGGAAAAACATTTTCATTCACTTACTAGTGTAGCAGATATCACTAGACTAATGAGAGTCTTAGAGGTTGTCTATGAACTTCTTAACGAAGATATACATGCAACAAAAAGGGAAGTGTTCTATACTGATGTTAATCTATTTCAAGAACAAAAAAATAGTGATAAAAGTATTGAAGATGCTGCAACCATGTTATATACAACTAGAAATTCAACTCATATTGTAGCAGCTCCAAAAGGTACATGTGTAGGACGGTTAAGAATTCGCGATAGAAATGATATTATTGATTTAGAAGGATTAGGGAGTGGTGGGTGGACAATTTCACCGATGCTTGATAACATTGAAATAATTGAGTCCGACGCTGAATTTATTCTTGTTATAGAGAAAGATGCTGCAATGATGCGCTTGGCAGAAGCTAGATTTTGGAGAAAATATCCTTGCATCCTATTAACAGCTCAAGGCGTTGGAAATGTTGCAGTAAGAATGTTTTTGAAGAGATTAAGTAAAGAATTAAATCTTCCAGTATTTAGTTTAGTTGATAGTGATCCTTATGGTCATTATATTCACTCAGTATATTTAAGAGGCTCTAAAAGGTTAAGTTATGAATCACCTTTTCTTGCTACACCAAATATAAAACTTCTAGGAGTATTGACGAGAGATTTGGATAAATATAAAATACCTCAAGAAGTCCGGATAAAGATGAATAAGCAAGATGAAAAACGTACCAAAGATCTACTAAACGAAGATTTTCTAAAAAAAAATAAAGCTTGGGAAGCGGATCTTAAGTTAGCTCTTAAACTCAAAATAAAAGCAGAAATACAAGCATTTGCCTCTCATGGTTTTAAATTTTTAACAGATAAATACTTACCTGAAAAACTCACAACAGGTGATTGGATATGAGAATTTTTAAAAAGAAAGATGGCGGAGTCGTACAATTAATCGATAAAGAAGAAATGAATGAATGGCCGATTGAATTACCTTTAATTTTCATTGAATATATCAGAACTAAGCAATTAGATAATTATGGGAGTGCTAAAAAAGATGTTGAGGCGTATCTCGATGAAATTATGACAGAGGTAGCAATCCCCAGATTAGTAAGTGTTTTAGAAGGAGATGATAGTGAAAATATTATACTGGCTCTAACTCGCATTGAAGAAATTTCAAAAAAAGATATTGAAATGGCGAAACCAATAAGAAAATATCTGAATTATCTTCTAGAGAAAAATGATAAAGAGATTGTGAAATTAGCTCAAGCAATTACAAAAAATTTTGCTAGTGCTGAAAGAAAGAAAGAATTAGCACAAAAGAGGAAAGCCATGCATGAAAAAGAAAATTTATTCCTAGAAGGCAAAATTAGCGGAGAAGAATACGCTAAAACCAGAAAGGAATATTTAACTTTAAAAGAGTAATATCTATCTTATGAATTGGGAAAATGAAAAAGGTAATTTCCATAATTTCATATTAAACAATAAAATTATTGGATTTTTTAGAGAACCTATAAGATTAAAATCAGGTAGGCTATCTTACTGGTATGTAAATTGGAGGAATATAGCTTCCGATGTTTTTTTACTCGATCAATTAACTGATTATATTCTTTTATTTGTTGATAATTTAGGTTTAAATCCGGTATGTTTTTATGGTGTTCCAGAAGGAGCTACAAAATTAGGCGTTATTACACAATATAAATGGGCAAGAAGACAGAAAAATTATAATCCTGGAATTTACCCTTTATCTATGGGCAGAGGTAAACAAAAAGAACATGGAGATCCGAAAGACGCATTTTTTGTAGGAATACCTAAAGGAGAAACTATTATTCTTGAAGATGTAACAACAACTGGAGAATCTCTAATTGCGACAATTAAAAAATTGCGAGATCTAAATGTTAAAATAATTGCTACTATTGGATTAACAAATAGAAACGAATTAACAGATGACGGAAAGAGTGTTGAAGAGATAGTAAAAGAACAAAATGTCCAGTATTATGCAATGAGCAATGCAATTGATTTATTGCCTAAAATAAAAATGAATAAAGATATTAAAAAACACATTGAAGAATACTTCAAAAATTATGGGACTAAACAAATTAATCTCTAATATTTCTAATATATGTAAATTAAAATTATTTAAAGCTTAATAAAAATCTCTCCATATTTTAATAAGATTGTATAAATAAGTGTAAAGTAATTTTTCAGAATTTGTTAATCTTCTCTCATCCTCTAAAGATAATTCAGCCATAGATAACTTTAATAGTTTTAATAACCGACTATCAATTATATTGGAAGTATATGAATTATATCTATCCAAATCTATTTTGGGTTTATTTTTTTTTACTACTTCATTTTCCATGAACCTTTTGAATTCTTTTATCTTATTTAAAAAAGAATTATCATTTCTTTTGATTAATTTAAAATCATCTCTCTCACCTATAGCATAACGTTGAACATCAATGTTATCACATTTTCCTGTCGGAGCAACTTTTAAAATATCTTTTTCTATGAAGGGTATTGCAGAGAATAACTTTAATCGATATTTTTTACCTTTCTCAAAGGGACCGAACGATTCTCCTAATAGAGAAAAACCTTCAAAATCATTTATACATTCCGTAATAATAATTTCATTTTTAAAGACAAAGTTTAACCTACTCAAAGAACATGCAAATCGTTCTTCAATTACTTCCAATAATAATTTCACCAGATTTAATAAATTAATAAGTCTTTATATACTATACAATAGTAATTCAAGAGAAATAAACATATTATTATTTTTTTAATAAATTAAAAACCTCGTGAAAATTTTGGTTATAGAAATAATACTGCTTATTGTCTTTATCATCTTCTTTTTAATTGGATTTTATATAATATATAAACAAGTTGCATTAGTTAAAAAAGGAGAATTGAGTAATAAAGATCGATTCCAGTGTTTATTCTACGGAATGATCTTTAGCTTCTCTATTATGGTTGTTTTTACAGTTGCTGTAATTTTTACTGTAAGAACACCTGAACTTTGGGACCCTGAAACTACACCCCCAGATGTCCATCCTCTAGCATTATTAATTCCTTTTATTTGTTGCTTAATTTATTTAACAATTTATCCAATTATAGATTTCCTTTTTATTGCTTTAAGTAAAGAAAAAGATGAAGGATTGACCCCCTTTCATAAATTTATAAGAAACAAGATTATTTATCTCTCAAGTAATAAATTTACAAATGTATTAATTGCTTTAGTCTTTTTTATCTTAGTCTTTGTTCTCCCTCCTATTATATTGTCAATAATAGGGTTACCTTTTATAGTGATTTGGATAACATGGAGTCTTGTTTACCCCCTAATGATATTAACTTTTTATGGGTCTAAAGGATATATTGCTGGACTTTCAGATGCTTATTATCATATTCCTGACGTAAGAAGATCAATTTTTCTTAATTTTGAGAATACTAAAAGAGGACTAAACCAATTCAAATCTGAACCAGGATACTACATTATCTTAGGTTTAATGATTTTTGTATTTATATGGGCTTGGATTTCATTATTCCAGACTATAGGTTTCTTTTTTACAAAAACATTGGCAATATCAACCATGTCTTCTGTTTTTGTATTTGTAACTTTATTTTTTGGTATTATAGGATATTTTACACGTTTTTGGGGAAGAAAAATAAAATACCGAGGCATTGATATATACTTTGCTGCTTACTTAATGGCATCTATAGGGATCAACGTTTTAGTTAATTTCTTAATAGTAAATCCTAAAAAATTGTTGTTTACTTTTAAGCTATGGACCCTCACTAATCAAATCGTTCCAAATTTTGTTATGTTTGCTTGGGCTGCTGTTATTGAAGAAATAGTATTAGTCATTTTTACTTCATACTTTTTTTTAGCAAGAAATAATGAATTTATTACTAATATTAAATATTCTAAAATTACTAAATCTGGTCAAACTTTTGATCCAATTCCACTATTTAATTTAATTAAACATCGTAATAAGAAAATAAGCAAACATGCGGAACAAACCTTGGTATTGATGTTTGAAAGAATTCCCTTAAAAAATGAAATAGATCTTAATAAATGGAAATTTAAAAATTCCTTGTTAGATGGAATATGTGAAGATAATCCAAATTCAAGAGAAATTTGTAAAAAAATATTAATTCAATTAGAAAAGGACATTCCAGAGAAAATATTACCTTGGATAATAGAAGCATTAGAATCTCCTAATTATGATAAATCGATCCCTATTACAAGATCACTCCTAAAAACAGATATAGATTTCATTGAAAAAATCCCTAATAATTTGATTATTAACTTAATTGAAGATTCAGAATGGAGAATAAAATTATTAGGAGTTAAAATTTTAAAAAGACTCCTAAAGAAAAATAATGATTTGATTCATAAAGTAGATATTAAAAACCTAATAAATAACCCAAATAGTAGGATTCAAGTCGAGATTCTAAATATTTTAGCAGAATCTTCTTATGTACTTCCTATTGATACTATAATTCAAAAAATATTTCATATTAATAATGAAATTAGCGCAGCAGCAATTAAAAATCTAAAAAATCTTGACTATAAAGATATTGACAAAAAAATGATTTCTAAAATTATTCCTCTGATGAAGGATCCATCTAGTTCTGTAAGAGCTTCAATTTTTGATGTGATTACAAAAATTGGTAATTTTAGAAAAAATAATATTCCAATTTTGCCCCTCTTTGAGGGTTTAACTGATTCAAATGAAAGAACTCGAGAAGCAGCTATAAATGTACTGGAAAAATATTTTGAAGAGGAACCCGGGTTGTTAGATATTGACAATATAATTAATAAAATCGATCCAAATAATTTTGAAGTACTAAATAGCTTTGTTTCACTTCTCGGAAGATTATGGAAATATAACCCTGATAAAATATTAACTATTTTTTTAGCATATATAAAATTCGAAAATAAACAATTAAGAGAAAATATTTCAAATATTTTAATAGAAAAATATACTAAAAACCCTGATTTAATAGTTCAGAACTTAATTAAGATCCCAGATGTTACGAAATATATAACCAAAGGCATCATATCACAGACATTTATCAATATTGGTAAAAGAGATCCAAAAAATATAATTCTAAGCTTAATAAATTATCTTAATGATGAAAATGATGATGTAAGATTAAATGCTCTAAATGCAATTGATGGATTGATTGAAGAATTTGTTGATTATAGTGATTTGAAACCAATCCTATTACTATTACGGAAAGACAAAAACAAACAAGAAAAGAAAACAACCTCAAGTATTATTTCAAAAATAGCTCAAAAAGATTCTTCTCTGATAAAACCATATATGTCTGAATTCTTACAGATATTAACTAAACAAGAGATATCTGTAAGAATTGTACTTACTAAATCTCTTTTAGATATTGCTAAAGATTCTCCAGATATCATTCCCGTCCAGGAAATTCTAAATTTTCTTAACGATCAAGATTCATTTATCCGTGAAACTAGTGCGAAAATTCTAGGGTATATTGGATATAAACTTCCGATATCAGTTACAGATGCATTAATTAACAGAGCATCAAATGATGATGAATGGATTGTCAGAGAGGCAGCTGTTACAAGTTTAGGAGAAATAATTAAACATACTGATAAAAAGGAAAAAATCATTGAAAAACTGGTTTCTTTACTTAATGATGAAGAAAATTGGGTTCGGAGGTCGGTTTTGAATATTTTATCAACTATTAAAGAGGTAAATAATTCTCACATTTCTTTTAATGATTTAAGAAATAATTTAACAAGCACTGATCCAAAAGTTAGAGAAGCTTCAGTTGGTTTAATTCGAATTTACAGTAATCAAATCGAAGAGATTTTTAATAAGATCGTGATATTATTAGAAGATGAATCAAAAGAAGTAAGAGCTAGAGCTATTAATAGTTTTGTTGAAATAATACAAGAAGTAGGACTTAACCAGATTTTATCAAAATTATTAAAAAATCTAAGTGATGAAGGATCTATAGAAACTCAGCGTTCAATTGCATTAATTTTAGGACGAACTGTTAAATATGAGGATAAAGAGATTAAAAAACGAGTCATTTCTCTGTTAAAAATAAGATGTGAAATGAGCCAGGATCCTACTATTTGTGGGATCTTGCAACAATTAAAAGAGAGTTAAAGTATTACAATTTTCAAAATAAATTTAATTGTAATTCAGTAAATCTAGCGACATATTGCTCTTTTAATAGTTATTTATTTACCTAAAAATAAAAGTCAGTTCGTTAATAAGATAGATTAAAAATCAACAATAACATTTAGGCATATTAAAAAAATTTAAGGTAATTTGTCATGACAACCCCTTTATCAAGCCCTACTCAACCAATTAATAAAGTACAACGCTTTGAGGATTTTTATCGTTTATTTCAAGAAAAACCAGGCGTGTATAAGTATCAAGATCAAATTAATGATATTTACGCAAAAGGAGGAAATACTCTAATTATTCTTTATGAAGATTTATTGGCAAGTGAACCAGATATAGCTGAATTGCTAAAACAAGATCCTGAAGCTTTATTTGAAGATGCTGTAGAAGCATTTAAGAATCTATTAAAATTTCAAGGGTCAAAACTTACTCATCAAAATTATTTTGTTAGAATAACCACTAAAGATAAAGTAAGTACTTTATTTATCCCTCTAAGAGGATTAAGGGCAAAACATATTAGTACCCTAGTCTGGTCTAATGGTATCTTAGTTAGATGTTCTACAATACGACCTAAGATAATAAAAGCCTCATTTGAATGTAATTTATGTGGAGCTCAATTTGATATTATTCAGTTAACTTCGAGAATAAGGTGGCCTAAGTTTTGTGTAAACAAGAGATGTAAAGCAAGAGCACAAACAGATTTTAGACTTATATCAAAAAGTTCAGAATTTATTGATTGGCAAAGCGTCATGATTCAAGAGATACCAGAAGATTTACCACCTGGAAGAATTCCTAGATCAGTTCAGGTAATTCTAACACACGATTTAGTTGATACAGTAAAACCAGGGGATAGAGTTAAATTAATGGGAGTTTTTAAATCGGTTTTAGCCCAATCGACTAAAAGTAATAATTCTACATTATTCAAGACTTTTTTCGATATTAATTTTATAGATCCTGAAGATAAGTCAGAAGATACTATTGATCTCTCCAAAGAAGATATGAAGAAAATTGAAGATCTATCGAAAGAACCATTTATACAAAAAAAAATCGCAAGATCAATCGCTCCGGATATATATGGGAGAGAAGATCTTAAAATTGCATCAGCATTAAGCTTATTTGCAGGGACAAGGAAGAAAAAACCCGGAGGAGGTTATAAAAGAGGTGATATTCATGTATTATTTGTTGGAGATCCAGGAACTGGAAAATCAGAGATCCTGAAAAGTGCCATAGAGGTATCTCCACGAGGATTATACACTTCTGGGAAAGGTTCCACTGCCGTAGGTTTAACCGCGGCAGTAATAAAAGATAACGAAACGGGTCAAATGAACCTTGAGGCCGGAGTTGTTGTATTAGCAAATGGAGGTGCAGCTGCAATTGATGAATTTGATAAAATGGATACTGCAGATAGATCCGCACTCCATGAAGCAATGGAACAACAAACCGTAAGTATTGCTAAAGCTGGAATTGTTGCTACATTGAAAGCTCAAACAGCGATCATCGCGGCAGCTAATCCATATTCTGGAAGATATGATAGATATAAAACTCCTACTCAAAATATTAGATTACCACCTTCTCTCTTATCTCGTTTTGATTTAATTTTTATAGTTGTTGATAAACCCAATCCGGCAGATGATGCTCAAATGGCTGAGTTTATACTAAAAAATTCCATGATGAACTCAGAAGAAACGCTTGAAGAAAATGATACTTCTGTAGCACCCATCTCAAGAGATCTACTGAAAAAATATATTAAACATGCTAGAAGGACATGTAATCCCGTCTTATCTGATGAAGCTAAAGAAAGAATAAAAGAATTTTACCTTGATTTAAGAGGGCAATATGACAGTGATGATGCTATTATATCGATTTTAGCAAGAAATTTAGATGCTTTAGTTAGGCTTAGTGAAGCTTATGCTAAAATGGCGTTAAGAGATAATGTACTTAAAGAAGACGTAGAAGAAATAATTAAATTATTCAAGAGATATCTTAAAGATACAGGTTATGACGAAACAACAGGTAAAATTGATATGGACAGAATATTTGTTGGTCAATCTAGAACTAATCTAAATAAATTAGAAACGATTATGAATAGATTAAAAGAGATCTTTGAAGAAAATAATTGGAAAGCACTTGAAAAATCTAATATTATTCAGATTTTAGAGCTAGAAGAGAATTTAGATAAAAAATTTATAGAGAATGCTTTAGATGAATTGATAAAAGAGGGAACCCTATACGAACCTAAAAGTAACCAAATTAAATTTACAAATAAAATAGAATAATTTAATTCTTTTAAATTATAGTTAAGATAGGTTTTTTTTTAATAGAACACTTTTACTGCTTCTTCCGAGATAAGCTTAAATGCTAATTCCACATTTTCTCCGGTTTTTGCAGATGTCCTAATAATTGATATTGCATTAATTCTCTTTTCTAAAGAAAAAATCTCTTTTTCACTTAATTCTGTTCCTAAATCATTCTTATTTGCAAGTAAAATAATTGGAGCCCTTGAGCAGTATTGTTTTACATCAGGAATCCAGAATTTTTCAATTTGATCGAATGTGTTTCTACGTGATAAATCCCCTACAAGAATAATCCCCTTGCCCCCAGAATAATAAGAAGGTCTCATACTTATCCAACGCTCTTGTCCAGCGATATCCCAAAGCTGAATTTTTATATCAATATTCCTTTCTAATTTTAGTTCCTTTGTAAAAATGTTTGTTCCTATACTTGAACGATAATCTTTAGTAAATTGTCCCGTGATGAATTTTTTAACTAAGCTTGTTTTTCCAACAGCGGGATCTCCAATTACAATGATTTTCAGTGTATACTTAACGGTTTTGCTCATATTTAATTAATCCTATGAAGAAACTTTTTTAAGGTTATATGTAAATATTAAAATAATTAAGTCCTAAAATATGAAAAATGTAAAAATAGAGAGATAGTATTATGACAACGGGTATTATATATGATGATATTTACTTAGAGCATAATATTGGAACTCAATTACAACATGTAGAGAGCCATGAAAGATTGATTTCTATAATGAATTTTTTAAAAGAAAAACTTTTACTTGAAGATCCAAACTTTAAAGTCATTAAACCAAGAAAAGCAACTTTAGAGCAAATCAGGTATGTTCACAGAGAAAGATTAATTAAAGAAATTCAAGAAATATGTGAGTTAAGTGCTAAAACCCACCGTCTTCAATCTATTGATATGGATACAATAGCATCCCCTAAGACCTATGAAGCATCATTATTCTCAGTCGGTGGAAATTTGCAAGCTATAGATGAGATATTAACTAATAATATAAAAAACGCCTTCGCATTGGTAAGACCTCCTGGACACCATTCTAATTCACATCGATTTGCTGGATTTTGCATATTCAATAATATTGCTATCGCAGCAGAATATCTTTTTAGGGAAAAAGGAATAAAGAAAATAGCTATTATAGATTGGGATTGCCATCATGGTAATGGTACTCAAGATATCTTCTATGAAGGTTCTAAATCAGACTCTGGAGAAATAGTAGTGTTTAATTCTCATCAATACGGTTATTTTTATCCAGGTACAGGAAATTATGATGAAATTGGTATGGGGAAAGGAGCAGGAAAAATTATTAATTATCCAATGCCTGCTGGTTCAGCTGATGATGTCATACCTCTTTTTTTCGATGAAATAATCGCTCCTGTATGTGAAGAGTTTAAACCAGAATTTATTTTAATTTCTGCGGGTTTTGATACCCATTGGACAGATCAATTAACAAATATGAATTGGACATACCAAGCACCTGCAAACTATCTAAAAAAAATTAAAACTATCGCACAAAAATATGCTAACGATAAAATTCTTATAACTTTAGAAGGAGGTTATGAATTAGATAAACAAGCTCGTGGTGTTTATAATTGTTTAAAAGTTCTTAATAATGAGGATGACAGTCTATTACTAGAAGAATCAAGATCCTCTAGGCCAGAATTGCTAGAATATTTCAATAATAAATTAATTCCCGCATTAAAGAATAAATTAAAACAATATTGGGAATGTTTTTAAGAAGTTATTTACAAAACACTTTTATATTTACATTTATGCTATTATTATAATTACACTAGTTATTGTATAATAAATTTTAATTTAGTAAAAATTATATAGAGATTATTATGTCCGACGAATATGAGAGAAATGATAATAATAAGGAAAAGGAAAAAAAACCATTTTTAATACCATCGATGCCACCGCCTTCAGTAACCCCCCTTACACCTCCTCCTTCAATGCCACCTCCTACAGCTACGCCCCCTACCACCCCCCTACCTCTAACAACCCCCCCCGCACCTCCAATTCCACAATCACCTTCTCCACCTGCACTTGAACCAACTCCCCCTCCTATCAGAGAGTCTATGGTTTCTCCTATTATTGATTCCGCACCTTCAATTTCTATAGGTCCTTCACAAGAGGAATATGATTCAGCTAGAATACAACTCCAAGAAAAAGATTCCAAGATAAATCAATTACAATCTCAAATTAATGATTTAAATGCCCAAAATGCAAAATTTAATGCTCTGATTCGAGAAAAAGAAAGTCAAGTGAATCGAGTAGCAAACCAATTACAATCTCTTCAGAGTTCAACAGAAGCTTATCAACAACAAGTTAAACACTTGACTGATGAAAATGCTCAATTACAAGCTCATATTCCTGGATTACAACAACAAGTTCAAGAACTTCAACAACATAATTCTATGTTGCAACAACAAATTGGGCCATTACAAGCACAAATTACTAAATTGCAAGAAGAGGTTGCATATAAAGAAAAACGTATCCAGGAATTGAAAGAACCAAAAGCAGTAATGCCTTCTAGCTTAGCACAGGGTATAACAGATCAAACATCTAGCTATAGTACCAGCCCATCTTTGACACCTACAATAACACCTACAATAACACCTACACCAAGCCCCTCTGTTCAAATGGGAGCCGGGAGAAGAATTTGCCCAAACTGTGGTGCAAGTGGTTTTGCTGTAAAGGAAGTTGAAGATAAAACGCGAATTATCAGTTACATTCCAAAACCAATTTATGCAAAAAAGCTGGTATGTACTAAATGTGGTTTTGAATTTTAAAATAATTAATCTTTTCTTTTAAACTATTAATAAACCTTTTAGCCTTCATTTCAAATAGTTTTATTAGTGGATATTCCTACTAAGTTATAATTAGTGCCTTTTCATAACTAAGTACAATCAAGTTATTCATAAAATTATTTTTAAAGAACCTAACAAATTAAAATAGGATGTGGAAAATTATATATATAATAATTTTAATTAATATTCTAAACTCTTTTTGGTGAAAAAAAAGGTTTATTTTGGTCTAATATGTCTGAATTAAGAGAGGAAATATTAGGAGGAGGTATTAATAAAAAGCGAATTATTGGTACAGTATTAATAGCAATGCTTTTAATTGGTATTTTTGCCTTCTCAATGACTTTCTATAGTTTTCTCTTTGGTTCTCAAAGACCAACTCCAAGTGAACAAAAAAAAAATACGCCAGAGGAGGACGCTTTATTAATAAAACCACCTTTTCCCTTTGATGAAGATTTTTGGAAAGATTTATTAGATGACTTTTTAGATAACTTTAATCTTAGTCTTTTAGAAGATTTAAACATAGACAATGAAACTCTTATGGATATGTTATCTGATCTGCTTGATGGAGACCTAAGTGATCTAGATTTGGGAAATTTTTCTATAGGCCAACTTCTCCCCTTACTAGCCTTACTTGGTTTAGCAGGTGGTGGAGATATAGAAATATTTAGAGTATTTAACTACAATTCCTTAGATAACATGACAGATGTATTATGGAAATTTGAATGTTTTGACGAATATACTGGTGATGGATGGCATTCTACAGCAAGTTCAGGTACATATGATTTTTACAATTTACTTGATTATTATTCCAAATATGATCAAGGTATAGATCTTTTAAAAATAAAAAAGCCCGTTCCTTCTCCTGAAATTGGAATAAATACTATGGTTATACCAACACTTTTCCCTTCGCCATTTGTAATAGATGGAAGCGTGTATGCTCCTAACTTAAATTTAGGATCTACCACTCTTCATAAAAATGATTATAATTGCACTACACTAGATCTCTACTTTGATTCAACTGAAGGTGTAAATATGACATACGAAATGTTTGGTCTACACTTACCTACAGATCAAGAAATAAATAGTAGTGCTGTTGAAGCTACTTATACGCCATCATATATAAAAACCAAATATTTACAATTACCTCCAACAATAACGGTTTATAAAACCAATAATCCAAATTTCAATACTCATTATAATACATTAAACACTATAATAAATGCCAATGAAAATGCTTTTGTAGTTGCTAATAAGATCAAGGATTATCTTAATACATACTTTAACCTTCCAATGACTTTTGAGGAAGTTAATAATTATGAAGCGGCTCCAGAAGGAACGGATATTGTTGAATGGTTTTGCCAAACCCAAACAGGATTATTTTCTGATTTTGCATCAGCTTTTTGTGCTTTTTCAAGAGCTTTTGGAGTAGCAAGCAGATTTGTTGACGGTTTCAATAGTTTTGGGATTGAAGAATTTACTGATTATGATGAAGGGCAAAACTGTTTTGCCATAAAATATGAAAACCTCTATAGTTGGGCAGAAATTTATGTCCCAACAGATATTTCTGGAAATGGTAAATGGGTTCAATTTGATATTAAACCATTAAATGTATTGGGAGGGAATTATAGTATAGAAGTTACTACAGACAAACTGAACTATACAAGACCAGATATTGTTTATATAAACGCTAATTTAACTTCTGGGAGTAATCCAGTTGAAAATGAACTTATTACTTTTACAGATTTAACAAGTAATGAAGTTATTGGCCAAAATTTTACAAATTCTTTTGGTATAGCTTCAATAGAATATAATTTAAATAATTCGCATGTTGTTGGTGCTCATGTAATTGAAGCAAAATATGATGATGTTACTTTTGATCAAACTAAAATTGGTGTATTAGGGAATATTTCAATTATTTTATTAAATATTAATCCGAATATAGTAAATATCTCTGATACTCAACCAGATGTAGTCAATGTTCAAGGATATCTTTATGATCCATTAAATGGTAAAGGAGTTAAAAATGCTCTTGTTGAAATTGTTTTGCTAGAAAAGGGGACAAGTACAGAAATATTTGGAGCTTTTAATATTCCTTGGTTAGTTACCGATTCTAATGGCTATTTTGATGATTCTCTGAATCTAACTGTTAGTAATGCTGGACAATACGAAGTGAGGGCTGATTTTGATGGAACTTGGGTTATTAATTTGCCTTCAGAATTTTCATGGACAATTTCTAGTATCATAAATTCAAGCAATAGATTAGAATTAAATATTACTAAAGATCTAACACCATGGTTCTATATTGATGGTATCCCGACTAGCATTCCAAATATTCCTCGTGTTTCTCGATACCAAAATCTAAATCTCACTGTAAAAGTGGTTTCAGCAAGTTTTGGACCAGTACCAAATAAATTAGTATCTTTTTATGATTATTCTAGAGGGGGGACTTTTATTGGATCTGATATTTCAGATGCAAATGGACTTGCCTCAATAAATTATTTTGTAGGGGATTATTGTGTCGCAGGACCCAATTTATTATATACTAGAATCGGTTTTCAAGAAAATTATTCTTATTTTGTTCTGAATGAAGAACCTACAATAAATATTATTTCTGGACCATCACCTCAAGTTATCAATCGTACTGGTGGTGGAACCACCCAATTTAATATTATAGGAGAAATTTATGATAGTACTAACAACTCTTTACCAATAAGTTATTCTGAAATTACTTTATTATTATTAAAAGGTGGAGCAGATTATTCTTCCTATTTAGTTCCAGGTGAAAGTTATCCGTATCAAACCGATTCAACTGGTTCTTTTGATCTCACTTTTGGAGTTACTCCAACCACCCCACCAGGAAATTATACATTAAGATTAGATTTTAATGGAACAATTAATTTATTCTTCAATCCTTATCCTTTTCCATTCAATTTACCATTTATTAATACTTCTACGGTTTTTAGTAATGATTTGCAAATCAAGGTCCCAGCTACATTAGGATTCAGCTTTTTGATTAATGGAACTACGTCTGATAATGTTTACATCCCAATTATTAATCGTTATGACGATCTCGATCTCACAGCTTATATACAATATGACGGGATTCCTATTGATGATGGAGAATGGGTTTACTTCTATGATGTGACTCAAGACAACCTTTTAATTGGTTCTGATCAAACGATTAATGGAACTGCTCAAGTTACCTATTCTACAGGAAATAGTACTACAGCAGGTCCACATTTAATCTATGCCACATGGAACAATAATTATAATTATTCATATTTCATATTAGATGCTCCTATTAATATTAATCTCGATGTCTGTCCTGAACCTATGAATATCAATCGTAGCGGCTTGATTGGTAGAAATTTCTTAATTCATGGATATCTAAACGATTCTTTTAATGAAAATCCTATAAAATATGGAGAGATTAATGTACTTTTGTATGACGGACCAACTGAAGTATCATTCTATTTAAATTTGGAATCAGGTTCTTTACAGCTTGGAGCTTCTGGAGAAATTGATCTCACATATTCTGTTTCAAGTTCAACGCCAGCTAAGAACTATATACTACGAATTGATTATAATGGTACATTTATTTATATAAATCCTAATTATCCTCAATATTTCGACCTATCTTATATAACAAATTTTTCTGATAGTGCATTAGGATTATATGATTTAAGAGTTCTTGATCCTGATGACTTAGATATATATTTCTTTATTGATGGAACTCCAACACAAACATTTTATTCGGATGGGAATCTTCCTCAAAGATATTCTGGAATTGAATTTATTAATTTTTCAGTCTTCGTTAATCAAAGTGATGATATAGTTACTTCAGGATTTGTTACATTCACTGATATTTATACTAGTACAATCTTAGGAACTCCATCTATAAGTAATGGATTTGCTTCAATTTCAGTGGATACTTCTAGTTGGCACGGAGGACTCCATCGAATAGAAGTTCAGTGGTCAGGCTCTGCTGCCATAAATAGTACGTATGTAATTATTAATAAAACAGCGAGTATATTTGCTAGTATAAATCAATATACTTTAATTAGAAATATTAATAATATTATAGTTGATGGCACACTTCAAGAAAATGGAGAATTGTTAAGAGGTTTAGAGGTTAATATTAGATTACTAGATGACACTTTAACTGATGTCACTTTATTGTACCTAAGTGGCTCCACATCAACAATTATTGACGATCTGGGCTATTATGAATTTGACAACCCTATTACACTAAATTGTCCTCAAGGGAATTATTCCATAAGAATTGACTTTAATGGAACTATTAATGCACCAGGCATATCTTTATCAAATTATTTGATTCATAATAGTAGTTTACGTATTCCAATAAATATATTAGCAGATACCTATATTATAGGGAATTATGAAACCAATGTCGTTAAAGATGATTGGTATTATAGCGATGCATGCTATGTTTATGGATACCTTTATTGGGATAATGGAACTGCAATAGCAGGAATGGAGATTAATGTAACCATTAAGGACGGAACCGGAGCCATATTAGCTACTCAAACAGGTTTTACTGATGGCACTGGATTTTTTAATTTAACTTTTATTGTTGGAGATTGGCCAGATAATACTGAAGTGTGGGTAAACTTCTACCCTGAAGATTCAAATAATTTTGGTATTCCTGATGGATTATATATAATATCGACGGAACAAGAGGTAAATAGGCAAACTTAAAAAAAAAGGGTGAAATTAAGTTAAATGAATAAACATAAGATTCCTCAATATTTTAACAAAAAGTTGAAAATTTTTGGAATTTTAATTATATTTTTAATTATTTTAGTTAATTTTGCCTCATTTACTAATTTTAATTTTAAAGCAAGTTACTCTAATACAAAAAATAATCCAAAAATGTCTTGGCTTTGGGCAACACTAGAGCTCACAAACCCAAGTGAGGTACACAATAAGAGATTCTATCACTATTCATCAGTTTCTATAGAAGGTCGCCTTTACAATAAAATTGATGGAAGTAATAAATCGGGAGTAAATGTGGCTATAGAACTCAATGATGCTTTAGATATGGGTTATACGGATATTACCGATTCTTGGGGAAGATTTAATATAAATTATATAATTGATCCTTTACTCGACATTTATTCAAGTCATAAAATAGAAGTAATCGTGACCGATTCAGAACCTGGAGGTTCTGGGAGTGAAATTGAATATCTCAATTTCTATACTATCGAAGTAAATGCTTCATCTTATTTTAATATAGTTTCTCATGATGATATCTCAATCCCTAAATTAAGTGAAGAAGATTTCAATATAAATGGGTTTTTATATTATGATAATGGAAATGGAATCTCATCTGTGAGTGTTAATTATTATTGGTTAGCTGGATCTTCAA
>JAHQWL010000076.1 GCA_029856155.1 Promethearchaeia archaeon
GTACCCACAGCACCTTTAAGAACTATTAACAAAGTTAAACTCGAAGTGGATGAGATTTTTTGTCCAAATATAAGAGATGTGATGTGGTTCGCTGTCGCTGATGCCTATAAGAATTGGTATGATGTTCCAGAATCAGAGGTATTAGAAATTATTAATAAATCAAATTTTTACGTCTCTAAAATAAAGTGAAATAAAGAGCTATAAAATTGAAAGAAAAGTAAAAAAAATATTTTATTTAAGCGCTAATCAAACGGAATAATATAGAAGCATGAGGAATAAAGAATTCATCTTTACGTTTGATGACCACAGTGTGAAAATATTCTGCTAATCCTAAAAAACCACGAATAACTGATTCATCTTCCTCAAATCTAAAAATAACTGTTGCGATTGCAGCTCCTGTATTAAAATTAACCTTATCATACACTCTTTCGTCAATTAAGGGAATCTTTAGCTCATTAACAATTTCATAAACCCGTTTAATGAATAGTTCTCGCTTAGGCATTTTTTACAAACCTTTTTAATTTATTCCAATTGAATTTTTAATAATTTTTAAACTTACTAATGAAATATGTTATATAATATTAATAGGTCTAGGTTTTTTAATAATTAACGTTTTTTTGGATTTACGTATTATTCCGGTATATAGAGTTAACTAAGAATGGAATAAAAATATAAATACATATTAATATAATTAAAATATAAAGATTATAACTAGTAATTTTAATTTTAATCAAATTTTCAATAATAATAGAGGAATTGAGTAGAACGTGGTTTCAAAAGAACAGAAGAAAATTGAACGAGTTATTAATTTCATGAAAAAGGGTTTAACATCTTTAGCTGACGATCTAGAAGAGACTGTTAAGGGGATAAATGACTTTATTAAATCATTAGCTAAAGCTCAGAAAGATTTGAAAGAAGTATCTGTGGTTGAAGAAGTTCAAACCGTAAGCACTTCCTCTAAAAAAATAGTAGCTCCCACAAGTGAGGGGGCTAAAACTGCCGCTGCTAGCACTTTGTTTAGTCTTTTAAGCAGTACTGGAGGTGCTCCCGTTACTGCTTCAGGTTCAATACCCATACCAACTGCAGCCCCAGTATCAGCTATTCCTTCAGCACCTGCCCCTTCTTCTGGAGGTGGGCCTCCAAAAGCACCTAGTTCTGGCCCCCCTAAAGCTCCTAGTGGAAGTCCTCCTAAACGACCTGGTTTACCACCAGCACCAAAATTGCCCCCTACTAGTGGAGGACCGCCTAAAGCTCCAGGCTCGCCACCCCAAGCACCTCCAGGAGCAGGACCTCCAAAACTTCCAAGTACAGGAGCACCTTCTGCACCCGCATTCGCAAAAAGACCAGGGTTACCTCCTGGTGGAATTGCTCCTGCCGCTCCCTCTGCTCCAGCTGTGGCACCTAAACAAGGTGGAGGGTTAGGTTCGCTCCGTGACGAAATGCTTGACGAATTGAATCGACTTAAGAAGATTATGAGAGGAGAATAGTCTTTTATCAATACGAGCCTAAATTGATTATATTTTTTTTCTAGTAGTAAACCTATACTATCTTTAGATTTTTTTATAAGTAATATTACCTTTAAATTAAGAAATAATTATGCACTTTTTCCATATTGCTTCATAAATCGTATTAGTTATACCTTTAGTTCAGCTCTATATTTTAATTTTTCAAGTTTTTTATTTTTTTCCAATTTATCCATTCTTTGAATAATCATAATAGAGATTAGATTCAACAAAGTTTTTTTAGGGTTTAGTAAAAATTATATATAATGTTAGAAAATCGCTATTTAATTTGTGAGGAAGAAATCCCTATTATTGTGCCTAAAAGGATTATGGTTTTTGCTGGCCATCCCGACGATGAGTTAGTATCTTGTGGGGGTACGATCTTAAAATATCAAAAACTAGGATCAGAAATTATAATTGTTATCGCTACTTTTGGCTTAGGAGGCTACGCCAAGGAAAAACATAAAGACAATATTGCTAAAAGAAGGAAAAATGAATTAGAGCTAGTAAAGAAGTTTTTACAAAGTGAGATTATTGAGTTGGGCTATTCTGATTTACAAATTGATAGAACGAAAATCTCTCGGATTACTAATCTCATCCGTGATTATAAACCTCAGGTAATTTTATTACCTCATTATTCAGATTTTCACCGTGTACATCGAAATTTATCATTAATCACACGAGAAGCAATATATCACTGCTCTACAGGTAAAGCATATGCGGGACATATGAGGAGTTGGATTCCACTGGGTGTTTATTATTATGAATCTCCATCATGTAAATTTCAATACATAGAAGGATCTGTTTTTGTTATAGTGAATATAGAAGATTATTGGGAAAAGAAAAAAGAAATTTTTAACCATGTTTATACATCTCAAAAAGAAGTTTTAGAGCGTGTTTTAGATTGGGCAGAAGATACAGCAATTCTAAGGGGAAATGAAATAAATGCTGCTTTTGGTGAAGCATTTATGCCTGAGACCACATATACTCCATTAAAAATTCTATTATTATAAAAGTACGGAGATTTTTTTAATAATTAAAATAATATATTAGATATACTAGTTTAGGCTAAATATCTTAAAATTAAATTCAGAACCTATTAAGGCATGGGAAATCTAACAATAGTTCTTGATATTGGTCAGTTCAGCACTAAAATTGGATTTGCGGGAGAGGATACACCATCTCAAGTTTTTCTAACAATGGTTGGAAAACCTAAATATAAAAGTGTAGATGTCAGTTATGAATCTAAGCAATCTCGTGAAGATGAAATCTATGTAGGAGATGAAATTCAATCAATTGGATTATATAAGATTTTTCATCCTATTGAGAAAGGAATTGTAGTGGATTGGACTCATTTTGAGAATATTATTGATTATATTTTTTACAACTTGAGAGTAGATCCCACTCTTGTCAATGTATTATTCGCAGTACATCCATTATTTCCATATAATGACTTAGAGAAAATATTTAAGTTATTTTTAGAAAGATATCAATGTATGGCGTTTTATCCAGTATTAGATTCAATGCTAACTCTATACTCCGGTGGGTTCCAAACAGGATTAATAGTAGAAATAGGAGATAGCAATACAAGAATTGTCCCGATTTATGAAGGATACAAGTTAGAGCATGCAGTAAGAATCTTAGATATTGGTGGAAAAGTACTAACTCATCATATGGAACAGATTTTAGAATCTATTGGATGGTCAGTCGATTCTTCTATTCGCAGAGAACTAGTAAGAGTTTTGAAGGAAAAAGCTTGTTTTGTATCTTTAGATTATAAAGAAGATCTAAAGCGAAGTGAACAGTATGAGAAAGAATATTCCCTTCCTGATGGTTCTACAATCTCACTTAATAAAGAAAGATTTATTATACCAGAATTATTGTTTAAACCTACTTCAGAATTAGAAGAAGATGCATTACAGGTAGCTATCATAGATGTAATTGAAGCTTGTGATTTAGATATTCGTACTGAGTTATTAAATAATATTTTTCTTTCGGGTGGTTCATCTATGTTTCCTAATTTAAAATCGCGTATCTATCAAGAATTAGAATTAGAGTTAGCAAGACGAAAGAAAAAGAATTTAGGAATTAGAATTATCGCTCCAATGGAACGAACATTTTCTGTGTGGATTGGAGGATCAATTTTAGCAATGATTCCCGAATTTTCTCAAAATTGGATTACTCGCGCAAAATATTTTGAGGAGGGAATACCACCTAATTTACTTTAATATGATTTAACTTATTCTTGCGAAATATCCTAATGACATTGAGATAATACATTTTGTTAAATAAGAAATGTTTATATTAAATTATATTATAACTACTACTTTTAAAGGTATAAATGAAGATGGATGAATTTGAAGAAAATAAGTTTTATAAACCAAGTTATTCCCATTTGTTCAATAGAATTAAGGATATCAAAACACCAATAAAAAATGAAATATTAATTGCCCTCCTCGATGGTCATTGGCATTCTGAATTAGAAATAATAAGAGTTACTAAAAGGCAACATGGATTCATTGGAAGTGTTACTTTGGGTACAATGGTAACTTCATTGAATCATTATATAAAAAATAACTATCTGCAGAAGAAGATAGTGAATGGTAAGCTTTATTATAAGATATCAGATAATTACGTTGGACTTACGAGAGCAGCATATAGGTTTGATGCAAATGATTTTCTTTAAGAAGAAAAAAATAAAATTATCGAATTATTTTTAAGAAAGCCGATTATTTCTTTAAATTCTTCAACACGATTAGGTTTTATATAAATATAAAGATGGTATTTTTATGTTATATAAGTTATTAAATAGAAATTCTTATATAACAGCTGATAAATAGATTTTTCAATTGAAAATAAAATCCTATTGGGATGATAAAGTGGAAGTAAAAAATAAATGTCAGAATTAAAGAAAGAAATCCAAATTTATTCATGTTATGAAAGTATAATCGAATATTTTTTTGTTTTTAGGATAATAATAAATAATATTTTATTTTTTTATGCATCTGCCTTTAAAAATTCTGTATTCCTCACAATTAGAACAGAATCCCTTACCTGATTTTTCTTTAAAACTTTCATTCCAACATTTAGGACATAAATAATAAGTAAGGAGTTTATTATTTTTTCTAAGTTCAACTTTAAAAATATTAAAATTACAAATTGAACAGACTGAATTTAACAATTGTAATTTTCCATTCTTTGGTAAGGATAAATAGTGTTTGCAATTTTCATTAGAACAAACTAAAAATCTTTTACTTTTAATATCAATGAATTTCATAGGAGATGCAATACAAAAAGGACAATTTGAAGTAGTGAGTGGGATCGTATAATCCATCTTATAAGTATCAATTTTAGAAGTTAATTTATGTTTATTTACCAAGAATTTATCAAACAGCTGTAAAAACTCATTTCTTATCTCATCTACAACATCATTCATTTTCTTTTTTTTATCTTTAATTTCTTCAAGTTTTTCCTCCACTTTTCTTGTAAAATCGGGCTTTAAAAATGGTAACCATATTTCAATTAAATTTTCTATTATAAATTTACCTAAATCCGTTATAAAATAATGAAGTTTCAATCTTTTTGTTAAACTACGAGTTTGCAATAATTTTATGATAACTGGTCTAGTAGATTTCGTACCTAAATGATTTTTTTCCATTATTTTAAGCAATGACGTATCATTGTATCTAGGAGGGGGTTTTGTTTCTTTTTGGATAAATAAAACCTCCTTTAATGGGATGTCATTTCCAATAATTTGAATGATAGAGTCATATTTTGGTTTAAGAAAAGGAGCAATTTCTAGAAATCCTGGAGAGATTAATGCTACAAATTGAGCTTGAAATGGCTCTTCTTTTATGAGAATTTTTAAAACTTGTTTTGATTCCAAGGCTTCTTCTCCAAAGAGTGCTAGATAATGACGTGCGAGTATATTATAAACTTTTTTTTGTAAATCATTTTCAAATCTTGAACTATTAAGCTCTATACTTTCAAGAGGTGTAATAGGGGGGTGATCGCCCATATCTTTCTTTCCTTTCGTTGGTTTTGTTCTATTATTCTTCAAAAGATTCATAGAATAATTTTTAAATTGGGAATGTAAAGTGAATTTCTTTAAGATTTCAAAGTGATTAAAATCAGACTTATATACATCACTATCAGTTCTCGGATATGAAATTAACATATTAAGATATAAAGCATTCATAGTCCGCATAGCTATATTAGCTGAAATTTTTAAGTTTTTTGTTAACAGGACTAAAGCTTTAGATGTATTCAATGGAGTAGGTGGGGCTCTTCTTAATGCATTTTTAGAGTTATTAACGATCTTACCAATTTTCTCATCTTTAATCTTTTGAAAAATTTCTCTAACTATGACTTCATTATCCTTCATGAAAGGATTATGTTGGTGATGTGCTCGAAAAACTCCATTTACATGAAACAAATCAGCATCAATTAGAAAATAGGGTTCTGGAATAAAATTCAGAATCACTTGTTCCCTGAGATATATTAAATAAAGAAGACTAGTCTGAACGCGGCCAATTGAAGTAAATCTAACTCTAAATTTATTTAATAAAGGACGTAGAGTATTTGTTATTTCTCTAGTAGCTGAAAAACCAATGAATGCATCGATGATTGCTCTAGCCTCTCCCGATTCGCCCCAACTATATTTTGGACTTATAAGATTAGTAAATTTATTTAAAATTTCATTTTTTTGAAGAGAACTAAGCCATAATTGCGATATTTTGATACTAGGATTAATATGTTTTACAAATGGTAGTGCATCAAACAGGCCAATATTGCAACCTTCTATATCAGCATCTGTCCCGATGACACAATGATTAGAAATTTTTGAATATTCCTTTAAAGAATTTATATGTGGATAAGCATAACTACTAGGTACTTTTTCAATTGCATTAGGATTTGTTATAATGTCTCGTGGACTCGTTTTTGTCCAACTTTTAAAAACATCTGTATTCCTATATTCAAGGATATGTCCTCGTAATGGAACTACATAAATATTTTTTGATTCAACTAAGTAAATATTTAATGCTTTAGCTTTTTTTATTATTTTAACTGTTCCTAATGCATTTGCAATAGCTTCTGCGGCTTTATTTTTTTCTGTAATTATTAAGGTTGTCATTATTACCTTTCAATAATACTATAGAATGCTTTATTTTAATTACTAAAAAAGCAATAATATTTCATAACAGTTAAATCAATATCTGGTTATTATTAAAAGAAAATTAATTTATGTAGAATTTTAATTGATATAATATAATTTGAAATATCAATGATTTCTCGTAATCTAGAAAGCCAATGTCAATGTTATGAAAAAATTTAAATTGGTATAGTAAAACAAAATGCTGAACCTTTATTCTCTCCCTCTGAACGAGCCCAAATTTTACCTCCATGAGCAGATATAATCCCTTTAGTAATATAAAGACCTAAACCCGTTCCAGAATCTTTAATATTAATATGATCATTAATAATTGGCGGTTTAATTCTTTCAAATTTTTTAAATAATCGTCCTATTTCGTCTTGAGCTAAGCCAATTCCGTTATCTTTAATTTCAAAGATATACTCATTATCTTTTGTTTTAGAAGATATTTTTACCCATCCATAATCAGGAGTGAATTTAATCGCATTTGAAAGTAAATTAGTAAAAACTGTGAAAATTCGTGTATGATCTACATTCAATATGATTTCATGTTCGATATTTAATATTATCTCAAGATTTTTTTCATTGATTAGATAACTTAATTCATCAAGGCACTCATTAATGATATTACTGACATTTATTGATTCCTTTTGTAATTTTAATTCATTCTCGTCTATTTTTAAAACCTCTAATAGCTGATCCATTAGAATTTCTAATCGATTAACATTTCTCTGTACTGTCAGTAAGTCTGTTGTGATTTCAGGATTGATTTGGTTCCTATGCTTCATCAAAATATAATCTGTATAACCAGAAATTGAAATGAGTGGTGTTTTTAATTCATGGGCGGCCATTGTTATGAAATCATTCTTAACTTTATCAAGTTTTCTTAATTCAATATTTTGTTCCCTTAATTTCTTCTCAGAATCTAATAATTCTTGTTCTAATCTGAATTTTTCAGTAATATCAGAAAAAGTCCCTTCAATAACTATGGGATTATTATTATCATCTCTTATTAAGTGAGCATTTAATTGTATAATAATTATTTCTCCATTTTTCTTTTTTACAGGTACGGTATAATTTCGAATTAATCCGTTTTTTTGTAATTCTTTTCTATAATTCTTCTGATCCTCTGGTCTTTGCCAAGAAAATGGAGCTGGTTCTCCTATTAAATTTTCATTAAGATCATATCCTGCTATCTTGCTAAATGCTGGATTATGGTATATTATATTTCCTTCCCATTGTACCATATAATATCCTTCATCTAAATTAGTTATCATATTTCTGAAATTTTTCTCGGATTCTATAAGTTGATTTTCCATTTTCTTGCTTTCGGTGATATCTCTAATAATAGTGATTATTTGACTGACTTTACCTTCACTAAATATCGGAATTTTGCGCGTTTCAGTAATGACATCAAAATTTGGTAATATAGTAGTTTCGATCGTGATTAAAGGCTTACCAGTTTCAAAAACTTCGCGATATTCTTCATAAATTTTATCTGGTAAGAAGAAAAATGCTTCAGAGAGATGCTTACCTAAAATTTCTGCCCCAATATCTAATTTAAAAAGCCAATTTTTAAGTTCTTTGTTTACTAGCATAATTATTAATTCATTATTGATTACATGTAAAGGATCATTTAATGAATCAATTGTAGCTCGATATTGTTGTTCAGATTCTATTAGATTTTTAGTCCGTTCTAGTACTTTTTGCTCTAATTCTCTATTTAATATTTTTAATTCTTCTTGAGATTTCTTTAATTCTTGTTCAGCTCTTTTTTTTTCTGTAATATCTTGTATTATAACTTGAAAAACAATTTCACCTCCAATTTCTACGAGAGTATCATCAATACTGATCCACATTAAACTTCCGTTTTGTGATCTTGAAATTTGAACTTCAAGTGGTTCTGGAACGGCACCTTTCAGAATATTTTGATATCTTTCTTTAAATAGAGGTAAAACACTTTCAGGTTTTATGGTTACTTCCAAGAAATTTCTATCAATTAAACTATCAATCTTCCTATTAAATATTTTCTCAGTTACGGGATTACAATCAATTATAACTCCTTTTCTATTAATTATTATAATTGAATAGGGAGAATTTTCAAAGAGATGACGATATTTTGTCTCCGAATCTTTAATTTTTTGTTCTAGAAAATATTTTTCTGTAATGTCTCTTACTACTCCACTGAAACCAATTTTATCCCCCTCAGAGTTATACCTTAAATATACAGAAGATTCACATGTTGCTAAATCTCCATTCTTTTTTCGAAATTGATACTGTAAACCAGATTTTGGCATGGAGGTTTGATATACTTCATTATAAACTTTAAAAATTTTGTTTTTGTTTTCCTCATCAACAAAATTTCGATAATTAGCACCAAGTAATTCATTTTTAGAATATCCAATAAGATCAAGGAAAGCATCATTAAAAAAAGTAAAATTTCCTTTTAGATCAACCTCAAAATAAGTTTCTTTTATATTTTCAAGGATTCCTCGATATTTTTCTTCTGATTCTTTTAATTTTTGTTCTGCACTTTTACGTATTGTAATATCTTCATAGGTGACTAAAATTCCTACAACCTTTCCTTTTGGGTCATGTAAAGGAATTCTATTAACCTCAAACCATGTTTGCTTTCCATTAATTGTAGATAATGATTCTATAGCATTATATTCAGCACTATTTTTTCTCATTACTTCAATTTCCTTGTTTTTAATAGACTTAAGATTTTTTTTTAGCCAAATTAAATCCCCATCTGTACTTCCAATAATACTTGTTGGTTCATCGATCTTATTCAAGAGCGCAAAATTCTTATTACACCCCATATAAACCAATTTTGTATCTTTCCAATAAATAAGCTGAGGAATATTATCCAATACTAACTCTAACATTTCTCTAGTTTTCTGAACAACACTCTTCCCTTCTCTTGTTTGAAGAAGCTTCCAAAATTGTATTTCTGGTATATAATCTGCTAAATCACCAAAACGAGCTTGGCTTTTTTTTATCTCAAACTCAAGTTTCTTAAACTTAGATATCTCTCTACTGAGTAAAATAGCTTTTTTTTTCTTATCTTCATTATCTATAAAACTTTTTCCTTTTATCTCATACCATTTAAACGGTTTACCTTTATATTTAATTTGAACCTCTTCAATTCCATAACCCGTTCTAAAAGTATCTTTTATTAGTTTATTTAGTCGTTTGAAATCATCTGGATGAATGAATTCATTAAATTTTTTATTTAATGTACAATCTCCAAAATTGGTATATTCACATTGATATTTATCATTAATTATGAATATAAGATCATCAATATTTTCAGAAAAAATCTGACCAAGTTTACTGAAGTTTTCGAAAGTGCTTGTCATCTCTTACAATTACCCCATTTAACATTTTAGGATTTTTTTAATCCAATAATATAATAGAAAATTTATCCTTTCTTATGAAAAAATTATGTGATTTAAAATATATTTTTATCTATCTAGAATCTATTAAAGCTAATTTGTATAATGTAAAGAATAATAAGAAATAAATTGATTTTGTCCAATCTAACCTAATTTGCTGACCCATCCTCTAATGAATTTTCTCATATTTTCTTGTCTCAAAATTACTTCCTTTAATTGTTCTTTTGATTTGTTTGTTAAATCTATAATCTCAGGTAAAAAATTATATTTTATTAAATATTCTTTACATTCCTTTGAGATTAAATCATTTGGTATGTTTTTAGGGTTTTTTTGAAAGTTTTTAAAATTATATTCCCAATGTTCTAAGAAATCCTTTAAGTTTTTATTTGCTTGAAAAATTGGTAACACTCCTAAAGAATTTGTAGTAGTTAGAGCTACATTTGCTCGTTCAACACTAAATTTGTTTCCATTAAACGAAACAGCGATACCATTTTCATCATTTACTCTTTGAAGCATATTTATATCTGTAATTGAATCTCCTAAAGCAATCATTTCTGAAATTGGCATTTCTGTTATTCTAGATATTTCCTCAATTGCTAACTCTTTTCTTTTCCCGCCTCTAACTTTGATTTGATTCATAATCCTTACATAATCTGATTCAGAGTTAATCCAAAAAAATTCATCCAAATCTTCAACAATACTATTAAGATCTTTATTATTCATAAGATACTTTTTAAATATCTTCTGTGTTAATACATTTACTGCATCTTCAATATCCAAGAAACTCTTTTTTAATTTTTGTATATTGAATTCGGTACAATATACATGGTCTTTTGGTATTTTTAGAGCCGCTGTAACTCTATGCGCAAAATGTGAATAACTTGTAGAAATCACGAATATATTCCAATTTTTCCGTAAAATTTTCATTAACTCTCTACATCCCGGTAGCAGACCTAAATTATTTTTTGCTAAACTGACTAATTCTTCGTCTGTGAAACAAGACGCGTATAAAGGGGCTAATAATCTGAGAGTATCTCCTGGTTGATATTCCGGTATATTCAGTTTTTCTTTAACTCCAGGGACCTCAATAATATAATCATCATATTTAGAAATCATAGTAAAAAATTCGCCCATATTATATTCGTGCAAATCCAACTCCAACTTTTTATTTAATTTTTTTCCTAGTTCAGCCGCAAAATCGATAATACTAATAGGCCCTTCTAGATCCCAACAAGAAATCTGCTTTTTATTCAAAAAAACCGTCCTCTTATAGAATATTGCAAATTAATTTATGAATTAAAAAGTTGAAATGTTAAAAAACTACTTATTAAAGATTTATTATATGAGAGAAAAATATTTCCATTAGTCTTTTAGTTTAAAAATTTCTTGAATTGGCTTATTTCTTTCTCGCTTAATTATTTCTTTCCAATTTGGTTCTATAATATTAAAGGCGTTTAATGCTAAATTTTTAATTTCATCATCAGAAGAATCTAATAATGGTCCTAAATGTGCTAATGCTCTTTTATCTTTAATCCTTGTTAGACTTTCTATTATGTATATAATTCTATATTTATCTGGTTCATATTTTTCTTGTTCTTCTTTAAGGTGCTCTATGATCCTTAATGTAGCTCTTCCATCTCTGATTCGCCCTAAAGCTTCTATTATTTTATTAATAACAATATGATCTTTCTCAGATCTAAGAGCTCTGCACATTAGATTTGTGGCTCTTCCATCCTTTAATAATCCGAGTTGTCTAGCTGCTTCAGCTCTTTTCTGCCAATCTTCATCATGAAAGAGTTTTTTTATTAAAGCATTAAATTCTGCATTTTTATCATGCCAATTCATAGTTTCAAGAAATATCTAATATATATAATATTATAATTTGATGATTATAGAATATAAACTACTATTAATTAGGAACCATGTAAAACATAAAACAGTTTTTATTTATTCAAAAGAGAACTCATGTGATCAATACGCTTCTGTAATAATGCTCGTGTACCTACATCTTTTCTGTGAAAAAGTTTTCCCTCAATGCATTTTACTCCTGTTTCAGCAATCTTTTCTGCTTCCTCCAAAGATTTAGCAATCCCTAATACACCCATTGCTCTTGAAGATGTAGTAAATATCTTTCCATCCTTTCGATATACTGAAGCATAATAATATTTTGCTCCAGATTTTCTAATTTTTTCTATATTTATTTTGACTTGTTCATTACTTTTAGGATTGAGGGGATATCCCTCTGGAGCTAGATATTTACACACAGTAGCGCTATTTTCAAATTTAAAATTTGGAGACAAATTTCCATTAATAATAGCCCAACAAATATCTACTAGATTTCCCTTTAAGAGCGGTAAAACATTCATAGCCTCAGGATCACCAAATCGAGAATTATATTCAATTAATTTCAATCCTCCTGCCGTTTTCATAAATTGTCCATACAAAAATCCTTTATATTCAACACCAGTTTCTACTTTTATAGCTGCTACAGTCTTTTTCATATCATCAAGCGCTTCATTAACATCTTCTTGCGAAATAAAGGGCATAAGATGGTCTTCCATAGAATAGGATCCCATCCCTCCCGTATTTGGACCCTTATCATCTTCATAAGCTCTTTTATGATCCTGAACTAATGGAGAGCCAAGAACATTTTTTCCATCAACAAACGTTTGTAAGGTGAATTCTTCACCAATACATTTTTCTTCCAAAAGCAATCTTTTATTCGTTTTAACCAATTCTAAACAATAATTCAATATATCTTCTTTTGAGAAGAGATGATCTCCATAAACCATAACACCTTTGCCCCCAGTTAAGCCTTCTGGTTTTATTACAATATTTTCTGCACCTATATCTTTAATATAGCTCTCAATTCCATCCATTGAATTAAAAACTTTACTTTTTACATTTGATTTAATATTATATTTTTCTAATAGATTTCTGGTAAATACTTTTGAACCCTCTAGTTGAGCAGCTTCTATTTTAGGACCAATACATGGGATTCCACCTTTTTCAAGTGCATCAACAATTCCAACAACCAATGGAGCCTCAGGTCCAATTACAGCATAATCAATTTTATTATTTTGACAAAAATCAATAATTTCTCTAAAATCTGTTTCAGAATGAATTTTTACTTTTTTGCTTAAATCCTCTAATCCAGCATTTTTAAAACTCATAAAAGAAAATAAATTAGCCCCTCCATTAACAAGAGTTTCACCAATAACGTGCTCTCTTGCTCCATGTCCCACTATTAAGACGTTTACCATCTTCTCTCTTCCTCTTTCTTAAGTATTTGGATCTATAATAACTAATAAGGGTAATATTTAATTTTAAGATTAATTATTAACCAAATAATCATAAACGACTATAATATATTTGATAAAAATGTCAGAAGATAAATACAGAAGGGCAGCAAGAACTATTGTAAAAGCAGGTTTTCTTCCATTTCCAATAAATAATACGATGATTGAACTATTGAAATTATTGGTTGACGAGGCACAATTGGATTTTATTATGGGTTTTAAAAGAAAAATTTCTCAAACAATGGAAGAATTAATAAAAAGTACCAAAATGTCTAAGGATGAGATAGAGATTCATATAAAAAAACTAGCTAAGAACGGATTTTTATTTAATCAACCTAATTCGAAAGGGATAATGGTATATAGATTAATGCCATTAATTATGGTAGGGGCATTCGAGTATACTTTTATGAAACGAATTAGTTTTAATGAGGAAGAGAAAGAAATTGCTCAATTATTTGCTCAATTATTTGATGAATTAGCCGAATTTATTCAGAAGAATTACGATACAGTTCTGCCTTTATTTGAAAGGATGCCTCCTTTTGATCGGACTGTCCCTTTTTTAGATAAAAATATAAAAGGAGAAGAAATTCAGATATTGGTTAATAAAGACATAGAAGTTCCCGAAGAGAAAATAATGATCACCCAAAAAGTCGAAGAAATTATAGAAAAATTTGATGATATTGCTGTAGGTCATTGTTTTTGTCGTCATCATCAAGATTTATTATCAAATCCATGTAAACAGACAGAATTAAGAGAAAATTGTTTTACTCTTGGTAAATCTGCAAAATATGTTGTTGAACAAGGTTTTGGGAGAATGATATCAAAGGATGAAGCATTGTCAATATTAAAACGTTCTGAAAATGATGGGTTAGTCCATAAAGCTTGGCACCCACATTCTGATATCTCTAAAGATGAAACTAGTATCTGTAATTGTTGTAAATGTTGCTGTGGAATATTTGATTGGTGGAGAAAGGGAACTACAGCTATGATAAACTCAACTAATTTCATATCTGAAATTGATAAGAGTAAATGTGTCGGATGTGGTACTTGTATGGAAAAATGCCCTGTAGAAGCAATTGAGGGAGATGATAATAATAAAGCAGAAATAAATGCAGAATGGTGCATCGGTTGTGGTGTTTGTGCTCATTTTTGTCCCGAGAATGCAATATCTTTATTAGAAAAACCAAGAAAGGTGTTTGTTCCTCCTCCTAGATTAAGAAAGTATAATAAAAAACAATAATTTTAATTTACTTTACCCTACCATTTCGAATTTGAGAGGGTAATAAATTTATTATTATATCGCTCATATTTTAACCTAATAATAATAAGAGTGTTTCAATAGCTTGAATAATAATTCTTATATTGCATTTCGAGAAGTGTCTAAAAATTATAAAGAATTCTTTGCTTTAGATAAAATTTCTTTTAATATTCAAAGAGGAGAGGTATTTGGATATATTGGTCCTAACGGTGCTGGAAAAACGACCACTATTAAAATTTTAGTTGGTTTAATAAGAGATTATAGTGGTGACGTTTTTATTAATGGAAAAAGTACATCAGAAAATAGAAAACAATTATATAATCTAATAGGATACCACCCACAAGAAGCTGGCTTCCAAGAATGGCGTACTGTGGACCATGCTTTTAAAACATTTGGTCGTCTATCAGGACTTAGTTCAGATCACCTTGAAAATCGAACTCAAGAGATTTTGGAATTGATGAATCTTTCAGAAGTAAGATATAAAAGAATTGTCCATTTGTCCGGAGGAATGTTTCAAAAATTAAGGTTGGGTCAAGCCCTTCTCCATGAGCCAGAGATATTAGTATTAGATGAACCGTTATCTGGTTTAGATCCAAATATGAGATTTCAATTCAAAAAAATCATTAGAAAGCTTAAACAGAGTGGAATTACTATTTTATTTTCTTCCCATATTTTGAGCGATGTACAAGACATAGCTGACAATATTGGAATATTAAATAAAGGTAGGATAATATCAATAGGAACTCCAGAAGAGCTCCAAAATAGTTTTGAAGTAGGAAATATTTTAGAAATAATTGTTGCTGACGAAACTGCTCTTTGCAAAGATTTGGAAAATTTAACTGATGTTGATTTTGTTGAAAATGTCAAATCAAATAAACAATTGATCCACTTAAAATCCAATGTTGATGTTGATTTAAGCATCAATCAGATTATTAAAATATTAATGGATCAAAATTGTAAAATACGTTCTTTTACTCTGCTTAAACCGAGTTTAGAAGATGTATATTTAAAACTCGTTGGAGGTGAAACCATTTGAGTTTGTTATTACTCTTCCTTGATGAGTTAAAGGGATATGCAAAGTCAAAAGTTATGATTGTACTTTGGTTTGGCTTGCCTTTATTGTCTTTTTTAATTCAATATATTAATCCTAATCAATTGGAAGGAATGCCTATTTCATTTTTGGTAGCTCTTGTTGTTTCAAGCATAGGAGGCACACTTTCTGTTATAATGCTAAGTACTACAATTGTTAGTGAAAAAAATCGCCATGTTTATGAATTATTCTTAATCCGACCTGTAAGGAGAAGTAGCTTAATTTTAGCAAAATTTTTAGCTGTATATCTCTGTTTAGTTATTGCTGTGTCAATTTCTCTTACCATCGGGCTTATTATTGATGCCTTTACAGGTGATTTGATAGAGAATTACCTAAACGTAACATTTGAATCTTTAATTATCGGGATTTCTTCGATGGCAATTACATGCTCAATAGGGATTCTCTTTGGTGTTTTAATCTCATCTGTACCTGTAGCAGCAATTTTATCTGTATATTTAGGAAGTCAATTATCTTCACTTATAATCTTACCTACATTCTTTATACCTGGTTTAGACACTCAAATGTTAGCATTAACCTTAGGAATAACACTTACTACTATAATTATGGGAATAAACATTATACTATTCAATCGAATGCAATTTTAGTATAACAGTAATTATGGAAACAAAAACATCTCTGGATAGAATAAAACTATTCTGACTTTTGGGTTTCACTCTTTTTAGAAAACTTACGAAAAGCAAATATTATTCTTTGAAGTACAGTTATATGAGTCCCAACTGCTAAAATAATCATCGTCCACCATAAGGCAGAGGGAACCCAAATCTGAAGTATTGCTCCTATTAATAAAATGGGAACGCGATCAGTCCTTTCAATAATCCCAACACCATATAATTTATCTACTCCTAATGATTCAATCTTAGCTCTTGTATATGAAGTTAAGAATGCTCCAATAAGAACAAATAGCCCGATTTCTAGTGTTGTATATTCTCCAAGAATTACTCCAGTAAATAAGAAAAAATCTCCAATTCTGTCTAAAGTGGAATCTAAGAAGCTTCCCAATGTGGTAGGTCCTTGAAGGCGAGCAACGACTCCATCTAATTGATCAAAAAATTCAGTAATAAACAAAAAAATGATTATAATTGCTAAACAATTAAAAACTAACCCAAAAAATGAAATGATTGCGGAAATTAAACCAAATAATGTAAAATAGTTAGCCGGGATTTTTACTAACTTTTTCCCTAAAGGAAGTAATAGTTTTTCAGAAAATTTTTTTATTTGTAATAGCATAAAATAATGATTATAACTTCTTTGTTGTTAGTATTTTTCTAAAATTAAGATTTTATAAATATAAAGTTTTACTTACATGGTAAAAAAAAAAGAAAAAATCTAAATTCCATAAATAGGATAGTATTTATCTTCAACGTATTTAATAAAATAATCGGGATTTAAATCTTCTCCAGTAATCTTCTGAATTAAATCGGGAGCTCTATAGATTTTACCATATTGATGCACTTTTTCTTTTAGATAATTTAAAAGGTTAGAGAATTCTCCTTTCTCATAATCTTGGGGTAAAGAAGGGTTTTCTTTTAAAGCATGATTATATATTTGAGCAGCATAAAGATTTCCTAAAGAATAACTAGGGAAATAACCGAATCCACTTGTCCAATGTACATCTTGTAGTACACCTAGAGCATCATTCGGAGGTACTATTCCTAATAATTCCTCCATTTTTGTATTCCATAGTTCTGGCAATTCACTTGCTTGAAGATTATCTTCGATTATCATTTTCTCTAGTTCAAATCGTAGTATAATATGTAATCCATAAGTCACCTCATCAGCATCTACTCGGATAAATGATGGTTGTACTACATTTATAGAACGATGAAATTCTTCCATTGGATAATTTTTCAAATTTTCCGGAAAAGTTTTTTGAAAGATAGGATACCAATACGTCCAAAATTCCTTACTACGCCCAACTACATTTTCCCACATTCGAGATTGAGATTCATGAATCCCCATAGAACACCCCTCAGCTAATAATGTATCATGAATCTCTTCTTTAAATCCCATTTGGTAAAGAGCATGTCCACATTCATGAATTGTGGAAAATAAGCAATCAGGAAGAAAGTCTTCACGTATTCTAGTGGTTATCCTTGTATCTATAGATGATAATGAAGTAGTAAAAGGGTGTGTTGCTTTGTCTTGTCGTCCGGTATTAAAATCAAAATTGAGTTTCTTAATTATTTCAAGACTTAATTGCCATTGTTTTTCAGCATCATAATGTTTTTTTAAGATTGATTGATTAGGTTTATCAGACATACTATTTAGCTTATTGACAATCTTTACTAATTTAGGTTTCAATCCATTGAAGACTTTTAAGATGTAGTCATAAGTAACACCTGGTTCGAACAAATCTAATAAAGTTGAGTATAATGTTGGACCTTTATCAAGTTTCTCGGCGAATTCTATTCTTAATTTAATAATTTTCTCGAGATAAGGCTTGAATATTGAAAAATCACTTTTTTCTCTTGCTTTTTCCCATTCTATATGCCCCAATGACGAAATTTTAGCAATTTTAGCCACTAACTCATTAGGAATTTTGATTGCTTGATCATATTCTCTTTTTGCTTCTCTTATCATCGCTAAATCTATTTCACTAAGGCTTTCTAATTTTTCAGCTTCTTTTATCAATTTGCCAGTTTTATCTGATTTTACTCTGGAATGAATTAAATTTTGCATTAGTGCTAATTGCTCAGCTCTTCCTTTCACGGAACCCTTAGGCATATTAACTTGTTGATCCCAACTTAAAAGAGCTCCAATATAAGATAATCTCATTATTTCATTAAAATATTCCCAAAGTTCTTTCATTGCGTTCATATTTTAATCATTTTAGGGAGTTATTTGTAAATTATATAGAGAATGCTAATTAACGTAATACAAAAAAGTTTTTGCTTTCTAATTCAAAAACTTAATATTTTTGATGAATAGAAAAAAAAAGTTATAATCTATATAGAGGGTAAAATTTCTTTTCGAGGTACTTCATAAAGTAATTAGAATTTAGGTTTTCTCCCGTTATTCTTTTTATTAAATCTGGTGCTCTAAATACAGCTCCATGTTGATGAACATTCTCTCGGACAAAATTCAATAAATTTGAAAATTCACCTTTTTTATAGTCTTCTGGTAGATTTGGCATCTTTTTTAATGCAACATCGTACATTTGAGCTGCGTATAAAGTTCCTAGAAAATATGTTGGGAAATAACCAATCATTCCCATTCCCCAGTGTATATCTTGCAATACACCTTCTTTGTCATCTGGTGGAATGATTCCTAACAATTCCTCAAATCTAGAATTCCATATTTGCGGCAACTCACTTACTTGGATTTTTTCGTCAATAAGATCTTTTTCGATTTCAAATCGTAGTATAATATGTAATCCATAAGTTACCTCATCTGCATTTACCCTAATAAATGAAGGTTGAACTGAATTAACCGCACGATGAAATTCTTCCATAGGATAATCTTTTAAGTTTTCTGGGAAAGTCTTTTGAAAAATCGGATACCAATACATCCAAAATTCTTTACTACGCCCCACAAAATTTTCTAACATTCTTGATTGTGATTCATGGATTCCAAGTGAAGTACCAGTACCCAATATTGTGTCATGTAGTTCTTTTTTAAAGCCCATCTCATATAGAGCATGACCGCATTCATGAATAGTTCCAAAAATACATTCATTAAGAAAATCCTCCCTTGTTCTTGTAGTTATTCGAGTATCCGTAGAAGATAATGTTGTTGTAAAAGGATGGGTTGATAGATCTTGACGTCCCGCTTCAAAGTCAAAATTCAATTTTTTTATTATTTCGAGACTAAGTTTAAATTGTTTATCTTGATCGTAGTTTTTCCGTAATATTGATTGATCAGGTTTATCAGTTGATGAATTCAATTTTTTAACAAAATCGATTAGTTTAGGCTTTATTGGATTAAAAATATTAGCGACCCAATTGTATGTTGCACCTGGTTCATATAAATCAATCAGAGTAGAATATAAATCTGGATGAGTTTCAAGTTTCCTTGCTTTCTCCCTTTGTAATTCAACTGTTTTTTCCAATAAAGGTATAAACATTTTGAAATCTTTTTTTTCTCTTGCTTTTTGCCATGTTTGTTGAGATAGTCCAGCAGTTTTTGTTATTTCCATAACTAATTCTTCTGGTAATTTTACTTCCTGTTCATAAGCTCTTTTTGCTTCTCTTAGCATTGCAGCATCGATTTCATTTAAATCTTTAAGTTTTTCAGCTTTATTAATTAATTTTTCTGCTTTTTCTGACGTTAAACGCTTGTGCATAAGTTGTGCTATAAGTGCCAATTGTTCAGATCTACCTTCTACAGATTTATAACCCCTCATATTAACTTCCTGATCCCAACCAAGTAATGCTTGGATGTAATTCAATCTCATTATTTCAGTAAAATATTCACGAAGATCATTGATAACACTCATTTTTAAAAACCTTATTTAAAATTCTTTTTTAATTCAATTTTATAGATATTAGCTATACTTTTACATAAAAAATATGCTATTATTTATTTGAATATAGAATTATTTTAAAAGAAGTGTATATTGAACTTTTATTGAACTAACAACACGAAATTAAAAAATCGATATTATATATTTTTTAAATTAAGATAACTGTTCTTGTTTGACGAAGAAATCTGCTGCTAATTCCACATCTTGAATTGTTACAGGTCTCCCTAAAGATCTTTCTAATTCTATAATTAAATTTTTACATAAATTTAAGCTTAAAGAACTACCTTTACTTATAATAATTTTTTGTAATTCTTTAGTAAAATCGATAATTAGGGGTTTTTCTATCTCTTTTTTGATATCTTCATGAGGGCTGAATATCTCTATGGGCATTTTTGCTTTAGGTTTTGTCACATTATCTGTTTTATCGATCTGGGGTTCTTTACTTATTTCTTGAGATATAGATGCTTTTTTTATGGTTTTTTGTGGTGCCTTTGGAATTTTGAGTGGTTTTATATCAATATCTTTATCTAATTTTTGAAATGAAACTAAACCTTTAGCAGGTTTTGAAGGAATAGCTTGGGATTCTTCTTTTAAGGCCTCTTGATCTTGAAATTGATCTGATGTCGCTGTGTCTGTGGTAGGAAGTGGCTTTACAGTTACTTTCCTCGAAAACATTAAAGGTTTCGAAATGTCAAA